>JABBAS010000011.1:0-56674 GCA_018607835.1 Methylobacillus sp. | reverse complement strand
CACCAGCACCAACACCGGTTCAACGCGCAGAGCCAGCGTCCGAGGGCGTGGTGGTTCAGCCCGTTAAGTCTGCGCAAGTGCAATCGACACAGGTCAAGCCCTTGGAAAAGCCTGTGGACCAAGCGGCCTTGGGTGACCCACCCAAGCCGGCCGTCTCTGACGTGCCAGACACAGCGAAGGCCAAGTTGGTATCCGGTTTGAATCTGCGGTGGCCGACCAATGGTGAAGTGATTGCCACTTATGACGAGCAGACGAATAAAGGGATTGGTATTGCGGGCAAGGTAGGCGACCCGGTGTTGGCAGCGGCCGATGGGCGCGTCGTGTACGCAGGCTCTGGTTTGCGTGGTTACGGTAACTTGGTGATCCTCAAACACGACGACACCTTCTTGACTGCCTACGCGCACAACCAAGCCTTATCGGTGCGAGAAGATCAAACGGTGAAGCAGGGCGAAAAAATAGCGGAGATGGGTAGCTCTGACGCCGACCGCGTGAAGTTACATTTTGAGGTCCGCCAACTGGGTAAGCCGGTTGACCCATTGATATTTCTTCCCCAGCGCTAAGACGGTGCGATTAGGTGGCCGTGTCCTGCGACAATAGCGGGATGAGTGAAGCCGTCGATAACAGCCCTATACACCCCCCCGCCGTCGCCCTGAAGGCGACTGAGCAGCAATCTGCATCTACTGCCAGTACACGCCACGTGGCGCCTGATCGCGGGCAGCGTCCTAGCGACTGGCTGTATGTTCATGCCATGGACTTGAATGCCCAAGGCGTTGGGCACCGTGAGGATGGCAAGGTGGTTTTTATTGATGGTGCCCTACCCGGAGAGTGGGTCACCGCCCAAGTGCATCGCAAAAAAAGCAATTGGGAAATGGCCTCTTTAAGTGCCGTGCAAGAGCCATCATCGCAGCGCGTGGCACAACCCAAATGCCCACATTTTGGTTTGCACGCTGGCAGTTGTGGCGGTTGCAAAATGCAGCACTTGCAACCAACGACGCAAGTGGCCATCAAACAGCGTGTTTTAGAAGACAACCTGTGGCACTTGGGCAAGGTAAAGCCCAACTTCATATTGCGCGCTATTGAAGGGCCTACTTGGGGTTATCGGTTCCGTGCGCGCTTGTCTGTGCGCTATGTTGCCAAAAAGGGCACGGTGTTGGTTGGCTTTCACGAGCGCAAGAGCCGGTATGTAGCGGATATGGCGAGCTGTGCGGTACTGCCCAAACATGTCAGCGACTTGTTGCTCCCCTTGCGAGACCTGTTCATGAGTATGGCGGCACGTGCGTCTTGCGCGCAGTTAGAGGTGGCGTGTACAGAGACGCAAACGGGCTTGGTTTTGCGCCATTTGGAGCCACTTAGCGATGACGATAAGCAGCGCTTAAGAGCCTTTGCAATTCGTCACAGTGGTGAGGGCCCCTCGGATACCCCATCGGCGTCGCCATCGCCGTTGCCACGCATCATGTGGTACCTGCAATCCAAGGGTCCCGACACCATTACGTTGCTGGATGAGGGAGATGAAGACCTGTTTTATGAGTTGCCCGCTTACGGGGTTCACATGCCCTTTAGGCCAGCTGATTTCACCCAAGTTAATCCCTACATCAACGAGGTGCTGGTTTCCCGTGCGCTGAACTTGCTCGGCGTACAAAAGCATGAACGCGTCTTTGACTGGTTTTGCGGTTTGGGTAATTTCACACTTCCGTTGGCGACTCAGGGCGCAGAGGTGGTTGGCGTTGAGGGCAGCGAGATCTTGGTTAATCGGGGTATTGCCAACTACGCACGCTTTCACGCCAGTAAAAAGACGGTCGCACCGACCTCCTTTATTGCGCGCAATTTGTTCGAGATGACGGCCGACACCTTACGCGCCGATGGCAACGCACACAAGTGGTTGGTTGATCCGCCACGTGAAGGTGCTATGGCCTTGGTGACCGCCTTGGTGGACGCGTTGTCAGACCCAGACCTGAACGCGGCGACGGGCTGGGTAGCCCCCACGCGCATTGTCTATGTCAGCTGTAATCCGGCGACCTTGGCGCGGGACGCAGGTATCTTGGTCGCCTCTGGTCATTACCAACTCACCTCGGCGGGCGTGGTGAATATGTTTCCGCATACCGCCCATGTGGAAAGCATGGCCGTGTTTGAGCGAATTGCGGTGTGAGCGGGGCGCCGACGGACCGCCAATAGCCTCACCACAGTACATGCAAAAAAAAGCCAGCGATCATACGATCGCTGGCTTTTTAGCAGGGGTTAAGCGCGTTGCTTAGTCGTCGTTACCGCCGAAGATGCCCAACAGCATCAGGAGGTTTTGGAAGATGTTGATTAGGCTCAGGTAGATGCTCAGCGTTGCGGTGATGTAGTTGGTTTCGCCACCATCGATGACGCGTTTGATATCGACCAGCAAGAAGGCGCTAAAAATGGCGACGGCCAACATGGATAGAACCACCATGCCTGTGGAGCTCGCTACGAACATGTTGATGAGCATACCCACCACCAGTAGGATGACACCAATGGTGAGCCATTGGTTGAGTCCGCTCAAGTCGCGCTTGACAACGGTCGCCATGCTGGCCATGGCGAAAAATACGGCGGCGGTGCCTCCAAAGGCCATCATCACGAGGTCCGCACCATTGCTGAAGCCCAGGACCATCGCGATCAGTCGCGAAATCATGAGGCCCATAAAGAAGGTGAAGCCCAGTAGCACGGGGACGCCGGCTGCGGAATTTTTAGTCTTATTGATCGCGTAAATAAATCCAAAAGCACCGCCGAGAAAGACGACGAGGCCCATCATGCCGCTGAGAGCGGCCGTGATACCGGTTGCGACCCCAATCCAAGCGCCTGCGACTGTTGGAAGCAAGCTAATCGCTAGTAGCCAGTAGGTATTACGCAGTACCTTATTACGTGCTGCGCTGCTGACGCTGTTGCCGAATGTAGTCGTTGAATTGAGGGGTTGGTTCATTTGATAACGCTCCTGTCTGTGGCTGGTGCGCGGTTTGCGCATACCTCTAGTCTACTAAAGATGTGCTGAAAGTCGAAACTTAATGAATTGACGCCATACCGCGTGTGGTTAATTGTTGAATAAAAAATGCCGCTGCACGCCGAAGACGCGCCATGCAATCGGTATGCTTACGACCGCCGGTCTGCGAAAACGAGCAGTATCACCCGTTCAATTAACCAAAGGAAACCCCGATGAAGACAAAAATGGTGCTGGAGGCCGCTGACGTTAAGGCCGTTTTGCATGCGGCTGAGGCCGAAGCGACTAAAAACAACTGGGCGGTTGCCATTTGTGTGGTGGATGACGGCGGTCACCAGCTCGGCTTCCTGCGGTTGGACAACACCGCGCCCGTGTCTGCGCACATTGCCTTGTCAAAAGCGCAAACGTCGGCATTGGGTTGCCGCGAATCCAAGGTGTATGAAGACCTTATTAACGGCGGGCGCTTTTCATTCTTGTCGGCCCCGGCTATCTCTGGCATGTTGGAGGGTGGCGTTGCCATCATGCACGGTGGGCAATGTATTGGCGCCGTCGGCGTCAGTGGCGTGAAATCAATAGAGGACGCGCAGGTTGCGAAGGTCGGTATCGCGGCCTTGAACCTAAGCTGATTGCCGCCCCATCGCATAGGCATTTAAGCATAGGGTTTACCCTCGTCTTTTATAGGGAGCAGCCTGAGACACCAAGGATAAACCCTAGTTTTCTAAAAAAAATCGGAACTTATCAGTTAGGCGTAAGGGAAGGACGCGACAGTGCGGTGTCGCAGAGGTAGACGCGCGCTTGCGCGCAGAGCCTCGGACTAAGTGCAGCAGGTTTTCTGTTGCGTTAAAAAAACACATCTAAAGGAGATGGCCGACATGAATGACAGCAAAGGTTACTGGGCAGCAACGCTCAGCCTGCTGACTAGGATCCTCATCGTATGGTTCTTAGCTTCGTATGGCGCCGGTATTTTGTTTGCACCCGCTCTCAATACCATTCACCTCGGCGGTTACCCGCTGGGATTCTGGTTTGCCCAACAGGGCTCAATCTACGTCTTTCTGATTCTGATTTACTACTATGTAAAGAAGATGGGCGAGATCGATCGCGCTTTCGGCGTGAGTGACGAATAAGGGGTCTCAAATGGAATTACAAACAATTACCTACGTTGTCGTGGGCATGTCCTTTGCGCTGTACCTCGGTATCGCGTTTTGGGCCCGCGCCGGAAGCACAAGCGAGTTCTATGTAGCGGGTGGTGACGTCAATCCCGTTGTGAACGGTATGGCAACTGCTGCTGACTGGATGTCTGCTGCCTCCTTCATTTCGATGGCGGGTTTGATCGCAAATATGGGCTACGGCGGTGCCGTTTTCCTGATGGGTTGGACCGGCGGCTACGTGTTGCTGGCGATGCTCTTGGCGCCTTACCTGCGTAAGTTCGGTAAGTTCACGGTGCCAGAATTCATCGGTGATCGCTTCTACTCTAAGACGGCACGCACTATTGCGGTTGTGTGTTTGTTGGTGGCGTCTATCACGTACATCATTGGTCAAATGACCGGTGTGGGCGTGGCTTTCTCGCGCTTCTTGGGCGTGACGAAAGAGATGGGTATCTACATTGGTATGGGCATCGTGTTTGCTTACGCCGTGTTTGGCGGTATGAAGGGCATCACGTATACACAGGTCGCTCAGTACTGTGTGTTGATCTTGGCCTACACCGTGCCTGCTGTGTTCATTTCATTGAACCTGACCGGCAACCCTTTCCCACAGTTGGGTCTGGGTAGTAACTTTGCTGGTGGCGATGTGTCGCTGCTCGCTAAGTTGGACCAGGTGGTGACCGACCTCGGTTTTGCGGAATACACGACCAACAGTCGTGGCGACATGTTGAACATGTTCATGTACACCGTGTCACTGATGATTGGTACAGCCGGTTTGCCTCACGTGATTGTTCGCTTCTTCACGGTTCGCCGTGTGTCCGATGCGCGTAAGTCTGCTGGTTGGGCGTTGGTGTTTATTGCCTTGCTTTACACAACGGCGCCTGCTGTTGGTGCGATGGCTAAGCTGAACCTGCATGCGACCGTGAACACGGCTGTTAAATCGGGTGGCGACTTGTTTGCCGAAGAAAGCAGCATCGTTTATGAGCAGCGTCCAGACTGGATGAAGCGTTGGGAAGTGACTGGTCTCTTGAAGTTCACTGACAAGAACGGTGATGGCCGTATCCAGTACTACAACGACGCAACCAAAAATGAAGCCGTTAAAGCCAAGGCAGATGCCGCTGGCTGGCAGGGTAATGAATTGGGTGTGAACGCTGACATTATCGTGTTGGCCAACCCTGAAATTGCGCTGTTGCCTAACTGGGTGATTGCCTTGGTTGCTGCGGGTGGTTTGGCTGCTGCGTTGTCAACGGCTGCAGGCTTGTTGATGGCGATTTCTTCAGCTGTGTCGCACGACTTGATCAAGGGCGTGTTTAACCCCGAAATCAGTGAGAAGAGCGAGCTACTGGCCGGTAAAGTGTCTATGGCGGTGGCGGTTTTCGTCGCAGGCTATCTGGGCTTGAATCCGCCAGGCTTTGCGGCGGGTACCGTGGCTTTGGCCTTCGGTATCGCAGGCAGCTCATTGTTCCCAGCTATCTTGATGGGTATCTTCTCCAAGACCATGAACAGCGAAGGTGCCATTGCGGGTATGGTCGCTGGTCTGACGACGACGTTGGTCTACGTGTTTGCGCACAAAGGTATCTTGTTCATCAAGGGCACCGAGTTCGTGGACTTTGTCGGCGGTAACAACGGCTGGTTCGGTATCGAACCAAATGCCATTGGTACCATCGGTGCGATTGTCAACTTCGTTGTCGCCTATGCGGTGTGTAAGATGACTTCTCCACCACCTGTTGAAGTGCAAGAAATGGTTGAGAGCATCCGTATCCCCACAGGGGCGGGCGCTGCGACTGGCCATTAAGCCTTGAGCGGCGGTTGTATCTGCAAGGCATGCCTTGCAGATACAGCCAAAATAGAAAAGCCCTGTGGCTTGTGCTTCAGGGCTTTTTTCTTTTTGCGTGTGTAGTAACAACTGATTTTCTGTTTCGAAAGCGATCATCCACTTATGGCTATGTATGTTTACGTTGACTTGATTATTACGTGGGTGTTGTTTTTGGCTTTGTTTCCCGTCACGTTTGTTTGGTATCGACAGGCGTGGCGTATCGCGGTTAAGCGCGACTTTTCTAGTGTGGCCTTGAAGGAGGGAGAGGCGCCGCCGAATCCAGCCAAATTCGCCCCGTTTACCTTGGCAAGCAACCTCATTGCGGCGACCGTCACCCTCAGCGTCATCTTGGGAGTTGTTAGCGCGACCCTGCCCAAAGACGAATGGACGGCGATTGCCGGTGTGACCATCTGGTGTAAGTTGATCTTTAACTTCGCGCTTAGCCGGCATGCGCACTTGGGGGTCAAGAGTGCGCGAAAGTTGGAGAAGGAGCGTGTCGCCGATGAGAAGCGCGCCCAAGAGCTGGAAGAAAAAGCGGCCAAACTAGCCGCGGAGCGGGATGCGCAGCGCAACAACTGAGTCATGGCTCGGCGCCTCAGTGGCAGGCGCTGGCGGGTCTTAGAAGTTCTGTGTTGGTTCCAGGTCCTGCAAAACGGTCGTGGCAATCTCTTCAATCGACTTGGTCGTTGTCGATAGCCAGCGTATGCCCTCTCGCCGCATCATGGACTCCGCCTCATGCACCTCGTGGCGGCAATTTTCTAGGCTGGCGTACTTGGAGTCTGGGCGGCGCTCGTGACGGATTTCACTCAGGCGCTCCGGTTGAATGGTCAGCCCAAAAATCTTCTTCTTAAACGGGACCAGTGCCGGCGGGAGTTCGCGGCGATCAAAATCTTCTGGGATGAGTGGGTAGTTGGATGCCTTGAGCCCATATTGCATCGCCAAATACAGAGAGGTTGGCGTTTTACCACTGCGACTCACGCCGATCAAAATAATGTCTGAGCTGGCCAAGTCACGGTTACTTTGCCCATCATCGTGTGCCAGCGAGAAGTTGATGGCCTCCATGCGGTCGTGATATTCCTGCGACTTGGTGACGTTGGAGAAGCGCCCGACGCGGTGGTTGGAGGTCAGTTTCAGCTCCTTTTCCAGCGGTTCCACAAAGGTGGCAAACATGTCTAGCAGCATGCCGTGGCAGTTTGCTTTGATGACGCTGAGCACCTCCATGTTGACCAGTGTTGAGAAAACAATGGGACGTTGCCCCTCAATTTCAGCGGTGTGGTTGATTTGCCTAACGATCTGATGTGCCTTATCGACGTTGTCGATGTAGGGCAGGCGCACGCGGCGTGGCGTGATTTCGAATTGCGCCATGATGGCGCCACCGAAGGTTTCGGCGGTGATGCCGGTGCCATCGGAAAGAAAAAACACGGTTCTGTTCATAATATTGTTTTAAATCAATTGCTTATGTTTATTTTTGCGGGTTTTCAGAGGGCGCATATTTGCGAGCACACCGCAAACGCGTTTGCTTAGCCGCCTACAATAAGCTTAACCCGCTCGCAGCCTATGCATGGTAACAACGAGAACAAACAAAGCCTGTACTTGGCTGTTGCTGCGAGACCGCATTTATAACTTTGTGGAGTCTTGTGTATGTCTGAAACTAACCCCTCAGATCGCTTTGACGCGACCGCCTTGGTCGTGCCATTTGAGCTGTTGAGAAACAGCGATGTAGAGGTCGTGGGTGGCAAGAATGCCAGCCTGGGCGAGATGATCTCTCAATTACCGGAAGGGGTTCGCGTACCGACGGGTTTTGCTACCACGGCCCATGCCTTTCGCGCGTTTCTCGCCCACGATGGCCTGACGCAGAAGATCAACGCACGTTTGGACGCCTTGGATGTCGAGGACGTTCGCGCACTGGCTCAAGCTGGCGCTGACATCCGTGCATGGGTAGAGGCGCAGCCGTTTCCCCCATCGCTAGAACAGGCCATTCGCGCTGCATTTGCGGACCTCAGTGGTGACAACCCACAAGCCAGTTTTGCGGTGCGTTCGTCGGCAACGGCAGAAGACTTGCCGGACGCCTCGTTCGCTGGCCAGCAGGAAACGTTTCTGAACGTGGTGGGCATCGATGCCATCTTGCACAAGATGAAAGAGGTGTTTGCTTCTCTTTATAACGATCGGGCCATTAGCTATCGGGTTCACAAGGGGTTTGCGCACGCCGATGTGGCCCTGAGTGCCGGTGTTCAGCGCATGGTTCGGTCGGATCTGGGCGCCGCGGGCGTGATGTTTACCATCGATACGGAGTCGGGTTTTGAGGACGTGGTCTTCATCACATCGAGCTATGGTCTAGGCGAGACGGTGGTGCAGGGCGCGGTGAATCCGGATGAGTTCTACGTGCACAAGCCCATGTTGGCTGCTGGCAACCGCGCGGTTATCCGGCGTAACTTGGGATCCAAGCTCCTTCAAATGGTGTTTTCGACGCCAGAAGAAAAAGCCGCAACAGGCCAGTTGGTCAAGACGGTTGATGTGGCGGGTGAGTTGCGTAACCGCTATAGCCTGAGCGATGCGGACGTCACCCAACTAGCCCACTACGCCATGGTGATTGAGGCCCATTACGGCCGGCCCATGGACATTGAGTGGGGTAAAGACGGTAACGATGGGCTGCTGTACATCTTGCAAGCGCGGCCTGAAACCGTGAAGAGCCAGGCCAAGGGTAAGGTCGAGCAACGATATACCTTGCTTGGTTCCAGCCAGGTGCTGGTCTCAGGCCGAGCAATTGGGCAAAAAATCGGCGCAGGCCCGGTGCGCTTGGTTGACGATATCGCCGATATGGACAAAGTTCAGCCGGGGGATATTTTGGTGACAGACATGACGGACCCTAATTGGGAGCCCGTCATGAAGCGCGCCAGTGCCATTGTGACCAACCGAGGTGGCCGGACTTGCCACGCGGCGATCATTGCCCGTGAGCTGGGTATCCCCGCGGTGGTTGGTTGCGGTGATGCGACGGAAACGCTGACCGAGGGGAGCTTGGTCACGGTGAGTTGCGCTGAAGGCGACACCGGGAACGTCTATGAGGGTCTGTTGGAAACCGAGGTGTCCGAGGTGCAGCGTGGCGAGATGCCTGCGTTGGATGTGAAGATCATGATGAACGTTGGCAATCCGCAGCTCGCTTTTGACTTCTGCCAATTGCCTAACGAAGGCGTCGGTTTGGCGCGCTTGGAGTTCATCATCAACAACAACATCGGCGTGCACCCCAAGGCCATTTTGGACTATCCGCACATTGATGCTGATTTGAAGAAGGCCGTTGAGTCGGTCGCCCGTGGACACGCCTCGCCAACCGCGTTTTATGTTGACAAGGTGGCCGAGGGCGTGGCCACCATTGCTGCCGCGTATTGGCCTAAGCCGGTGATTGTGCGTTTATCTGACTTCAAGTCCAACGAGTATCGCAAACTCATTGGTGGGTCACGCTATGAGCCGGATGAAGAAAACCCCATGCTCGGATTCCGTGGCGCTTCTCGCTATATCAGCGCAGACTTTGGCGCGGCGTTTGCGATGGAGTGTGATGCCTTGAAGCGGGTGCGTGATGAGATGGGATTGACCAATGTGCAAATCATGGTCCCGTTCGTTCGCACCGTCGGGCAAGCCAAAGCAGTGACCGAGTTGCTTGCAGGTAAAGGGTTGAAGCGGGGCGAAAATGATCTGAAGATCGTCATGATGTGTGAGGTCCCAAGCAACGCCATTTTGGCGGAAGACTTTTTGCAGTATTTCGATGGCTTCTCCATTGGTTCCAATGACCTGACACAGTTGACGCTTGGCTTGGATCGTGATTCCGGGTTGGCGTTGTTGGCAGCAGATTTTGATGAGCGTGATCCCGCTGTAAAGGCCTTGCTGGTGCGCGCCATTCAGGCGTGCAAGGCGCAAGGAAAGTACGTGGGTATTTGCGGTCAAGGCCCTAGCGACCACCCTGATTTTGCACAGTGGTTGGTGGACGAGGGCATCAGCTCTATTTCGCTAAATCCGGATACGGTTGTCCAAACGTGGAAGCGCTTGGCGAGCGGCCGCTCTTAGAGCGCCGTTGCTGAGCGGGCTTCACTGACGGCGTCATGACAGAGGCGACATACGGGTCGGAAACGCAAGCGAGCGGCGCGATCGGGCAACGCGATGCGCCCGCTCCCTCGGACGCGTTGGGAGGGGTGACGCCCACACCGGTGGGGCCGTTCGAAAGGCAGGCCGAGCGGGCCATGGAGGCCATGCGCGCGCGCAAGCGTGCGCACTGGCGGCGTATCAAGCGCCTAACCGGCTGGCTGCTGTTGCTATGGATGGTCGTGACCTTCGTCACGACCTACTACGCACGTGACTTGGCATTTACTTTTTTTGGATGGCCTTTCAGCTATTGGATGGCTGCTCAGGGTAGTCTCTTCGTATACCTGTTCATTACGGTCGCATATGCGTGGTTAGCGCACCGCTTGGATGGTCTCTATGGCCTAGAGGAGGGCGAGCCTTGAGCGCTAGTGGATCTAGCTTGCCGTGGTTGCGCCGACTCAACCGCTTGTACGTGATGTACACGATGGCGTTTATTGGCTTGGTGGCGCTGCTGTGGTTGGGCGAGCTGTGGGGTTTGTCGCGAGAGTGGATTGGCTTTATTTTCTTGATCACAACCATCGGGGTCTACGCCACCATTGGCGTGCTGTGCCGCACCACAGATGCCAATGCCTATTACGTTGCTGACCGCAGCGTACCGGCGGCATACAACGGGATGGCGACCGGAGCAGATTGGATGTCCGCTGCCAGCTTCATTGGACTATCGGGCACCCTCTACCTGACGGGTTACGGGGGGATGGCCTTCATTCTTGGCTGGACCGGCGGCTACTGCTTGGTCGCCCTGTTGCTGGCACCGTACCTGCGGAAATTTGCGCGTTTCACTATTCCTGATTTTTTGGGTGCGCGATACGGTACGTTTGCACCGCGCTTGCTAGGCGTTTTCGGGGTTATCTTAGTGTCATTCACTTACGTGGTTGCGCAGATTTATGGCGTCGGTCTGATCGCCTCCCGCTTGGTGGGCGTGGCATTTGAGCTCGGTGTTTTTCTTGGGCTTGGTGGCATTTTGGTGTGTTCCTTTTTGGGGGGCATGCGCGCGGTTACTTGGACACAGGTCGCGCAATATATCGTCTTAATCATTGCGTTCGTCGTTCCGGTCGTTTGGCTGTCCGTGCAGCAAACCGGCAACCCGGTGCCCCAGGTGAGCTACCGGTATCAGCTGGCGGCCGTGGGAGCGCGTGAGCAGGTGCTAATCGCCGATGCGGGAGAGCAGTCGGTACAGGCCATCTTTCGTCAGCAAGTGCTAGACCTAGAGGGCAAGTTGGCAGAGCCCGAAAAGGCGTTACGCCTGCAGCGTCAAGCGGCAGAGGCGTTGGTGGCACGGCAGCGCGCCGAGGGTGCAGAAATAAATGTGCAAATTCTGTCGGAACGCGCCTTGGCGAATACGCCGCGCAATGTTGAGGATGCCGAACAGCGATGGCGTGAGGCCTTGGTGGTTGCCCGCCAAAAGGCACAGCCTCTCAATGGCATGCCGCGGCACGCAGAGCCGTTTGCGGGGGATCCGGATGGCGATGCATCCAGTCGCGCAAGTTTTGAGACCTCTCGCCTGAACTTCATGGCGTTGGTCTTTTGTTTGGTGTTCGGTACCGCCGCCTTGCCGCATGTCTTGGCGCGCTACTACACGACCCCCAGTGTGCGGGCCGCGCGGCAATCGGTCGGTTGGTCCTTGGGTTTTATCTTGTTGCTGTACCTGAGTGCGCCGGCTCTGGCGGTGATGGTCAAGTATGAAATTTTCAATAACTTGGTCGGCTCTTCGTTCAGTGACTTGCCGAATTGGGTGGCGGCGTGGAGCAAGGTCGACGCCAGCTTGCTGTCGGTCAAAGACGTCAATCAAGACGGTCTTGTGCAACTCAATGAGTTGAGCATTGGGTCGGACATCATTGTGTTGGCAAGTGCTGAAATTGCGGGCTTACCGTATGTGATTTCGGGCCTGATCGCCGCGGGTGGCTTGGCCGCCGCCTTGTCAACCGCGGATGGCTTGTTGTTAACCATGGCTAACGCGCTGAGTCACGACGTGTATTACACCTTGATCGACCCCAAGGCGTCGACCGCTAGGCGCGTCACGATTTCCAAAATGTTGCTGTTGGTCGTTGCGTTGGCCGCCGCGTATGTGGCCGCGCAAAAGCCCGCTGATATTTTGTTTTTGGTGTCTGCGGCGTTCTCTTTGGCCGCTTCCATGCTGTTTCCTGCATTGACGCTCGGTATTTTCTGGAAACGGGCTAACGCCGCAGGCGCTATTTTGGGTATGTTGAGCGGCTTAGGTGTGACGATCTATTACATGGCAACGACTCAGCCGTGGCTGCGTGGGGTCTTCAACTTGACTGGCCCAGTAGAGCTTTGGTGGGGTATCGAGCCTATTTCTGCGGGTGTATTCGGTGTACCCGTGGGGTGCGCCGTGCTCATTTTGGCTAGTTTGATGACCCCACCCCCGCCCGTAGCCGTTCAAAGAATGGTGGAGTCGCTGCGGTACCCGCGACAGGACACCTGAGGCCCGGCCATAGCCCTTTCCCCCCAAGGGCTAAATCGGGCTATAATTGCGGGCTAACCTTGCCACACCCTGTGTTGACGCTCAGGGGTGGTTGTTTCAATCCAAAAGGAGAAAAGATGCGTCATTACGAAATCGTTATGTTGGTTCATCCGGACCAAAGCGAGCAAGTTCCAGCCATGCTGGAACGCTACAAAGGCTCGATCACTGCAGCGGGCGGAAAAATCCACCGTGAAGAAGACTGGGGCCGCCGTCAGCTGGCTTACCAGATCAACAAGCTGAGCAAGGCACACTACGTTTGCTTGAACATCGAGGCCGACCAAGCCGTGGTCGCCGAGTTGGAGCATGCGTTCAGATTTAACGATGCTGTGTTGCGCCACATGACTATCCTCAAAAAGAAGGCCGAAACAACGCCTTCAGCGATGATGAAGTCGGTTGAGCGCGAAGAGGCTCGTAAGAGCCAACAGCAGGAGACCGCCGCCTAAGTGTCCGCTGATGCGATGTTAGCGTCGGTCAATCAATTTGACTTGCACGCGAGTCTGGAAGAGCTAAACGCACTGAGATACAACCCCGCCGGTTTACCCATCCTTGATTTATGGCTAGTACATGAATCGAAGACGCAGGAAGCTGGTTCGGAAAGAGTGGTTCAGTTGCGAATGAAAGCCGTAGCGTTTGGTGCAATTGCCCAGACCTTAGCCAGACAAGACTTGAAAGTGATGTTTCACTTCCGAGGCTTTTTAAATACATCGCGAAACGGAAAAGGCGTCGTATTTCATATTCAAGAACTGCACACTTAGTCTGCATATCTAAAACAAGGAAAGCTCATCATGGCTGCACCCCGTAAAAAATTTGATCCAAAGCGCAAGCGCAATACACAATCACTGCTGTTCAAGCGCAAGCGTTTCTGCCGTTTCACCGTTGCTGGTGTTGAAGAGGTGGACTACAAAGACACCGATACGTTGCGTGATTTCATTGCTGAAAACGGCAAAATCATCCCCGCGCGCTTAACCGGCACGCGCGCTATTTATCAGCGTCAGGTCACCACGGCTATCAAGCGTGCGCGCTTTTTGGCTTTGATGCCCTACACCGACCAGCATCGCGTCTAAGGAGTCCTGAGTCATGCAAATTATTCTGTTGGAAAAAATCGTGAACCTCGGCGCTTTGGGCGATGTGGTTAAAGTTAAAGATGGCTACGCGCGCAATTACTTGATCCCAAGTGGTCGTGCACGTCGTGCCACCGCCACCGCTGTGGCCGAGTTTGAGGCGCGTCGCGCTGAATTGGAAAAAGCAGCGGCTGAGAAGCTGGCTGCTTCCCAAGCGGTTGGTGAAAAAATCGGCGGTTTGGTGGTCACGTTGTCTCAAAAGGCGGGTGTGGATGGTCGTTTATTCGGCTCAATCACCAACCAAGACATTGCAGCGCAACTGGTGAAGCAAGGCTTCGAGGTCAGCAAAGCTCAGGTGCGTATGCCTAACGGTCCTTTAAAGGCCGTTGGTGAGTACACGGTATCTGTGTCACTGCACACTGACGTGAACATCGAGCTGTCTGTGAAGGTTGACGGCGAAGCCGCTTAATAGCGGTTGGTGCTTAACGCCTCAGGTTTGGTGCGCGCCTAGCGCACCCTAGCAAAGCCGCCCTCGGGCGGCTTTGTCGTTGGTGTCGCCGCCGTGGACCCCATAAGAACGGCTTGGTTGCGCCTCCTGCATGCTTGCGGTGGCGGTCGTATAACGCTCCACCGATTTCCCCAAGGATTGCACCGATAACCAGCCTGGTTGTGCACAGGGTTATCCACAGCGTTTCGCCGATACCCAAGTACCATCTACCCATGACTTACCGTTTTCGATAGCATCACGCCATGGATTTTGACGACCACTTCCCTATGGAACATAGCGCACCTGAGGACGACCACTTTGTCGCACATGACAGACAGGTTGCTCAGTTGCGTGTACCGCCGCACTCCTTAGAGGCGGAGTCTAGCGTTTTAGGCGGCCTACTGCTGGATAACAGCGCTTGGGACCGGGTTGCTGACTTGCTGCATGACGGTGATTTTTATCGTTATGAGCACCGTCTTATTTTTGCTGCGATCGATAAGCTCACCAATACGGGCAAGCCTGCTGACGTGATCACGGTGTACGAGCATCTGGAAGGTCAGGGTAAGGGTGGGGACGTCGGGGGACTGACGTACCTGAACAGCTTGGCGCAATATGTGCCAAGTGCGGCGAATATTCGACGGTATGCAGAGATTGTGCGGGAGCGTGGTGTGCTGCGGAAACTGGTCGCCGCCAGCGATGATATCGCCACCAATGCATTCAATCCGCAAGGCAAAACCGTTGCGCAGGTACTAGACCAAGCAGAGCAAAAAATCTTCCAAATTGGGGAAGAGGGTTCCCGTATGAAGCAAGGCTTCCAAGGGATGGATAAGTTGGTGGTCGATCTGCTGGACCGCGTGCAAGAGATGGCCGATAACCCCAACGACATTACGGGGGTACCGACGGGCTTTATTGATCTCGATCGCATGACATCGGGTTTGCAAGCGGGTGACTTGGTGGTGTTGGCCGCCAGGCCATCCATGGGTAAGACGGCCTTTGCCGTCAACATTGCGGAGCACGTGGCTTTGAACGAGGGCCTCCCAGTCGCCGTTTTTTCCATGGAAATGGGGGCATCACAGCTGGCCGTGCGTATTGTTGGCTCGATTGGGCGTATCCATCAAGGACACTTGCGCACGGGCAAACTCACCGATGAGGAGTGGCCGCGTCTCACGGAGGCGATTGAACGCTTGCGCACGGTGTCCTTGCACATTGATGAAACCGCCGGGCTAACGCCCAGCGAGCTGCGTGCGAACGCGCGTCGTCTGGCACGCAGCTGTGGCAAGTTAGGTCTAATTGTGGTGGACTATCTGCAACTGATGTCTGGCTCCAAGTCTGAGGGTGAAAACCGTGCAACCGAGTTGGGTGAGATTTCGCGTGGCTTAAAAATGCTGGCCAAAGAATTGCAGTGTCCGGTGATTGCCTTGTCTCAGCTCAACCGAAGTGTTGAGCAACGAACCGATAAGCGCCCCATGATGAGTGACCTGCGTGAGTCGGGTGCGATCGAGCAGGACGCGGACATCATTATGTTTATTTACCGCGATGAATACTACAACAAGGAAACAAAAGATCCGGGTGTGGCTGAGATCATCATCGGCAAGCAGCGTAATGGCCCGACGGGAACGGTCCGCTTGGCGTTCTTAAACCATCTGACCCGTTTCGAGAGCTTGGCGTACTCGGGCGAGGACTTCTGATAACACCCATGGTGTTACGGGTGTATGGGGCGGACTAAGCTAGGGCGCTGTGTCTTAAGACCCATGCCGTCAAGAAAAGCGAGAGCAGCAGCAACACACCGAGCCCTAAGCGTGAGCGGCGTTGCTGGCTGCGTAGCCGTTCGATTTCGGCAATCAGGCTCGCCTGTGCCGTCGCCAGTTTTTCTATGGCTTCCAGAGTGGTTTTCTGCTCCTGCCGCCATTGATTGAGCATCTCTGGCGTCAATAAAACATGGCCGGAGGCATCCGTGGGCGGCACCGGCGCTTCTTCCCGTTTTTTGAGCAGCGCCTTCGCCGCCTTCAGTGCCTGAGGCGTTGCCTCGATGACATCACCCCAAGGCACTAATTTGAGTGCGGTTAACCAACCAATTGCCATAGCTGAACCTTTGCCTTTGCCTGTACCTTGATCAGAGAACGTCGCTGGCGAAGTCTGCCAAGCGTGAGCGCTCACCTCTTGCTAAGGTGATGTGGCCACCGTTGGCCCAACCCTTAAAGCGGTCTACCACGAAGGTGAGCCCAGAGGACCCTTCGGTCAGGTAGGGCGTATCGATTTGTGCGAGGTTACCCATGCAAATCATTTTGGTACCCGGACCTGCACGGGTAATTAGGGTTTTCATTTGCTTCGGGGTGAGGTTTTGTGCCTCGTCGATGATCACAAATTTATTCATGAATGTGCGGCCGCGCATGAAGTTCAGACTCTTGACCTTGATGCGTGAGCGAATCAACTCATTGGTAGCGGCACGTCCCCATTCACCGGCTCCTGAGCCCGTTCCATCGCCCTTGGCTAGGAACTCCAGGTTGTCGTCGAGCGCACCCATCCAAGGGCCCATTTTTTCCTCTTCGGTGCCGGGTAGGAAGCCAATGTCTTCTCCGACCGATACGGTGGCACGGGTCATGATGATCTCGGTGTAGCGGCGCTCATCAAGCACTTGCGTCAATCCGCTGGCAAGTGCCAACAGGGTCTTGCCGGTGCCGGCCGTACCGGTGAGCGTGATGAAGTCAATGTCTGGATCCATCAGTAAGTTAAGTGCAAAATTTTGCTCTCTATTGCGGCTCATCACGCCCCACACTGCATTTTTCTGGTTGCTGAAATCTCGCAAGGTCTTCAAGACGGCGGTCTTATCGCGTATTTCCGTGACCCGCGCGTACAGCGACGGCTCGCCAACGGCCTCGAAGTAAACGAATTGGTTGATGTAGAACTGCTGCACAATCGCGCCGCTGACTCTGTAAAACGTGTAGCTACCTTCTTGCCAGCTTTCAACACGCTTGCTTTGTTTGATCCAAAAATCAGTGGGCAATGCCAGCACACCGGGGTAAAGCAGCTCGCCGTCATCCAGTGTTTTGTCGTTTTCATAATCCTCGGCGGCAAGACCGAGCGCACGCGCTTTCACGCGCATGTTGATGTCCTTGGACACCAACACCACTTCTTTACCGTTCTCGCGCTCGCTTAATGCCTGCACGACCCCCAAAATTTGGTTGTCGGCTTTCCCTTGCGGGAGGCTGTCTGGTAAACGCGATGCCAGCGGAATGGTCTGAAAAAACAACTTTCCAGTTGCATTGGAGTGGCCCAGGGCATCGAGTGCTAAGCCAGCGGTGATGTCACCTGCCAAGGCCGCTAAGCCATCTAGCGTGCGACTGGTTTGACGCGCGTTGCGCGCAACTTCACTCATGCCTTTTTTGTTGTTGTCTAGTTCTTCTAGGACAATCATGGGCAAGAAGACGTCGTGCTCTTCAAACCGGAATAAACACAAGGGGTCGTGCATCAGCACATTGGTGTCCAGTACAAACAGACGTTTTGCCCCTAGTTTGCGGGACTTTGTGCCACGCGTTTGGCTGCTCTTCTCGTTTTTACCGGCGTTTGGTTGCTTGGCTGCGGGCGTCGTGGTGGCTGGGCGAGCGCTCTGTGGCTGTGGCTTGTTCGCCGATCTCGTTGCTGCTGGCGTGTGACGGGATGCCCCGGACGCGGGTCCGTCCATGGTCGCTTTACCGGTATCGGTCTCGGTGTTGGTATTCGTTTTGTTTTTGACGATCGGCGGCGGAGTCATCAGTGCGGCGACAGCGGGGCCAGTGCGCGCTGGGCGTGGGTCAACTGTCCTCAGTTTGAGCGGTTTGGGCGCGGCCGCCTTGGGGGCAGACGCCATGTACGCGTCGTCAATGCGCGTGGCTTTTTTGTTCGGTGCGGGTGGCAGTGGCATTTTTTATGCGTCCGATCAAGCGGGGTAGGACCCGTTGGGTAAGAGGGAGTAGGGAGGATAACCGGCGCAAGAAAAAAACAAAAAGCCGCCCTGTAAACAGGAGCGGCTTTCAGAGGCGATCAATGCAGGTCGTTGTGGGGGCATAACTGCCACTATACACAACTGATTCGCCTATTGCGGCAGAGCAATCCCACGGAGCATAGGGGATTTAGCCGCTTGCGGGTTAGGCTGTCGCTTCAAGCTTCTTGAGGGCTTTGACCGCTTTCAGCACTTCTTCAACGTGTCCCGCGACCTTCAGTCCACGCCATTCTTGTTTCAGAATGCCGTCGGTACCCACCAAGAAGGTGCTGCGCTCGATACCCTTGACCTTTTTGCCGTACATGATTTTGTTTTTAACGACGCCAAACATATGACACATCTTTTCTTCTGTGTCAGCAATCAGTTCGAAAGGTAATTCCAGTTTTTCCTTGAAATCATCGTGTGATTTCATGTTGTCACGGGATACGCCATACACCGTTGCGCCCGCTTTGACAAAATCTTTGTACTTGTCACGAAACTCCATGGCCTCGGTCGTGCAGCCAGGTGTATTGTCTTTGGGGTAAAAATAAAGTACAACCGTTTGACCAATGAGGGATTGGTTGGATAGGCTCTCGTTGCCTGTAGCAACGGCTTCGAATTCGGGGAGAGGCTTATTAACAACGACGGCCATTTGGATCCTAACGTGAAGGTTTTCGTATTAACGGATGTTCAGTGTTACCGGCTCGAAAGCAGGTGGGAGGTGGTTGTGAAATAGATAACTTTCGGATTACCCAATTGCTTGGCAAAACGATAGCTAAAAATCACAGCTGAACTTGGATCAATCCGATATTTTAACACGTTGCACTAGCGCGTGCAGGTACGCGGCTAGTGCAAGGATCTGGCGCGGTTTTGGGTACTTAGTCTGCTTTTTTGAGCGCGACGGCGTTCATACAGTAGCGCAGCCCCGTCGGCGCGGGGCCATCAGGGAAAACGTGGCCCAAATGGGCCTCGCACACATTGCAGAGGGCTTCAATCCGTGTCATCCCGTGCGAGTGATCCGCCTTGTATGAGACGGCATTCTCCGTGGCGGGTTGCGTGAAGGAGGGCCAGCCGGTGCCAGAGTCAAACTTTTCGGATGCGTCGAACAACAAAAAATCGCAGCAAATACATGCGTAGCGACCAGGTTCGATCCGGCTGCACATGTCGCTGCTAAAGGGCCGTTCCGTGCCATGTGCCCGTGTCACCTGAAATTGTGCCGGAGTGAGTCGCTTTGCCCACTCTTCGGGGGTTTTGCGGACGGTCGCCTCGGGCGTTGGATTGCCCTCGTCCGCAAACTTTAAAATGGTGTCCCAATCTAAGCGCATGTCGTATCTCCTTGAATGATGAGTGCCGCGAGCACGTGTCGGCCCTCGCCAGCTAGTACGTTATAGGTCCGGCACGCCGCCAAGGTATCCATGGTCTCGAGGCCGATGCCTTGGTTGATCAAACACTGATACAGCTTGGGGTGCACGAATTGCTGGCGGGCGCCACTACCGAAAATAACCAGTTCGGGTTTATGGGCGAGTATCTGCTCAAAGTGGCTCGCGGTGAGGGCGGACGGCTGGTCGCAGGCCCAGGCCTCGTTTTCACCCTTTGCGCCAATGAGGACGCTGTGCCGAATTTGCACACCATCTACTTGAACCCAGTCGACCTCGGCGGCCTGTATGGCCTGCTGGGCTAATTGGTCAGGCTGTAGTTTCATGTTTGGCGGATAAGTTTGGTTTTAGGCGTTCGGTTAACGGCGAAAGTATGGTGAAATTATAGGTTTCGCTGTGCATTCCTTTGAACTGAGGGGCTAATGCGTTTGTGCTCGCCCAAAAACTCGGTCGCGCTGTGCCCGCGCTTTGTTTCAATTAACCCAACTGAGGCGCCATATGCCCAACAAACTAATTCGTAAATCGACCAAGCTAGACAACGTCTGTTACGACATTCGTGGGCCCGTGCTGGACAAAGCGCGTGAGATGGAGGAAGAGGGGCAGAAAATCATCAAGTTAAACATCGGCAACTTAGCCGTGTTTGGTTTGGAGCCACCAGATGAGATTGTGCAAGACATGATCCGTAATCTGCCACAGGCGGCAGGTTACACGGACAGCAAAGGTCTTTTTGCCCCGCGCAAGTCCGTGATGCATTATGCGCAAGAAAAAAATATTAGCGGCGTGACGGTGGATGACGTGTATTTGGGTAACGGTGCCAGCGAGCTCATCACCATGAGCATGAATGCCCTACTCAATGCAGGTGATGAAATCTTGGTCCCGGCGCCAGACTACCCCTTGTGGACGGCCTCGGTCTCGTTGTCGGGCGGTACGCCCGTGCACTACTTGTGTGATGAGCAGGCAGAGTGGGCGCCTGACATGGCGGATATGGCGAGGAAAATTACCCCGAAAACCCGCGGTATCGTGCTCATCAACCCCAACAACCCAACGGGCGCGCTTTACGGCGATGCGGTGCTGCAAGAGGTGATTGCGTTGGCGCGCGAGCACGGGCTGATTATTTTTGCTGATGAAATCTACGACAAGACTTTGTTTGATGGCAACACCCACACCTCCATCGCGTCGTTGGCAGATGATGTGCTGTTTGTGACCTTCAATGGTTTGTCAAAAAACTATCGGTCTTGTGGTTACCGAGCGGGTTGGATGATTGTGTCTGGTGCCAAGGCGGGCGCGCGCGACTACATCGAAGGCCTCAACATGCTGGCCTCTATGCGCCTGTGTGCCAACACGCCCGGCCAGTTGGCTATTCAAACGGCGTTGGGTGGCTATCAAAGCATTCAGGACTTGGTGGCGCCGGGTGGACGTCTGTGTAGGCAGCGTGATCTCGCCTATAGTTTGTTGAGCGACATTCCCGGGGTGTCCGTGGTCAAGCCAAAGGCCGCTCTGTACATGTTTCCTAAGCTTGACCCAGAGATGTACCGGATTACGGATGACCAGCAGTTCGCTTACGACTTGTTAGCGCAAGAGAAGGTGCTGGTCGTGCAAGGCACGGGTTTTAACTACTCCACGCCAGACCATTTCCGCCTGGTGTTCCTGCCAAACACCGACGATTTGAGCGAGGCGATTGGGCGTATCGCACGCTATTTGTCTACGATTCGTCGCTGATTTTTTAAACACGTTAATTTTTCGATTGCTACACATGACAAATGGAAATGAGAGTTCCCTAGCGGATGCCGCTACCAGCGAACGCGCACCGCTGCGCCTCGGTTTACTGGGCGTTGGAAACGTCGGGCAGGGTGTCTTTGATGTCTTGGTTCGCAATGGGGGTGAAATTGAACGTCGTGCGGGACAGCCTATCCGCGTCGTCGCGGCAAGTCGTCGTAACGTGAGCGCGGCCAAGGCGCTGGCCGATGCGGGTGTGCGTATCAGTGCCGATCCCATGGAGGTCGTTAACGACCCGGAAGTTGACGTGATTGTGGAGTTGATTGGCGGCACGACCTTGGCTAAATCATTGGTCCTGCGCGCCATCGCCAACGGCAAGCACGTGGTGACCGCTAACAAGGCCTTGCTGGCAGAACACGGGACTGAGATTTTTGCGACGGCCCATCAGGCTGGCGTCATCGTCGCTTTTGAGGCGGCTGTTGCGGGTGGTATCCCCATCATCAAAGCGCTGCGTGAGGGCTTGACTGCCAACCACATTGAGTGGGTGGCCGGCATCATCAATGGCACCACCAACTTTATCCTGACCGAAATGCGGGATAAGGGCTTGGACTTCGATACCGTTCTAAAACAGGCCCAGGCTTTGGGCTATGCCGAAGCGGACCCCACATTTGACATTGAGGGCGTTGATGCGGCTCACAAGTTGGCCCTGATGAGTGCGATCGCATTTGGCGTGCCCGTGCAGTTTGATAAGGCCTATGTTCAAGGTATTGCTGGCCTGGCTAGCGAGGACATTCGCTATGCCGAGCAGTTGGGTTATCGCATCAAGCTGCTGGGAATTACCAAGCGGGTTGCACAAGGTATTGAGTTACGTGTGCATCCCACCTTGATCCCCGCCAAGCGCTTGTTGGCGAATGTGGAAGGCGCTATGAATGCCGTCGTGGTGCAAGGCGATGCGGTAGGCACCACGCTGTACTACGGCAAAGGGGCGGGCGGGGAACCAACGGCCAGTGCGGTCATTGCCGATGTGGTGGATGTCGCGCGTGCCATCAGCAATACGGCGGCCCAGCGCGTGCCCGTATTGGCATTCCAGCCTGGCGCCATGAGCGACGCGCCTATCCTGGCTGTGCAAGACATCGTGTCTAGCTATTATTTACGGCTTCGTGTGTCGGACAAGGCGGGTGTCTTGGCCGACTTGACTAGCCTCTTGGCGCTGCAAGGCATCAGCATCGACGCGATGTTACAACGCGAAGCGCAAGATGTTGGCGGCGCATCGACGGCGCAAACCGACCTGATTATCTTGACGCACGAAATTCGTGAAGGCGCCTTAGATGCGGCTTTGCTTGATATTCAAGCGCTATCGACGGTGTTGGCCCCGATTGTGCGTATCCGAAAAGAGGAGCTAGCTTGATGCGTTACATCTCAACGCGAGGCGACCGAACGGCCAAGCAATTTTGTGACATTTTGTTGGAGGGGCTGGCGCCAGATGGCGGCTTGTACCTCCCGGAGCGCTACCCGCAAGTACAGACCGAGACGCTAGAGGCGTGGCGCTCGCTGTCGTACGCGGACCTTGCCTTCGAAATTCTGTCGCTCTACATTGACGATATCCCCGCCAGTGATCTCCGCGCCCTGTGTCATAAGACATATACCAAAACGGCGTTTGGAACGGATGCCATCGTGCCCGTTCGCCAATTGAAAGAGGGCATCTTCATTCAGGCCTTGTCCAATGGCCCAACGCTGGCTTTTAAAGACATGGCCATGCAGTTGCTCGGTAACTTGTTCGAGTACGAGCTGGGCCGTCGTGGGGAAACGCTGAACATTTTGGGAGCCACCTCTGGCGACACGGGCAGTGCGGCGGAGTATGCCATGCGCGGTAAACGCGGCGTGCGGGTCTTCATGACCAGCCCCAATGGCCGTATGAGCCCGTTTCAGCAAGCGCAGATGTTTAGCTTGTTGGACGAGAACATTCACAACATCGCCATTGAAGGGGTGTTCGACGACTGCCAAGACATTGTGAAGGGCGTCTCCAACGACTTGGACTTTAAGGCGCGCTTCCGTATCGGCACGGTCAACTCCATCAACTGGGCCCGCTTGCTCGCGCAGGTGGTGTATTACTTTGCAGGCTATTTGCAGGTCGCGTCGACGCCTGGTGCCCGCGTGAGCTTTACCGTTCCGAGTGGTAACTTTGGCAATGTGTGTGCCGGTCATGTGGCGCGCATGATGGGGCTGCCGATTGAGAAGTTGGTAGTCGCCACCAACGAGAACAACGTCCTCGATGAGTTCTTCCGCACCGGTATTTACCGTGTTCGTGCGGGGGCGGAAACGTACGAGACGTCTAGCCCATCCATGGATATTTCCAAGGCCAGTAACTTCGAGCGCTTCGTTTTTGATATGTTGGGTCGTGACGGCGCACGCGTGAAAGCCTTGTTTCACGACGCGATCAGCCAAGCCGGCCGATTTGATTTGAGCGCTACGCCCGAGTTTCAGCGTGCACGCGAAACGTTTGGTTTTGTCAGTGGTACCAGCACCCATGCCAATCGGCTGGAGACCATTCGCGGCGTCTACGCCAGCGATGGTGCGTTGTTAGACACCCATACGGCCGATGGCTTAACGGTATCGCGTGCGTTCGCAGAGCCGCACATACCGATGGTGGTTTTGGAAACCGCGTTGCCAATCAAGTTTGCTGAGACCATTGTGGAGGCGACGGGTGAGCAACCGCCGCGCCCACCCGGTTTCGAGGGTATCGAGGATTTGCCAAAGCGCGTTCATCTGATGCCAGCGAACGTTGACCAGGTCAAGGACTATATCCGTGCGAATACCTGAAGTGAACTGCCATGAGTGAACAACCCATCCCCCCTACATCTCAGACGCCGGCTGTCAGGTCTTTCAAGCCCTTGAAACCATTGGACGTTGCATTGGCAGAGTTGTTGGCAACGGTGACACCCTGCCATGACGTGGAGATGGTTGACCTCGCCGATGCAGACGGCCGTGTGCTGGCCCGCGATGCGGTCTCAGCGCTGGATGTCCCCGGCTTTGATAACTCGTCTATGGACGGTTACGCCGTCTGTGTGGCGGAGGCGGTAGCGGCATCTGAACGGGGACTACCCGTGTCACAGCGGATACCTGCTGGCCATTTTGGTGCGCCTTTGGCGAGCGAAACGGTTGCGCGGATCTTCACGGGTGCGCCCATTCCCGAGCATGCAGACGCGGTGGTTATGCAAGAGGAGTGCGCGGTCGATGAGCTTGGCCGTGTCACGGTCGTTGTGCCCGCGCGCGTGGGTCAAAATATTCGACGCCGCGGCGAAGATGTGGGTCAGGGCACGTGTGTGGTGGCCGCGGGAACCCGTTTGCGCCCTGATCACATTGGGCTGCTTGCCAGCATTGGACAGGCCAGCATCCCTGTCGTGCGCCGTTTGCGCGTGGCATTGATGTCTACAGGGGACGAGTTGATTTTGCCGGGGCAGGTGGCACCCGCTGATTTGCCACCCGGTGCGATATACAGTTCCAACGCCTTTTTTCTGGCCCATCTACTCAAGCGTTTGGGATGTGAGGTGCACGATTTTGGTAACCTCCCCGATAGCTTGGAGGCGACCAAGCACGCATTTCGTGAGGCCGCCCAGAACCATGACTTGGTCTTGACCAGTGGTGGCGTGAGCGTGGGAGAGGAAGACCACGTGAAGCCTGCGGTGCAGTCCTTGGGGCAGCTAGACCTGTGGTCGATTGCCATCAAGCCCGGCAAGCCATTCGCTCATGGCCGGTTAGACCGAGCCGATGGGGCGGCGCATTTCATCGGCTTGCCAGGTAACCCGGTGTCCAGTTTCGTGACGTTTTTGGTGTTGGTGAGGCCGTTTATTCAAAAGCTGTCGGGTCAAGCAAGCGCTGAAGGCCCGGTGGGTGAGGCCTTGCAATTGACGGCGAATTTTGACTGGCCAAAACCCGATAAACGGCGGGAGTTTCTACGTGTGCGCCGCGATGCCACAGGGCAATTGCACTTGTTTGCCAACCAGAGCTCTGGCGTGCTCACCTCCGTTGCGTGGGCCGACGGCTTGGTGGACAACCCACCCGGTCAAGCGATTGCAAAAGGTGATACCGTTACCTTTTTGCCGCTTTCTAATCTGTTGGGCTAACTGGGGTTCTGATTTATGGCTTTGACTGTCCGTTACTTTGCGAGCGTGCGAGAGGCCATAGGGCTGGCGACCGAATCTTGGCCAGATGGCCTGCCAATTCCCGTTACGGTGAATGAAGCGCGAAGCCTGCTGATCTCTCGGGGTGAGCCTTGGGCGAGCGCTCTCGGCGCAGACCGCGTCCTGCGGGCGGCGGTGAATCAAGAGATGGTCGATGCCTCGGCAGCGCTGGCAAGCAACGACGAGTTGGCATTTTTCCCGCCGGTCACTGGGGGTTGATGTATGGCGAGTGTTGTCCGCATACAAACTGAAGACTTTGACTTAAGCCACGAGCTTGCCGCGTTGCGTGCGGGTAATAAAAGTGTCGGCGCGGTGTGCGCCTTTGTCGGTACGGTGCGTGAGTGGCAGAAGCCAGCTGACGCCCATAGCGCGCAGGCGGCCGATCTCGCCGTGCAGGGCATGACCTTAGAGCACTATCCAGGTATGACGGAGCAGGCAATCCAAGAGATGATTGTGGTCGCTAGGTCGCGCTTTGACATCATGGATGCGCTGGTGATTCATCGCATCGGTGCGCTAGCAACTTGCGATCAAATCGTCTTGGTTGCCGTGACATCGGCCCATAGAGGCGAGTCGTTTAAGGGTTGTGAGTTCTTAATGGACTACCTGAAGACCCAAGCCCCTTTTTGGAAAAAGGAGGCCACAGCGTCGGGCGCCCACTGGGTTGATGCCCGTGACAGCGATGATGCCGCCTTGCGCAAATGGGGTATCGTTTCAAAAAACGCGTAGTCTGTCTCTCGCCACCAAGGCGGTGTCTGTGGCAACTGGCGGTGTAAATACTGGCCAACACGCGCTCACAGGTGCTTGAAATATGGCTAATCGGCGCCAAGTATGCCTCATCAGTTAAATAAACAAGGGGAGGGCTGCGATGCGTGCCGATAAGTTGACGTCCAAATTTCAAGAAGCATTGTCAGATGCGCAAACCATTGCGCTGGGTAATGACCATGCGTACATTGAGCCCTCGCACGTCTTACTGGCCATGTTGCGTCAAACCGATGGCCCGGTGGCGTTATTGCAGCGGGCAGGGGTGCAAGTTAACAAGCTGAACGAAGCCTGCGATGCCTTGGTGAAGCGACTGCCACAGGTTCAAGGGCAGGAACAGGTGCAAGTTGGTCGTGAGTTGGTGGGCTTGTTACAGGCGGCCGAGAAAGAGGCGATCAAGCGCGGTGATCAATACGTGGCGAGTGAGTTGTTTTTTCTCGCCTTGGCGGATAGCAAAGACAAGGCGGGTGAACTAGCGCGCGAATATGGCCTGAGCCGAGCCAGTTTGGATAAGGCCATTGAGCAGGTACGGGGTGGTCAGCGGGTGGACAACCCCGATGCCGAAACACAGCGCGAAGCGCTTAAGAAGTACACGCTTGATTTGACCGAGCGGGCACGTCAAGGCAAGTTAGACCCGGTCATTGGCCGTGACGACGAAATTCGGCGCGCGATCCAAGTGTTGCAACGCCGAACCAAGAACAACCCGGTGTTGATCGGCGAGCCTGGCGTGGGTAAGACCGCCATCGTCGAGGGGCTGGCCCAGCGCATCGTGGCGGGGGAGGTGCCTGACACGCTCAAAGACAAACGCGTGTTGTCATTGGACATGGCAGGGCTGTTAGCTGGCGCCAAATTTCGGGGTGACTTTGAGGAGCGTCTAAAAAGCGTTTTGAAAGAGGTGTCCCAAGACGAGGGACGCATCATTCTGTTTATCGATGAGATTCACACCATGGTGGGCGCCGGTAAAGCAGAGGGCGCGATGGATGCAGGCAATATGCTTAAGCCCGCTTTGGCGCGCGGTGAGCTGCACTGTGTGGGGGCGACGACGCTCGATGAGTACCGCAAATACATAGAGAAAGATGCCGCCTTGGAGCGTCGTTTCCAAAAGGTCTTGGTGGGTGAGCCAACCGTGGAGGCGACAGTGGCCATTTTGCGCGGATTGCAGGAGCGTTACGAGGTGCACCACGGTGTGGACATCACCGATCCCGCCATTGTTGCTGCGGCCGAGTTGAGTCATCGCTACATCACCGATCGATTTTTACCCGATAAGGCCATTGATCTGATCGATGAAGCCGCCGCCAAGATAAAAATTGAAATTGACTCCAAACCAGAAGTCATGGACAAGTTGGATCGCCGTTTGATTCAGCTGAAGATCGAGCGCGAAGCTGTCCGCAAAGAAACCGACGACGCCTCTATTAAGCGCATGGGCTTGCTGGAGGACGAGATTGCACGCCTATCGCGTGAGTATGCTGACTTGAATGAAATCTGGAAAAGTGAGAAGGCCGCGGCACAGGGCTCTGCGCACATTAAGGAAGCGATCGATAAGATGCGCTTCCAAATTGAGGAGCTGAAGCGCAAAGGCGAATTTAACCAAGTCGCGGAGTTGCAGTACGGCAAGTTACCTGAACTTGAGAAAGAGTTGAAAAGCGCGCAGGTGAATGAAGCCAACAAGCCGCCGAACGCGGCCAGTCGGCTGCTGCGAACGCAGGTGGGTACAGAGGAAATCGCCGAGGTGGTTGCGCGCATGACGGGGATCCCCGTCGCCAAGTTGATGCAAGGTGAGCGAGATAAATTGCTACAAATGGAGTCCCGCCTACATGAGCGCGTGGTTGGCCAAGACGAGGCCCTTGTGGCTGTTTCGAATGCGATTCGCCGTTCTCGCGCGGGCTTGTCAGACCCTAACCGGCCCACAGGGTCGTTCCTATTTTTAGGGCCCACGGGGGTGGGTAAAACGGAGTTGTGTAAGGCGTTGGCAGGCTTCTTGTTTGACACCGAGGAGCACATGGTGCGTCTAGACATGAGCGAGTTCATGGAGAAGCACTCGGTGAGTCGCCTGATTGGCGCTCCCCCCGGCTATGTCGGCTATGACGAGGGCGGCTACCTGACCGAGGCCGTACGCCGCAAGCCCTACAGCGTGTTGCTGTTAGATGAGATCGAAAAGGCGCACCCAGATGTCTTCAACATCTTGCTGCAGGTCTTGGATGATGGGCGACTGACGGATGGACAAGGACGCACGGTTGATTTCAAGAATACGGTCATTGTGATGACCAGTAACATTGGCTCACACCTGATTCAGGGCATGGTCGGGCAAGACCACGAGACGGTGCGAGATGCGGTTTGGGATGAGCTCAAACAGCATTTCCGTCCAGAGTTTTTGAACCGTATCGATGAGACCGTGGTGTTTCATAGCCTCGATGCGCAGAACATCGCCGCGATCGCGCAGATTCAACTTAAAGGGCTAGAGGCCCGTCTGCTCGCCATGGACTTGTCTTTGAACGTGTCAGAGGCCGCACTGGCAGAGTTGGCAAAAGTCGGCTTTGACCCCTTGTTTGGCGCACGACCATTGAAGCGTGCGGTTCAGCAACGGATTGAAAACCCGTTGTCCCGCATGATTCTAGAGGGCAGTTTCCCCGCAGGTAGTGGTATCGACGTGAGCGTTAATCCCGCGATTGATCCGGGGGTGTTTCACTTCAAAGTGCGTCCCGCAAGTGACCACAGCGCAGACGCAGAGGACTCTGACGCATAAATGTGACGGGCGAGTGGCGCTGTGGTGCGCGCTCCTCCGCTTGGGGCTAACATATCGGGGTCTTAACTTAGCGTCGCCCCCATGCCTGAAGCCATCGCCGTTTCTGCTGCCACTACGGCGGTTCCCTTGCGAGATGACGCCCGTGTCATCGGACTGGTGGGCATGGCCCATGCCACCTCTCACTTCTCCCATCTCTTACTGACACCCTTATTTCCGGTGTTCATGCGTGACTTTGGTCTGAGCTTTTCAGACGTGGGTTTGCTCATGAGCCTGTTTTTCATTATTTCAGGCACAGGGCAGGCGGTCGCTGGTTTTGTCGTCGATCGGTTTGGTGCACGTCCGGTGTTGTTCGCATCCATGGGCTTGTTTGCCCTGGCCGCAGCGGTTGCCGCGACAGCGACGGGCTACGGCAGTTTGATGGTCGTGGTGAGCTTGGCGGGGCTCGGGAATGCACCGTTTCACCCAGCGGACTTTACGATTTTGAATCAACGCGTCTCAGATGCACGCATGGGCTATGCATTTAGTGCCCATGGCTTAACGGGTAATTTGGGCTGGGCGCTCTCGCCGATCTTCTTGGTGGGCATCGCCAGCGCCAGTCACTGGCGAGTCGCCTACATGTGCGCGACGGTGCTTTACCTCGTGGTTGCACTGGTGTTGTGGCTTAACCGCGATGTCTTGCTGACCAGTACCGCCAAGAGCCGAGCGACCTTAAAGGCGGCGAGCCCGGCCCCGTTAGAGCCCGCTGTCGTGGCGCATCCGCTGGCATTCATGCGTTTGCCCGTGGTGTGGTGGTGCTTTTCTTTCTTCTTGATCTCAACCATCACCCTCGCAGTGGTGCAGACCTATGCGTCCTCCATTTTGCAAGCCTTGCATGAGGTGAGCTTTCAGGCCGCCTCGCTAACACTGTCGGCCTATATGGTCGCGGGTGCCTTCGGTATGTTGGTTGGGGGTTGGGTGGCGGCCAAGCGTGCGACCTATAGCGACCGCGTGGTGGCCATTGCCATGGGAACGGGTGCCGCCTTGCTGTTGTTATGCGCCACGGGGTGGCTAGGCGGGACCGGTACCATGGCGGTGCTAGCGGTCACGGGTTTTGCGATTGGTATCGGTGGCCCCAGTCGGGACATGATGATTCGTAAGGCGACGCCACGGGAAGCCACCGGGCGTGTGTACGGAACCGTTTATTCGGGTCTCGATGTGGGGTTTGCCATTTCCCCCCTGTTGTTCGGTGTTTTTATGGATCGCGGTTGGTATGCCTCTACCCTCGCGGGGGCGGCCATCGTGTTGGCCATATCGGTGTACGTCGCACTGAAGGTGGGGAAGCTGAGTCGCGCTGGGCAGCCTGCCTGAGCCCAGGCTGGCGTATGGACATAAAAAAAGCCACCCTCGGGTGGCTTTTTTTGACGCGACCGGCTTAAGACAGGTGCGCGCTGATGAGCTTGGTCATTTCAAACATGGTGACCTGTGGCTTACCAAAGATGACTTTCAGCTTGTCATCGGCATTGATGTTGCGCTTGTTCGCCGCATCCTGCAGGTTGTTTTTCTTGATGTATTCCCAGATTTTCTTCGTCACTTCAGTACGTGGAATGGGTGTTGCACCAATGACAGCTGCCAACTCAGGGCTGATGTTCATGGGTTTCATGAATGCCGCATTAGGGGCACGTTTTGCAGGTGCTGCTTTTTTTGCTGTCGCCATATTTCGTTTGTCCTATGAAAGATAAGTGTTCGTTCAGCGCCGTCGTTTTGATGACCAAAACGCCGTCTGATAGGTCATGCTAACGGAGATAGCAGACGTTTTGTTCGGCAGGTCTTGAAAAAAATAAAAAAAGCATTTTTAGCATACTTACGGCCTATATCCGTTTACCTAAAAAACGGTGTAAACCCTAGGTTCTTTGGTTTGCTTGCAAACCAAAGTTTGGAACGTTGTCAAATATAGAGGTTATGCAGCGCGCCACCCGCTTTCCCTAAAGCGCGCTGATTGCTTTCCAGAGCATGTACGCCGCCAAGCAAAACAAAATGGACGCAAAAGCCCGCTTCAGTTTAACGACGGGTAGGGCATGTGCCGCGCGAACGCCTATCGGCGCCATCACCACACTGGCCACGGCAATAATCACCAAGGCCGGCATGTAAATGTAACCAACGGCACCGGGCGGCAAACCGGTGGCAGATTGTCCCGACCAAATGTAGCCTATGGCGTTAGACACCGCGATGGGGAAGCCCAAGGCCGCACTCGTCGCCACGGCGTTGTGAATGGCGATATTGCACCAAGTCATAAACGGTACGCTCACAAAGCCGCCGCCGGCACCAACGAGCCCGGACAAAAAACCGATGGCGCCGCCCACGCCCAGCTGGCCGTAGGTGCCGGGCAAACTGCGGCCAGGCTTGGGCTGTTTGTTCCTGAGCATTTGGAAGGCGGAAAAGCTGACAAACGCTGAGAACCCAAAAGCGAGCCAGTTGCCTTTCACGACCGAGAATACGCCCAAGCTAGCGATCAGTGAACCTAAAACGATACCGGGTGCCAAGTGACGGACGACGTCCCAACGAACCGCCCCGCGTTTGTGGTGGGCGCGCACGCTGGACATCGAGGTAAAGATGATGGTTGCCATGGACGTGGCGATTGCCATTTTTACTGCCAGGTCGCTCTGGATATCGCGAGCCGACAGAATAAAGGTGAGGAACGGCACCATGATCATGCCGCCGCCAATGCCTAGCAGGCCCGCTAAAAAGCCAGTGACTAAGCCCAAGATACCGAGTTCGGCTACAAGCCACAGCCAAGGCGTGAGATCGGTGACGTTCATGCGTGCTACTTCAAAAATAAGGGGGTGTCTGCAAATACGGGCTGGGCCGCATTCCTGAACCGGAAGGTCAGGTGGGCGAGATCAGCTGTGGCGTCGGGTTCATCTGACGCGAGACGCTCACACCAGCCAAGCATATTTCAAGCCCCAGCTCGTAAGCATTGGCTCAAGGAAATATAGAACCCAGCGAGTATTTGCAGACACCCTTATTGTAGGCCTTGTTGGCGCTAAAAAGCCTCAATCGGCATGTCGGTTGCGGTGGCATCGCGGGTGCGTGCAACAGCCAACCAAGCCCCTATTTTGGGTAGCTCGTAATGGAAGAAAAAGTCGCACGCACGCAGCCTCCCCTCCGATGGGGCCGACCCATCGGCGCGGGCTTGAACGCAGGTTGCCACATCCAGCCACGTCCAAGCCAACACAACGTGCCCGAAGGCTTGCATGTAGGGCACGGCGTTGGCCAACGCCGCGTTGGCGTCAACGTCGGCTTCGAAAGACCAAATGGCTTGCGTGGCGTCTACGATGGCCACCCAAGACGCTTGCAGAGCCGTCGCATGTGTGCTCAAGCGGTTGTGCGTGCTGGCACGCGCAATGGTCTCTGCCAGTTGTTCGCCCAGCAGCTGAAGGCCTTTCCCTTCGAGCATGCGAACCTTTCGTCCCAGCAAGTCCATTGCTTGAATACCGTGCGTTCCCTCATGAATCATGTTGAGACGGTTATCGCGCCAATACTGTTCTACGGGGTAGTCGCGGGTGTAGCCATACCCCCCATGAACTTGTATTGCCAATGAGTTGGCTTCTAAACACCATTCTGAGGGCCAACTTTTTGCAATAGGCGTCAGCATCTCCAAAAGGAGCTTCGCTGCGGCTTGCTGCTCAGGGGTTCCCGTGCGGGTGTTGTCGACTAGGTGCGCGCAGTAAAGCAGTAGGGCCAATGCCCCTTCGCTATAGGACTTTTGTGCCAAAAGCATGCGTTTCACATCCGCATGCTCAATGATGGGTACCTGCGGTGCGCTGGCATCTTTGCCGGCGGCACCCAGCAGGCGACCTTGTGGTCGACCGCGTGCATAGTCCAAGCTGGCATCGTAGCCCGCCAGACCCAGCATGCTGGCGGCGAGGCCGATGCCAATGCGCGCCTCGTTCATCATGTGGAACATGGCGAAAAGACCCTCTCCGACGCCGCCGACGCGGTAGCCCACGGCACCAGCGCGGCCATCCACTGGAAATTTACCCTCGCCAAAGTTGAGCAAGGTGTTGGTCGTACCTCGCCAGCCGCATTTGTGATTGAGGCCAGCCAAGGCAACGTCGTTACGAGCACCGGTTAGGGCGCCGTCGGGGCCAACCAGCTTTTTGGGAACGATAAATAGCGAGATGCCTTTGACCCCGGGCACCAGTTTCCCGTGGGCATCGGGAATTTTCGCCAATACCAAATGAACGATGTTCTCAGTGAGGTCATGCTCCCCAGCCGAGATCCACATCTTGTTGCCGCGCAAGCGGTAGCGCGGGCCCAACGGGTCGGTTTCGTAGTCGTCGCCATCGGCCTCAGCCCGCGTGACAATGTCAGACAGGCTAGAGCCCGCTTGCGGCTCCGACAAGCACATGGTGCCTGACCACTCGCCTGAAAAAGCACGGCTTGCAAACACCTCACGTTGGCGTGCTGTGCCATGTGCCATGAGCAGGTTGGCGTTGCCCACCGTTAGCAAGCCAGAACCGATGCTGACGGATGCGTGTGAAAAGAAGGCGTTGGCTGCGGCCTCCACCGTGTAGGGCAGTTGCATACCGCCGATGTCGTAATCTTGTGCGGCGGCCAGCATGCCACTCTCGGCATACGCGTCGTGGGCATCTTGCGTGGCTTGGGGCAGGGTGACGCGTTCACCGTCGAACTGGGGCTCCTGCGTATCGACTAAGCGGTTGAAAGGTGCGAATTTGTCACGCGCAATGCGCTCACAGGTTTCAAGGACCGCGTCAAAGGTCTCTCGACTGTGGTCAGCAAACCGTGGGCGCTGGGTGAGTGCGCTCACCTCTAACCAGTCGTGTAACAAAAAATCCAACGTCGCTCTCAAACCCATGCTGCGCTCCCTTATGCGAATGGTGCCGATGGTGTCGGCGTTCAGTCAGGGGGTTATTGTGCCGCAGGCACCGGTTCAGCGCGTAGCGTGGGCGACGCATGGCTGATGGCATGCGTCTCGTTGGGTTGCCGCTAAATCAGGGAGTCGTCGTCTGCCAGCGAGTCATCTAGGCGGGCCAAGATTTCTTTGAGCGCGGCTTGATCAATGGCGGATGCCGCAGCAACATCGGGTGAAGCGGCATTTTGTGTGGTGGCTTCGGTGGCCGCGGGCTTTGCGCCATTGGCCATTTCAAACACCAAATTAAGACTTGCCAAAATGGCGATGCGCTCGCGCGCCTTCACCTTGCCCGCATCACGTATGCGACACATGGCGGCATCTACGCGTTGGGAAGCATCCCGCAAAGCGTCTTCTTCCCCATCCGGAGAGCTGAGCACGAGGCTTTGGCCCATGATGGTCACTTCTACACGGCTCATGCTCTCTCCTCATCGGATGCGTTTTTGCCACCGCCAGACAAGCTCGCGCCACCATCTGGAAGCTCGGCCAAAACGGCATCTAGTCGCTGCTTGGCGGCATTGAGTTTGGCTTTCAGAAGATCGCGCTCCATGGTCAATGCGCTCACTTGCTCTGTCAATAAGACCTTGGTGCGGTGCAGCTCTTCTTGACGCAACAACACCCGGTCGACTCGCTCTGCAATTTGCTCGATGAGATTGTGATTTGCCATAGTGAGATATTGTAGAACGGTCTTTCGTCGAAATATCAAGGCTTTTAGCCTCAATTTTCAAGCGAAACCGAGGCGTTAGAATAACGGTGTTGGTGCTCGCGACTGGTTTCTAAAGTCGCAGTTCAACGGGAAGCAGGGGGGTGCCCATCAACGGGCCACCTAACCTGCGCTGCCCCCGCAACGGTAAGCGGACGGGTTGGTGCCTTGTGTACTGACCCTGCGTTCAAGGTGAACCACTGGTGTTTTGCACTGGGAAGGTCTTGGGCGTTGTCTCCGTCAGCCCGGATACCGGCCAACTCAGTTCGGCGTGTGCTCGCACGCGCCGCGTTTCGTCCAGACACTGCCGGGGAGGGTAGTGGGGGCTTTTCTGTTGGTGACTCATATGTTTTTTTTAGCCCAAGTGCGGAAATTTTTCGCGCGCGATTATTTTTTTTTATTGCTGGCAATAGGTTTTCCCCTGGCATCCCATGCGCAGATGACGCTGCCGGTGACGGTGGTCACGGCGACCAAGGTGCCGCAGCGCGTTGAGGACGTATTAGCCGACGTGTCCGTTGTGAGTCGAGAGGACATCGTGGCATCCGGCGCCGCGACGGTAGAGACCTTTTTAGCAACGTTACCGGGAATCCAAATGGTTAGTACCGGTCAGGCTGGCGTCTACATGCGCGGCGCTGATCCGAGAATGGTCGCTGTTTTCATTGACGGCGTCCGTGTCGACTATCAAGATAAAAATGGCGCAGGCGCGCGTTTTGCGCAAATTCCACTGTCGACAGTGGAGCGTATTGAGGTTATCCGTGGACCTGTTAGCGGTGTCTACGGTGCCAATGCCATGGCCGGTGCAATTCAAATATTCACGTACGACCCGGAGCTACCTAGCCAACGGGTGGCTGAGCTTGGTGTTGGCTCGGACGGATACCAGTTTGGGGCAGTGACGCTTGGTGACACGACAGAGGGCGGTGCGCGATTCCGGCTGTCGGCCAACGCAACATCTGGTGATGGTTATGACTCCAAGCCTGAGCTCGCGAACGTATCGGCGAACTTGCCATTTTCTGAGCAGAACCTCAGTTTGGGTGTTGACTTGCCGATCGACAACAAAAACAACCTGCGCGTAAATGTAAATGCGCTGAGTGGGTCAAATGAGTACGTGGACCAATGGTCTAGTAGTTTCCCGAATAATTTACGAAGCAACTACAGCAACGTACACACGGGTGCTCAGTGGTCTCACGCTTGGCGCTCCGATCTAGATGGCTCTTTGTCAGTATCGAACAGTCGTTTGGCGACAGAAGGCGGACTTCCCGATGCCTACGTTACGCGGACAAGCGCCATTTCGTATGACCTCGCCTACCGTGCGGATGCGGGCGTATTCACCGCCGCACTTGAGCGTAAATACGATCGACTACGTGCGGTTGCTGATGTTTACAACACAGCCGTGTATGCAGGAAAGGGTCAGAATGCGATTGCGGTCGGTTTTGGGCGATTGCGCGATGGGCAAGGATTACAGGTTAACTTGCGCCTTGACGATGACGAGATTTACGGTCTGCATCGTGCATGGAGTGCGGCCTATGGCATTGCCTTGGATCAGCGTTTCCAATTGTCATTTGGCGCTGGTACAGGATTTAGGTCGCCAACGGTTGAGCAAATATATGGCCAATATGGCAATCGAGCCATAAAAGCAGAGTCCAGCAGGACGAACGAAGTTAGTTTGACCTACCGAGAGGGAAGCAACGAGGCAAGAGTGACGGCTTACGCGAGTAAGTACGTCGATAAATTCGGCAACGACAGCAGTTTCAATCACGTAAATATTGATAAGGCGAGCGTCGAAGGTGTGACGTTTTCTGCGAGCAAAACCATAGCAAAAATTCGATTGAGTGGCAGTCTAGATTTTATGGATGCCAGGGACGACACGACAAATAAGCGGCTGAACCTAAGAGCGCATCGTTCTGCTAGTTTGAGCATTTCAGCGCCGGTCGAGCGTTGGCGGGTTGGCGGTAGTCTTAGGACGCGTGGTTTCAGGTACCACGAGGCAGCGAACACCAATCGCTTGCCAGGAGACGGACTGCTAGACCTTTCCGCTCAGCGGAAAATCGTGAAAGACTGGTCGCTGAAAGTACGGGTGCAAAATGCGCTAGATAAAGTTTATAGAGACCAGAAGGACGACTTGGCACCCGGTCGGCAAATTTATGTCGGGGCCGTTTGGTCACCCCGATAGGTTTTTGGAGTTAGTTCTCATGCAAGGCCCCCAACGCATCGTCTGCCTGACCGAAGAAACCACGGAGTGGTTGTACCTGCTCGGGGAAGAGGCGCGCATTGTCGGGGTATCGGGTTACACGGTGCGTCCGCCGCAGGCTCGGCATGAGAAGCCGCGGGTGAGTGCTTTTTTGAGCGCCAAGATTGACAAGATCTTGGCACTCAAGCCCGACTGCGTTTTTGGTTTTTCCGACCTGCAAGCCGATATTGCCGCCGAACTCATACGCGCAGGCATTCAGGTCACTGTCTTCAATCAGCGCAGCATTGAGGAAATATTCTCCATGCTCTATCAAGTGGCGGCCATGGTGGGTCGGGCGCCTGATGCCGTTGCATTTATAGACGAGCGTCGCCGTGCGTTTGATGCCATGCGCGAGGTGACTAAAAACTGGTCGCACCGACCCAAGGTGTTTTTCGAAGAGTGGGATGACCCGCTGATAAGCGGGATTCAGTGGGTTTCTGAGTTGGTGGCGGTGGCAGGTGGTGAGGACTGCTTCCCAGAGTTGGCCACGCAGAGCCTGGGTAAAAACCGCATCATTGCGACGCCACAAACCGTGATCGATAGACAGCCAGATATGGTTATTGGATCTTGGTGCGGTAAGAAATTTCGCCCTGAAAAAGTGGCGGCAAGAGTGGGTTGGGCGAGCGTGCCTGCGGTGCGAGATGCACAAATTTTTGAAATCAAGTCTGCCGATATTCTTCAACCAGGGCCGGCGGCCTTGACGGATGGGGTCGCCCAGTTACACGCCCGTATCGTCGCTTGGGGCGCACAGCGTGGCATGGTCTAGCGCCCGCATCATCGCGGGGTCCTTCAGGGACACGGCGATGACCAGGCTTTTGACGCCGTTGCTTCTGACGCTGGCGTTCTTGTTCAGTGTCGCAGGCTCGCATGCCAGCGCCAACGCAGCCAGCCCGTCTCATACTGCGCAGCCAGTAACCGCAGAGGTATCAGCGCCGGGGATGGCAGTGTTAACCGGTGATGACGGGGTTTCCGTCAGCTTGCCCGTTGCCGCGCAGCGCATTGTTAGCCTTCTGCCCTCGCTGGCGGAGGTGTTGTGTGACTTGGGTGCGTGTGATCGATTGGTCGGTGTTGACCGCTATACCAACTGGCCTGCATCGCTTCAAAAGTTGCCGCGTATGGGGGGTGGGCTAGACCCTAATCTCGAAATGATTTTGTCGGTGCGGCCGGATCTCGTTGTAATGGCGCCGTCCTCTCGCGCCATTCCGCGTTTGCGCGCTCTGGGGCTCAATGTGCTTGCTTTAGAGCCCAAGCGTTATGCCGAGCTACGTCGCACGTATGCGGTTTTGGGGCAGGCCGTGGGTCGATCCGATGGGGAGCAACTCTACACAGGCCTCCATGACCGTCTGCTTGCACTGCGCGCGCGCATTCCTCCGGTTTGGATGGGCGCGCGCCTTTACGTGGAGGTGAGCAGTGAGTTGTATGCCGCAGCGCCGTCGTCGTTTGTTGGGCAGACCTTAACGGCACTGGGGCTGGGTAATGCGATTTCAGATGAATTTGGGCCCTTCCCCAAGGTCAATCCCGAGTGGGTGGTGCGCTTGCAGCCCGATGTTTTGGTGGTGTCACAGGCCAGCGCGCAGTCGCTGAATAGGCGGCCGGGTTGGCCCCAACTTGCCGCGTTGAAGCAGGGTCGTGTGTGTGTCATGAGTGAGGCACAGGCGGATAGGCTGGTGCGACCCGGGCCTCGGCTGTACGAGGGTGCGCAGTGGCTACTAACGTGTCTAAAAGCGCTCAGTCCACCGCAGCAAACGACCCGACGCGCAACGCCTGCTAGCTAGGCAAGAGTGACCCATATGAACGGCACAGGGCAACACCATAGACCATTGCGCGCGGCGCTGGTCCTCGCTGGCGTGGGCGCGTTGCTTTTGCTGCTCGGTCTGTTGATTGGCAGCGGTCGTTTTGAGTGGCCGTGGGGCGGCGACGCGCCCCCCATCTTGGCGGACATTGTGTGGTCAATCCGTGCGCCACGATCGGCGGGTGCATGGGCTGCGGGGGCGCTGTTGGGTCTTGCGGGTGCCATTGCACAGGGCATCTTCCGTAACCCCTTGGCGGATCCTTACTTGCTAGGCAGTTCCTCGGGCGCGGCGCTCGCCGTGGCGTTGAGCTTGAGTGTGCTCTCGGCATGGGCGCATACGCCGGATGCCCAAGCCTACATCGCACCGTTTCTGGCTTTTGGTTTAACCGGAGTTGCTTTTGTGGGGGCGCTCTTGGCCGTGTTTTTGACCGTTGGTTTGGCAGGCGGTGCCACACAAGGGCCGCGTTTGCTCTTAGGCGGCGTGGTGGTGGGCGTGGTGCTGGGCGCGCTGACCTCTTTCGTGGCGTTTTTAAATCCAGCGGTATTGCTTAATATGCAAGGGTTCATGCTGGGGTCAACCGCGTTGCTGAGTTGGGGCGGGGTTTCACGCATGTTGTGTGTCGGCGTGGTTTGCTTGTTGTGTGCGGTTAGTTTGGCCAAGCCCATGGACGCATTGAGTCTAGGGACCACCACGGCGCGCAGTCTAGGTATTCCGCTGGCACGCGTGAACGCCATGCTGATCGTCTTGCTGGCGATTGCCACGGGTGCCGCTGTTGCCCACACCGGTCTCATCGCATTCGTCGGTTTGGCCGCGCCCCACGCCGTGCGTGCGTGGTTGCCTTGCAAGCATGGGGCCTTGCTGGTGTTGTCTAGCCTGATGGGCGGTGCGCTGTTGCTGTCGGCCGACGTGATGTCACGCGCGCTGTTTGCACCCACTGAGTTGCCCGTGGGGCTGCTCACGGCGGTGATAGGCGGCAGCTATTTGTTGTGGCGTATGCGCCGGGTGCCCGCATGAGCGCGCACTCAGATGTAAGGGTAAGCGGCGAAATGCCGCTCATGACCGCGTCAAATCTGTGCGTGTCCTTGGCGACTGGGCGAAGGCGATCCGACCAGCACGTGGTCTTGCAAGGGGTTGATCTGCAACTTCAAAAGGGACGCTGGTATAGCGTGTTGGGGCCTAACGGTGCGGGTAAAACCACGCTGTTACGGGCCATCGCGGGGCTGCTTGATGCCGGCGATATCTGCTCAGGAGAGGTGACACTGGCTGGACGCCCGCTGACGGCGTGGCCACAAAGGGAGCGAGCGCAAAAAATGGCGTGGTTGGGCAGCAGCGCCGCCGATGTCGATGGGCACCTGAGTGGGTTGCGTGCGTGGGATATCGTTGCGTTAGGTCGGCTGCCGCATCAACGCTGGTGGCCTGCCACGGCGCCTTTGACCACAGAGGATGAGGCGGTCATTGAGCGCGTGATGATGCAAACCCATACATGGCAGTGGCGCACCCGACCGATTCAGCAACTCTCATCGGGTGAGCGTCAGCGTGTCATGGTCGCGCGCGCGCTCGCGGTGGATGCGGACATCATCCTCATGGATGAGCCGTTGCTAAACCTTGACCCGCCCCACCAATCAGAGTGGTTGCAAATTGTGCGAAATTTGGTGCAGCAGGGACGCACGGTGGTGTCGGTGCTACACGAACTGAACATGGCGTTGTACGCCGATACCTTGTTGCTTTTTGCCGAGGGGCGTTTGGTTCATGACGGGCCAATTGCCGACCCGGCGACTCAGGCTGCGTTGTGTCGCATTTTCTCTAATCGCATCACGCTCAGGCAAATCGATGGCCACTGGGTGGCGCTCCCCCGGCTTTAACCGTTGTCGATGGCACCTGTCACGGCGTGGACTTAACGCGGTGCAGGGGTCTTGGGCTTGAAGTCGCAGGTGTGGCTCACAGCGCACTCCCAACAGCGTGGGGTACGCGCTTGGCAAATGTAGCGACCGTGCAGGATCAGCCAGTGGTGGGCGTCCACCATGTAGGCCGGTGGGATGCGTTTTAAAAGCTGCATTTCTACCGCGAAGGGGGTTTTCCCCGGCGCCAAGCCCGTGCGGTTACCTAGGCGAAAGAGATGCGTATCCACGGCCATGGTGGGCTCGCCAAAGGCTACGTTTAACACCACGTTGGCTGTCTTGCGTCCGACGCCGGGCAGCGACTCCAGCGCGGTGCGGTCGTGTGGGACTTGCCCGTCATAGTCGCGCACCAAAATCTCGCAGGTCTGCATGAGGTGCCTGGCCTTGCTGCGAAAGAGCCCAATTGTCTTAATGGCGTCCTCTAGTGCTGGTAAGCCGAGATTCAGAATGGCTTGCGGGTTGTTGGCGCGCGGGAATAGTCTGGCCGTTGCCTTGTTCACGCCCACATCAGTCGCCTGTGCAGACAGCAACACGGCGGCCAGAAGCTCAAAGACATTGGTGTAGGCCAACTCGGTTGTTGGCGTCGGGTTGGCCGCTTGCAGGATACTGAAAAACTGTTCGATATTGGCTTTGTTCATGGGCGAAGTGTAGCGTTTGTCGCTTCCGACGGGTTTTACGGTTATATGAAAACTAGCCCGGTTCATTGGCACAATAGAGACTCGTTAGGTCAACCCATCGTTCCAAAGCTCTGCCACCATGTCAAACCATATTCAAGCGTTGTTAGCGGACAGACTGTCCCAGTTGGAAACCTCTGCCATCCGTGAGCTGTTCAAGCTCTTGGGCAAGCCGGGCATCATTAGTTTCGCGGGCGGTTTCCCCGATGCCAGCTTGTTCGATATCGAGGGCATTGCGCAGGCCAGCGCCCAAGCGTTGCAAGACAACCCCGGCGGTGCCCTGCAATACGGGGCGACCGAAGGCTTAGAGCCGCTTCGTACTGAGTTGGTCAAACTCATGGGACAAAAGGGCGCTGCGATCGAAAACGCCGATTTGATCGTGACCACTGGCAGTCAGCAAGCGCTGGACTTGGTTGGAAAAACCCTGATTAACCCGGGCGACAAAGTGATTGTTGAGGGACCGACGTTTTTAGCCACCATCCAATGCTTCCGACTTTATGGTGCCGACCTAATCAGCGCACCTGTCGACGACGAGGGCGTGGATGTCGACAACCTAGAGCAACTGATCGCCACGCACAAGCCCAAGTTTGTGTATCTCATTCCGACGTTTGGCAACCCCAGTGGCGCGACCCTAAGTTTGGCGCGACGCAAACGCATTTTGGAGTTGGCAGTAAAAACCGGCACGCTGGTGATTGAAGATGACCCGTATGGGGATCTGTATTTCGACGCCCCACCGCCGCCTAGCCTGTTGGCCTTGAGTGCGGATGTGCCGGGGAGCCGCGATTGGTTGGTGCACTGCGGTAGCTTGAGTAAGGTGTTGAGCCCCGGATTGCGTGTGGGCTGGATGGTAGCGCCTGCGGCCTTATTGGGTAAGGCCGTCATGTGCAAACAATTCAGCGACGCACACACCAGTACCTTTGCGCAGGCCACGGCAGCGGCCTACCTGCAAAGCGGCCGCCTACCTGCCGAACTGGCCAAAGTGCGCGCCGTTTACGCCGCGCGGGCGCGGTGCATGTGTGATGCGCTGGAGCGCGAGGTCGGCGATGCGATTCGTTTTGTTAGGCCTGCAGGGGGGTTGTTTGTATGGGCCACCCTGACCGGCGCGAACGGTGCGATCAGTGATGGAAGTGCGCTGGCGAAACGAGCGATTGATAACAATGTGGCCTTTGTACCCGGCACCCCATTCTTTGCGCAAGACCCTGACCCACGCACCTTGCGTTTGAGCTTTGCGACTGCGGATGAGGACAAGATCGAAGCGGGCATCGCCAAGTTGGCGCAAGCCATCCGCGGTTAAGGGGGCAATGAGCGTATGGCGCAATCGCCCACAAAGCCCACGTCGCGTAACAGTCTCTCAGACTTGGCCTCCCTCGGTGGCCTGGTCTACAGCACCGATGTCGGTAAGACATGCCCAGGCTGCCGGCATGCGGTGGCTGACTGTCAATGTCAGGTATCTGATGCCTTGGTGGGTGATGGGCAAGTGCGTGTGATGCTGGAACGCCGTCGGGGCAAGTTGGTGACGGTCGTGTCTGGTCTTGCCGTTACGGTCGATGACTGTGCTGCGCTGGGTAAACGGTTGCGCCAAGTTTTGGGAAGCGGCGGTACGGTGAAGGAGGGGGTGATTGAAATACAGGGTGACCACGTTACGCGCGCTGCGGCTTGGTTGAAAGAAAGCGGCCACCGCATCAAGGTGCCTAAAACGTAATGCAGCCCGCTGATTTACAGGCGCTGGTGGAGACCCGTATGCCCTTTGGTAAACACCATGGGTGTCTGTTGGCGGACTTACCGGGTAACTACCTTAATTGGTTTGCGCGCGAGGGTTTTCCGTCCGGTCGTATTGGTCAGTTATTGCAACTCATGCACGAGATTGACCACAACGGCCTGAGCGATTTGTTAAAGCCATTGCGCACCGCACCTCCTAGGCGCGCAGGCTAGTCGCCGATTTGAAGTTGCTTTAAAACGATGTTGTCCCCATGCCTTATCAATTAAAAATTCATGCGCCAGAAGGTGTGTCAGTGGTTGAGCGCGGCGAGGCTGAAAGCCGATTTTGCGCCGCGTTGGCTAACAGCTTGGGGGGCGATGCCTTGGTTGCGCCTGTGTACGCCATGTACCAAAGGCTGGTCGTTATTTACGGGGAAACCCCAGACGTGGAGGCCATGGTGGATGCGGAGCGCGAGGTGTTCGAGAGCTGGCAAGCCGCAGAGACAGCGGCCATGATCGCCGCTTTCGGGACCCACCGTTATTTGGATGAAGGCGGGTTTGAGCTAACCATCACAGAATGAGCGCCTTGCGTTAACGCAAGCAGCAGTGTGCGCGCGCAAACGCCCGTGCGTTCACGCGCTTGGGAGCAAACTCAAAAATCGGTCTAGTCCGCCCGCATTGATCGCAATGTCGGCCTGCTCCCTCACTTTGGCCTTAGCGTGGTAGGCCACGGATAGACCCGCAACGGACATCATGGGCAGGTCGTTGGCGCCGTCACCGACGGCAATGGCTTGTGCGGGTGCGCAGCCCAACTGCTCGCACAGCGATAGCAGGGTTTGACGCTTGGTGTCGCCGTCGCAGATGGTGCCCCAGTCCTGCGCTATCAAGTGACCGGTTAAGCAGCCGTCAACGACTTCCAAGGCATTGCTGCGGGCCATATCAATGTGGAGTCTGGCCTGCACGCGTTCTGCAAAAAAGGTAAATCCTCCGCTCACCAATACGGTGTAGAGGCCGGCGGCGCGACAGGCGGCTAAGAGCTGCTCAGCGCCGGGGTTTAGTTGCAGGCGTTGGGTGTAAACCGTTTCTAAGTGGCTCACCGGAACGCCGCGCAGCAGCGCTAAGCGACGACGCAGACTGTCCGCGAAGTCGGTTATCTCGCCGCGCATGGCGGCCTCGGTGATGGCCGCAACCGCTGCCTTTTTTCCCGCCGCATCTGCGATCTCGTCTATGCACTCGATGTTGATGAGCGTCGAGTCCATGTCAAAGGCGATGAGCTTGTAAGCGTCCAGTTTATGGAGCGTGGTGTTGTCCCGCAGCATTAAATCGGGCTGTACTTCGGTGTAGCGCATGGTGTTCACAGGGCCGGTGCGGGCGTCGGTGTGGTGGGCTCTATCTTTAGCGGCTCGCCAAGGTTGCGTAGAACGTCGCGCACCATGTGGGCGCGCACGTTGGGATCATCGTAGGACTTTTCAATACGAATTTTGTCATTGCCAGCCAACTTAATATGACGGTTCTTTTGGATCATTGCAATGATCTTGTTGGGGTCTATTGGGGCATCCTTTTTGAAGGTAATGCTGATGACCTCCGGCGCGGCATCGACTTTAACGACGCCATAGGGTGCACACAGAACGCGCAGGCGGTGCACGTCTATGAGCGCTTGGGCTTGGGCTGGCAGTTTGCCGAAACGATCTGCAATCTCCTCCATCAATCGGTCGATCTGATCGCTGGACTTCGCCGTCGCCAACTTCTTATAAAAACTGAGGCGCAGGTGCACGTCACCACAATAGTCGTTGGGCAGCAGGGCGGGTACATGCAGGTTGATGTCGGTGACGACTGCCAGCGGGCTCAGGAGGTCAGGCTCTCGACCGGCCTTGAGGCTAGCGACGGCCTCGGCCAACATTTCGTTGTACAGCTGAAAGCCGACTTCCAGCATGTTGCCGCTTTGGTTTTCTCCTAACACCTCACCCGCACCACGAATTTCCAAGTCGTGCATGGCAAGGTAGAAGCCGGAGCCGAGTTCCTCCATCTCCTGAATCGCTTCTAGGCGTTGCTTGGCTTGCTTGGTTAGGCTTTGCGTGTCGGGCACCAGTAGGTAGGCGTATGCCTGGTGGTGGCTGCGCCCCACCCGGCCGCGCAGCTGGTGTAACTGGGCTAAGCCGAATTTGTCTGCTCGTGCCATCACGATGGTGTTTGCGGTCGCGACGTCAATACCCGTTTCAATGATGGTTGAGCAAAGCAGCACGTTAAAGCGCTGCGCGACAAAATCTCGCATCACGTGCTCAAGCTGACGCTCGGGCATTTGGCCGTGCGCGATGGCGATTCTGGCCTCGGGCAAATAGGCCTCGAGTTGTTGACGCCTGTTCTCAATCGTTTCGACTTCGTTGTGCAAAAAGTAAACCTGACCACCGCGTTTGAGTTCACGCATGACGGCCTCGCGGATCACGCCTTGGCCTTCATTGCGGACAAAGGTTTTGATGGCGAGTCGGCGTTGGGGTGCCGTGGCAATCACTGACAGATCCCGCAGACCTTCTAGCGCCATGCCTAAGGTGCGCGGTATGGGGGTGGCGGTTAGGGTGAGTACATCCACTTCAGCGCGCATGGCTTTCATCGCCTCTTTGTGGCGCACGCCAAATCGATGCTCCTCGTCGATGATGAGCAAGCCGAGCTCTTTGAATTTAATGGTGCCGCTCAACAACTTGTGCGTCCCCACCACGATATCGACGGTGCCGTCTTCCAGCCCTTTGGCGGCCTTGGTAATTTCTTTGGCCGAGCGGAAGCGGCTCATCTCCGCAATCTTGATCGGCCATTGCGCGAAGCGGTCCACCAAGGTGTGAAAGTGTTGCTCGGCGAGCAGGGTGGTCGGCGCCAAAAACGCGACCTGGCGTCCGCCGGTGACAGCCACGAATGCGGCGCGCAGCGCGACCTCGGTTTTACCGAAGCCGACATCGCCGCAGACCAGTCTGTCCATGGGACGGGGCGAGATCATGTCTTGGATAACGGCATGTATCGCGCCGCGCTGGTCGGCGGTTTCTTCGAAGCCGAAATCGTTGGCAAAGCGCTCGTAGTCGGAGGGGCTGTAACGGAAGGCGTGGCCTTCGCGCGCCTGACGTCGCGCATAGATATTTAGCAATTCGGCGGCGGCATCTCTCACCTGTTCGGCAGCTTTTTTCTTGGCCTTTTCCCATTGCCCGCTGCCTAAGCGATGCAGCTTGGCTTCATCCGCGCTGACGCCGGTGTAGCGGCTAATGAGGTGCAGTTGGCTGACGGGAACGTAGAGGGTGGCCTTGTCCGCGTATTCCAGATGCAAAAATTCTTGCAGCAAGGGGTCACCGTTCTCGTCAACGCCTTGGCCTAAGTCCATGTTGATTAAGCCGTGGTAGCGCCCGATACCGTGAGCGCTGTGTACGACGGGATCACCGACGTTGAGTTCGCTGAGGTCTTTGATGAGCGAGTCAACATCACTCGCTTGTTCTTGGCGTCGGCGTTTGCGTGTGGTGGGTGCGGTTGCAAATAGCTCGGTTTCGGTCACCAAGGCAATGCCTTGTGCCGACCACAAAAAGCCCTGCGCGAGGGTGGAAACGCCCATTCCAACGGGCTCGTCGCTGGCTAGAAACGCATCCAGTGAGTCAAAGAAAACCGGTTGTATTTGGCTAGCGCGCACAAAGTCTTGCAGGCTCTCGCGTCGCCCCTCTGACTCAGCCAAGATCAGGATACGCGCGGGTTCGCTGCGCTGCCAGGCTTTAAAGGCGGCGAGCGGGTCATCCCCTGTACGCACCACGGTCATAGCGGGTAGGCGTGAAAATGCCTCGTAGCCGTTGGTGTCGCTGATCGCATCCGCGTCCACGCTCACGGTTTTAAAGGCGACTTGCGCATGACTATTCGCACGCACAAAAAACTCTTCTACGGACAAAAATAGCTCAGTCGGTGGCAGCGCAGGTCGCTCGGGGTCATTGGCCAACAAGCGGTAGCGATCTTGCGTGTCACGCCAAAATTGCGCCATTGCCGAGTCAAGGTCGCCAACCAAGGCAACCGTGGCATCTTGTCCAATGTAGTCAAATACCGTCGCCGTCTCGTCAAAAAACAGTGGCAGGTAGTACTCGATACCGGCGGTGGCGACGCCGTTACCCATGTCTTTATAAATTCGGCTCTTGGTGGGGTCTCCCTCCATGACCTCACGCCAGCGATTACGAAACGCGGCGCGTGCCTTGTCGTCCATGGGGAACTCGCGCCCTGGCAGTAACCGGACTTCAGGCACTGGATAGAGGCTGCGTTGGGTGTCAGGGTCGAAGGTCCGAATGCTGTCGATTTCGTCGTCAAAAAGATCGACGCGGTAGGGCACCAGTGACCCCATGGGGAACAGGTCTATCAGACCGCCTCTCACCGCATACTCGCCCGGGCTCACCACTTGGGAGACATGGGTGTATCCGGCGGTCGTGAGTTGTCCCCGCAGCTTCGCCTCGTCCAGCTTTTGCTTCACCTTGAATTCAAAGGTGTAGGCCGCTAAAAATGCCGGTGGCGCAATGCGGTAAAGCGCGGTGGTGGCCGGTACGATGACGACATCAGCGCCTGTTTCTTGGTCACGTTGGTTGATACGCCACAAGGTCGCCAAACGCTCACTAATGAGGTCTTGGTGAGGTGAGAAGTGGTCGTAAGGCAGTGTTTCCCAGTCGGGAAATAGGGCGCCACGAAGGTCAGGCGCGAAGAAAGCCATCTCGTCCAGCAAGCGTGATGCGCTGGCCGCGTCGGCCGTGACGATGAGCAGGGGGCGGCCATCGCCCTTGTCGCGCTTCGCTAACTGACTCAGCCACAGGCTGTCGCAGCCAATGGGGGGCTGTGGAAGGTTGAATCGTTTACCTATGGTGAGCTTGGGTAATTGCATGAAGGCGAGCGCTTGGGGTCTGCGTAGGTGGTCAGTGGAAACGACAAAACCCCGAATCGCATGGCGTCGGGGTGGATGGCTCATTTTAACGGGCATGAAAAGGCCTTGCATTGCCTACAATAGGGCGTACGGGTTGTCGAGAAAAACTGCGCCCGAACAAGTTGCCGCCTGAGATGCCAATAACCCACGATTTATAAACGCCTAACCAACCGTTTCTTTCAGCCGCTTCTCGCATTGCGGTGACCATTGCTTTGACCACTTCCAACCCGATCCCACATCTGCCCCGCTGCCACATCGTGATGCCATGCGCCGGTATTGGGCAGCGCGCCCTAGACGCACGCGACCCACGGCAAGCGGATTGCGCCAAGCAGTATCAGGTGTTGGCCGGTCAGCCCATGGTGATGCATACCTTGCTTGCCCTCACACGGGTAGACGTGGTGCGGGCGAGCGCCGGCACGGCTGCGCCGGGCCATGTGCTTGCGGTTACGTCGCCTGATGACGTCGATTGGGATAAGCGTATTGCCCCGCACCTTGGTCAGCTATCCGTCGACTTGTTTCAGAGCATCACTGCGGCGCCCATTGGTGGCGATACCCGCGCGCACAGCGTGCTGAACGGCCTGAGCCATCTCCTGTCCGACGGGGCAAGTAGCGAAGACGACTGGGTACTGGTACATGACGCGGCCAGATGCCTTGTAAATAGCCAAGCCATCGAGGCGCTGATTGCGGCTTGCTTGGTGCAAAAGCGCGGGGGGTTGCTGGCCCAACCGTTGGCGGATACCTTGAAACTGGAGCAGGTCAATGCAAAGGGCATCGTGTCGGTCGCCACCACGGTCGATCGCTCGGGCAAGTGGTTGGCGCAGACACCGCAAATGTTTCCCTTAGGTGCCCTCAGAAAGGCGCTTCAAAATGCACGTGAGAATCCGCAAGACTGGGCCAGCATCACGGACGAAGCCAGTGCCATGGAGCGTTTAGGCGTCTCGCCTATTTTGGTGGCAGGTGGCGCTGATAATTTCAAGGTCACTTACCCAACTGACTTTGCGATGGCAGAGGCCTTGTTGCGGGCGCGGCCGGATACGGCGTCTTGAGGCACACAACGCAATGGACTTATCGATTTCAGCAGAACGGATACTTTTATGACCGCCTCCTTGCCCTCTTTACCGTTTCGCATTGGTCAGGGTTGGGATACCCATGCCTTGGTATCCGGACGGCCGCTGGTGTTGGGGGGTGTCGCGATTCCCTTTGAAAAAGGGCTAGCGGGGCACTCCGATGCCGACGCACTGATTCACGCAGTCATTGACGCCCTGTTGGGTGCTGCTGGTTTAGGCGATATTGGCACCTTGTTTCCCGATACCGATGCAACGTTCAAAGATGCCGACTCGGCGCGATTGTTACAAGCCGCCGTCACGTTGGTACATCAGGCTGGTTGGCGCGTTGGCAACATAGATGTCACCGTGGTGGCGCAGGCGCCGCGACTGGGCCCCTACAAGGCCGCGATGCGCACGCGCTTGGCTACTTTGTTAGCCGTGCCCGCAGACTGTGTGAATGTGAAGGCAAAAACGGCGGAGAAAATGGGCCCAGTTGGTGAGGGGCTCAGTATTGAGGCCCAAGCGGTTGCGCTGCTGGTCGCCGCGTAAGGCCGGCGTTACTGAGCAGACCAGCCACCGTCCATCACCCAAGCCGCGCCGCGAATATTGCTGCTGGCTGGGCCACACAAAAACACGGCTAATTCACCCAGTTCTTCGGGTGTCGTGAATTGTTGTGAAGGTTCTTTTTCGGCCAATAAGCCCCGCTTCGCTTCTTCTATAGAGACGCCTAATTGCTCGGCACGGGCATCGACCTGCGCTTGCACGAGGGGGGTGAGCACCCAACCGGGGCAAATGGCGTTGGCCGTGACGCCGGTGGTGGCATTTTCTAATGCGGTTACTTTGGTGAGCCCAATAATGCCGTGCTTGGCCGCGACGTAGGCGGACTTCTGAGCAGAACCGACCAAACCATGCACCGAGGCGATGTTGATAATCCGCCCCCAGTTAGCCGTTTGCATGGCGGGGAGGGCCAAGCGTGAGGTGTGGAAGGCGCTGGACAGGTTGATCGCGATGACCGCGTCCCAACGTGCCACGGGGAAGTCAGCAACGGTTGCGACGTGCTGGATGCCAGCGTTGTTTACCAAAATATCGGTTTGGCCGAAGCGCGCTGCGGCGGCACTCATCAAGGACTCAATCTCGTCGGGGCGGCTCATGTCGGCGCCGTTGTAGTCGACCTCCACGCCCAAAGCGGCGATGGCACGCATCGCCTCGCTGTGGTCCCCAAAGCCGTTCAACATGATATTGGCGCCGTTGGCGGCGAGCGCTTTCGCGATACCTAGGCCGATACCGCTGGTGGACCCGGTGACCAGCGCGGACTTGCCAGCAAGCATTTTTGATGAACTAAGGGGCTGGTTCGTTGTGTTTGAGCTCATTTTCGATTCCGATTCCATTAGGATGTAAGGGCTAGGAGAAGCCTACATTCTCCTCCATTATTTGCAAGGAACCTCGTTTTGACCCTATCCGCCGACCCCTCGCTAGAACCCCAGCTACACGCGGTCGTGTGCCCGGGGGCTGCCGGAAAAGGGGCGGCTCCGCGTGAGATGCGCTACTGGGTCTGGCAGTCACCAACGTGTGCGGCGCCCGATCACGTGGTGGTGTGTGTGCACGGACTGACCCGCCAAGGCCGGGACTTTGATGTGTTGGCCCGCTCGCTGGCGACTGACTGCACCGTGATTGCCGTTGACGTCGCTGGCAGAGGCCGTAGCGATTGGCTAGGTGACCCCAGTCAATACGGTGTGCCCACCTATGTGGCCGACCATGTGCACCTGCTCAAGCAACTCACGGAACGTTTCCAGCCGCGCCAATTGGACTGGGTGGGCACCAGCATGGGCGGCTTGATCGGCATAGGCATGGCAGCGTTGCCCGCCGCGTATTTGGCAACGCCCATTCGCCGTATGGTGCTAAACGACGTTGGGCCCACATTGGCGCTTGAGGCGCTGCGCCGCATTGGCACCTACGTGGGGAAATCTGGCACGTTTGAATCGTTGCAAGCTGGCGCGGATGCGCTGTGGAAAACCTCTAGTGACTTTGGGCCGCACACCGCTCAGCAGTGGTTGGATTTATCGACGCCCATGTTGGTGGCTCAGGAAGGGCGCTGGGCGCTTCATTACGACCCGGCGATTGGCTTGGCTTTTCAGGGTCTAGACCAGCCAGACGCGGCGGCGCAAGTCGATGCGGGCAATGAGGCGCTGTGGACCATGTATGAGGCAATAACCGCAGAGGTCTTGGTGCTAAGAGGGGCTGAGTCGGACTTGTTGTCCGAAGCCACGTTGCAGGAGATGCGCACGCGTGGCCCCAAGGCGCAGTCGGTTGAGTTTGCCGGTGTGGGCCATGCGCCCACGCTGATTGCGCCGGATCAAGTGGCCGCGGTGCGCGCATTTTTATTGAGCTGACAGCTATGAAGACCACGCCATCGCACGAGGCGACGCGCCCCACCGGCGACGCGCCGCCAGCGGGTAGCGCGGGCGTATCCGTTGGCGGTGGGGATGCACACGGCCTACCGCCACCCCTGGCAACACCACAGGCAACACAACTAGCAACACAACTCGCACCGGCCATCCTGGCGGCGGTTGACGAGCAGTTTCAATCGTCAGCCAATGATGCGGAGGCGTTGGTGAAAGCGCGACAGTTTGCGCAACCGTTGCTGGCAGACGAGACCTTAATAACGGGTGAGCCCGTGTTGGCGCATGCCGACGCGGTGGTGGCTATCTTGGCCGGTGTTGGGGGCTCGCCCGCGATGCAGGCCGCGGCCTATTTGGTTTATGCCTGCGGCCACTTGCAACGGCCGCGAGAAGTGATTGCCAAACGGTTTGGTGATAACTACGCCTCATTGGCGGTCGAGGTGACACAGCTCATACATTTGCAAACGCAGGCGCGGCAGAAGTCGCAAGAGGTCAGCCATGCGGCGCTGTCACAGGGGCGAGAGTTACCGCCGGCGGTCGTTGCCGCGCAAACAGAAAACGTCCGAAAAATGTTGTTGGCGTTCTCACGTGACCTGCGGGTTGTGATGTTGCGCTTGGTCTCCCGATTGCAGACCTTGCGTTACACGGCCGCCTCTAAGTCTGAGCCCGATTTGGGGATTGCAAACGAGGCCTTACAGGTGTTTGCTCCGCTGGCCAATCGACTGGGTATTTGGCAGATTAAGTGGGAGTTGGAAGACCTTGCGTTTCGCTTTTTAGAGCCAGAAACCTACAAACGTACCGCGAAGATGCTCGATGAAAAGCGCGTGGAGCGTGAGGCACATATGTCCCTCGCCGTTCAAGAGTTGCAAGCGGCGTTGGGCAAGTTGGGGATACAGGCCGAAGTTAACGGACGCCCCAAGCACATCTACAGCATTGTCAAAAAAATGCGGGGTAAGGGGCTGGACTTCAGTCGAATTTTTGATGTTCGGGCCCTGCGCGTCGTGGTGGCAGATGTGGATGCGTGCTACGCGGCGTTGGCATGGGTGCAGCAACGCTATACGCCGATTATGGAAGAGTTTGTCGACTACATTGCCAAGCCCAAACCCAATGGTTATCAGTCATTACATACGGTTGTGACAGATAGCGATGGCCGCGCGATGGAGATTCAGATACGGTCGCGGGCGATGCACGTCAAAGCCGAGACGGGCGTGGCGGCGCACTGGGCTTACAAGGAAGCCGGCGCTAAGGGCTACAGCGGGGTGGCGGCAAGCTCTGAGTACGACAGCAAAATTGCCGTCTTACGCCAATTGTTGGCCTGGGAGCGTGACTTAAGCGGTGCCACCAAAGACCTGTTTGATGACCGCATCTATGTGCTCACTCCCAATGCCGCCGTGGTCGAACTGCCCAAAGGCGCGACCCCTGTTGACTTTGCGTACGCCGTACACACCACTGTGGGCCACCGTTGCCGTGGCGCGCACGTGGACGGCGTTATGGTGCCACTAACGACCGCCTTGCAAAGCGGTCAGACCGTAGAGGTGGTGACGGTGAAGGAGGGCGGGCCGTCGCGTGACTGGTTGAATCCCCAATCGGGCTACCTCGTTAGCTCGCGTTCGCGCAACAAGGTGCGTGCGTGGTTTAACGCCCTAGCCGCCCAAGAAAACGTGGCACGCGGCCGAGAGTTGGTTGAGAAACTGCTACAACGCGAGGGCAAGACAGCACTCAAATTAGACGACCTAGCGCAGCAGCTTGGTTTTGATCATGCGGCCGCCTTGTTCGAGGTGGTGGGTAAAGATGAGTTCTCTTTGCGCGCCATTGAGGCGCAATTGCGACCACCCGAGCCGGAGCCTGAGTTTGATGAGCGCCTGCTCGCACGCACGCCGATCAGTACGACCAAGACGCCGCGCGGGGGGGTCTTGGTGGTGGGCGTGGATTCTTTGCTCACCCAGATGGCGCGCTGTTGCCGCCCAGCGCCACCGGATGGCATTGGCGGCTTTGTGACCAAAGGCCGCGGCGTCAGTATCCACCGCGTTGACTGTTCGGATTTTCAGCATTTGTCTCGTACCCACCCCGACCGCATGATTGAGGTGGCGTGGGGAGGACAAACGGTTGGGGAGCAGGCCTTGTATCCGGTAGACGTCCGCGTTGAGGCGCTGGACAGGCCTGGCTTACTAAGAGACATATCCGATGTGTTCGTTCGTGAAAAAATGAATGTGATTGGGGTGAACACCCATTCGCCGAAGGGGCTGGCGCAAATGACGTTCACCGTCCAAATTAGCGATGCCAAACGGTTGAATAAAGTCTTATCGACGTTGCGAGAGCTACCCGGTATCACGTCCGCTAGACGGCACTGATCACCCGTAGATGGCCTAAGAAAAAATAGTTTTGATACGGAAAAATAGCCAATATCCCCTGCTATACTGAGAGGCTTCGTTAGAAACGAAGGCGCGTAGCTCAGTTGGTTAGAGCACCACCTTGACATGGTGGGGGTCGTTGGTTCGAATCCAATCGCGCCTACCAAATACAAGCCCTTGCCAGAGCCATCTGCAAGGGCTTTTTTCCTTTTGAATCAAGCGATTTTGCATTCGGCTGATAGATTCTTACAATGGGACGCGGTGGGCGGTTGCCTGCGCCCCCGCTTTTGCGTTTGCCTTCGCCTTTGCGAGGCATCGCCGCTTCGATATCAGCCGTCTTGCGACACCAAGAATACGAGGGATACGTTTTGACCCAAAACACTTCAACAGCCGGAAAAGCATCCCCCAAGCCCGCTGCCAAACGCACGGCGCGGACGGGTGCCAAGTCGGCGACCAAGCCGACCGCTGCCAAACGGGGCAGCGCGCCGGAAGTGGATGCGAATGCGAAAACGAATTCGGCGGAATCGGCCGCCACGGTTCGCGTCATCAAAAAGTACCCCAACCGCCGCCTATATGACACCACATCGTCCACCTACATCACGCTGTCGGATGTCCGTGCCTTGGTCATGCAGGGCGATCCTTTTGTCGTGCGAGATGCCAAAGGGACAGAGGATTTAACGCGCAGCATTTTGTTGCAAATCATTCTGGAAGAAGAAAGCGGTGGCGTGCCTATGCTCTCAGAGCAGGTATTGGCGAACCTCATTCGGTTTTATGGCCACGCCATGCAAGGCCTTGTGGGCGGACACCTTGAGAAAAACATGCAAATGTTTACCGACATGCAGGCGCAGATGAAGGCGCAGTCCACCATTCTCTCCCCGGACGCGTGGCAATCGGTGTTGGGAGCCGGGGGGACGCCTGTGATGGCTGACCTCATGAGTACCTACACCGAGCAAACCCAGAGTGCCATGAAAGCCATGCAAGAGCAGTTGCAAAAGCAAGGCGAACAAATGTGGTCGGCCATGGGCATCAAGCGCTGAGCGCTGTCGCAACGCCTCACTGTATTGATGTGGGCGCAGTTGCTTGGCCATGACTTTTTATCTTGCAGCGATTGGCTGCTAACTTGAACCCTGATTCCATGAACGACACCGTCGCTAAAAACCCTCAACTCGCCCCCAAAGTGGGCTTTGCCAGCTTAGGTTGCCCCAAGGCACTTACGGACTCCGAGCTCATACTGACGCAGTTAAGCGCTGAAGGCTATCAAACCTCCAAGACCTTTGAGGGAGCCGATTTGGTGATCGTGAATACCTGCGGCTTTATTGACGACGCCGTCAAGGAGAGTTTGGACACGATTTCAGAAGCGCTCAGCGAGAACGGCAAGGTGATTGTGACGGGCTGTTTGGGGGCCAAAACGGGTGAGGACGGTGACAACCTCGTGCGGTCCTTGCACCCGTCGGTTTTGGCGGTTACGGGCCCACACGCGACCAACGAGGTGATGGATGCGGTGCACAAGTACTTACCCAAACCGCACGATCCGTTTACTGATCTGGTTCCACCACAGGGCATCAAACTCACGCCGCGCCACTATGCGTATTTGAAAATCAGTGAAGGGTGTAACCACCGCTGTACGTTTTGCATCATTCCCTCGATGCGTGGCGACTTGGTGAGTCGCCCCATTGGCGAGGTGTTGAATGAAGCCAAGCGCTTGTTTGACTCTGGTGTGAAGGAGTTGTTGGTGGTGAGCCAAGACACCTCCGCCTACGGGGTCGATACGAAATACGTGATGGGTTTTCATGAAGGCCGCCCCATTAAGACCCGTATGCTTGACTTGGTTAGGGCGCTTGGCGAACTGGCCCAGCCCTACGGTGCTTGGGTGCGTTTGCACTATGTGTACCCCTACCCACACGTGGATGAGATTATTCCGCTGATGGCCGAGGGCTTGTGCCTGCCCTATTTGGATGTGCCCTTGCAGCACAGTCACCCCGATGTACTCAAGCGGATGAAGCGTCCCGCCAGCGGCGAGAAAAACCTAGACCGAATTCAGGCGTGGCGTGCGGTCTGTCCAGAGCTGATCATTCGCAGCACGTTCATCGCCGGCTTTCCCGGGGAGACCGAGGCGGAGTTTGCGCACCTGTTGGACTTCGTGAAAGAAGCCAACATTGACCGTGCAGGTTGTTTTGCCTATTCTCCGGTGGACGGTGCGGTGGCGAATCAGCTCGATAATCCGATTCCGCAGGCGTTGCGCGAGGAGCGGCAGGCGCGGTTTATGGCGGTGGCAGAAGGCGTCGCCCAAGCACGTCAGGCCCAGCGCGTGGGCCAAGTGGTTCAGGTCTTAGTTGATAAGGCGGTTGCCTTGGGCAAAAAGGGTGGCGAGGGGCGCAGTTACGCCGAAGCACCTGAGATTGATGGTGTCGTCCGACTCTTGCCTGTGGAGAAAAGCAGCAAGACCTACAAGACGGGTGACTTTGTCAAGGCCACCATCGTGGAGGCCAATGGCCACGACTTGATTGCCTCGGTGAATTGAGCGATCGGTTGTTGTCGTCTTGGCGCGCACAAGCGGTGCGCTGGACGTTTTGCGTAGCCGCCCTGTTTGCGCTGCAAGCTGGGCCTTCTGTTGCCCTAGCGACTGAACTGGCGGGGATGGTCGTTGGCGTCACAGGGGGAGACCGTTTGACCTTGCAGAGCGCAGACCACCAGCTTTACAAAATACAGTTACTCGGCGCCGATGCACCTGAGAAAATGCAGGCGTTTGGCCGTAAAACTAAATTCAGCTTGAGTGATCTGGTTCTCATGCGCACGGCCTCGGTGCAGCTGCTAGAGCAGTCTCAGGATGGCTGGCGGTTAGGCAAGGTGATGGTTCGCGGACAAGACATAGCGCTGACCCAAATTCAACGTGGAATGGCTTGGTGGGATCGCCCCAACGCGGTCTGGCAGGAGGAGGCCGATCGCCTTGCTTTTGAGGCTGCCGAGGCGACGGCTAAGTTGCAGGGCTTAGCCGTTTGGCGTCACCGTGATCCCGTGCCGCCATGGGTTTATCGTGGTGAGTCTGCTGACGTTGTGAGGAAGAACTAAGTGGAATCCCGCTTTCTTCACGCAGGCCTCACTGGTCCCTGTTATGCTGTTCGACGTATGCAAAGAACGTCCTATATAACTGTCACCTCCCACCCCAAAATGGTGTGGGCTAAACAATAAAAAAGCCCCCATAACATGCGTTACAGAGGCTTCTTACAAATTGTGGTGCCCAAGAGAGGAC
>JABBAS010000005.1 GCA_018607835.1 Methylobacillus sp. | reverse complement strand
AAGCTGCAAAGGTGAGGGGTTTTGCACTTCACTTGTGCATAAAGCGTGTGTGACCCATGGCATGGCTCTTGCGAGGTGTTGGGGGCATATCAAACAGGTATCGCTCAACCACTTTTACTTGACTGGAGTATTGAAATGATGAATCGACGTGGCAACCTCAAGTCGCTGGCCGTAGCCGCCGCTATCGCTACTGGCACCCTCACTTATGTAACGTTTGCGCAAGCCGCAGACACCATCAAGGTGGGTGTTTTACACAGTCTCTCTGGCACCATGGCTATTTCTGAGTCGGTGTTGAAGGACACTGTCCTCATGACGATTGACGAGATCAATGCCAACGGTGGCGTGCTCGGTAAAAAATTAGAGCCTGTGGTCGTTGACCCTGCTTCTAACTGGCCACTCTTTGCAGAGAAGGCGAAGCAATTGATCGATCAAGACAAGGTCGCGGTGGTGTTTGGTTGCTGGACATCAGTGTCCCGAAAATCCGTATTGCCGGTGTTTGAAGAAAAGAACAGCCTGTTGTTCTACCCTGTGCAGTACGAAGGGGAAGAACTCTCCAAGAATGTGTTCTACACCGGTGCGGCGCCTAACCAACAGGCTATTCCTGCCGTTGAGTACCTGATGAGCAAAGACGGCGGATCCGCCAAGCGCTTCGTGTTGTTGGGTACCGACTACGTTTACCCGCGCACGACCAACAAAATCTTGCGTGCCTTCTTGAAGTCCAAAGGTATTCCAGAGTCGGACATCATGGAAGAGTACACACCCTTCGGTCACAGCGATTATCAAACCATCATCTCTAAGGTGAAAGCGTTTGCAAGCGAAGGTAAAAAGACCGCCGTCATTTCAACCATCAACGGCGACTCCAACGTGCCTTTCTATAAAGAGCTGGGTAACGCCGGCTTGAAGGCGAGCGATGTGCCTGTGGTGGCGTTCTCCGTTGGTGAGGAAGAGTTGCGCGGCGTTGACACGAAGCCGTTGGTCGGCCACTTGGCGGCATGGAACTATTTCATGTCTATCAAGAATACGCCCAACACCGCGTTCAAGAACAAGTGGGCGACATACGCCAAGGCCAAGGGCATTGCTGGTCACAAGGACAAGCCGTTGACCAACGACCCTATGGAGGCCACCTACATTGGTCTGAACATGTGGGCGCAGGCCGTTGCCAAAGCCGGCACGACAGATACCGACAAGGTCATTGCGGCGATGGCTGGACAAACCTTCCAAGCTCCCGGCGGTTTCATGAGCACCATGGACAAAGCCAACCACCACTTACACAAACCTGTCTTTATTGGCGAGGTGAAAGCGGATGGTCAATTCAACGTGGTCTGGAAGACAAAAGGCCCCGTGGTTGCTGACCCTTGGAGTGACTACATTGCCGAAAATAAAGGCAAGAAGAACGTTCCCATGATGAAGTAAAGACTGCTGGCGCCCACCGCATTGGGGGCGCCGCGCTCTCAGGCAAGTGCCCAGCCAAGCATTCTGGTTTGGTCTGGGCACGTGTCCTCCTGCAAAGAACTTTAGACTGGCCCGAACGTCATGTGTGTGTCCCTGACTTCTCTTATTTCGCGTCTGCTTGCGGCTGCATTGCTGACTTTCACCGGTACTGCCCAGGCGCTAACGGCCGCAGATGCGCTGCTGCTGGCGACCGGCGATAACGATGAGCGCATTGCGTTGATGAGCCAGCTCTCAGCCGGCGACGACGCGCAAGCGCATGCGCTGATACGCGCTCTAGGGGAGGACCGTGTGCGCATTCAGGAAGAGACGGTGCTGATTGCGAACGACGAGCAGGCCGTTGACGCGGTAAGCGGTGCGCCCGTGAGGCTCACTGACATGGCAGAAGATGCGTCAGTAAACAACCGCTTGCGCGGGGCTATTGAGGTGGCGCTTGCAGGTGTCGATGTGCTGCGCGGTACACCCGACCAGCAATTGGCTGCCGCGCGCATTCTGCAACGGGGCGCCTTTGACGACCCGCAACTCTCACAGCTCCCTCTGTTGCAGCGGGCGCTTGCCCAGCCAAAGCTCTCGGACGAAACGCAGCAGCTGTTGCTGCTAGCAAGTGCGGCGGTTGCCCTGCAAAGCGACGATGTCGCGGTGCGCTTAGACGCTGCACGCAAGCTGGGTGAGGCTAAGCGCGCCGTTGTTCGGCCGTTGCTCTTGCAAGCGCAGGCGAGCGAGCTGGACGAGGGTGTTCAGAAAACGCTGAAGGCATCTCTCGCGGCCGTCGATCGAGCTTTGTTGTTCAGCAACGTGTTGGCGCAGTTGTTTACTGGTGTCAGCTTGGGCTCTATTCTTTTGTTGGCAGCGCTTGGTTTGGCCATCACCTACGGCTTGATGGGTGTGATCAACATGGCTCACGGCGAGCTCATCATGATTGGTGCCTACGCAACCTGGTTGGTTCATGTGGCCTTCAGGCAATGGTTACCTGACTTCTTTGACCTCTACCTGTGGGTGGCGATGCCGGTGGCTTTTTTGACTTCCGCCTTGGTTGGTGTATTGATGGAGCGATGTGTCATCCGTTTCTTGTATGGCCGGCCCCTAGAAACACTACTTGCCACGTGGGGTATCAGCTTGGTTTTGATGCAGACCGTACGGACCCTGTTTGGCGCCCAAAACGTAGGTGTGGAAAACCCCGGGTGGATGAGTGGCAGTGTGCTGCTGATGGGCAATTTAAGTTTGCCCTGGAACCGCATCTTGATCATTATCTTTACGATCGCTGTATTGCTCGGCGTGGCGCTACTTATCAGCAAGACACGCCTAGGTCTTTTCGTGCGCGGGGTCACGCAAAACCGACCCATTGCGGCATGCATGGGTGTGAACACCGCACGCGTCGACACCTACGCCTTCGCCCTAGGGTCTGGCGTTGCGGGTTTGGCGGGCTGTGCCCTGAGTCAAATTGGCAACGTAGGTCCAGACCTGGGTCAAAACTACATCGTTGACTCTTTCATGGTCGTGGTCTTAGGCGGCGTTGGCCAGTTGGCTGGGACGGTTTACGCAGCGCTCGGTTTGGGTGTATTGAACAAGTTTATTGAAGGATGGGCGGGCGCAGTGTTGGCCAAAATCGCCGTGTTAATTTTCATCATCATCTTCATTCAAAAACGGCCACAAGGCATCTTTGCGATGAAGGGGAGGAGTGCGCAATCATGAAACATGACACAACCAAAAACAATACGCAGATATTTGTCTTGCCCGCACAGGTGCCACTGCTTAGTCGCGCGGGTTGGGCCGTCTTTTTGTTCGCGTTGCTGGTGGTTGGTGTGCTGGCGCCCGTGCTGAACCTATTAGTGCCTGAGGGGCATGTTTTGCACCTCAGTGACTACGCGGTGGGACTGATCGGAAAAATCATGTGCTATGCCATCTGCGCCTTGGCCATCGACTTAATTTGGGGCTACAGCGGCATTCTGAGTTTGGGCCATGGCCTATTCTTTGCTCTTGGGGGCTATGTGATGGGTATGTATCTGATGCGCCAAATCGGTGTTGACGGGAACTACAAAAGTGAGTTGCCAGACTTCATGGTCTTTCTTGACTGGAAGGAGCTCCCCTGGCATTGGTCGCTGTCTGATAGCTTCGCAGCAACCCTTTTGCTAGTCGTTCTCGTGCCGGGTTTTGTTGCATTTGTGTTCGGGTACTTTGCTTTCCGCTCGCAGATCAAGGGGGTCTATTTCTCTATCATCACGCAAGCGCTCACGTTCGCCGCCTTACTGCTGTTCTTCCGAAACGAAACTGGTTTTGGTGGGAACAACGGCTTTACCGACTTCAAGCGCATCCTGGACTTACCCATCGCGACAACGGGTATGCGAATGACCTTATTCGTTTTAACGGGCACGATCTTGCTCGCGTTTTATGTGGGAGCTCGTTGGTTGGTGCGCAGTAAATTCGGTCGTATCTTGCAAGCGATTCGCGATGCCGAGAGTCGCGTGACCTTCTGCGGCTATAACCCCTTGCCCTACAAACTCACCATTTGGACCATCTCCGCAGTGATGTGCGGTATTGCAGGCGCGCTTTACGTACCGCAGGTGGGCATCATCAACCCGAGCGAGATGAGCACAGCCAACAGCATCGAGATGGCGATTTGGGCCGCTGTTGGTGGTCGCGCGACGCTGATTGGTCCCATCGTTGGCGCCTTTATTGTGAACGGAGCTAAGAGTTGGCTTACCGTGGCGTTCCCTGAGTTCTGGTTATACGTCTTGGGTGCCATGTTCATTGTGGTGACCTTGTACATGCCAGCAGGCGTGGTCGGGCTTGTTCGAAAAGGACTCGCGAAGTTCGGTAAAGGAGGTGCCGCATGATCCCAAGTCAAATGGCGGCCGGTGCCGAGCGCTTGGCCAAGTACAAGCAAGCGCGTGCGCGGGAGAACACCCTGTCGGGTGGCCGCACCGCGGGCTTTAGCCGCATTGCAGTTCCAGGGGAGGTAGATCTCACGCACGGGCGCATTCTCTACCTAGAGGATGTTCATGTCAGTTTTGATGGCTTCAAAGCCATCAATGGCCTGTCGTTGGATATCGCGCCGGGGGAATTGCGCTGCATCATCGGTCCAAACGGCGCGGGTAAGACCACCATGATGGACATCATCACTGGTAAGACGCGTCCCGATAGCGGGCAGGTGTTTTTTGGCAGCACGATCAATCTGTTGCGTCACCGCGAGGCAGAGATTGCCGCGATGGGTATTGGTCGCAAGTTCCAAAAGCCCACGGTCTTTGAGCACCTCAGCGTTTTTGAAAACTTGGAGTTGGCGTTGGCGTGTGACAAGCGAGTCTGGGCGAGTCTGTCCTTTACGCTTAATGGCGAGCAGAGGGATCGGCTCTACAGCGTGCTCAGTACCATTCTGTTGCTCGATAGTGCGGCGCGCCAGGCGGGCACGCTTAGTCATGGTCAAAAACAGTGGTTGGAAATTGGCATGTTGCTGATGCAAGAGCCGCAGTTGCTGTTGTTAGATGAACCCGTGGCGGGAATGACAGATGAGGAAACCGAGCGCACGGCCGAGCTTTTCTTGCGTCTCAAGGGTAAGCACTCTTTGATGGTGGTCGAGCACGACATGGCTTTTATTCGTGCCATTTCAGAAAAGATCACCGTGCTCTGCGATGGGGCCGTACTTGCAGAGGGCACGCTCGATCAGGTGCAAGCCGACGAGCGCGTGATTGAGGTTTATTTAGGACGTTAATGTGAACGCAACACCATCCACCCTCCCAGACGCTGCGCCGTTGCTCCGTATCGACGGCATTCAGCAGTATTACGGCAGTAGCCACATCTTGAGGGACGTCAGTTTCAGTGCGCGGCGCGGCGAGGTCACCGTGGTGTTAGGGCGAAATGGCGTGGGTAAGACGACCTTGCTCAAATCGTTGATGGGACTCGTACCGATTAAGAGTGGTCGCATGACCGTCGACGGTGTCGAGATGAGCGCTGCCAATCCGTATGAGCGTGCCAAGCTCGGACTGGGATATGTTCCGCAGGGGAGGGAAATCTTCCCGCGCCTGACCGTACAGGAAAATCTGTTGATGGGCCTAGCCAACAAGTCGGCCGCGACGCCGATACCGTCAGAGTTGTTTGAGTTGTTTCCCGTATTGCAGCAGATGCTGCATCGCCGCGGTGGTGATTTGTCTGGGGGACAGCAGCAGCAGCTGGCAATTGCCCGCGCCTTGGCGTCGCAGCCCAAGGTCTTGATATTGGACGAGCCGACCGAAGGTATTCAGCCCAGCATCATCAAAGACATTGGCCGGGTGATTCGTATGTTGGCGGATCGGGGTGAGATGGCCATTGTGTTGGTCGAGCAGTACTACGACTTCGCCGAAGCTTTGGCAGACCGCTTTGTGGTCATAGAGCGAGGAGAAGTTGTCGCCGCTGGTGCCGGATCAGAGATGTCGTCCCGCGGTATCCGACAGCTGGTGGCTATTTGAAACCAATAACTCGGTTGCGGCCGAGGTGGTTAATGCTTTGGCT
>JABBAS010000046.1:34477-36084 GCA_018607835.1 Methylobacillus sp. | reverse complement strand
GCAACAGGACTCGACTTACGGTCAGCGCGCAAGGTCTCGTTGGCGTGGTTTTTGTCGGCTTTTGCGCGTCGACATACGCGTTTATCAGCTTGATGATGGGTGGTGTCAGTGTCTGAACACATCGAAAAGTATGACGATGAAATTGATCTTTTAACGGTTTTTGAAGGTTTTTGGAAAAAGCGCTTGTTGGTCCTGGTGGTGGTGCTGATTGGCTTTGTAGGTGCCGGCTTGTATGGCATTGCAAAACATTCGAATAGCTTATTTGAGTCTGTCACGTCTGAAAAAATGAAGCTGAACTTTAAGGGCGCAGAACTCGGACAGTATCCGAATGGAACAAAATTTACGCCAACTGACGTCATCTCGTCCAAAGTACTCACCGCTGTGTACAGCAGAAATATGCTGTCCAAGCACGGTGTGTCGTTGGAGGCCTTTCTGTCATCTATCAATGTCTATGCTTGGGATCCGAACCAGCGCGCGATTGAAGACAAGTTTGCATCGCTACTTAGCAACAAAAAAATAGATTCGGTTGAGCGGCAAAAATTGACTGAGCAGTATCAACAAGAGTTGAAGAATGGTGCTGGGCGCTTTCTGAATTTGGAGTGGAGTGGGGCTTCGGCAACAGAGGTCTCGCGTTCGCTGGCTGCAAAAGTGTTGGCCGACATACCCAAGGTGTGGGCGGAGAAAAGCATACAGGAGTATGGCGTTCTAAATTTGGCGGTTGTCGTACCGAGTCAGTTGGACACTTATCTTCTGACGAACGCAGAGTACGTTGTTGTGGGTGATTACTTACGAGAATTTGCGAAGCAGCTCAAAGATGCAGCGAGAGAACTTCAAGGCGATTCTGTCGTTGGCGTTTTTAAAGACAAAGAAACTGGGAACACGCTGGGCGACGTGGTTGCTCATATAAATAATTTAGAGAACTTTCACTTAAACGTGCTGCAGCGTTCATTCGTATTCGCGCCAACAAGGGTGTCAAGCGACTCGGCAGATTTGTATTTGAGAAGCCGAATTCTCGTATTAGAAGAGGGCATCGCAGAGGCAGAAAGAAAATCAGAAATTGTTAGTCAGGTGTATCGCGAGTACACCAACACCACGTCACCGCAACGAGACCGCAACGAGGCGCCAAATGATAATTTGAGAAATTACTCGCCTCAGTTTGGGGCTGACTTCCTGTCTAAGTTGATGGGTATTGGGGATGAGCTATCTGATGCAAAGTACAAGCAAGCGCTTTTAAATGAAAGCAAAGATCTGTCTCTGCGCGGTGCAGACCTGATAACAGAAAAGCAACGCTTGGAGGGTATGTTGAAAGCGTTGAACCAGCCTAAAACGAGCAACGCAGATACAGAGTCCGTCACCAAAGCATTGAAAAAAGAAGTCGACTACGTTGTTGGAGAGCTCGCGACTCAAAGCGAAATAATGAAGCGCATCGTGGAGCTGTCTCGTTCGACGAGGTTAGGTAAGCTAGGTTCCCTCTACGAGCTTACTGGTGAGGCTCACGTACAAGGGCATGGTTTCGAGGCGATAAAGCAATCCATTAAGTATTCGATACTTGGGGCACTCGGTGGCTTATTTTTAGGACTCTTTATCGCTGCGTTAGCGATGATCTT
>JABBAS010000046.1:33241-34377 GCA_018607835.1 Methylobacillus sp. | reverse complement strand
GCCCAGTCACGGGTGACCTTCACCACATCGCCCACAACGATCACGCTGGGGCTGCTGAGTTGCTGCTGCGCGATGGTGGTCGTGAGTGTGCCCAAGGTGCACAACGCCTCACGTTGGTTGGTGAGGCTTGCGTTCTCAATGACCGCTACTGGCGTGTCTGCGGGCAGTCCGTTTAGCAGGCCCGATTCAATCGGGGCCGCGCCGCGTATGCCCATGTAGATGACCAAGGTCAAGCGGCAACGGGCTGCGGTCGCCGCAATGGTGGGCCAGTCGTTGGTATCGTGGCCTGGTTTATTGTGGCCGGTCACAAACAACACACCTTGCGCGTGATCTCTATGGGTTAGCGGGGCATTCAAGCTACTGAGACCTGCGAGACCCGCCGTAATGCCGTTAACCACCGCTGCCTCTATGCCATGCGCGCGCAGGTACTCAACCTCCTCGCCGCCACGGCCAAAGATGAACGGGTCGCCGCCTTTCAATCGCACCACCGATTCGCCTTCACGAGCGGCTTTTAGCATGAGCTTCTGAATGAAGGCTTGCGGCGTGCTCTTGCAACCACCGCGTTTACCCACGTAGACAATGCGCGCTGATGCGTCAGCGTGCGCCAGCACAGCATCGTTGACCAAGTCATCAACGAAGATAACGCTTGCCTTGCCAATGGCTTTAGCGGCCTTGATGGTTAACAAGTCAGGGTCTCCGGGCCCTGCGCCCACCAAAGTGCAAGATCCCATTGCGCGAGGGGTTGATGTCATCAGCGAGGTGTGTTTCATGGCGTGGTTATCGAACCAGCTCGTGCAGTTTGGGTTGAATCTCGCGCCAATCATCGGCGTCAGGCTGGGGTTCTTTTCGCTTGGTGATGGTTATCCAGCTTGGCGCTCTGGCGAGCTCTGCGTTGAGTTGGATCATGTGTAGTTGGTCTGCAGGCAAGTCCTCTTCGGCAACAATGGCCGATACCGGGCATTCGGGGATGCAGACTGCGCAGTCGATGCACTCATCGGGGTCAATGGTGAGAAAGTTGGGGCCCTCGCGGAAGCAGTCCACGGGGCATACGTCCACGCAATCGGTGTATTTGCAGCGAATGCACGCTTCTGTAACGACATGTGTCATGGTGTTTTCTTGTTAAATGCTTATGCTTA
>JABBAS010000046.1:0-33141 GCA_018607835.1 Methylobacillus sp. | reverse complement strand
CACGCTTCTGTAACGACATGTGTCATGGTGTTTTCTTGTTAAATGCTTATGCTTATGCTTATGCTTACGTGCGCTGCGTTAGGACGCGGCCACCTCTGTGACGAGCACCGCACCCGCGGTGGCGTGCGTTGTGACATCAACCAAAATAAGGCTGCCCAAACCTCGGCTGATTGCGTATGGTTTGACCGGGAGTTTGGCTTGAAATTGAATGCGTACCTGACCAATGCCGTTGGCGTCTAGCTGCTGAACGGGTGCGGTGCCAAGCGTTTGGATATCGATCTGGTGATCGATGGCGGTCACACGCGCTTTGGTCCAACGGTGGCCATGGAGCGCCCAATAACTTCCGCCCACACGCATGGGGGTGTTGTCTAGCCAAGCGACGCTGGCGGTGACCTGCTGTTGCCCCAGGTCCGCTGCGGGCGCGAGTAGCCAATCGCCACGAGAAATATCAAGCTCTCGGTCTAAGACGAGGCCATAAGAACGGCCCGAGTCAACGAGGGTGCTGGCGAGATCCGCGCGTACATCACTCCACACTGTCGCGACAGTCGCCGTTTCACCACTGGTGTCAACGCGCAGCACGTCACCGACGCGTAATTGGCCAGCGACTAGCCGTCCCCAGTAAATGCGGCGCCCGGTGGGTTGCTTAGGTGTGGCCGCGCGTTGCTCCACCCACTGTACGTTGAAGTGCGGCGTATGCTCCGTATCCCCCGTATCCCTTGTGTCTGGTGATGAGGCCTTGGCCTTGGCTTCGACTGCGTGAGCCGTGTCGAGATCAATCTGGTTACGCGTGGGCAGGGTCTCTAGTAATTCCAGCAAGCTGGGGCCGTTGTAACCGGCCCATTCTTCTGTGTGCGATACGACGTTATAGCCTTGTAGCGCGGAGATGGGCACGATAGATGGTGCGTTGATACCGGCTTCCTGACTAAATAAGCGCAAGGCGTTCCCGATATGCGCGAAGGCCATCGCCGCGTCAGCCACAGCGTCTAGTTTGTTAACCGCAAACACGACGGAGTCGACGCGGAGTAGCTTGAGTAGCAGCGTGTGCCGACGCGTTTGGGGTAGCAGCGACAGCCCTGCTTGTTGCCAATCTAATTTGGTGGCGTCAACGATAACGACGGCGGCGTCGGCATTGGTTGCCGCTGTCACCATGTTCCGGGTGTATTGCTCGTGCCCAGGTGTGTCACCGATGATGTATTTTCGAATTGGCGTTGAAAAATAGCGCCAAGCCACATCGATGGTGATGCCTTGCTCGCGTTCGGCCTGCAGTCCATCGGTGAACGCAGCGAGGTCGGGTTGCTCGCCGTTTCCCGTCAGGCTGTTTCTGCGTGATGCACTCGCGAGCTGGTCGGAAAGGACGGCCTTGCTGTCCATTAATAGGCGACCGATGAGTGTGCTTTTCCCATCGTCAACGGACCCGCAAGTAATAAATGTGAGGGCGTTCATATTAAAAATAACCTTCGGTTTTTCTTTTTTCCATTGAGGCTTCTGACGTTTGATCATCCATACGGGTAGCGCCACGCTCGCTTACCGTAACGCCCAAGGTCTCACTAACAATGTCTGCCGCGGTTTGTGCATCACTGCGGACTGGGCAGGTGCATGTTATGTCGCCAACGGTTCTAAACCGAACGCTGATGCGCTCCGTGACCTCACCCGGTTGCGGCGGCGTTAAGTCAGTAACGGGCACCAACATGCCCCTTCGGTTAATGACCTCGCGCTCGTGGCTGTAGTACAGAGCGGGCAGTGCGATACGCTCGCGCTCTATGTATTGCCACACATCTAGCTCGGTCCAGTTAGAGATAGGGAACACACGGAAATGCTCTTGGGGATGGAGCTTGTTATTAAATAGTTGCCACAACTCCGGCCGTTGCGCCTTGGGTTGCCATTGTCCAAAGCTGTCTCTGTGGGAGAAGATGCGCTCCTTTGCGCGCGCTTTCTCTTCGTCTCTGCGGGCACCGCCAATGAGTGCGTCAAATCGAAATTCGTCAATGGCCTCAAGCAGGGTGACGGATTGGTGTGCGTTTCTTGGCTCCGAGGGGTTTCGTAAGCGGACAGTTCCGCGCGCCATGGAGTCTTCCACATTGCGAACAATCAGGTGTGCACCGAGTTCAGCAGCCCGTTGGTCTCTGAACTCGGTCACCTCGGAAAAGTTGTGACCGGTATCAATCATGAGCAACGGAAAGGGAATGCCGCCGATACCAAATGCTTTTTCAGCGCACTTGAGCATGACGAGTGAGTCTTTTCCACCAGAAAATAACAGGGCGGGACGCTCAAAACTGGCGGCGACCTCACGCAGTAGAAAAATGGTCTCTGACTCCAAGCCGTCCAGGTGGCTGTTGCTCACGGCGCTGCCGAGTAAGGCTTGTTCTGCAATGGCGTTCATATCGTCGTTCCTTGCGATACCGTCGTTGAAGTGGTGGTGGTAGTGGAGGTAGTGGTAGTGGGTTGCACATGCAGGCCGCATTCTTTTGCTGGTGATTGGCCGTCATTGGCCTCCCACCACCAGCGACCGGCACGGAAGTCTTCACCTAGGCTGATCGCGCGCGTGCAAGGGGCACAGCCAATGCTGGGAAAGAAATCGTCGTGCAACGCGTTATACGACAAGTCGTGCTCGGCAATAAATGCCCAGACATCGCCCCAAGACCAATTGACAAGCGGGTTGAGCTTTAAGCGTGGGCCATCCTGCTCTAGGCTATTCACCTGTGCGCGGCCCATAGATTGTTCACGGCGAAGTCCGGTGAGCCAGCCCACTTGGCCGGCTAAGGCCTTGGACAAGGGTTGCATTTTTCTAACGTCACAGCACGACAAACGCTTGTCTTTGGATTCAAATATGCCGTTCTCGCCGATGCGTTCGACCAGCGCAATCGTTTGAACCGCTTCAGGCTTAAATTGCTTTACCGTGATGCTGTAACGCCGCTCGATTTGTGAAATAAGTGCAATGGTTTGTTCGTGTAGTTTTTCCGTATTCAGTACGAACACGCTAGCGTCTGCCTGATGTAGCCAGCCGCTCAGGTGCATGAGGTGCGTGATCACCACATCTTCGGCGCCCAAGCTGTTTGCCTGGGTCCAAGCGCCTGCGTGGTCGTGACGCGTTTGTGTCAGCAGGTCAAGGCTGGCCTGTACTTTCGCGGTGTAGCCGACGCTCGCCTGTGCATAACGACTGATCGCATTCATGCCGTATCTCCCACCACCGCAGCAACGGCGCTTTGTTCGCGTATGAAAATGGGGTCGGGCTCATGCACATCGCCTTGGTAGAAAGCGGTGAATTGCGCTAGCACTGACCGGGCGACATCGAGTGACTGGTCATCGCGCAAGAGCGCATGGCTAAAACCCAATCGACGCATCTGAGGCAGTTGGTCAACCAGAACATCGCCCCAAGCGATCAGTGCGCCACCAAAGCCGGCGCGCACGCGCAGGTGGTGCGCCTGAGAGTAGGCTCTGCCATCGGTAAATTTCGGAAAGTGCAGGGCGATTGCCGACACCTGTGAGAGATCAAGCGCGGACACCTCTGTGTCATTCGCGACCTGTAAGCTGGCCGCCAAGGTGTCTTGCGCGCTGTTGGATAGGAATAGTTGCATGTTGGACACCCTGGTTATGCGGTAGAGGTGGCTGTGGGCGGTGCATCGTGAGCCGTGGCTGGCTTGCTTCGATTTGTCGAGGTGCGCACGGCATTCGCTGACGCTTTGAAGGGGTCGTGCCCAATGCGCTTCAATGTTTGTATGAAGTATTCACCCGCCAGGCGTTGGCCGCTGTAGGTTGTGATGAGGGCGTCAATCACATCGACGACCTCATCAGCCGCAAACGCGGGCCCAATAACTTTTCCGGGTGTCGGGATACCAGAGAGGCGTGTGCCATCTGAGCCACCCAGCGTGACTTGATACCACTCTTGGCCATCTTTATCGATGCCGAGTATGCCGATATGGCCGCTGTGGTGGTGACCACATGAGTTGATGCATCCACTGATGTGCAGATCAATCGGGCCAATGTCATCCAACTCGTCCAAGTCTTTGTAGCGATTGGCTATCAACGATGCAAGCGGCAGTGAGCGGGCGTTGGCGAGACTACAAAAGTCACCGCCTGGGCAAGCAATCATGTCGGTTAGCAAGCCGACGTTTGGCTTGGCTAGTCCCAACGCGCGTGCGGCGCGCCATAGCTCAGGGAGTTCGTCACAGCGAACCCAAGGTAAAACCAAGTTTTGCGCGTGCGTGACGCGTACTTCGCCAGAACTAAACCGCTCGGCTAAGTCGGCCGCGGCGTCGAGTTGCTTGGCAGAGGCGTCACCCGGTGCGAAGCCGAAACGCTTGAATGACAAGGTGACGGCGCGGAGATCTGGGTTTTTGTGACTGCGTACATTGTGTATAAGCCACTGACTAAACTCCGTGTCGTCGCTTGCCGCTGCACTTAAGATGCTGCTTATTTTTTTCTCAGCAGACAGTTGGTCGCAACGTCGGTCGGCTGCCGTAAACATCGCGCTAACACGCGCAAACTCGGCGTCAGTGATGGTGTGTTTTGCACCGTCTTTCAACACAATGTCTTCGAACTCTTGGTTGACCTCTTCGATGTAGGTGGCTCCTAGCGCCTTAACCAGTATTTTTATTCGGGCTTTATAGATGTTGTCACGCCGCCCCCAACGGTTGTAGACGCGGACCACGGCTTCCAAATAATTCATGATTTGGTTGGCGGGTAAAAACGTCTTGAGTACCGTTCCGATAACGGGGGTGCGGCCCATACCGCCGCCAACGCTGACTTGAAATCCAATGTCGCCATCGACACTGCGTAGCAGGCGTAAGCCCACGTCGTGCCAGCCGGTGGCCGCGCGATCCTCTGTACCGCCACTGATGGCGATTTTGAATTTGCGGGGAAGAAACGCAAACTCTGGGTGTAGGGTGCTCCACTGTCGAATAATCTCGCAGTAGGGTCGTGGGTCAGCGACCTCGTCAGGTGCGATGCCTGCAAAGGCGTCGGTGGTGATGTTGCGGATGCAGTTGCCACTTGTTTGAATGCCGTGCATGGATACGCTGGCGAGCAAGTCCATGACATCGGCACTTTTGGATAGGGGAATCCAATTGAACTGCACGTTTTGACGCGTGGTGAAGTGGGCGCAATGGTCAGGGAGCATGGCGACGTCGCTCAGCCCGGCATTGCTGGTGTCCATCGCCGTCAGGTCCTTATGGTCATAGTCTCTCGCGATGGTCGCCAAGGCACGCAGTTGTGGGCTGGATAGCTCGCCGTAGGGGACAGCCACACGCAGCATGGGAGCAAAGCGCTGCACATACCAACCGTTTTGTAGGCGCAAGGGCTTGAACGCATCCTCAGAGAGATCGCCTGCCTGCCATCGCGTGAGTTGGTCGCGGTATTGCGTCGCGCGCAGTTGCACGAATTGTTTGTCGAAGGGGGTGTATTGATACATAGGTTTACCGAGGTCACCAAGCAAGGAGCTTGATGCCAATGGTTGCAAGCAAAGTGGAAAGGAGGGTGCGGGTCACCTGCGGATTGAGTGATTTGAGTAGTCGGCTACCGAGCCAAATGCCTGGTAGCGAGCCGCATAAGAGCAAGCCCAAGAGATGCCAGTCAACCTGACCGAGGCTGGCGTGCCCCAAGCCAGCGAACAACGTCAACGGGACCGCGTAGGCGAGGTCGACGGCAATGATGCGTTGGATTGCCAACCGTGGAAATAAGATGAGTAACGCGGTAACCCCAATGGCACCAGCACCGACGGAGGTGAGCGTGACCACCGAGCCTATGAGCGCGCCAAACAGAACGGGAAGCGCCCAGTGTGCGGGCGTCGCATTCGCTGTATCGGCTAAATCTGCTGCCCCTGCTGCCCCTGCTAGGCCGTTGTTGGCAAGCACCGCGTTTTTTTTACGTTGGGAGGCGAGTACGTTGTGCAGTGTGGCCAGCGCAGTTAGCAATAACGCGACGCCAAGTACCTGCCGTATGAGTTGCTCGGTTTCTGCGCTGGATGGGCCTAGGTGCTGCAAAACCGCCATGGTCAGCAGGGCAGCGGGTAGGGAGCCTACACTCAAGAGGCCAACGGCACGCCAAGCGATCAGGCGTTCGCGGGCTAGCCTAACCGTTCCTCCCAACTTGGTGGCGGCGGCAAACAACAAGTCGGTTCCGACCGCGATGGCCGGATTCACGCCAAACCCCATAATCAGCAAGGGGGTCATGAGCGAGCCTCCCCCGACACCGGTGAGACCGATGATGGCCCCGATGATGAGGCCGCTGAGTATGAGCGCGGTGTCTTGCATGCCCCGAACTGTATCGACGGGGCTTTATATCTCAAACTACATATTAATCATATCCTTATGTCGATATAAATATATGCATCGGCCTGGCCGGCCTTAATTGGCTTGTTTGGCTATCTGGACGATGGCTTGTTTCAGCAGGGGGTGTTCGCCAACGGCCGGTTCACATGTCAGGGCCAATTGCGGCCATGTGGCTTGCAGTGTGCGGATGATCTCTGGCAAGTCTTCGCGTGCGTGTTTGCCGACACCAAAGAACATGGGCAGTACCGTTAACTGCTGTGCGCCCTGCGCAACCATCTCGGATACAACGTGTTCTAAATCGGGCTCGCACAGCTCAAGATAGGCGCATCGCACCGACGTCTGGGGTAAATCGTGGGCAATGGCGGTGGCCAAGCTCTCTAGTGGGAGGCGCCATAAGGGGTCGCGAGAGCCGTGAGCGAAAAGAATGAGACCGTTTTGCATAAGGCGTTAATCCGTGTCTGTGCAGGAACGTTGTTTGTTAAGCGCCCTATCGTAATCGTTTGTCGCCCAGGGCATCCGTGACCGGTTTCAGTGTTCATGGCGCGTGCGGTGTTGCGCAGGAGACGGGGGACTTTTCAGGTGCAGAGGAAGATGTCGGCGTAGTAAGTTGGCGTGACCTTGGTGCTTGGGGCACCGAGCGCCATAGACTGCGTTTCAGGCATAAACAAAACAGGAGACCTTGGTATGCAAAATTCTCTCAATGGGCAAGTAGTGTGGATCACCGGCGGTGGCAGTGGTATTGGTTTAGCGGGTGCGACGGCGCTGGTAAAGGCAGGCGCACACGTGATTATTTCTGGCCGTAATAAAGAGACCAACGCCAGTGCACTAACCGCGCTGCAGGCGTTGGGCAGTGCGGAGGCCGTCTTGCTTGATGTGGCGGATAGCGCGGCCGTTAAAGCGGTGGCTGATGATATTGTTAGCCGTCACAAGCGCATTGATATTTTGGTGAACAGTGCAGGCATCAACACGCCACGTCGTAACTTAGATGTGTTGGCTATTGACGCTTGGGACGATGTGGTTCGGGTAAATCTGTCAGGTTCGTTTTATTGCGTGCATGCGGTGCTACCCACCATGCGTGCGCAGGGCGGCGGGCTCATCATTAACGTGTCATCGTGGGCTGGTTTGTACGCTAGCAAGTTAACGGGACCCGCCTATAACGCGACTAAGCGCGCGGTGATCGCACTCACCGAGTCAATCAATATGGAGGAGTGTGGCAACGGTATTCGAGCAAGTTCAATTTTGCCGGGTGAAGTCGCGACCCCCATCATGCTCAAGCGGCCTGTGCCGCCCTCGCAAGATCAGCTCGATCAGATGGTTCAGCCTGAGGATATGGGCGATGCCATCGGGTTTATCGCCTGTATGCCCGCGCGCAGCTGCATCAATGAGCTCATCATTTCACCAACGCACAACCGCTTCTACCTGGGTGGGTTAGAGGTTGCACCCAAGCCTGCATAAGGCGCGGGCCTTAGCCGTCCGGCTTTGGAAGGCGGACGGCGGCTTCATGCATGCCGATTCAACTCATAAAGTAACACTAATATATTATTTATAAATTAGACTATTGCTTGGATTAGTCCATTAGAAAGGTCTAAAGAAGTTCCAAATTAGGCACTTAGATATACATTGTATAAATACAATATACCTTTAAATAATACAAATTGCTATTATTTTTATTACCAAAATACTACAAATATCGCATTCGCTAGAATATGATATCTTTTGAGTTAACTTAACTTATTTGATAACTATTTACTAACAACTTCCAAAAGAGTGCGAAGACTAGCCTTACACGCTGACCAGACTGCAGGTATTGCTCAGACCGTTGGCTTTTTTACGTAGCCATATGCTGAAACTGTCCACGCTCCGTTTCAAAGCTTTCCGCATCTTGTTGATGACGGCGAAAGGCGACCCCAACCAGGTACTGACGGCCTTTAATCTCCTGGGTCTCGCCATCGTGTTTCCCTATCTGTGGCTGTACCTCAGCGAGGTAGCGATTGGTTTTGTAAAGCTATTTCTCGGGATAGTCTTGCTCATTTTTATTGCAAGACAGTGGCTACATTTGCCCTGGCGAGTGGCGGCAGTTGCGTTGGCCTTCATCACGTTCTTTCATGCCTTTATAACGGCGGTGCATGACGGCGGTATTTGGGGCGTTGGCGCCATTTGGATGGTGGCGCTGGGTACGCCAATCCTTTGGATATTTGGTGTTCGAACGGTCTACCTTGTGGCCGGCATTGGGGTTGTTGGCGGCATCGCGCTGTATGCGGTCGGCAATGTGGGTCTCATCGATTGGGCACCTATCCATACGACGCCTGTCGCCGTCGCGGGGATTAAATTATTCCTTCTGGCGATATTCTTGTTTGGACTGCCAACCACCGCTTTGATGATCCAAAAATGGCTATTGGTTTTTCAGGCGAAGCGCATCAAGAAGATTGAGAACACGCAGCGATCAATTCTGAAAGCGCGTCAAGCTCACGCAAATTTTGTGTCCGCTGTGAGTCACGAGCTCCGAACCCCCTTGAATGCGGTCATGGGGTTTATACAGACCCCACCAACCGGACTCTCGTTGACGAGTAGAAACCGCGAGTTGTTGAGCGATTTAGGGCACTCCTCTAAGCACCTGGTCACGGTTATCGACGACTTGCTTGATCTGTCGCGGTTGCAGGTTGGTTCGTTTGTTTTGACGGCGCAACCAAACGATCTTGAAGAATGGACTCAAAAATTCCCCAAAATTTTTGGTAAGACCTCACGTCAAAAGAACGTGTCGTTTCTCGTTAAATACGACGAACGTATCCCCCTGCGACTATTGTTTGATAGCGATCGCCTGACGCAAGTGATCATCAATTTATTGAGCAACGCGTCGAAGTTCACGAGCAAAGGTCAAATCGTGCTGCAGATTGATTTGATGGACATCAATCAGGCTAGTGGTATCGCATCCATCGGATTTCTCGTTACCGATACAGGGATAGGCTTAACGGAAGAGCAAATAACAGCCGTCTTTGAAAGGGCATCGAAGACGAGTCTCTCCACACGTGAAGGCTACGGTGGCAACGGTATTGGTCTGTCTGTATCGCAAGCGATTGTCAGGGTGATGGGCGGAAATATATCCGTCACAAGTCGTCTCGGTGAGGGCTGCGCATTTGGCTTTCAGCTCGATATGCCCATTTCAAACCTGCCTGCCGTCAGCCCAACACTTATCCGGACGGATGTCGCTGTTCGGCTGAAAGGCCTGCGTGTCTTGATTGTTGATGACGTGAAAATAAACCGTACGGTACTCACCAGGCTCTTGCAGTCACGTGTGGTGGATGCGGTGGTGTTTGAGGCCGAGAATGGCTGTGAGGCGATTGAGTTAGCCAAAGCCCACGACATAGACATTATTTTGATGGACTTATTGATGCCGGTGATGGGCGGGCTTGAAGCGACCCGACGGTTACGTGCCTCTGGTGACTACATGGGGCCTGTGCTGGCCGTGACGGCAGATACCAGTGATCAAACAGCTAGCGCCTGCGAAGCCGCCGGGATACAAGGGGTGGTAACGAAGCCGTTCGTACATGCCGCAATACTCGAAAAAATGGTGTCTGTGTTGACACCGACGGTACCTACCGTTTCTACTGGCGCCGCCTTACGAGTCGCGCCGCTAGATGCGGCTAAGTGGAGCACACCGAATCTTAGGCAGGGCGCGCAGGCCACGCAGGCCACTGGGGGGGCGGCTAAGCGCAAGGGTAGCGAGGGTGATGAAGACGGTGATTGGTTTGCGCAAAACAAGCCTGCTTGGTTATGGGCACTTGTAAATAGTGGTGTGCGCAACGTTATTGATCTGGTGATTTTGGCCGGAGCCGTTTTTTCTTTTCTGTATGCAGTTTTTGCCCCCGCACCCTTGCTTCAATGGATGTATCTGGGATTGGGTGTGATTCAGTGCTTACTGTTAATGGGCGGCCGTATTTTTAAATGGCGTGACATCGCCGTCATTTATACATTCGCCTTTTCTTGCCACTTGGCGACCACGGTACTTGTTCTGTGGTCGGGGGGCATTGGAAGCAGTGCAACGTGCTTTTTCTTTGCGGTCCCCTTGCTGATGGTTGTGCTTGAGATACCTTGCATGAAAATTTTCGTACCACTGATTTTGGTCACGATTTTTGGTATCGGTTGGGTGCAAGGTAGCGGCTATTTGATGATCCCCAGTGTGGAAGTCATGGAGGCGAATGCTTTTTGGCCCTTGCTCCTTTACTTTGGTCTTGCGGGCAGTTTTTCTCTGGTTCCTGTTTTACGTGTGGCGGTGTACGGGCGCTTCTTATCCGATCTGCGTGCCAAACGTAAAAAGTTGATTGACTCCATTCAGGTGCTCTCAACGGCCAACTATCACCAGCGCGAATTTGTTGCGAGTGTGAGTCATGAGTTGCGCGCGCCGGTTCACGCGATGTCTATGGCGCTGGAGGATGTGGATACCGCGGGTATCGACCCCATTAAAAATGAGGCAGGACTGGGTGAGGTGCAAGTGTCCATCTGGCAGCTATTGCGCTCGGTCGACAACTTGCTTGACTATGCCGCATTGTTTGCGGGTAGGCTGGGTTTAAACGTCGTTCAGGTGGCGTTGCCTGGGTTCTTTGACAACCTTGTAGCGGTCTTGGCTAGTCCAGATTTTGTGCGGGAAGAGTCCCAGATAACACGCCGTGTGACACTCAGCGTAGACCCTGACTTGCCGTCGTGGGTGCGATTGGATCCGCGCCGTTTGACCCAGGTATTGACAGAGCTATGTCGCAATGCGTATGCATCCTCGCGGAACTCGGCGATTGCTATTGATGTCGGTTCGGTGGTTGATGCAGCCGCAGGCGTGGTGCACGTGTCTATCGCGGTCACCGATAGCGGTGGTGGAATCAGTGAGAAAGATCAGCAAAATATATTTGATCCGTTTTTACCGCTGAGTGGCTCGGTTTCTCGTGACACGGGCGGCGTTGGCTTGGGCCTACCCATTGCCTACTCTCTGGTGCGATTAATGAATGGCAATGTGTTGCTGCAAAGTGAGATGGGCGTGGGAAGCACGTTCACAGTTACGTTGCAGCTGCCAATTGTTGACGCGCCAAAACCGCCGAGCGCTGCGGCAACATTGCCCGTTCAGCGCACACAGCACGGTCAGGTTTTGGTTGTCGATGACAGCGAGCAAACCCTGCTGATTGTCGGGCGACTTATCAACAAAAATTTTCCGAACGTAACGGTCTTGGTCGCCAGCGATGCCGAGGACGCCATTCGAATGTTTGCCTTGCAACCCATACAAGTCGTTCTGATGGATATGCTGATGCCGACAGTAGACGGGTTAACTGCGACGCGACGTATGCGTTCCGAGGTCGAGTCTTCCCGGGCCGAGAAGGCTTGCATTATTGGCTTTACGGCGGATGGTAGTGATGAGGCGCGCATGGCCTGTCTATCCGCCGGCATGGATGACCTTATCTTGAAGCCCTTTCATCACCAAGCTCTTTTAGACCGCATTGGTAAGGCATTGAGCGATAGACAGTAAGTGCCAAGCGACCCGCTTGCTCACGCCTTTATTACGGCGACGTTGACGCGGGACTGCGGTTCAAAATAACAATGGTGGCGATGATGCAAAACGCGCCCAACCAGTCGAACACGCCAAATGGCACGCTGAGCCACACCACGGAGGTAATCGCTGCCGATAAGGGTTCCCCACATGCCAGAAGGCTGGATTTTTCTGGGCCAATTTTCTTGACCGCATTGAGGTAGCCTACAAAGGAAATGACGGTGCCGAAGATCACGATGAATGCGACAGCAGCGACGGTGGATGCCTCCCAGGTGCCTTGGACCGTCCACGGGTTGTGCAGGAGGCTAAAGCCCACGCCACCAATCAGCATGGCCCAGCCAACCAGTACCGTTGCCTCGTAGTAGCGCAGCAAGCGCATGGGTTGAATACTGCAAAACGCAAGCGCAACGGCAGAGGACAAGCCCCAGAACAGGGCCCAGCTGGAAATCTCTAGCTTGCTGAGTTCACCATGTGTGGCGAGCAGCAAAGTGCCCACGAACGCCAATACAACGGCCCCGGCTTCTTTTGGCGTTGGGAGGCGGCGGCGCAGGATGACAAAGTAAATCACAATCAGCGTCGGACCGACGTATTGCAGCACCGTGCCTGTCGCGGCGTTGGAGTGGCGGATCGCTGCAAAGTAGGTGTACTGAACGCCAAGCATGCCGATTAACCCGAAGATGAGCAGACTGGGCCACGCACGCTGGTCTCGCCAAATCGCACCCACAGCCCGCCCACGTAGCTTCGCGTACAGCAGCAAGATGCCCCCCGCGCTCAGGAGGCGAAAGCTGACCAACCAGTCAACGGTGAGGCCTTTGTTTTGAAAGACATATTGGGCGCACGCGCCCGCGACGCCCCAGAAAATAGCCGACATGATGGCCAGTCCGGCTCCGAGCTTGCTGTCTGATATTTCTAGGGGTAGCGACATGCGCCTTAGGCTTTGGTTGGGTGGGAGAGAGGCCTGAGGGGCTGCCAGCATGCGATTTTACTGTCTATTCTCGCCCCGGTCTGGCACCGGCGCGAGCCAGCATCGCAATGCGATATACATCCGAGCTTGGCAATGTTTCTAGCATTTATATACTACAAAATTATAATCTAATGTAAAATAATAATTAAATAATAATATTATGCAATTATATGACTATTACTAAAACACCAAAACGCGATGCGGGACCTGTCATGCCAAGAGCAGCTGTCTTTTGTGAGGGGCAGTTTGCAAAAATTGACGGTAAAACAGCCAATGGTTTGGTGCGGCATTCAGAGCGCTATGCCGTGATCGGGGTCGTGGACAGCACCCGCGCGGGGTTAGATAGTGGCACGGTACTGGACGGTAAGAAAAACGATATTCCCATCTTCGCGTCCTTGGCTCAACTCATTGCGCACACCGGCTCGACGCCAGAGACGTTTATTTACGGTGTCGCACCCTCCGATGGCAAGTTGCCCAGCGCTCATAGGGCGGTGGTCCTTGAAGCGATCCGTTCAGGCATGAACATTGTTTGCGGGTTGCATATGTATTTGGGCGAGGACACAGAAATGGTGCACGCCAGCAAAGCCTCGGGTGTGTCCATACACGACGTACGCAAGCCGCCGCCCATCCATGAACTGCGCGTGTTTGATGGCTCAGTGACGAACGTGCGGGCGGTTCGCATTGCGGTGCTAGGAACCGATTGCGCCATAGGCAAGCGGACGACGGCCACCATTTTGACGGATGCACTCAATGCCCATGGGATTCGCACGGTCCTCGTGGGCACTGGGCAAACCGGCTTGATGCAGGGGGCGCGATACGGCGTGGCGATGGATGCGATACCGCCGCAATTTCTTTGTGGTCAGCTCGAAGGGGAGGTGGTCAAGGCCGATGACGAACAGCAGCCTGATGTGATTGTGGTTGAAGGACAAGGCGCTTTAAGTCACCCCGCTTTTTGTACCTCGGCGTCTATCCTGCGAGGCAGTCAACCACAAGGCGTGATCATCCAGCACGCGCCTGAGCGGGTGTGGCGCGTTGACTTTCCTAAGATGCCTGTCGCCAGCCCTGCCCAAGAAATCGCACTTATCCAGTCATTCGCCGATACCAAGGTCATTGGTTTAACCTTAAACCATGAGGGAATGGGCGACGATGCGGCGATTCAAAGCGCCATCAATCAACTGACGACCGCGTTGGGCTTGCCTGTCACCGATGCGTTGCGGCGCCCAACGCAGGCCTTGGTGGATATGGTGTGCGATGCCTTCCCTGTGCTTAAGGCGTGTCGTGAGCCGCTGACGGTTTGAACCCGCTACCACGCATAGATATCGATACGCAGGTCATACGCCGGAACGCCCAGTTCTTGTGTAACCGTCTCGGACGCGTTGGGATCAGTGTCACAGGCGTCACGAAAGGGGTCGGTGGCCACCCAGCAGTCGCGCAAGCCATGCTAGACGGCGGTGTGGTTGGGCTAGCCGACTCGCGGTTGGACAATGTGATGCGGTTGCGCACGGCTGGGATCACCTGTCCGATCAGTCTGATTCGCGCGCCTATGCGTGCTGAGATGGCCGGTGTGGTGGCGTATTGCACCAACAGCTACAACACCGAGCTGGAGACCATCGCCCTGCTGGGCGCCGCGGCACTAGCGGTTGGCCGCGTGCACGGTGTCATGCTGATGGTGGAGGTTGGCGATAGCCGCGAGGGGCTGTTGCTGCGTGATTTGCCCGCCTTTGTCTTAGCGGTCCATAGGCATAGTGGCTTGAGGCTAGACGGTGTGGGCGTCAACTTTGCGTGTCTGTCTGGCGTGCCACCCACGACCGCAGCGCTGCTGTGTTTGTGTGCGGCTATTGCGACGGCGGAGTCGGCCTCGGGCATCCGCATTCCCCAACTTTCGGGTGGTAACTCGGCCTCATTACCTCTGCTACTCACCGGGCCAGACCACGCGCGGGTGAATAACCTGCGGCTGGGCGAGTCCATTTTGCTCGGGTGTGAGCCGGTGAGTGGGCGCCTGATCAACGGGCTGTCGGATACCGCTTTTGGCCTGGTTGCTGAGGTCATTGAGTCCAGCCACAAATCGCATCGCGTGACCGTCGCCACCACCAGGCCAGTGGACATATCCAACCAAGTGGTTTTAGCGCTGGGCTCGCAGGACACGGATATTCAAGGGTTGGGCTTCCCTCTGGGGTGTACGCTGGCCGGTTCAACCAGCGACCATTCGGTGCTGGATACAGGGAAGCGCAGGCGCACGGTTGGCTCGGAGGTGGCATTGACCATGAACTACAGCGCGCTCAGCCGCGCCATGGCCGTTACGGCTATTTCCAAGCGCCTGTGCGTCAAGCCACAACCTGCGGTTGGCGTTGCGAGGCGTCCGTCTGTTTTGCTGCGGGCCTAACAGAGTAGCGCGTCAAAATAACGGGCCAGCTCGTCCGTTGCATCTAGCGGCAAAATGTTCGCCGTGTATTGGTCGGGGCGAACAATCACCATGCAGCCCTTGGACCGACTGATACCCCTGGTTTCGAAAATGTCTGCACCACTGCGTGTGTCGATAGTGAATATCTTTTCGTAGTCAACGAGTCCGAATATCCCTTTTCTAGGCAAGAGTAGGGTGGGCATATCCGCGATCTCAAGCGCACGGTTACCTTGTTGAAAAATGGCACGCACGTCAATCACGGCATCGAGGTCGCTATCGGCTGGCGTGTATTTCTGGGTGGGAGACGTGGGGTCCTCCGCGAGATAACGACACAAGCGATCAAGGGCACTGTTTTTTGTTGCGCCCGCCTCGTCGGCAAAGACAAAGAGGCGCCAACGCGCATCGGCCTGGACGGTATGTCCCAACTGCATGGGTTTGCCATCTGCTAGGCGCGTGACCAGCGAAGAATGAAAGCGTTTGCCCAGTTCAAACCCAGTCGCCAAATGCTGGTGGGTCGACGCGGCGGTGAGGGAAGAGGGCTGGTAATGAATCGCCGTGCCAGCGGTGTAGCGTCCGCTCTTTATGAAGTAGCTTTCAAACGTGTCGGGACTGACGCCTTGCGCCGTTGTCGCCGCCCCAGCGACTGGTTTGGCGCTGAGTATGGCCGCCCACTCGCGGTCAAAATCGATGAGGTCTTGTGCCACCGCTTGACGTTCTTCTGAGTAAGTGCGTAGTAGCTGAGGGCGACTCTGGCCTTTCAAGACGCTGGCTAGTTTCCAGCCCAAATTGAAGGCGTCACCCATAGAAACGTTCATGCCTTGTCCCGCCTTTGGGCTGTGCGTGTGACAGGCATCACCAGCAATGAACACATGGGGGTGCTGTGTTGAGCTTGCCGCTAAGGCGGCGTCGTCGAAGGCACGCGTTAACCGTTGCCCAATTTCATAGACCGACCACCAAACGACGTCCTTGACGTCTAGTGTGTAGGGGTGAAATACACGGTTGGCTTTGGCAATGAGATCCTCGACCACGATCTGCCGGTCTGCGACACGCTCTGTCTTCTCGAGCTTGTCCATCTCAACATAGATGCGCACTAAGTAACCGCCTTCGCGTGGAATCAAGACGATAGCGCCTTGATCGGTCGATTGAATGAGCGACTTCATGCGAATGTCAGGGAAGTCGGTGACGGCCAAAACATCCATGACCCCCCATGCTTGGTTGGCTGAGTCGCCTTCGAGCGTCAAGCCAATGGCCCGTCGGACTTGGCTGCGTGCGCCATCACAACCGATGACGAAGCGCGCAGAAACCGTCTCAATCTCGCCAGCATGCGCCGCGTCTGATCGCTCAAAGCGGGCGCTCACAGCATGGTCAAGCGGCCCAGCAGCCGGGTTGACCTCAAGGTCTAGCAGGCGCCTCGCGTAATGGGGGTGGAGCTGCGCTGGCCCCGTGCGCATAGCCTCCAGGTAGAAGTCATGCACCCGCGCTTGGTTCAAAATGACGTGTGGGAACTCCGAGAGACCCTCTTCGGTATCGAAAATTTGTCCCGCCCGCTTGATGTGTTGTGGTGCGCTGGGATCTGGTTTCCAGAACGTTGTCTCGTTGACCCAGTAGGCTTCCTGCAAAAGTTTCTCTACGAATCCAAAGGCATTGAACATCTCCATGCTGCGGCATGACACACCGTCGGCCTGCCCCTTCTCTAGCGGCCCCGTTTTTTGCTCCACGATACAGGTGCTTATTTCAGGAAATGCGGCGAGCTGCGTGGCCAATGTGAGACCAGCAGGGCCACAGCCAACAATCAATACATCGACCGTTTCGGGCAGTTTCCCCGGCGCACCTTGCTCGGCTGCGCGTGATTGCGCCTTTTCTGAAGGCGATAAGCGTGGGTCGCCGGCGGTGTAGCCGTTTAAGTGAAATTGCATAAAGGTCTTGTGTTGATCTACGGGTTGGCTTGGGTCGCTTTGCCGTGTAAATATAGTTTAGTTTTATTGGTTGGGCTGTCAGGCGCGCAGAGACGGGGGGAAGGGGATGGGCATGGGAGAATGTGTTTTTCTCAAAAGACCTCGTCGGGGGCAAGCCACCATGTCCATGCGACCATCGCGCACCCCATCGCCATCGTTGTCTTTTGTGTTGCTGATGGCGACCATGATGTCGGTTGCGGCTATCTCCATTGACGCCATGTTGCCCGCTCTGGGGCAAATTGGACAAGACCTAGGGTCAGCGTTCCCTAACCAGTCGCAGCTCATCATCTCGGCGGTGTTTGTTGGGATGGGGGTCGGGCAGTTGATCGCAGGCCCCATATCCGATGCTGTCGGCCGAAAGCCCCTGCTAATGGGGTGCCTGTTGTTGTATGTGTTGGGTGCCTTGATATGCCTATTCGCGTCCACGATGACGCCTATGCTGATTGGGCGCGTGATTCAAGGCTTGGGGGCGGCGGGCCCCTGGGTGTCGTGCGTGTCGATATTGCGTGACAAGTTTGGGGGTCGGGAGATGGCCAAGGTGCTCTCTCTGGTCATGACGGTCTTCATCACTGCCCCTGTTTTGGCACCCGCCTTGGGTCAAGGATTGATGCTACTGACCCACTGGCGTGTGATCTTTGTGTTCTTCGTTGTCTATGCGGTGGCTGTGGGCGTGTGGGCACTGATTGCATTGGATGAAACCTTGCCCCCAGAGAAGCGTGTGCCGTGGCGCGTGAAAACGATTTGGCATGGCTTTAAGGAGGTGCTGGCCCACCAAGCGACACGCCAGTACGCCTTGGCTATGGGCTTGGTCTTCGCGTGCTTTATTGGCTACCTCACCTCGATTCAACAGATCTTCCAAGTCCAGTATCAGGTGGGGGGTGTGTTTGTGGTTTATTTCGGCCTGCAAGCGCTGGGGTTTGGCGTCTCGTCGCTGATCAATGCGCGGTTTGTCGAGCAATTTGGCATGCGTTACATCGTGATGCGTGGGTTATTGGCGGTCGTGCTGATCGGCGGCGTGGTCGCTACGTTAAGCGCCTTTTTCATTGTGCCTTTTTGGATCTTCTTTACGTTTGGACTAGTGTCCTTGTTTTGTATTGGTTTGCTGTTTGGCAATTTGAACGCGCTCGCTATGGAGCCGATGGGGCACATTGCAGGGACCGCAGCGGCCATTGTGGCGGCCATTGCCAACGTGATCTCCATTAGCTTGGGCACGCTGGTCGGGCAGCTTTATGCGGGTACCTTGCTGCCGGTGGCTTTGAGCTTCGTTGTACTCGGATTGCTGGCCTTGCGCTTGGTGCTTAGCGCAGATCGTGTGGGTTGATTAAAGGATTGATCAAGGGGGTGATGAAGGCGTTTGTGCGAGCAAACTCTCGATCACACGCTGCACTTGGAAGGCAACATCAAAGTCAGGCAGGCTGTGAGATTGGCCACGCATAAGGGCGGCCAGCTGGCTGAGCTGGGCTTGATAGGTTGCGCCGCGCGGATCGGCGTCTTGCGTGAGTACCAAGCCATCTGGGTGCGTGCTGTCCCGACGCGTCAGTTGATACCAATTTTCTAACCGCCATTCCGCTTTCGCAGTCAAAAAACGTGCGCTAACCGTTTCTTGTGGCTCGCCCCCTGTGGTGGCCACCAGCGTAACGGGCACGTTGCCGGCGTGCAGAAATGCGCTGAGTTGTGTCTCCGCACGCTCTGGGCTCGGGCGTTGACCTTGCACAGCGTCAATGTGTACCGAGCCGAAAAGACGAAACAGCAAATAGATAAAGTGTGAGGTCACCTCGCGCGTGAAGCCGCCTTGCGCGGCGCCGCTGAGCCAGTCAGCGTGGGCTTGAAAGGGGCGCGGCCACTGGTGAAAGTGCAGCCGAATGTGTATGTGCTCTAGGGGGTCTTCGCTTTGCGCAATGTCGCGTTGCAAATGCTGCACGGCGGGGGCAGAGGCGAAAACGAAGTTGACGGCGTGTGGCAAACCGCTTTGTTGCATGACGGACACGAGGTCTGCCGAGTCTTGAAGGTCTACGCCTAGAGGCTTCTCACACAAGATCGCTTTGCCGTGTTGAATGGCCAAGCGCACCAGCTCAGCGTGGTACAGCGGTGGGGTGGCCACGTATACCGCATCGCACGCTGACGCCACAATCGCCTCCTCGGCGCTGGGGTAGCAGGTGACGTTTGGGTATTGCGACTGCGTTTGCGCCACAGCGGGTGCAGCCACGTCGAAGCCTGCGACCACGTCAAAATCTGGGTGTCCCGCGCTTTGCTCCAGCATGCGTTGCCCCACAGCGCCAAGGCCGAGTACGCACATTTTGTATGGTTGGTTGACTGTCATTTCATACCCTTTTAATCAAATGTACCTTCGCCCTCGAGCGAACCCAATTGAGCGAACTCAATTGAGCGAACCCAATGGCGCTTAAGCCAGCGCTGCCACCGGTGCCACGCTCAATCCCTGCACGTGGTGCTTGGCGATCAGTGAGGCCACTAAGCCGCTACGGATAGCGTGCTGCGAGAAGGCTTGTAAAAAAGTAGCCGCTGCCTCGTTGCCTCTATGGGTCCCGATGGCTTGTTGTATGGCTGTAAATTGGCCGTCAATGATGCGCGTTCCCGCAATCTCCTGCACGTCTTTGAGCAAGGCGGGTCTTAGGCATGCCAAGGCGTCTAGATGGCCGTCCACGAACGCCGCCTTTGCGGCGTCAAAGCCTTGGCGATGCACCAACTCGGCGGCGTGGATGTTCCTCACCAGCCACAAGTCGTAAGCCGTGCGCTCTGACACGGCGATCCGGACGCCGGGTGCATCAAGGTCGCTAACTGTTTTAAAGCGCGCGTCTTCCCACACCAAATAAGTCGCCTCAATTTCAACGTAGGCCGTGCTGAAGGCAATATGCTCGGCGCGTTTGGGCTCTGCGCCAATGAGGCCAATGTCCCACACCTTGTCGACGGCGGCATCGGCCAGTAGGCCCGGTGCGTCAAAAGGGACTAAGCGCAACGCGACGCCTAAATGGTCTGCAATCGCCTGCGCCATGTCTGGCGCAACGCCGACGGGATCATCTGTTGGCGTTCGCCCCGTGACGAGTAGGAAGTTGCTCAGGTTGATGCCCGCGCGTAGGACACCCGTTGGCGCCAGTTGCTGAAGGATTTCGGGGGTAACGGTGAGCGCGGCAGGTGAGGACATCATGTCAACTTGGAGATAAGGTAAAAGGGCACTATAGCGGCTGTGGCGCTAAGATATTTCTCATTCATTACCTGATTGTCACTATGTCTACTCCCCCCTCTGTGTCTCTCACGTGGCAAACCTTGCACCAGATGGTGCGCAAAGCGCAGCAAAAGCTCGATCACGATGCGTGGGACTACATCGTCGGCGGTACCGAGACCGAAACGACGCTGAAACGTAACCGCCTTGCGTTGGATACGGTCGCCTTTCGCCCTCGGATATTGCGGGACGTGAGCCACACCCGCGCAGACACGACATCCTTTGGAGACGCGCTACGCCTGCCCATTTGTTTGGCACCGGTGGGTAGCTTGGAATTGTTCGCGCACGGGGCCGCTGTGCCCAGCGCCCTAGGGGCCAAGGCGTTCGGCTGTGCCACCATGTTGAGCTCGGTGTGCCAGCCAGGGATTGAGGCCTTGGCTGAAGCTGCACCCGATGCGGCGCGGTGGTTCCAACTGTATGTGCATGGCGACCCCTCGTGGGTGGATGATATGGCTGACCGCGTGCAGGCGGCGGGTTATCGCGGGCTGATCCTCACCGTTGACTCTGCGGTGTATACCCGCCGCGAGCGGGATATTTCAAAAGGAAATGCGCGTCGGGTGTCGGTGCCTGGCCGTGAACACCAAGAGCGGCTGACTTGGGCGGATATCGTTCGCCTGAAAAAGCGCCTGTCCATTCCCATTGGGCTAAAAGGCATCATGACGGGCGAGGACGCCGCGATGGCGATTGATCACGGCATCGACTTGATCTATGTCTCCAACCACGGTGGCCGGCAATTGGATCACGGCTTGGGTACCTTGGCCGTTTTGCCCGAGATTACCGCTGCAGTCAAAGGCCGCGCGCCGATTTGGATTGACGGAGGCTTCTACCGAGGGAGCGACATTGTGAAGGCCCGTTTGATGGGCGCTGAGGTCGTTGGACTGGGGCGCATGCAGTGTTGGGCGCTGGCTGCCGGCGGTGAGGCTGGTGTGGTGCGTATGCTTGAGCTGCTCGAAGCGGAGGTGAAGCAGTGTATGAGCTTGTTGGGCATAAGCGATTGGTCGCAGGGGCATGCAGGCTTGTTGCAGTCGGCGCCGCAGGTCACTGACCCCAGCGTTTTCAGCGCCTTCCCGTTGCTTAATGTGGGGTCGTCTGACTGGTACGCCTGAGCCGGCGGCGCGCATGCAAATTGTCTAACGTGGAACCTCGCGGTGGCGTACCATTGACGTGGCGATTCCGCCGTTTTAATGAATGCCCCTTATGACTATTTCTATGTACCAGGCCAGCGTGCCCCGGTTGGTAAACATGTTGACCAACCTCAGCGCTATTTTGGACAAAGCGCAAGCCCATGTTGATGCAAAGAAGATCGACGCTACCGCGTTGACGGCGTTCCGTTTATTCCCCGACATGTTGAGCCTGAGCCGTCAGGTTCAGATTGCCAGCGACACCGCTAAGGGCGTTGTTGCGCGGCTTGCGGGCGTGGAGATACCGGCTTATGCGGATGATGAAGTCAGTTTTGCCGACCTCAAGGCACGTGTCGAAAAAACCATTGCCTTCGTCAGCGGCTTTACGGCCGAGCAAATTGATGGCACGGAAGACAAGGCCATCGTGACCAAGCGAGGTGACAAAGAGACCCACTACACGGGGATGCAGTTCTTACTTGGCCACGCGATGCCCAACGTTTATTTCCATGTAACGACCGCCTACAACATCCTGCGCCACAACGGTGTTGAGATCGGTAAGCGCGACTACTTAGGCAAACCCTGAGCGTTGTCTGTGAGTTTGTAAAGCCCACTTCGGTGGGCTTTTTCTTGTCTGTACATACCGAGGGTGCCGTCTTGTGGTGGCCTACCGTCGCTGTCACATCGGGTGAGGGTAGGGCGAAGGGCTTCCCATAGAATGAGGCCCAAGATGCCATATCAAGCACGGTTAGCCCATGTTTTTAGACGCCGACAGGCGCTCAAGCGCGGTGCGCGTGACGCGCTGGGCTCTCCGATGTTGGTCTTGTTGGCTGGCATGTTGGCCTACGGGTCAGTCGCCCATCAGCAGGGGCTCGATGTATGGATTACGAGTCTGGGGAGTGTGTTCATTTTTGCGCTCCCGGGACAAATCGTCATGCAGGAAATGCTGATTGCTGGCGCACCGCTCTACTCGATTGTGTTGGCGGTGTTTGTGACCGCTACCCGCTTTGTCACGATGTCGATTACCTTGATTCCGCAGTTTCACCGACGCGACCGTGGGCCAATGCTGTATTTGTTTGTGCACTTGGTCGCAATGACGTCCTGGGCGGTATCGATGCGCGCGTTTCCCACGCTGAAGCGGGCGGAGCGGTTGCCGTATTTTGCGGGCTTTGCCTTCACGGTATGGCTGGTTGCTTTTCCCGGCACTTTCTTGGGTTATGTTTTAGCTGAGGATGTGCCGAGGTGGATGGGGTATGGATTAGCGCTCATAAACCCGCTATTTTTCCTCATGTCCTTTGCCGAGCTACGCGCCAAAGTCAGCTTACTGGCTGTCTTTTTAGGCTTTGTGTTGGGGCCTATCACCTATGCATGGGACCCCGCAACCAGCTTGCTTGCCAGCGGCTTTATTGGCGGGACGCTTGCCTATTTTGGGTTTGAGCATCTCGCACGGTGGTCTGCTAATTGGCGCGAGGCGCGGCGCACATGAGTACTGCGGCGGCACTGCTTACGCTGGTTTTGGCCAGTCTTGCGACGTACGCATGCCGTGCGCTTGGGGTTGTGTTGTCCTCGCGCGTGTCCAACACGGGGGCTGTTTTTCAGTGGGTGTCGTGCGTGACCTACGCGATGATCGCGGCCTTAACGTCGCGCATGATTTTCATGCCCAGCGGTGTGTTGGCCAATGTGCCCATATGGGTGCGCGTCACCATTTGTCTGCTGGCGTTGCTGGTGATGGTGTTTGGTCGCGCCAACCGCTTGGTGTTGGCGCTGACCACTGGCGTGATGTTGGTTTCTGTCTATGCGCACTACTGGCTGTAAACAGGCCCGCCAACGCGATGCGGTCTCACCGCATGAATTGCTTCACGTAATCACCGCCTAGACCAACCGCTTCGAAGTGCGCGCGGTACTTTTCTATCCGCGTAAACACATCGTCGTAGCCTGTGGCCTTGCCATCGGGGTCGACGAATATCAGGGCACCATGTACGAAAAACAAGGTCAACATTTCATTGCAGCCCTCTGGGACAACGAGTGTATGCGTCTCCCCGGGTGGCTCAAAAACGTAGCCACCTTCTTCAGCGACCCAATCATGCTCCAAATAGTGCCAGCGTCCCTTCAGGGTATGGGCGTGTACCGCACCGGAGTGGCGGTGGCGCTGGATAAGGCCGGCTTTGTTGACCCGCAGCAAATGCACGTAGTAACCAGCGGTCACGTTCAGGTGAATCGGGCGCGACCAACTGTTAGCGCTTAACGGTGCCCAGAGTCGCGGATCATCCGTTAGCAGGTCGTTGATGACCATGTCGGGGGGCATGCCCCAAGGCTGCGTGCCTTGAAACGGAATCAGGTCGGGGTTGTTGGTTTGGGGGTTGCTGGCGTTCATGTGTGCGTCTCCTCTAGCCTTGGATGGTAAGGCGCACACGCAAGCCCTCTGGTTGCCCAAGTGACAGGGCGTGTTGTTGTCGATGGGGCACTAGACTGCGAGCGCAGGGGCCCCCACGGGTAGCTTTGAGACCATGACTTGGTCGATGCGGTAGTTGTCCACGTCCAGCACCTCGAAACGATAGCCTGCCCAGATGATGAAGTCGGTTCGCCTAGGCACGCGGCGCAAGCTGGCCATGAAAAAGCCCGCCAACGTCTCGTAGTCGCCTTCTTCGGGGAAGCTATCAATCTCCAAGGCTTGGATGACATCGGTGATGGGGGTCACGCCCTCCATCAACCAAGAGTTTTCGTCTCGCTTAACGATCAGCCCCTCTTCTTGGAAGGAGACCAAACCACTCATGACGGTGCTCATCACGTCATTGAGAGTGACCACGCCGACGACCAAACTGTATTCGTTGACGATGAGGGCAAAGTCTTCTTGCGCCACGCGAAATTTTTCTAACACTTCTGCCAGCGTGAGCTTATCGGGCACCACCAGCGGCGTGTAGAGCAACTTCTCGCTTTTTAGGTTAATCGGTTGCCCCGTGAGCACAAGTTGAAACAGGTCTTTCGCATCCACATACCCAACGACATGATCAATATCGCCATCACAGACAGGATAGGTTGAAAACGAGGCGGCGATGATACGAGCGCGCACGGTGGCATCCGAGTCGTCTTGGTCAAACCAAGCAATACGCTCTCGGTCGGTCATGGCGCTGTTAACGGTTCGTGTGTCGAGGTCAAAAATGTTTTTGATGACCTGTTGTTCCCCACGTGCCAGCAGACCCGCCTTAGCGCCTGCCTTGGTCATGGTCAGGATGTCTTCGGAGGTGATTTGCTCAATTCGCGTCTTCGGTAGCCGAAACAAGTTGAAGATAGCGTCCGTGGCTTTGCTGAAGATCCAAACGATGGGGTTGAGCACCGACATCAAAAACAGCATGGGCGTGACGCACCATAGAGCCAGCTTTTCTGGGTTGACCATACCCAAGCGTCGCGGGAACAGGTCAGCAAAAATAATGAACAAAGACGTGATGAATACAAAGGCGCCCAAAAAACCCACCGTTTGCGCCGTATCGTTGTCCACTATGCCCAAGAGCAGGTTGCTGAGATAGGGCGACAGATTACCCTCGCCCACGATACCGCCCAAGATGGCGACCGAGTTAAGCCCGATTTGAACGACCGTGAAAAATTGACCAGGCTGTTCATGAATACGGAGTACCCGGATGGCTTTGGGGTCGCCTTTCTCCGCTAGCTGTGTGAGGCGCAGGCGGCTAGAGGCCGCCAGAGCAATCTCTGATACAGAGAAGAAGCCGCTGACGAGGAGCAGCGCTAAGAGGGTCAGTAGACTTTCAGAAAAACTCATACATTTTTTGTAGCCGCGCGTAGGCGGATAGCACCCTGTTTGCAGCCCCCTAGTGTAACGATCCTTGGGTGGGCGTGACGCTTGTCGCGTGCTACGCAGGCCGCTAATGAGTGCCGCACTACAATCGGATCGCCTTGTTGGCAAGTGACCGATATCCTATGACGGAGAGAGCCATGCGCGCTGCAGATGCCCCCGATTCCGATGACGTGATACAGACCGATGTGGTGATTGTCGGGGGAGGGCCTGTGGGTATGGGGCTCGCCATAGAGCTCGGCCAACGGGGCGTGCGGTGTGTGGTTGCCGAGCGTTATATCCAGCCACAGCCGATACCTAAGGGGCAGAACCTCACCCAGCGAACCATGGAGCACTTTCATTTTTGGGGTGCTGAAAAGGCGTTGCGCGCCGCTAGAACCATACCGCCAGAGTATGGAATTGGTGGCCTGACTGCTTATGGAACGCTTTTGGGTCCTTACTTCTATGACTGGTTGCAACGCGACTTGGTGAAGGCGTACTACTTCGCAAAAAATGAACGTCTCCCGCAGTATGCAACTGAGGCGGTCATGCGCCAGCGCGTCAGCGAATTGCCGGCGGTGGAGACCCTTTATGGGTGGTCAGCGGCCTCCGTGGCACAAGACGCCCAAGGGGTCACGGTGACGCTGTCCGAGCGTAACGATGGCGCGCAACGCACGGTGCGTGCAGCCTACGTGGTGGGGTGTGACGGTAGCCGATCCGTTGTGCGAGAGCAGGTGGGGTTGACACAAACCCTCAGCGATCACGACCGCATGATGGTGCTGCTGGTGTTTCGCTCGCGCGCCCTGCATGATCTGCTGGCACGCTATCCCGGGAAGTCGTACTACAACGTGCTGCACCCTGAGCTCGAAGGCTACTGGAAATTTTTGGGGCGGGTGGATCTGGGGAACACGTGGTTTATGCATGCGCCTGTGCCGGTCGGGACCACGGCGGATAACTACGATTTCAAAGGGTTTTTGCACGATGCCGTCGGGGCGACCTTTGAGGTTGAGTTTGATCACATCGGATTTTGGGATTTACGCTTTGCCGTTGCGGACTCTTATCAAAAAGGGCGCGCGTTTATTGCCGGCGATGCGGCGCATAGCCACCCGCCATACGGTGGTTACGGAGTCAACTCTGGGTTAGAGGATGCGCGTAATCTGGGCTGGAAAATAGCGGCAACGCTACAAGGCTGGGGTGGTGAGCGGCTCTTAGCCAGTTACGATGCCGAGCGTCGACCGGTGTTCCGCTCAACCGTGGATGACTTTATTGCTAAATCTATAGAGAACGACAAACAGTTCTTAGCGGCGTGTGACCCCGCCGTTGACAAAGAGAAGTTTGAGAGTGCCTGGGAACAGCGTGCCAAAGGTGCGATCGGCGAGGTGAATGCATTTGAACCGCACTACGCGGGCTCGCCCATCGTCTCCTCAGGCCATGCAAGCCCGCAGCCATGTAGTTCGGTGGGCTCCCACCAATTCGATGCGCGGGCGGGCCACCATCTCGCACCGGCATTGTTGTCTTCGGGCAAGAATGTGTTTGAGTCGCTGGGAGCGGGGTATACGCTACTGGCGCTGGGTGAGGGCCTGTTAGAGGCCGACATAAGCCGTTTCGAGGCTGCGGCAAACAAGCGCGGGCTGCCGCTGACCATTATTCGAGAGGCAGGCACCGAGGAGACGCAGCGTTATCAAGCACGCTGGGTGCTTGTACGACCAGATCATTTTGTGGCTTGGGTCGCGCACGATGCCGTGCTGTCAGCCGCCGTGGTGGAAGAGGTTCTTGCCGTGGTCAGTGGCGCTAACGACTAACTGGCGCTAGCGGATGGGGCATAGGCGCAGCGAAAGCCTATGTACACCGCATAAAAGTGCGCAGGCTTCCACGCGGCATCGCTGGCTTGCATTCGGAAGTTGCCGTACCACCACGAGCCGCCCATGGTGCGACGCTCATCGCCACGTGCGTCAGCCACCCATTCCCACACATTGGCGCCCATGTCGTACAGCCCGTTGACGCCCGCCTTGGTTGCGCCCGCAGGTGCCGCCCGCTTCCAAGGGTCATTGCCGGATGTATTGGCGCCAGCGGGTGAATCGCCTGTTGGCCAAGGGTAAGTGCGCCCGCGCACGAACGGTGCCGGGGGTGTAGCGCGTTGTTCTGTAAAGGCGGCATGTAGCCACTCGCGCGCGGTGGGGAGTCGACCGCCACGCCACGCGCAATACGCAACCGCTTCTGCGTGATTTAGATGCACGGCAGGTAAGTGGGGGTCGGCGTCGGCCTGGCCATCGGGCGATTGCCAGCTCCACCCCGGACGTCGCTCCCAACCCGCGCCATATTCAAACCCGCCCCCTTCTTGCTCTGCTTTGCTGGGTTGCTTGGTGGCCTTGACGAAGGCGCCGTACTGCGCAATGGTGACTTCTGTTTTGTCTATGGCGAAGCCTTGCAGCTGGACGGGTTCGCTCAACGCATGACCTGCTGCACTGGTTGGCCCGGTGATCATCAGCGTGCCGAGGAGGGTGATCGCAGACAACAGGCGCTGGCGGGGTTGGGCTCTTCTTGTGTTGTCTGTTTGTCTCATGTGGTTGTTACCCCAGCGTTTGCGCGATGCCGACGTAGAACGGTATCCCGAAAATAATATTCAGCGGAAAAGTGACCCCCAGCGATAAGCCAAAGTAAAGGGACGGCTGGGCCTCTGGAATAGCAAAACGCAAAACCGCTGGTACCGCAATATAAGACGCGCTTGCGGACAAGACCATGAGCAGCGCTGCGTCCCCCACACTGAGCGAGAACCATGCGCTGAGCGCAAAGGCGATGCTGGCGTGCAGCAACGGTCCCAACACGGCGTAGGCAATGAGCTTGGTCGACGCATCCTTTAAGGTTGACAGGTTGCGTGCGGTTAACAGCCCCATGTCTAGCAGGAAGAAGGCGAGCATGCCCTTGAACAAGTCGACGGAGAAGGGCGCCATACTTTGTTGACCCGCCTCACCAGTCATAAAGCCAATCAGCATGGCGCCAATGAGTAGCAGCTGCGCCCCATCGGTGAAGGCCTCGTGCAAGACTTTGCCGAATGGCGTTCGGGTGCGAGACGCGTCGGGGTTGGCTTGTTGGCGCACCATATTGGCCAACAAGACCGCCAAGATGATCGCGGGTGACTCCATCAGCGCCATGGCCGCGGCCATATGGCCGGAATAGGCAATCCCGTTGGTATCCAAGTATTGAACCGTTGTAATAAACGTCACCGCGCTAACGGAACCATAGGTGGCGGCCAGCGCGGCGGCGTTTAGCGGGGAGGTCACACGGCGCAGATACTGATAACCGATGAGTGGCACCGCAATCGCCAACAACACAGCCGCCCCCAAGCCTTTGAGTACATCCAGTGAGAACCCGGACTCGGCGAGTGCAAAGCCACCTTTGAGCCCGAGTGCCATGAGCAGGTACAGCGACAAAAATTTGGAGATCGCAGGCGGAATCTCTAAATTGGAACGAATCAAACCAGCCGCAATTCCGAACAGGAAGAACAGAATGGCGGGGTCGATTAAATTGTGCAAGGGAAGCTTCCGATCCTGTGAATCTGGTGTTGCAAGCGCAACGCCGCGGATTCTATCAAGCGGGTTAAATCCCCCTATGCGGTGGGTCCATTCAGAACAAGTTGACGTGCCTGAGCGCGAGGCGCAGGCGTATCGGGTCACCCGCCCGCACGGGGTCATCACTGGGAATACTCGCAATGAGTGGTTGGCCGCAGGGGAGCTGCACCGTGCAAAGCGCATCAGCGCCACGGAAAGATCGCTTAACCACCTGTCCCTGAATGGGGCCTTCGCTGTCCGCAACCAGCTCCTCAGCACGGACGCGCAAATGCGACGTCTCTGTTGGCAGCGTCTGCGCCGACACCGAGAAGGTGCCCAGCGCAGAGTCAATCACCCAGTCGTCACCGTGGGCGCGAGCGGTGGCGGGCACAAAAACACTGTCGCCAATAAACTCGGCCACAAAGCGCGTCAGCGGTTGGTTATAAATCGTTTGGGGGGGTGCCCACTGCACCAGTCGACCGCCTTGCATGACGCCCACGGTGTCCGCGATGGTGAAGGCTTCGCGCTGATCATGCGTCACAAAGAGGGCCGTGGTGCCAGCACGCTTCAAGATGGCACGCACTTCTTCGGCGAGTTGCTGGCGTCGATCAACGTCTAGATTAGAAAACGGCTCGTCCAGCAAGAGAATGTTGGGCTTGGGTGCCAAGGCACGCGCCAAGGCAACACGCTGTTGCTGTCCGCCCGATAACTCATGAGGCAGTACCGCGTCCGCACCGACGAGGTCGACCAGCTCGAGCATCTCTGCGACGGTTTGCACACGCTCGGCCTTGGATTGATGACCGAGACCATAGGCCACATTGGCGGCGACGGTGAGGTGGGGGAATAAGGCGTATTCTTGAAACACCATGCCAACCGGGGACGAACGGCCAGCGCGCATGGCCGGCCCCGGTGCGCCATCGACCCCCAAGGGGGAGAGGGTCACCGTGCCGCTTGCGATGGGCTCCAGTCCGGCGCAGGCGCGGAGCAGTGACGTTTTGCCACAGCCTGAAGGGCCTAATAAAACGCCAATCTCACCCGGCGCCAGTGACAGGGATACCGCATCAACCGCTGGGCGATCGCGTTGCGCGTAGCGGACGGACAGTTGGTTAATGCGTAACGTCATATGGGCTATTTTAGATAGCAAAGGCGTGTAGATTCAGGGTCACTACAATTCCCTTTTACGTTTCAAGACCATGCGGACGCCTTTTACAGGGGTTTGTCCGTGTCGGTAACCTCTGCCCAAACCGTGACGCTAAACAAATCGCTACTTTTGCTACTGGGTGTCTGTGCGCTGATGCTGGCGCTGCCGACGCTCTCGATTTGGGGCGCTTGGTTCACTTGGAACGACTCCGGCGATGGTCTCATCAGCCACCTTGTCGCTACGGTGCTCCCCGACTACGTGGTCACCTCCCTGTTGCTCTGTCTGGGGGTGGCCTTTGGGGTTACCGTACTGGGTGTGGCGTCTGCTGTGTTGGTCACTTTCTTTGATTTTCCCGGGCGCACCACATTGTCTTGGTTGCTACTGTTGCCCATTGCAGCCCCTGCGTATATCGTGGCATTTGTCTACACAGACGTCCTCCAGTACAGCGGCGGCTTGCAGGTTGGCCTGCGTGCGCTTACCGGATGGGAGGGCGCTTTATGGCCAGACATCCGCAGCGTGGGGGGCGCGATCATGGTGTTCTCAGTCACGCTTTACCCCTACGTTTACATACTCGTGCGTGCCGCTTTGGTGGAACGCGCCAGTAGTTTATTTGAGGCCGCTGCGTTATTGGGGGCGGGTATGCCCCGCCGCCTCGCGACACTGGCTATCCCCTTGGCCAGACCCGCTTTGGCTGCGGGCGTCGCGCTGGTGCTCATGGAGACCTTGGCCGACTATGGGGTTGCAAGTTATTTTGGTATTCAGACCTTTACGACCGGTATTTATAAGGCGTGGTTGGTCATGGACAGCCCGCAGGTTGCGGCCCAGTTGGCCACCATTTTGCTGCTGCTGGTCCTTGCCATCTTGACATGGGAGCAGCGTGCCCAGCGCCGTGTTCGCTTTGCGAGCGGGCGTGCCCAACGACCCACCCAAACGCGGCATGCCGAGCGGGTCATGGGTCTGCAAGGGGTGGGCTTGTTGTTATTGGGTTTGATTCCCGTGTTGTTAGGCTTCTTATTGCCCGCGCTCGTTTTGATGAGCCTGTTCTTTGCATCCGACACCACGCCCGCGTACGGGGACTTTTTTCAGTGGACGCAAAACAGCGTGCGTTTAGGGCTGATCACGGCGGCGCTCGCCGTTGGGATCGCGCTGACCTTCGGCGCGGTTAAGCGTATGCGAGGCAGTCCGTTTATCGGCGCGATCGGTCAGGTTATAAGCCTGGGTTACGCCGTTCCGGGTGCGGTGGTGGTCATTGGCATTTTGTTGCCTGTGGTGTGGTTGCGCACCGTGGGTTGGGGTGCAGATTGGGGCTATTGGGTGACCGGGACTAGCCTCGGGCTGATTTGGGCCTACCTTGTGCGTTTCACCTCGGTTGCGATGCAAACGGTGGACAGTGGCTACACCCGGCTGTCTTACCGCCTTGATGAAACCTCTCAAACCTTGGGCGTCCACGGGGCGTCCATGTTTCGGCGTGTCCACATGCCCTTGCTGAGAAAGAGCACCTATGTGGCGGCGCTGTTGGTTCTGGTCGACGTGCTCAAGGAGTTGCCAGTCACCTTGGTTTTGCGTCCGTTTGACAGCGATACGCTGGCCGTTGCGGCCTACCAATTGGCGCGTGATGAGCGTCTGGATGCCGCCGCCTTGCCCGCACTCGCGCTGGTATTGGTGGGGCTGGTGCCCGTCATATTACTGAGCCGCGAGTTGAAGAGTAGCGACCGATAAGCGAAGAAAACCCTTGTCGTAACCCTATTATTCTTATTGCGAATGAGAATGGGTCTCATTTGCGATAAGATCCATTCTTTATTTCAATCACGGTCACCCCATGGCTATCCTGCGCGCTCTCTTCTTGTCCACGACCCTTGCATGGGCCGCCTTCAGCCATGCGGCTGATAACGAGGTCAATGTCTACTCTGCGCGACATTACCCATCTGACACCGCCTTGTATCAAGGCTTCACTGCGGCCACTGGCATTGCGGTGAAACGTATCGATGGAACTGACGCGGGCATCTTGGCTCGCTTGAGGGCGGAAGGGACGCGTTCTGCGGCGGATGTGGTGTTGCTCGTGGATGCAACCCGTTTGTGGCGCGCGCAACAGGATGGCTTATTTGCGCCCATTCGCTCCTCCATCCTTGAGACGGCTGTGCCGCCTGCTTATCGAGCTGAAGCTGATGCGGACGGGGCCACCGCGTGGTTTGGCCTGTCTAGTCGCGCACGCCTGATTGTGTACGACAAGACGCGCTTTCAAGCGCAAGACGTGGATACCTACGAGAAGCTGGCGTCGCCCGCCTTGGCGGGAGCGGTTTGTCTGCGCTCTGGCTCGCACCCTTACAACCTCAGCTTGTTTACGGCCATGGTGAACCACACGGGCGCCGAAAAAACCGAGCGATGGTTGCAACAGTTGGTTGGCAACATGGCGCGGGCACCCAAGGGCGGGGACACCGACCAAATGCGTGCCGTGGCTTCGGGTGAGTGCGGCGTTGCGGTGGTGAATAGCTACTACCTCGCGCGCCTCATGTTGTCCGAGAAGGCTGACGACCAACAAGTCGTGCAACGCTTAGCGACTGTTTTCCCGAATCAAGCCAGTTGGGGTACGCACATGAATATCGCCGGTGGAGCGGTCGCAGCCCATTCGCAGAACAAGACCAATGCCGTTAAGTTCTTAGAGTACCTGGTGTCCACGTCGGCGCAACAACACTTCGCCAACGGCAATAACGAGTGGCCAATTAAGGCAGGCACGGCGTATAACAACCGCGCCTTATCTGAAATGAGCCCCAATGGTTTTAAGGCGGACGCCTTGCCCGTAAACAAAATGGGCCCCTATGTTGCAGACGTGCAGCGCATGCTCGATAGGGTCAAGTTTCAATAGCCGCGCGGCCTCTGTCGGCAACTGCGGCTTCCACACAATATCATTACAAATTGACGACCTCTGGACTCTTAGTTCCCGCAGCGATCACCGTTCCTAACAACAGACTTTCTCGATACTGCTCTGCTGAAGCTGTGTGAATAACCTCCACCACTGCGTCGTAGTTCGCGCGAATTACTTGCTCAATTTCCTTAAGATCAGCGCGGAAAAATTCTTTACGCCCGTTGATTTTATTTAACCTTCCTGCCGAAAATCGAGCGTGAAGTTTAGCCTCGAGAGTCGGGGCAGGCGTTATTGAATTATTGTGTGCTCACTTGGATCCAAGGTGTCTATCTT
>JABBAS010000002.1 GCA_018607835.1 Methylobacillus sp. | reverse complement strand
GCAAGTGCCACCTGTGCATCAGAAAACGGATAACGAACGCCCGCGACTTCTTGATAGGTTTCATGACCCTTTCCAGCAATCAACACCACGTCGGCTGGTCTGGCCTTACTCAGTACAGCGGCAATCGCGACGTCGCGCAGCAGCTGGGTATAGAACGGCTTGGCAAGGGTGTCCACCGTGGCGAGTCCTGCAACCATCGCGTCGAGTATGGCTTGCGGATCCTCGCTACGGGGGTTATCGCTGGTGAGCGTCAGCACATCACTGCCCGCGTAGGCGGCACTCGCCATCTTCGGACGCTTGCCGGCATCACGGTCACCGCCACAGCCTAGGATCACCCATAACTTACCGCCACGCACCTGCGCCGTCCGCTGTAGAGCGGCCAAGGCCTTCTCGACAGCATCCGGGGTATGCGCATAGTCCACATAGACCGCCGACTCGCTTGGGTTTTCATGAACCGCCTCCAAGCGTCCCGGCACACCGGGCAGTGACTGACAGGCGTCCACCGCATCACGCAGCGAATAGCCCAAACTGCGTAAGGTTGCGACAACCGCCAATAAATTGTCGACGTTGTATTGGCCCACAACCGACCAATGTGCATCGCAGGTTTCTTGGGCCTCATGCACGCGCACGTGCACACCTTGGGTGGTTTCTTCCGCCTGCGATACATAGATACGCGGCAAGTCCGCTACCGCCGTGCGATCCGAAATCTGTGCAACCGTCCACAGTGCCAATTGCGGATGACTCTGCGCCAAGCGCGCCGCCAGTTCGCGGCCATGCGCGTCGCCTACATTCACGACAGCTGTTTTCAGGTCAGGCCAATCAAACAGCTTTTCTTTGGCTTTGGCATAGGTTGCCATATCGCCGTGGTAATCCAAATGGTCTTGGGACAGGTTGGACCAGATAGCGGTTTGAATATGCACGCCGTTTAGTCGGTGCTCTTCAATACCGATACTAGAGGCCTCAATTGCGCAGGCACGCACACCGTCGACATGCATCGCTGATAGGCCTGCTTGCAAACGGACAGGATCTGGCGTCGTGAGTCCCGTGTCCATCAAGGCACTGGGCATCCCCATGCCGAGTGTGCCAGCGATACCGCACGACTGGCCCCGTACCCGCAACGCCTGTGACAACCACCACGCGATGCTTGTTTTTCCGTTGGTTCCCGTGACGGCGATCACCTCCATAGCGGCGCTCGGATCACCATAAAACGTCGCGGCAATAGGACCTGCCATCGCCTTTAGACCACGCACAGCACGCACCCTCGGATCGCTCTGCATTGTGGGCGATAGGCCGCTATCGGCCAAGCCATCGGCCTCCACCAACACGGCCACCGCACCTGCCTTAAAGGCTTGGCCAACATACGCTCTCGCGTCGCTGGCGTAACCTGGCCAAGCGATGAATGCATCGCCCGCCGCCACTTGGCGACTATCGGTACATAGCCGGCGTGCGTTGCACGTGTGCAGCCAGTCGGCGATCGCATGGGGCGTGCTCACAACGACTCCTTCACACCCGTGGCGTTGATATTCGGCTTCACGGTTTGGTCAGGCGTGACGCCCATGATGCGCAAGGTGTTTTGAACCGTTTGACTAAATACCGGCGCGGCCACAATGCCCCCATAGAAGCCGCCTTTTTTCGGCTCGTCTATCACCACACCCACGACGATGCGCGGTGACTCTACTGGGGCAAAACCGACAAAGAATCCACGGTATTTTTTGTTGGAGTAGCGCTTTCCCTCGACTTTTCTCGCGGTCCCTGTCTTACCCGCCACGGAGTAGCCAAGGGTTTGCGCACGCGGTGCCGTCCCCTCATCACCTGTCGCGAGCAACAACATGTTGCGTATGTCAGCGGCGACCTTGGAGCTGAAGACGGTCGTTCCTTTGACCGGTTCCATTGTTTTTAAAATCGTCGTGGGAACGATATCGCCGTCGCGCGCGAACACCGTATACGCCCGCGCCAACTGGAACAGCGACGTTGACAGGCCGTAGCCGTAACTCATGGTCGCCTTCTCAACCGTGCGCCAGGCGTCGTACCCGCGCAGTCGACCCACTGCGGCACCGGGAAAAACCGTTTCGGGCTTTTGCCCAAAGCCGACATCGGTGTACATCTGCCACATCGCCTTTGCTGGCAGGCCTTCAGAAATTTTGACGGTGCCGACATTACTGGATTTCTGAATAATCTCACTCACCGTCAGTGGGCCATGCGGTGATGAATCGCTGATACGGTGTCTACCGACGCTCATGTAGCCGGGTGCGGTTTGATACACCGTGGTGGGAGTAACCAGTCGACGCTGCAGCGCCAGTCCGATGGTGAAGGGCTTCACGGTTGAGCCAGGCTCAAAGGTGTCGGTCATGGACCGGTTACGTAACACCGACCCGGTGCGGGTGCGGCGGTCACTTGGGCTGTAGCTGGGGTAATTGGCCAGCGCAAGCACCTCACCAGTGCGGACGTCAAGCACCACGACGCTGCCGCCGATCGCATCGTGCTTTTCAACGGCTGCGCGCAGTTGGTCGTAGGCAAGAAACTGAACTTTGCTATCGATAGACAGTTGAATGTCTTCGCCATTAACTGGCTGCACAATATCGCGCAGGTCCTCGATGATGGAACCCATGCGGTCTTTGAGCACACGACGTGAACCGGGGTGTCCCGTGAGTGCGCCGTTAAACGCCAACTCAGCACCGTCTATGCCCTTGTCCTCGATATTGGTGAAGCCGACCACATGGGCCGCCGCCTCGCCCTCGGGGTACTCACGCTTGTACTCCTTGGTATCTGAAACGCCTTTGATACCGAGCGCCTTGATCTTGTTGCGTATCTCTGGGCTAACCTGACGCTTCAGGTAGACGAAGCCATCACTGGACCGCGCTATGCGCTTGTCCAAAGCCGATTTCGGCATGTCAAGCAAGTTGGCCAACGCACCTAAAGCGGGGTGTTTTGCATCCGCACCATCCGCCCAAATACCGTATGCGGCGACACTACTGGCAAGAATGAGACCGTTGCGATCCAAAATGCGTCCCCGACTTGGCGGTAACTCAATGTTTCTCGCAAACCGCGCCTCGCCTTGGCGCTGAAAGAAATCGTTGTCTAGCACCTGCACGTAGACGGCACGGCCCGCAAGACCTAGAAATGCCGCAGCCAACACCGCCAAAATAAAGCGGCTACGCCAAACCGGCGTGCGCGATGCGAGCAAGGGGCTCGCACTGTAGGCGATGCTGCGTCGCTTCACTGCGTGTCCCCGCTTGGCTGGCTCACGTAAGCCGTGATGGAGGGATCCGGTGTCCGCATCTTCAGACGATTAACCGCAATGGATTGCACGCGCGATGGGCTGACCTCGGCTCGCCGCTGCACACGCAATTGCTCGTAATCCACCATTAGCTGACGGGCACGCGCGCTCTGCTGGTCAACTGCGGTGTAGAGGCGTCGCGAGTCGTATTGGGTATTGATCACCACCACGGACGTCGCCAAGATAGCGAGGATCAATGCCACGTTGATACGAATCATAGGGGTGTCTCCGTCCGCTCCGCCACACGCATCACTGCACTGCGGGACCGCGGGTTATGCGACACCTCTTCCGCACTCGCCTTGACACGCCCCAACGCTTTCAAGCGCAATGGTGTTGACGGTGCAAAGAGTGCACGACGATCGACGACCTCCCGGGAATGGCCGGCGATAAACTGCTTGACGATGCGATCTTCCAACGAATGAAAGCTGATAACGACCAAGCGTCCACCCGGACGCAACAGACGCAAACTCGCGCTCAGCGCCTGCTGTAGCTCCTCAAGCTCGGCGTTGATGAAAATCCGAAAAGCCTGAAATGTCCGCGTTGCAGGGTCCTTGCCCGGCTCGCGGGTTTTGACCGCGCTAGCCACGACTTGGGCCAGTTCAAGGGTGGTTCGAATAACGCCCCGTTCCTGTCGGCGACGATCAATCGCCTTTGAAATCTGTACAGCAAACCGTTCTTCGCCATAGTCACGAATCACCTCCGCAATGGATTCAGGGGTTGCGTCTACCAACCACTGCGCCACACTCTGGCCACGTGTGGTGTCCATGCGCATGTCGAGTGGTCCGTCATGACGGAAAGAAAAGCCGCGTGTCGGGTCATCGATTTGAGGTGAGCTCACGCCCAAGTCCATCAACAAACCATCCACACTGGCTTCAGGTAAATCAGAAATGGTGTGGAATGCTTGATGGCGTATCGCGAAACGCGAATCACGCCACGTTTGCGCGAATGCCACGGCCTCCAGGTCGCGGTCGACGCCCAGCAGGTGTCCATCGGGGCCAAGACGTTGCAATATCAGCGCGGCATGACCACCGCGGCCAAAGGTGCCGTCAATGTACGTACCGCTCGGCTTTATAGACAGTGCATCAACGGCCTCATTCAGTAGCACCGTGTCATGTGTCCAAGTGGTCGTTGTGGTGGTCGCGCTCACTTCGTGACCCTCAAAAAGAGAAATCCTTGAACACATCAGGCATCTCGCCCTTCATGGCATCCGCCTCATGCGCCGCGTAGGTCTGGGCGTCCCACAGCTCGAAGTAGCTGCCCATGCCCAACAAAATCACCGACTTATTGATACCCGCCGCATCACGCAGCTCTGGCGAGATCAGGGCGCGGGATGTGCCGTCCAATTCAACGTCGGAGGCGTTACCTAGGAAAATACGCTTCCACCACTGTGCCTGCATGGGTAACGCAGCGATGCGTGATCGAAATACCTCCCACTCGGGTCGGGGAAAAAGCATGAGGCATCCATGCGGATGCTTGGTAATCGTCAGGCAACCTTGCGCACTCGCTTGTAGCACGTCGCGATACCGCGTCGGCATAGACAGCCGCCCCTTGGCATCGAGGTTGATTGATGAAGCACCCTGAAACACAGTCAATAATTCCTAAAAAACACTTTTCACCACTTAATTGCACTTTTTCACACTTTATCAGGAAAAGCGGGCAACACAAGCGTCTTATGTGTTTTTTTTCAATGGAATCAATGACTTAGGATGTCTTCTGCATTAATAATTAGAAAAAAATATTCAAAATAATGAACAACTTACCGATGGCTATGAAAGTGACTTGTCAGGAGATACCGAGGAAATCGTATGAGGAAAAATCACGATTTGCGTGGACGATATGAGACTTTAGAGGCCCACACACCCGCTCAGTCGCAAAAAAGGCCGCGAATGCGGCCTTATGCACACGTGTCCACTGCGCGCCTTAATCACCGTAGAGCTTTTGCTTCAACTCACGGCGCTGTTGCGCTTCTAGAGACAAGCTCGCCGTCGGTCTTGCCAACAAACGACCCACGCCAATCGGCTCGCCAGTCTCGTCACAAAATCCATAATCTCCGCTGTCGATAGCCAGAATCGATTGCTGGATTTTCTTTAAGAGTTTGCGTTCGCGGTCACGGGTACGCAACTCCAACGCGTGCTCTTCCTCAATCGTGGCACGGTCAGCGGGGTCGGGTACGACCGATGAATCTTCACGCAGGTTCTCTGTTGTTTGGCCAGCATTGGCCAAAATGTCATCTTTTAGTTGGACGAGTCGCGCTCGGAAAAACGCCAATTGGACGTCGTTCATGTATTCGGCGTCGGACATCGCTAACAAATCGGCGTCGGTTAAGTCGAGCAGTTCTTTGGTCTTCCAATTATTCGCTCGCTTGGGATCTTTTCTGATGGGTGCGGGAACGGTAACAGTCATAACAGGGGTGTTGTCTTGAATAAATGTGGCTTTGGCTGCATCCGGTGCATGTGAAGGCGCCATTTCGGCGTCACTCATACTCGGCGCAATCGGTTTACTGTTTGCACGCTTACGCCCAGGCTTCTTAGGCTCCTCTTTGGGCGTCGCAGCGGGTTTTGCGGGTGGCGCCACCTTTTTTGTGGCGACTTTCGCGACGGGCTTAGGTGAGGCTTTCGGGGCTATCGCTGTCTTAACGGGCGTTTTGCTCGCGGTCGGCTTGGCGCCCTTCGCGGGTTTTGCGGGTTTTGCGGGTTTCGCAGACACGGCGGGCTTGGTTGCCGCCTTGGCCGCCACCTTCGTCACGGTCTTTGCCGTCGGTTTTGTCTTCGGAGCGGTCTTTCCGGCGGC
>JABBAS010000040.1 GCA_018607835.1 Methylobacillus sp. | reverse complement strand
TCCAGCACGCCCGATATTTCATCTGCTGTGCAGAGGTCGGTTGGCAAGGGCTGTAGTTTCCCGCTCTTTGCCAAAGCGACCACCTCGCGCAACTCGGCTAGCGAGCCCGTGTAGGAGCCCTGAATTGAGATGGCGCGCTGCGCAACGGGGACTAAAGAGACGGGGACTTCACCGCCATACAAACCCACCACGATATAGCGACCACCCTTGCGCAGAGCGGCCATGCCGAGCTGCGCGGTTGAGGCAGCGCCTACAAAGTCAACGCAACCCAAGATGCCGCCCTCTAGGGCTTGCAGTTGTGCCAAGGCGTCGGGGGCGCTCGGGTCCATGGTGTGCGTGGCACCCATGGCTTTTGCGGCTTCCCACTTGCTGTCATTGATGTCACAGACCACGATGCGCTCATGGCCAAGCGCACGCAGGATGGCGACCGCCATGAGACCCAAGCCACCCGCGCCCATGACCACGACCCAGTCGTTATTGGCGCAGGGTTGGAGTTTGCGAATGGCGCTGTAGGTGGTGAGTCCTGAGCAAGCCAAGAGCGGAGAAAAGGTGGGGTCAATGCCGGTGGTGTCTAGCAGGTATTTGGGGTGGGGTACCAAGACATGGTCGGCGTAGCCACCCGCGCGCTGCACACCAATAAAGCGGGGCGCCATGCACCAGTTGTCTTGCTCTTCGTTACACCGGTCACACGAACCGCAACCGGTCCACGGGTAGACCAAGCGGTCTTCCCCGACTGGGACGGCACCTGCATCTGGCCCTGCGCTGAGCACGGTGCCGTAGGGCTCATGCCCGAGGGTCACGGGTAGCTTCATGCCGCGTTCTTCCATCTGGAATTTTTTACCGCCGCCCAAGTCAAAGTAGCCGTCTCGAATGTGTACATCCGAGTGGCAGACACCACAGTACTTGACCCGTACCAACACCTCGGTGCCGGTGGGTGTGGGTGTGTCACGTATGGCTTGTTGTAGGGGCTTTCCCCAGGCGCTGACGTCGTAGCTAATCATGCGGTGTCTCCATGTGGTTAATAAACCGATTGTATGAACGTTGTTTTAAATGATGCTTAGGTGCCACTGATGAGTTGTTGGCGAATCAGCTTTTTATCAACTTTTCCTAGCCCAGTGGTGGGTATGCGCGCCATCTCATGAAAGGCTTTGGGTACGTGGATAGCGCCTTTCTTGTTACGCACCAACTCGCTTAGCTCACTCCAGTCAACGGCTTGGCCAGCGCGCCAGACCACCACAGCGTGTACGGCCTCACCCCACTTTTCGTGGGGCACACCAACCACGGTGGCGGCTGCAACAGCGGGGTGTGCGCTGAGCACGTCTTCTATTTCGCGCGGATAGACATTGAAGCCACCCGTAATCACCATGTCCTTTGAGCGGTCAACAATGTACAAATAGCCATCGTCATCTGCACGCGCCAGATCGCCGGTATAAAGCCAACCGTAACGAAAGGTGCGGGCGTTTTCTTCAGGCTTGTTAATGTATTGGGCCATGACCAAGGGGCCACGCACCGCAATTTCGCCAACGTCGCCAGGCGCAACTTCTTGTCCCTCTTCGTCTAGCAGGCGCAGCTGCATGCCAACGACGGGCGTGCCACAGGAGCTGAGGAGGTGGGGGCGGTGCACAGGGTCATGCTCGTGTTTATGCAAGACGGTCATGGCCATGGGCACTTCTGACTGTCCGTATAGCTGCATAAAAATATTGCCCAGCTCAGAGATGCCCTCTGTTAAGCGTGCGGGTGACATGGGGGCGGCGCCGTACATGATGGTTTCCAGGCTGGATAAATCATGGGTCTCACGAACGGGAGAGTCCAGCAGGACGTAGATCATGGTGGGCACCATGAAGGTACACGTGACACGATGGGTTTGTACCAAATGGCAAAAATGTTTGACCTCAAAGCCCGGGTGCATGATCACGGTGCCAGAGCGCAGCAGCACGGGCATCATGAGCGCGCCTGAGGCATGGGTGATGGGTGTCATGGCGAGAAAGCGGCTCTCTTGAGGCCAGTCAAAATCTGCCATTTGCATCAAAATCATTGCGACCTGTACCCGGTGCGTGTGCAAAACGCCCTTGGGCTTTCCGGTGGTACCGCCGGTGTACACGAGCACGCATTCGTCATCACTGCGGCCGAGGGAGCGCAACTTCTGTGGCGTCTGTTGCGACATGGCGGCCAACAAGTCGACGTGGGCACCGAGGGGCCCCAAGCCCATTATCTGGAGTGGCCGGTCTGCCTTTTCGCGCAAGGTCTCGGCACGGTCACCAAAGCTTGCTGGGTCAACCGCCAATAGCTTCACGTCCGCGTCATTGACTTGGTAGAGGTGGTCGTCTGCTGATGCGATGGGGTTCATCCACAGCACCCGCAGACCGAGTAGATAGCCTGCCGCACTCACAAAAAATGCCTCAGGTCTATTTACCGACAGCGCGGCAATGGTGTCGCCGTGGCGAAGGCCGCGCTGGGTCAATACCTGCGTGAGTTGGCTGAGCTGTTCGCCAAATTCGCGGTAAGAGATATGCCGGTCGCCGCAAATGAAAGCGGTGCGGTCTTGGCCGCGCTGAATGGCCGTGATGAGTAACTCACCCACATTGGTGCCTTCAAACGTCTCGGGTGTCATCTCTGGGGTTCCTCCTAACTGGCTTGCCCTAGCTGGCTTCGGTCGAAAACATCTGGATTCGATGCCCACCATACTATGGCGAGCGGGGGCTGGGCGGCTAGACCATGTGTGTCGCCTGAAGGTCAGGGTTGTTTAGGATTGATTGGCCAACTGGCACCCTTGGGTGATAAAACGACAGGATGTCAATTTTTCTGTGAGTCAGACCATGCACATTTTGATCGCGATGATGAATCATGAGACCAATACGTTCTCACCGGTACGTACCGACTTAGACCGCTTTGCTTTGCGTGCGGGAGAAGCGCTGCTCAAGGGAGAGCAAGCGGTAGCGGCTTATACGGGAACGGGGACGGGCGTTGGCGCATTTATTGAGGTCGCGCAGGCGGCGGGTGCCACCTTTGATATCGCAGTCTGTGCGCATGCCCAGCCAAGTGGCCCCGTTGAGGATGCGGCCTTTGAGGCGATGTGTGCCGAGATTGTGGGTGCGCTTGAGCGCCAACCCTATGACGCTATATTTTTAGATTTGCACGGTGCCATGGTGACCCAAACCCATGAAGACGGAGAGGGCGAGTTGCTGCGCAGGGTGCGTGCGGTAGCGCCCAAAACGCCGCTAGCGGTGGCCTATGACATGCACGCAAATATTCATGCCGATATGGTGGAGCTCGCGGATACGGTGGCGGGTTATCAGACTTACCCGCACATCGATATGCACGGCACCGCGCTTAGGGCAGGCCGTAGCCTGATGCGCATGATGAAGGCTGAGGTGACGCCGACCACCGCGTGGGGCAGGGCGCCAATGATTCCGCACGTGATGCGTCAGGGCAGTGACGATGAGCCCAACCGAAGCTTGCAAGCCCGCGCCCGCGAGATGGAGGCGCAAGGTGCGCTGTGCGCGAGTGTGTTCGTGGGGTTTCCACATGCCGACATCACGCAGGCGGGTCTCAGTGCAGTCGTGGTCACGGACAACGACCCCGCGCTAGCCGCGCGTTGGCGCGACGAGTTGCTGGCCATGGCGTGGTCACAGCGCGAGGCGTTTTTGTATCAACTGGAGCCGTTGGCGACATCAGTCAGCAAGGCGCGTGATTTAAAGCCCGAGGGCCCCGGCCCCATCGTGCTGCTTGATCATTACGACAATGCGGCGTCAGGTGGCACCATGGATACCACGGCGGTGTTGGCCGAGGTGATGCGCCAAGGCTTAGATAACGTCGCTGTGTTTGCCGTATTCGATCCCGCCGCGGTGCAGGCGGCCATTCAGGCGGGCGTCGGCGCAGCGGTGAGCTTGTCTGTAGGCGGTAAGCTGCCCATGCCACAAGTGCCGCATACAAGCGAGGCGGTGACACTAAACGGCACGGTGAAAACCATTTCACTGGGTCGCTTCAAGGCGAAGGGGCCTATGAGCCCGGGCGCGTCTATGGATATGGGACAAGCCGTGGTGATTGATACAGGCCGTATCGAGGTGGTTCTCATTAGCCGGCACATTGAGCCCTTTGACGCGAACGCCCTTTTTAGTGTGGGTATTGACCCGATGCAGAAGCGCTTTATTGTGCTGAAGAGCCGTATTCATTGGCGTGCAGGTTTAGGGCGTCTTGCCGCCGCCACCATCGAGTGCGCGGGCGCGGGCGTCTGCACATCCGACTACGGTGACCTGGTGTTCAAGAATTTGAGGCGACCCATTTTTCCGCTTGATACAGCGCTTGAGTGGTCGCCCCATGACGGCGTTTAGCTTTTAGTGTCGTCGGTGTACTCTGTGCCACCGACCGCGGCGCCTTCGGAACGCTTCAGCTCTTGCACCCGCAAATCGACGCGCCGGATTTTCCCTGAAATGGTTTTTGGCAAGTCTGCAAACTCTAGCCGTCTGACCATTTTGTAGGGGGAGACCCGCTGCTTAAGAAACGCAAAGATCGCAGCAGCGGTTTCAGCGTTGGGCGAAAAGCCGGGTGCCAGTATCAAAAAAGCTTTGGGTATAAACCCCCGTAGCTTGTCGGGACAGGGCACAACCGCCGCCTCCGCAACGCTGGGGTGCTCTATCAAGGCGCTCTCCAGTTCGAAGGGGCTGATGCGATAGCCAGAGGCTTTGAACACATCATCCGCGCGACCGACGTAGGTGATGTAGCCCTCGTCATCGCGCATGCCAATGTCACCGGTGTGGTAGTAGCCGTCACGCATCACGGTCTCTGTTTTGGCCGCGTCGTCCGCATAGCCATCCATTAAGGCCAAGGGGCGACGTGAGAGGTCAATACAAATCTCACCTTCTTCAGCCAGCTTGCCGTCTGCATCTAGCAAGGCAACGGGGAAACCCGGCATGGGGCGGCCCATAGAGCCTGCCTTCAGGGGTTGCCCAGGCGGATTACCAATCATTGCCGTGGTCTCTGTCTGCCCATAGCCATCTCGAATGGTCAAGCCCCAAGCGGCGCGCACTTGCTCAATGATCTCTGGGTTGAGTGGCTCGCCCGCAGAGATGGCCTCGCGCAAACTGATGGGCCACTGCGCGAGATCTTCTTGGATAAGAAACCGCCACACGGTGGGTGGTGCACACAAGGTGGTTACTTTGTTGTCAACCAAAATGTCGAGAATATGCGGCGCATTAAAGCGTGTGTAGTTGTATATAAATACGCAGGCTTGGGCGTTGAAGGGGGCGAAGAAACAACTCCATGCGTGTTTTGCCCAGCCGGGTGAGCTAACAGTCCAATGCACATCATTCGGCTTCAGACCCAGCCAATACAGGGTGGACAAGTGACCAACCGGGTAGCTTTGGCGGGTATGTCTCACCAACTTAGGCTCAGCCGTTGTGCCGGAGGTGAAGTACTCAAGCAGCGGGTCAGTGACCTGCAGACCGGGGGTGGGTTGAAATGCCGTGGCATCGGTCATGGAGTCAAAGTAGTCGATCCATCCTGTAGGCAACGTTGCTTTTTTGTCCGCCAAGATACAACCGATACCTTGCAGGCTTTGCGGGTCGAGATCCAAAATTTTGGTCATGCCACTTTGGCTGGTAATTAACCACCGTACCTGACCCCGCGCGAGTCGGTCGGCCAAGTCAGGCCCAGACAAGAGGGTGGTTGCCGGAATAACCACCACGCCCATTTTGATGGCGGCGAGCATGGTCTCCCACAGCGGTACCTCGTTGCCGAGCATCAGCAGCATGCGGTCACCGGGTTGTGCGCCCAAGCGGGTCAGGAAGGAAGCAACCTGCGAGGAGCGTTGCGACAAGGCGCTGTAGGTCAACCCCGCTTCTTCGCCACTCTCTTCCAGAATACGCAAAGCGGGTGCCGTGTTGTCTTTGGCAATGGCATCGAAATAGTCAATACCCCAGTTGAAGTGCGTTAGCTTAGGCCACGCGAAAGCGGCCTTTGCTGATGCCAAGTCGGTTCGGTTGGCAATAAGCTGATCGCGTAACGTCAAGAATTGTTCTAGTTCAGACATGGTCTCGAATGCTCCCTTGTTTTAAGTGCGGCACGATGCGTCACCGCGCTTGCCATTGCCCCCGCAAACGGTATGCAGTGCGTTAGAAACTAACTTTTACCAGTTATCGCGGGCAGACGCTATACCCAATCAGACGCGATGCCTAGTCAGGCGCTGCG
>JABBAS010000014.1 GCA_018607835.1 Methylobacillus sp. | reverse complement strand
GCCGATACGTTTAAGGGCGCCAGCGAGTCTGTTTTTACGGTCGAGATACAAACCGCGTCAGACCGGTCGCGCAACTCGCAGGGCTCTGCGTTTGTCGTGCTGCGGCCCAACCTCCTGATGACGAACTACCACGTGGTGTCTGACTACGTGTTGGACCCAGAGGAGTACGTGGTTGTCGTGAAAGACGCTGCAGGCGAGATGCGACGTGCGCAGGTAAGAGCGGTTGATGTGGTGTCTGATTTGGCGCTACTGAGCACGCAGGAGCCCATTGGTAAGCCCTTGCGTATTCGCGAGTCGATGCCTAGTAAGGGCGTTAAGGGTTTTTCTTTGGGTAACCCAGGGGGTATTGGGCTCACGGTGGTGGAGGGTAACTTTAACGGGCTGTCGGAGAGCGCCTTTGTGCCTGTTATTCACTTTAGCGGCGCCATTAATTCAGGCATGAGCGGTGGGCCTGCGGTAGATGAGGCGGGGGAGGTTGTGGGGGTGAATACCGCCACCCGCCGTGGGGACCAACTGATTGGCCTGCTCTCGCCTGCTGAAAACGTAACGCGCTTGCTCGCAGCATTTTCTGACGATGAGGTGGCAAGTGCCGACGCGCTTCGAGGTCAGATAGAAACACAAGTGGCCGGCTTCTCCAACCGCTTAGCGCAGGAGGTGCTTGGGCACAAAACCGATAAGGTGGTGAGCGGCCACTTTGAGTTGCCGTCCAAGTTTCAGAAGAAAGCGCGCTGTTACGGGGAGACGGAGAAAGATGCCACGTATCGATTTAAGGTGACGACCAATTACTGCTCGTTACGCGGCGGCATATTTGTTAACGATGCCACCCGCGTCGGAACCCTGACCGTGCACCACCGCAGAGTCTTTGGTGAGGCGCTGACACCAAGCCAGGTGGCGGCGGTTCAAAATAAGCTATCAGAGTCTGATGTGAAAAATTCAGGCGCCTCAATCGAGGACAAAACCGTATGGATATGCGAGCACACGCGCGTTGAGCTGCAAGCGGGAACGGTTGGCGAGCTACACGCTTGTCAGCGCGGGCTCACGAGATTAAAAGATGTTAGAGATTTCTACTTCCTATTCGCAAGTCGGCCAAGCAGAGGGGAGGGCTTAATGACTGAGCTTAGATTCAATGGCATCACCAATGCCGATGCCAACAAACTCGTGAAGCACTTTCTTTTGCAGATCACTGAAGTGGCCAGTAGGAGTCCCTCATGATGCAGACCGCACGCATACCTACCCCCCTGCTGCGCCATGTGCAGGGTGCCAGAATGTGGGCGTTTATTTTCTTGTGTGTGTGGTGCGCGAGTAGTTACCGCGTGTTTGACAGCACGCATATATATACCGGAGACTTTGCCGCGTTTTTGGAGGCCATGGTCATCCAGGTATTGTTGTTGCTGGTGTGGGTTGGTGTTTGGGTGGCCGTTGAGCAAGCCTTCAAGGGCTACCACTCGGTTGCGCTACACGTCTGCATCGGTGCCGCCCTGCTAGCCGCAGACACCGTGCTGACTGGTTTCCTAGCGCCATGGCTGTTCTACGCTTTGGCGGCTGACTGGCGGGCATGGATTTCAGACCTGTGTAGCGCCGTACTCATGACCGTAGCCATAGAGAGTGAGTTAACGCTTAGCCTCAAGTCACGCTCGCGGCGTTTAATAAGGCGACTGTCCGTCGTGGCGGTGCTGCTTGGCTGCTTTGCCATTTATACGTACGCCCAATATCAGCGCGATGAGCGCCCACCTGTCATGTCGTTGAATGCGCATGCTGACGCTGCGTGGGTAGTAAAGCCAGACCAACCGGTTCTGAATTTTTTAAATAATTATTTCGCTAAAAAACAGAATGATGCCGAATAACGGCTTTACCCAAAGGACCACCAATGAATGACATTATTTGTCCCCACTGCAACAAGGCGTTCAAGATCGACGAGACGGGCTATGCCGATATTGTGAAGCAGGTGCGCGACAGCGAGTTTGACCAGCAGTTGCATGACCGACTGGCGCTCGCTGAGAAAGAGAAGCTAACCGCCGTTGAGCTTGCAACGGCCAAAGCGGCCAGTGCGTTACAAAAAGCAGCTGCAGAGAAAGACAGTGAAATACAGGCGCTCCAATCGCAACTGAAGTCGGGCGATGACAGCAAGGCGCTTGCGGTAAGCCAAGCGGTTAGCAAACTTGAGCGAGAGCGCGATGCACTCGCAAACCAGCTGGCGCAGGCGAAGCGTGAGATGCAAGCCGCCTCGGAGTTATCGGCGGCTGAGCAACGCTTAGCGCTGAATGAAGCGATTAGCAAGGTCGAGAAAGAGCGAGATGGTCTAAAGAGCGGCTTGGAGCGAGCCGCAATGGAGAAGCAGGTTGCAGAGGCGGCGCTAAGAGACAAATATGAGACGCAGATTAAAGATCGCGATGATGCCATTGAACGCTTGCGCGATATGAAGGCGAAGTTGTCGACCAAAATGGTGGGCGAGACATTGGAGCAGCACTGCGAGACAGAGTTCAACCGCATTCGGGCAACCGCATTCCCGCGCGCCTACTTCGAGAAAGACAACGACTCACGCACAGGCAGTAAGGGCGACTACATCTTTAAGGATTCAAACGAGGAGGGGACAGAGATTGTGTCCATCATGTTTGAGATGAAGAACGAAGATGACCGCACAGCGACCAAGCAAAAGAACGAAGACTTTCTGAAAGAGCTGGACAAAGACCGCATAGAGAAGGGCTGTGAGTATGCCGTATTGGTCTCGTTGCTGGAGCCTGAGAGTGAGTTGTACAACACAGGGATTGTTGATGTGTTTTACCGCTACCCCAAGATGTACGTGATACGCCCTCAGTTCTTTATTCCCATCATCACGCTGCTCAGAAACGCGGCGCTGAACGCGTTGAAATACAAGTCAGAGTTGGCCTTGGTGCGGTCGCAAAATGTAGACATCACCAATTTTGAGTCCCAGCTTGAGGTCTTCAAAACCGGGTTCTCTCGTAACTATGACCTGGCATCCCGTCAATTTGAGACAGCCATTGATGAGATTGATAAATCGATATCTCATATGCAGAAGACCAAGGATGCGTTGCTGAAGACGGCAAATAATTTACGGCTGGCTAATGACAAAGCGCAAGACGTGACCATCAAGCGTTTGACTAAGGGCAACCCAACCATGGCGGATAAATTCTCTGAGTTAGATGGTGGTGCGCCGAGTGCGGAGAGTAAATGACTCTGATTGCGGTTTGAAGCAGCGGAGTCTGCTTTCGTGCTGGGTCAGGTGTCTAAAAACTGCACCAGTAGTTCGCTGACTTGTTGGGGCTTTTCTTGTTGCACCCAATGTCCGGCGCCCGGCAGGATATGGCAGGCTTTCAGGTCGGTGCAGATGCTTTTCATTCGGTCGAAAGCGCCCGGGGACTGATAGACACCCCAATCAGCTGCGCCAGCGATGAAGGCACTGGGCACGGTGATGCGTTTCCCATGAAATTGGGATAAGGCCACATACGTATCGGCGTCGGTTGCGCACCGGTACCATTGCAAACCCCCTTGAAAACCGCGCCGCTTGTAGGCGGCCACATAGACGGCCAGCGCGTCATCGGGAAGCCACGTGCAAGCGTCGATTTCAGCGGGTGTGGGCATGAAGGGGGCGACTGCCTGCGGCATGGTGTCCGGGAAGGGCATGACGTAATAGTGCGGTAAGCGGGCGAGCACATCCGCCTCCCAAGCCGGTAGTGGTACGGGCTGATTGGGTGCCCAGTCTGCGCTTTTTACATGGTAGTAGGCTCGTAAAAAGGCATGCAACCCCTGAGGGGCTTGCAACATATCGGTGTTGGCATGCGGTTGTGCGTAGTACCACTGGTAGTGTTGGCGAGCAGGTGTGCACTGCTGTAAGGCCTGCACTTCTCGCGTCAACATGGCGTGGGTTTCAGGGGCTGTGGCAGGGTCTGATGGGCCAGGAAACGGTGCGCTCATCATGACGACACGACGGAAAACATCGGGGCGCAGCAGGGCGCACCATCCCGCAACAGGAGACCCGAAGTCATGACCGACCACGGCGTGCACGTGGTCATAGCCCAGTGCCTGCACCAAGGCCAGCACATCGTCCACCAGCTGCGGCATGTTGCTGGCGCGCCAGTTGCCCTCATAGCGGTCGTCGCTGCCTGTTGTAAAGCCATACCCACGCTGATCGGGTGCGACCACATGAAAACCGGCCTGCGCCAGGGCGACAAGCTGATGCCGCCAGCTGTAGGCCAATTCGGGAAAACCGTGTAGCAAGAGCACCAAGGGCGCCAAGGGCTTTGCGGTGCCCGTGGGCTGACCGGCTTCTAGCACGTGCATGGACAAACCGGTGGCAAGGGGCAGCTGGCGCGACTGTACACCTGCCGGTAACGGTAACGGTAACGGGTGAGCGATGGGGTTCGGTGTTGTCATGGCTATGTTTTGAATTCTCACAGGCAACATAAGGGTGGGTAATGGCATACCATACAGATATATTTTGATACGGCAAACTTTACTAGCTACCAACTAAAACGCTCTATGGACAACTCATCTTCTTACACACCACCCGCCATTTGGTCTCCCAAAAAAGACATGGGTGGCCGCTTTGGCAACATCAACCGCCCAACCGCAGGCGCGACCCACGAGAAAGAACTTCCGGTGGGGAGCCACCCCTTGCAGCTTTACTCACTGGGAACGCCTAACGGGGTCAAGGTGACGGTCATGTTGGAAGAGCTGCTGGAGGCGGGGCACGCGGGAGCGGAGTACGACGCTTGGCTGATCCGCATCAACAGCGGTGAGCAGTTCGGTAGTGGGTTTGTCGCAGCCAACCCAAACTCCAAGATACCGGCGTTGGTCGATCGCAGCGGTGCGACCCCTATTCGGGTGTTTGAGTCAGGTGCAATTCTCATGTACTTGGCCGAAAAGTTCGGCGCCTTTTTGCCCACAGATACCGCCACACGTGCCGAATGTCTGTCGTGGCTGTTCTGGCAAATGGGAAGCGCCCCCTTCTTGGGCGGCGGCTTCGGTCATTTTTACGCTTACGCACCGATCAAGGTGGAATACGCGATCGACCGCTACGCCATGGAGGTCAAGCGCCAATTAGATGTGCTCGACCAACGGCTTGCGCAAAGTACCTACCTGGTGGGAGACACCTACACGGTTGCTGATATGGCCATTTGGGCTTGGTACGGCGCACTGGTGAAGGGGTATCTCTACAGCGCCGCTGAGTTCTTGCAAGTGCAGAGCTATACGCATGTGCTGCGTTGGGCGAACCTGATCGCTGAGCGGCCAGCCGTGCAACGCGGCCGCATGGTCAATCGCGTCACGGGTGATGCCTCAGAGCAATTGCACGAACGTCATGATGCCAGTGACTTCGACACCAAGACCCAAGACAAAATAGCCCCGCCCTCCGCTTGAGATGGTGAGGGCGTCGCTGTTGATGCCCGCTATTTCGCGATTGAAACGGGGTCTACCCATTCAATATTTCGAAAATTGAACCCTGACTTTGCGGTGGGTTTAATGATGTCAAAGTAGGGCGAAACGTCAAAATCTCTTGGCGTGAACAGTGAGGCGTGCCTTTGTTTAAACGCGATAGGTCGCGGTTTAAGAGGCGTCCCATCGGGTGTGTCTACGAGTATGGGAAGTATGGGGTAGCGGATGCTTTGAAAGGCGTGCGCAATTAAGGTAGAGCAAATGGCACGGGTGGGGTCGCCGCTACCCAAAGACAGCATTTGCCTTCTCATTTTTGTGGGTACCGGTGGGGTGGGCAAGAGGTATCGAGCGAGATCAAAGACATTGCGCAGGTCGTATTGGTCTCCAATTTTTGAGAGGGCCACTCGCACAAGGGCGGCTTGCTCTGCTTGGTTTAGCCCAATGGGGCGACATATCCGCGTGTGCAAATTAGCGAACTCATCTAGCCCAACACTGCGTACACCATGCACGGCATCCGCTTCAACGAAGCAGTGCCCTTGCGGCAAGTTATGTGACGCGTCTGTTCCGACATAGAGGGCTGCATGCGACCAGGTTGATTGCGTGAGGTATTTGATGGCGGTGCTCAGTCGCGTGTTGCCTTCAACTAAGAGAACATCGCCAGGAAGCAGGTTGGCTTGCAGATGCAGCGGATTGATAGGGGGAGCCGTATTCTCAATCTGAATTTGTTTGCTCAAATACGTCGCTATCCACTTACCCACTGATTGAGCGAAACGGTTCATACGGAGACTCCTTTATTGGTAACAACTGCAAAGCTTGCTGGTAATAGACCATAGC
>JABBAS010000033.1 GCA_018607835.1 Methylobacillus sp. | reverse complement strand
CACACCCTGAGTATCAAAGCCGAGCAGCTCTCGCTGTTCACGATGGACGGGCGCATGCACTTTGAGTTGACCCTGGCGCCCGCGAAGCGTGTCATCTTTGAGCAGGCCAAACTGCGGGAGATTGCGCTGAAAGAGGATGCGGATCACCGTTTTAAGTTGTCTTTTTTCCTCGAATCCGAAACTGCTGTGGTTACCAAGCGCCTGCCTGAAGCTGAGCCCGCCAAAGCGCTTTTCCCTGATTACGTCTCTGTTGAGGTTGCCCAATGAAACCCGATTCCCGATTGTCAGAACTCCGCCTGGCGTTGCTCGAGTTAAAGCCGACGTGGATCTCCACGCTGGTGCTGAGCTGGAGCATTGCGCTGCTGGGCTTTGCATCCGCGGTCTACATGCTGCAGGTTTACGAGCGCGTGGTGAACAGCCGTGATGTAAATACCCTCGTCATGTTGAGTATCGTGGTGTTGGGCGCTTACGCCGTGATGGAGTTGCTTGAAAAATTCCGTAGCAACTTGTTGTGGAGCGCGGGTATTCAATTTGAGATGAAACTGGCAGATCGGCTTTACGCCGCCATGTTTGAAAGTTTACGCAAGCAGCCGATGAGCGGGGCGCAGATGGTGCAAGGCGATATGCGCACCATCCGAGAGTTTTTTTATAACCCAGCGGTTGGAGCGGTGTTTGAATTGCCCGTTAGCTTGGTGTCGGTGGCGCTGATCTTTGCCATCAACCCCATGCTGGGCTGGGCTGCGATTGTGGGGGCTTTGGCGCAAACTCTTGTGGCTTGGCTGATTCAACGCACCTCGAGCGCGCCGTTGCTCGAGGCTCAACGACGCTCGCGAGAAGCGCAAACCTACGCAGAAGCCTCTTTACGCAATGCACAGGTGATGGAGTCGATGGGCATGATGCCTGCGGTAATGGCTCAGTGGCAAAAAATGCAACGAGCTTTTTTGACACACCAGGCGAAGGCATCAGAGTCGGCAGGAGGCTTTAATGCTTTGTCGAAAATGTTGCAGCAACTTTTCGGCTCCGTGTTGCTGGGCATGAGCGCCTGGCTGTTGTTGCACAATGAATTGAATGGCGGCGCCGCCATGTTGATCATCAGTGGAATTTTGGGTGGCAAGTTATTGGCACCACTCAATCAGATCGCGCAGCAATGGCGGGCCTTTGTGTCGGTGGGTTCTGCGTGGGGTAGATTGACCGAGTTGCTGAGCCTGATTCCACCAGAGGTGCCACAAATGCCGTTGGCCGCGCCTAAAGGAAACCTGACGGTTGAGTCGCTAGTGGCCGCGCCACCAGGCCAACCCACGCCAGTATTACGCGGCGTGCAGTTTGCCGTGCCCGCCGGGCAGGTGCTGGTAGTGGTGGGCCCATCCGGCTCTGGTAAGACTTCCCTGGCCAAGCTGTTGCTGGGTATATGGCCAGCGCAAGCGGGCAAAGTGCGCTTGGATGGCGCAGACGTGCACGCCTGGAAAAAGACCGAGTTAGGTCCTTACCTGGGGTACCTGCCGCAAGATGTTGAGTTGTTGGACGGCACTATGGCCGAAAACATTGCGCGTTTTGGCGATGCCGATATGGCCCGTGTTGCGGATGCCGCCCGTTTGGTTGGCTTGCATGAATTCATCATTTCATTGCCGCTCGGCTACGAAACCTCGGTGGGACGCGATGGCGGCTTGTTGTCAGGTGGCCAGCGCCAACGGGTGGCCCTGGCGCGTGCCGTTTATGGCAACCCCGCACTGGTGGTGCTTGATGAGCCCAATTCAAGCCTTGATGAGGTGGGGGATGCCGCCTTGATGCAGGCGATCACCGCATTGAAAGCGCGGGGCACTACCTTCGTGATCAATAGCCACCGTACGAGTGTGTTCCCGGTCGCAGACTTGATGCTGGTGTTGCGCGATGGTGTGCAACAGTTGTTTGGCCCCACCGCCGAAGTCTTACAAAAACTAATGCCCGCTGCTGCTGCGCCAGCTGTGGCCGCTGCGCCTGGTTCACCATTGTTAGCCGCAGGAGAAGGCGCGTGATTACTGTCGTGAAACCCGCTTCCGGAGCGGCTCCGGCCAAAATGGCAACAACCCATCCCAACGCACTGACGGAAGTGCTGCTGACTTTTAAAAAAGAATTTATCGTTGTTGGTATTTTCAGTGCTGTGGTGAACCTACTGATGCTGACGCCCACTCTTTACTTGCTTCAGGTGTTTGACCGCGTGTTGAACGGGCAGAGTGTAACAACGCTGTTGGTGGTGTCCCTCATAACGTTGTTCTTGTTTGCCATGATGGCATTTGGTGAATGGGCGCGGTCAATTTTGTTGGTCAAAACGGGGGTGAAGCTGGACCAAGCGCTGAGTAAAAAAGTATTTTTATCTAGCTTTTTATCGTACCTCAACCCGTCTGAGTCTGAGCCTTCAAAAGCATTTGGCTACCTCATCGCGATGCGCCAATTTATGACTGGCAACGGCGTCTTTGCGCTGTTTGACAGTCCATGGTTGCCCATCTATATCGCTGTGTTGTTTCTGCTCCATCCGCTGTTGGGCTGGCTGGCGATTGGTTTTTCGATTGTTCAAGTAGCGATCGCTTGGTATGGCTATCAGGTAGGACGCGAGACGCAATTGGCGTCTGATGAATCTCAGGCTACGGCGCAAAAGTTCATGCAGTCCAAGTTGCGCAACATTGAAGTGCTGTCCTCAATGGGTATGTTGGCGCCGCTTTACCAGCGGTGGCAAGGTTTGCAATTCCATGCCCTGCTAAAAAATGGCAGTGCCCAGCAACGCATCGGTGTGATTACCGCTATCAGTAAGTTCGTGCGCTTTACGCAGCAATCTGCGAGCTTGGGCGCCGGTGCGTGGTTGGTGATTCACGGAGAGGTGAGCGTGGGGGCCATGATTGCAGGCAACGTTTTGATGACGCGGGCCTTGGCCCCGATTGACTTGTTGGTCGGCACTTGGCCCAGTTTCCTGTCCAGCAAAGAGGCCTACACCAAGCTGAACACCTTGATGAGTTTCCAGCCAATGGGCCGTAACAAGGTGCTGGCAGAGACACCGGTTGGTCGCCTGAAGATTGAGAACCTGATTGCGCGGGCGAGTGGTCGTGAGAAGCCTATCCTGAACGGCGTGAATTTTGAGGCCTTTCCTGGCCTAGCAACGGTTATTTTGGGGTCATCGGGTTCTGGTAAGTCAACGTTGGCGAGAGCCATGTTGGGTATTTGGCCCGACTATGACGGCGATATCTTGTTGGATGACTACCCGATTGCGCAATGGACCCGCGAGAGCTTGGGTGTGCATTTGGGCTACTTACCGCAAGACATCGAACTGTTTGACGGCACGATTGCAGAGAATATCGCCCGTATTGGTGCTGTTGATTCTGAGCGCGTGATTGAGGCAGCCGAGGCCGCGGGACTGCATCAAATCATCTTACGTTTCCCGAAAGGATATGACACGCGTGTTGGTCAAGGAGGCGCGTTTCTGTCTGGCGGTCAGCGCCAACGGGTGGGTTTGGCGCGCGCTTTGTACGGCAACCCAGCGGTCGTGGTTTTGGATGAGCCCAATGCAAACTTAGACGATGCCGGCGAAAACGCATTGTTGCAAGCGGTTGAGTTGTTGAAGAAGCAGGGTAAGACCGTGGTGCTCATCAGCCATCGCCCCAGCGTATTGAAGGTGGCCGATCGCCTGGTAATCATGCAGGACGGTCAAGTGGTGGCGAGTGGCCCCCGCGACGGTGTATTGGCTAAATTAAAAGAGCAGCAAGCGCAGCGGGCGCTTGCGGCATCACAGCCCCCCATTGGTTGAAACGAAACGTTGATAAAAATTATTGAGGTCCAGGATGTTGAATCAAACAGTACTTAAACACGCGTCTCAAAACGTTGAGGATGCGCAGGTGAAGGGATCTTCCGAAGAGGAAGCTGCTCTGCGAGCCGCATCAGACACCCGTGGCATTGCGCGCAAAGGTCTCTTGGTGCTAGCGCTGGGCTTGGGAGGCTTTTGCTTGTGGGCTGCGGTGGCCCCATTAGACGAAGGCGTCCCGACTGCAGGAACGGTAGTTATCGATACGAAGCGCAAGGCGGTGCAGCACTTGGTGGGCGGCATCGTCGATGAGGTGTTGGTGCGGGAGGGGCAGATGGTCGAGAAGGATCAGGTGCTGATGCGCTTGGATGATGCCGTGAGTCGTGCTAACTTTGAATCGATCCGCCAGCGTTACCTGGGCTTGAGTGCTATGCAAGTCCGCTTGCTTGCCGAGCAGGCGGGTGCAAAAACGTTGAAATTTGGTGAGGATTTGGTGTCAGCAGCAGCAGCAGACCCGTTCATGGCAGCGCAGATTACCAATCAGCGACAGTTGTTTCAGTCGCGCCGCCAAGCCTTGGCCGCCGACCTGGCCGAGATGGATGCTGCGATGGAGAGCGTTGTTACGCAAAGGGATGCAGCCAAGACCATGCTCAAGCAACGTGAAAGTCAACTAGCATCGCTGCAAGAGGAGCTTCGAAGCTTACGTGGTTTGGTTAAAGATGGCTATGCGCCACGCAACCGCTTACTCGAGCTTGAGCGCGCCCTAGCCGATGTGATGGCCAACAAAGCCAATTTGGACGGCAATATTCTCAATGCGGTGAGCTCTACGAAGCAGCTACGCCAGCGCAAACTCGCTCGTCAGTCGGAGTATCGCAAAGAGGTGGAAACGCAGTTGGCCGATGTCTCGCGCGAAGTGCAGGCGGATGCTGAGAAATTCAAAGTGCAAGTGGCTGATTTAAAGCGCGTCGCGATACGCTCGCCCGCTGCAGGCCAGGTGGTTGGTTTAGCTGTGCAAACGGTTGGTGCTGTGGTGCAGTCGGGCCAAAAGCTGATGGACATTGTCCCGGAGCAACAGACCTTGATGGTTGAGGCACGTATCGCGCCCCACTTGATCGACAAAGTGCACTCAGGTTTGGTGGCTGACATTCGCTTCAACACGTTTGCGCATTCTCCCCAATTGGTGGTTCCTGGTGAGGTGGTTTCGGTTTCTGGCGATTTGCTGGCAGATCAGGGCGCTCAGTCAATGCCTTACTTTTTGGCGCGGTTGCAAGTGACGCCTGAGGGTATGAAGAAGCTGGGCTCACGGCAGATGCAGGCTGGTATGCCTGCTGAAGTGGTGATTAAGACAGGGTCGCGCACGATGCTCACGTATCTCTTGTCTCCGCTGTTGAAGCGCATGGCGACATCTTTGAAGGAAGAGTGATGATGACTCCCGTTCGCAACAAGGTATTGGCGTTCGCATTCGGATTCGCGGCATGCGGCGCAAATGGTATGACGCTTGTGGAGGTGTATGAGCGTGCGCTGCAGGAAGACGCCGCGATACGCGCCGCGCGCGCGACGTTGAGCGCAACCAACGAGCGCCTGCCACAAGCTAGGGCACAACTGATGCCTTCTGTGCAGGCCAGTTTAAGCCGTAACTACAACGACCTGGACACCACGACACCCAATGCGTTTGGCCAGCAAACTACCACCAACAGCGCTTATGTGAGTAGCGGCAAGACACTCACGATGCGCATGCCGCTTTACAACGCGCAGCGTTATTTCGAGTTCGAGCAAGCGAAAGATGTGGTGGAAGATGCGCAGGCAACCTACGAGCGTGGCGTTCAGGATTTAATGGTGCGTGTGGGGGGGGCGTATATGGAGGCGTTGCTCAACCAAGAGCAACTAAACCTGGTGTTGTCTCAAAAAACAAGTGTCTCGACACTGCTCGATGCGGCGACCAAAGCACTGACCTCTGGTCAAGGTACACGCACCGATATTGACGATGCGCGTGCGCGCCTTGACATGGTCCTTGCGAATGAGCTGGAGGCTCGCCAAAACGCGGACTACAACCGTCGGCAGTTAGAGATTTTGACGAATGGGTCTGTGGGCACGTTGGCCCCACTCAGTCTTGAGGGATTCCGGGGGTTACCGGTCGCGTTGCCCTCGTTGGACGCGTGGACGACGCAAGCCGGCGAATATAGTCCCGAGTTGAAGGGGTTGCGCGCTCGTTTGTTGGCGGCAGAGAAAGAGATATCAAAGGCAAAGGCCGGTCATGGGCCACGGCTGGATGCGGTCGTTCAGTGGTCCGATAGTGGAAACGAAAACATCACACGGCCCAACACCCGTTTTGTCAACTCGTCTTATGGCTTGCAACTCAATATGCCCCTCTTTCAAGGCGGTTTTGTGAATTCGCAAGTGCGCCAGGCCATCGCCGAAAAGACGCGAGCCGAAGAGGTGCTGGAGGCAACACGCCGCGACTTAAACCTGCGCATTCACAAAGAGTACCGTGGTGTCACCGAGGGTATTCTTAAGGTGCAGGCATTGGAGCAGGCGGTGAAGTCGGCCGAGCAATTGGTTTTTTCTACGAAACAGTCAAGACAGGCCGGGGTTAGAACGACGCT
>JABBAS010000031.1:313017-318589 GCA_018607835.1 Methylobacillus sp. | reverse complement strand
TATGGTGGAGCTGGGGGGAATTGAACCCCCGTCCGCGAGACATATTCGTATGGTTCTACGTGCGTAGTCGTCTGATTTGGATCTCACTTCTCAGGTCGCGCAGCAACACGCTACCCAAGACGCCAGTTACCTTGAATCTCACACGCAACTAAGTAACCCAGCTGCATGCCAGCCAACGTAAATTCCCTTGTAGCCGGGAGGTATTGCTACCCCCTTGCCCAGCCCGTCAGCATGCTGTTACAAGTCTCACAGATTAAGCTGCGAGTGCGAAACGTTCGTCGTTTGCAGTTAGTTTTTTTTCAGCGGATTTACGAGGTGACTGAACCTCGGCACGCCCCACCACGCTTCCGAACCCACGTCGAAACCAGTGCAGCCCCAAGCGCCCAAGTTTACGCGACTTTGCGAAGCAATGCCACTTCTCACACGCAAACAGCGCACCAAAAATCAGGTTAAGAGGCTGAGTAACTGCAAGGGCTGGGCGATGGTCGCTTGTGCACCCCAACTACGGGTGTCGGCATTGGCGCCGAGATAGCCATATTGCACCGCCACGGTCTGCATACCCGCGGCAAGGCCCGCAACAATGTCACGTTCATCATCGCCAACATAAATGCATTCTTCGGGTAAGGCGCCCGCACGCTTGGCCGCCTCTAGCAACGGCATGGGGTGTGGTTTTGCATGCGGTGTGGTGTCACCGCTCACTATGCATGAGGCGTTGCGAAAAAGCGGCATTTGCTGCGTTGTTGGCAGCGTAAATCGCTCTGCCTTGTTGGTCACCACGCCCCACAAATAGCCGCGTTGCTCAATCGTCTGAATGAGTTCATCCACCTGGTCGAAGACCACGGTGTTGGCTATGAGGTCACGCTCAAACTCTGCAAAAAACTCTTCGCGCATGGCGTTGAAGTTATCGGCATCCGGGGTCAATCCGAATCCGATAGACAGCATGCCGCGCGCGCCTGCACCGGCTAGTGGACGGTATTGATCAAGGGGCAATACGCTTAGACCACGCTTGATGCGCATGCGGTTGGCAGCCGCACCCAAGTCGGGCGCGCTATCGATCAGCGTGCCATCGAGGTCAAACAAAACTGCTTTTACGTTGGTAAACATGCCGCGCCCTTCTGTTCAACTCAGCCGCATTAAGCCACGGGTTTAGTGGTTGCAAACATGTAGTTAACGCTGGTGTCATTGCTTAACCAATAGTGTTTGGTGAGCGGGTTGTACTCCAAGCCACGCGTGCCATTCAACTCCAAACCTGCGGCGCGACAGTAGGCCGCCAGTTCAGCAGGCTGAATAAACTTAGCGTAGGTGTGTGTGCCTTTAGGCAACATGTTCAACACGTACTCCGCGCCCACAATGGCAAACAAGAAGGACTTTGGGTTGCGGTTGATCGTTGAGAAGAAGACGGTTCCCCCCGGCTTCACCAGCTGGGCACATGCGGCCACGACGGCTGCTGGGTCGGGCACGTGCTCCAACATTTCCATGCAGGTAACGACGTCAAAGCTCGCCGGTTGTTCCGCAGCAAGGTCCTCTGCACTCACCTCTCGGTAACGCACGTTAGGGGTCTCTGCCTCTAGCGCGTGCAGTTTGGCGACGTTGAGTGCCTTGGTCGCCAGATCAATGCCCATGGCGCGCGCGCCACTGCGCGCAATGGCGTCGGTCAAGATGCCACCGCCACAGCCCACGTCGAGTACGTCTTTGTCACGCATGGCCACTTGCTGCTGCATCCACTCAAGGCGCAACGGGTTGATCGCGTGTAGGGGCTTGAATTCACTCTCTTTGTCCCACCAACGGTGCGCTAAATCCGAAAACTTTGCCAGTTCAGCAGGGTCTGCGTTCGCGTAGTTCGGGGCTTGCGGCTGGGCGGCGGAGGCGGTTTTTTGTTCCATGAGTCGATTATCCCCAAAGCGCGTGACTTTTATTTAAAGGCAAAAAAAAACCGCGCCAAAGCGCGGTTTTAGTGAGAGTGTCGACTTACTTGTTGGTACCAACCAACTCAACTTCAACGCGGCGGTTCTTTGCACGACCGGCGCGGGTGTCGTTATTAGCGATGGGGTTCATTTCGCCCTTACCTTCTGTAAAGATACGGCCAGCAGGAACACCGTTAGAGACCAAGTAGGCCTTAACCGCTTCAGCACGACGCACTGATAAGCGTTGGTTGTATGAGGCCGGGCCGGTGGTATCGGTGTGACCGACAGCCACAACGACTTCAACGTCCATCATGGCCATTTTTGCCATCAACTCGTTTAACTTCGTTTTGCCAGCAGGCTGAAGAACCGCTTTGTCAAAGCCAAAGAACGTGTCAGCGGCGAATGTCATTTTGACAGGCGCTGCAACAGGAACAACAGCTGCTTTGGGAGCGGGTGCCGGCGCCGGTGCGACCACAACCGCCTCAACAACCTCAACCTCTTCGGCAACCACAACCACAACCGGCTCTTCCGCCGGCTTCGCGGCCGCCTTCACAGGGGCAATGGCACCATCACAACCGGGAGCGGCTGTAGCTGGCGTCCAAAAGCCAGAGCGCCAGCACTCACCTGACGCACTGCGCCAAGGCGTGTTGTCGGAAGAAACCCAGTTACTGACGACTTGCGCATTGGCGAACGACGATAACGCGATTGCCGATACAAGCAGGGCGATTTTTTTTGATATGGCCATGGTGAATTTCTCTTGGTTGTTGCCGGATGGCAGAAAAATGTTGGCGCGTCCGAAAGCGGATAGGCGCTGCTAAGTCCTGATTGTAATCAAATATCAGCTGTTTGCGGATGGCAGTCAATTAAAATTTATAACTTTTACCGTCTTTTTTACATAGTATTCAAATTTAATGAGTATTTAAGAAACATTACTTCAAATAAATAGATACTAAAAGACTATATACGTCGCGCAAAATCATCAATTCCTCACTGCCGGCTTAACCCGTTCAAGGCTTTAAAATGGCGGGTTAAACCGTACGCCGTACACGACCCCTATATAGATAGCACGACATGACCCAGTTTGCAAAAGAGACACTGCCCATCAGCCTAGAGGAGGAGATGCGTCGCAGTTACTTGGACTATGCGATGAGCGTGATCGTAGGGCGTGCACTCCCCGATGCGCGTGACGGCCTCAAGCCAGTGCACCGACGGGTTTTGTTCGCCATGCACGAACTAAACAACGATTGGAACCGGGCCTACAAGAAATCAGCCCGTATCGTGGGTGACGTGATCGGTAAGTACCACCCGCACGGCGACACCGCGGTATACGACACGATCGTGCGTATGGCGCAGGACTTCTCCCTACGCCATATGCTGGTCGATGGCCAAGGCAATTTCGGCTCTGTCGACGGTGATAACGCGGCAGCGATGCGTTATACCGAGATTCGTCTTGCCAAAATTGCGCACGAAATGCTGGGCGACATCGACAAGGACACCGTTGATTTTGGCCCCAACTACGACAACAGCGAGCGCGAGCCACTCGTTCTCCCTGCGCGCCTGCCCAACTTGTTGGTCAACGGCTCCTCTGGTATCGCCGTGGGTATGGCCACGAATATTCCACCGCACAATCTGAACGAAGTCGTTGATGCGTGTCTGCACATGCTCAACAACCCCGAGGCGACGGTTGATGACTTAATGGAAATTATTCGCGCGCCTGATTTCCCAACCGCTGGCATTATTCACGGTATCGCTGGCGTTAAAGACGGCTACCGCACGGGCCGTGGACGCGTGATCATGCGCGCCAAATGCCACTTTGAAGACATCGACCGTGGCCAACGCCAATCCATCATCGTTGACGAGCTGCCCTATCAGGTGAACAAGAAGTCACTGCTAGAGCGCATCGCCGAATTGGTGACCGAGAAAAAGATTGAGGGCATTAGCCACATACAAGACGAATCAGACAAGTCAGGTATGCGCGTCGTGATTGAACTCAAGCGCGGCGAAGTGCCAGAGGTGGTGCTCAACAACCTGTACAAGCAAACGCAATTGCAAGATACCTTTGGTATGAACATGGTGGCGTTGGTGAATGGCCAACCCAAGCTGTGCAACCTCAAGGACTTGGTCGAGATATTCTTGCAGCACCGACGCGAAGTTGTCACACGGCGCACGGTATTCACGTTACGCAAGGCGCGGGAACGCGGCCATGTGTTGGAAGGCTTGGCCGTTGCGTTGGCCAACATTGATGAGTTCATTGCCATTATTCGCAATGCGCCAACGCCACCGGTTGCCAAGGCCGACTTGCTTGCTCGCTCATGGGATAGCAGCTTGGTGCGCGAGATGTTGACCCGTACCCGCGAGGACGGCGCAACCGTGAACGCTGACGACTACCGCCCTGATGGGATTGGCAAAAACGTGGGCATGGGTAGTGACGGCCTCTACCGTTTATCTGAGACCCAAGCGCAAGAAATTTTGCAAATGCGTCTGCAACGTTTGACTGGCTTGGAGCAGGACAAGATCGTCAATGAGTACAAGGACGTTATTTCTGAGATCGATGACTTGTTGGATATCCTGTCACGCTCAGAGCGCGTATCGACCATCGTTGGCGAAGAGCTCACCGCAATCAAACTCGAGTTCGGCCAGGGCAAAGTGGGGCTGCGTCGCAGTGAGATTGAGTTCAACGCGCAGGAGCTGGGAACCGAAGACCTGATCACCCCAGAAAACATGGTGGTCACCCTCTCACACACAGGCTATATCAAGAGCCAACCGCTCAGCGAATACCGCGCGCAAAAGCGTGGTGGACGCGGCAAGTTAGCGGCATCGACAAAAGAAGACGACTGGATTGACCAGCTGTTTATCGCGAATACCCATGACTACATTTTGTGTTTCTCCAACCGAGGCCGTGTTTACTGGCTGAAGGTCTGGGAGGTCCCGGCTGGCTCACGCAACTCACGTGGTCGGCCCATTGTCAACATGTTCCCGTTGCAAGAGGGCGAGAAGATCAATGTGGTGTTACCGCTCACCGGCGACAACCGCACCTTCCCTGAAAACCATTACGTGTTCATGGCAACCCGCATGGGTACGGTTAAGAAGACCGCGCTGACCGAGTTCTCCAACCCACGCAAGGCGGGCATTATTGCCGTCGACTTAGACGAACAAGATTTCCTGATTGGCGCCACGCTGACCAAGGGCAAGCACGACGTGATGTTGTTCTCTGATGGTGGCAAGGCGGTACGTTTTGACGAAAATGACGTCCGTAGCATGGGCCGTAACGCACGCGGTGTGCGCGGCATGATGCTGGAAGAAGGCCAGAGCGTCATCGCGATGTTGGCGGCGCCGACTGATCTGCCCGAAGAGGAGCAGGCATCACAGCCCACCAGCGTGCTGACAGCCACCGAAAACGGCTACGGCAAACGCACGCCTATTGATGAGTACACCCGCCATGGACGCGGTACCAAGGGCATGATTGCCATCCAACAGAGCGGGCGCAACGGCAAGGTGGTCGCCGCCACGTTGGTGCACACCGATGATGAGATCATGCTCATCACCGACACCGGCGTCTTGGTGCGTACACGGGTCTCTGAGATTCGTGAAATGGGCCGAGCGACGCAAGGCGTTACGCTCATTGGGCTAGATGAAGGCAGCGCACTGATTGGTATGCAGCGGATTGC
>JABBAS010000031.1:230566-312917 GCA_018607835.1 Methylobacillus sp. | reverse complement strand
GCCGACGACACGGACGCCGCTGGCACCGACGACGACACCAACGCATAAGCTGGCAATCACCTGAATGAATCGCCCCTACAACTTCTCGGCGGGTCCTGCTGCCATTCCCGTCGAGGTGTTGAACCGCGCCGGCAGCGAAATAGCCGACTGGCACGGCACGGGTGTTGGCGTTATGGAAATGAGCCACCGCGGCGCGTCCTTTGGTGACATTCTCGCGACGACCACGGCCGCTATTCGCGACGTCCTCAGCGTGCCCGAGGACTTTGACATCCTCTTTATGCAGGGCGGTGGCTTGGCACAAAATGCCATCGTGCCCATGAACCTTTGCGGCACGGCGGGCGCCGCCAAAATGGATGTCGCCGTCACGGGTAGCTGGAGCCAGAAGTCGCGCGCTGAAGCACAACGTTACGCCGATGTTCACGTCGTGTTCGACGGTAAACCGCTGAACTTTCAAGATGTTGCAGACCCCGCCACGTGGTCCATACGCTCAGACACCAACTACGTTCATGTCTGTAGCAACGAGACCATCCATGGGGTTGAGTTCGCCAGCTTGCCTGACCTCAAGGCCCTGGGGTGTGCGGCGCCCTTGGTGGTGGACTGCTCCAGTCACATCGCCTCGCGGCCAATACAGTGGCATCGCATTGGTATGGCTTTCGCAGGTGCCCAAAAAAACCTGGGCCCGGCTGGCGTCACCTTGGTATTTGTCCGTCGTGATCTGCAAGAGCAAGCCATGGGCATCTGTCCATCGGCCTTCCATTACAAGACGGTCGCGGCTAACCAATCCATGTTCAACACGCCACCAACCTACGGCATTTACATGATTGGCTTGGTCTTTGAGTGGTTGCAAGCCCAAGGCGGCATCGCATCAATTGAAGCCCGCAACATCGAAAAAGCCGAGCTGCTCTACCGCACCATTGACACGTCGAATTTTTATAGCAACGCAGTAGCGCCTGCCTTTCGGTCACGCATGAACGTCCCCTTTTTGCTGGCCGATGAGACACTGAACGACACATTTTTAAACGAAGCAAAGGCAGCGAACCTGCTGTCACTCAAGGGCCACAAATCAGTCGGTGGCATGCGCGCCAGCCTTTACAACGCCATACCATTGGCGGGTGTCGAGGCCTTGGTCGACTTTATGCGCCACTTTGAGCGCACGCATTAAATAGGCGGGTAAACAATGAAAACATTGCAGGATCTGCGCGTTGAGATTGATCAGTTAGACACCCAAATTCTCACGCTACTTAACCAGCGTGCGCAGAGTGCGCATGAAGTGGGTGAGCTGAAGAAGCGGGAAGGATCGGCTGTTTTTCGGCCAGACCGTGAAGCGCAAGTCATCAGCAAACTCCAGACACTTAACGACACGTCGGGTGGCCTGCTCAAGTCCGAAAGCATTGGCCACATTTGGCGCGAAGTGATGTCGGGGTGCCGCGCACTGGAGGCGACGCAGCGCATTGCCTACTTGGGCCCTGCAGGCACGTTTAGTCAGCAAGCCGCGTTGGCGTTTTTTGGTAGCAGCGTGACGGAAATCGCGTGCCCCAGCATCGATGAGGTGTTTCGTGCCACGGCAGCGGGCACAGCGGATTTCGGTGTGATCCCGATTGAAAATTCCAACGAGGGGGTGATTGCACGATCGCTGGATTTACTGTTACAAACACCCGCACATATTGTGGGCGAACTGAGTATTTTGGTGAGGCACCATCTACTCAGAAGCAGCAACTCACGTGACGGCATTCAAGTCGTTTTGGCGCACCCCCAAGCGCTCGCGCAATGCCAAGAGTGGCTCAATAAACATATACCCGACGCAGAGCGCCGCGCCGTCTCCAGCAATGCAGAAGGCGCGCGATTGGCAAAAGAAAATCCTGAGTGGGCCGCCATCGCCAGCGACCGTGCGGGCGCTCAGTATGGTTTGCACAACATCGGGCAAGCCATCCAAGACGACGCACACAACCGCACGCGCTTTGCCATTATTTGCTTGCCCGCCACCTTGGAGGCACCGACAGCGACTGGGCGTGACTGCACCAGCTTGGCCGTCTCCGTTGTGAACCAACCCGGTGCCTTGCACGACTTGCTGGTGCCACTCAAGAACCACCATGTGTCGATGACACGCTTTGAATCTCGCCCTGCCCGTCAGGGTCAGTGGGAGTACACCTTCTTTATCGATTTGGTTGGTCACCCCAGCGAGCCGCACATGCACGCCGTGCTCGAAGAGCTAAAGTCCCTTTGCGCCTTCTACAAAGTATTGGGGACTTACCCCCAGTCAGAAGCGTGACGGTGTTGGCACTACATGCGGTTCGCCGCGTCGCCATTATTGGCTGCGGCTTAATCGGCGGCTCGTTTGCCTTGGCGATTCGCAAAGCGCGCCCAGAGATCACCGTGACGGCCTACGGTCGGTCGCAGACGACACTGCAAGAAGCGCTGCGTATGGGGGCCATCACCGATGTTTCCAGCTCGCTACCCGACGCGGTACGAGACGCCGACGTCGTCCTCATTAGCGTGCCTGTGGGCGCGACGCATGAGACGCTCAGCAGCATGCGCGCGCACTTAAAGCCCACCGCATTGGTCATGGACGCGGGCTCGACCAAGGCAGACATGGTGGCCACCGCGCAAACGGTCTTAGGGGAAAACATGGCCTCTGGCGCCTCGCCTGAGGCAACTAGCCATTTCCCGCTGAGTCACTTTGTTCCTGCACACCCCATTGCGGGCAAAGAAAAAGCGGGTATTGCCCATGCCGAGGGCGACCTCTACGCCAACCGGCTCGTGATTCTCACGCCGTCATCCGCCACCGCAGCACCCGCGATTTCGCTGGCCACTGCGCTGTGGGAGGCTGTGGGTGCACGCGTCATTCAGATGGATGCAGACACCCACGACCATGTGTTTGGCGCGGTAAGCCACCTGCCCCACTTGCTTGCCTTCGCCTACATGAACGGCGTCGACCCCAGCACCATCGCCATGGGCGGCACTGGCTTTCAAGACTTCACACGCATTGCAGGCAGTGACCCCGTTGTTTGGCGCGACATTTTGAGCACCAACCGCACCGAAATTCTCGCGCAGGTGCAGGGCTTTGAGCAGGCTCTGGCACAACTCAAATCTGCCCTCACCGAAGGTGATACGGTTCAACTCCAAACCCTCATCACACAGGCCAGTGCACAGCGCAAGGCCTGGCGTGTACCCGCCCCGCTATCTGATTCCAACGCAATCGACGACTGATAAACAGGCGTCCGCGCCCTGCCTACCTGCCATGTTCCAACAAGCTTTTCTTGATCTGCCACCTATTGCTTCGGCGCACGGAGAGGTCACCCTTCCTGGTTCCAAAAGTATTTCCAACCGGGTACTTCTGTTAGCCGCTTTGAGCCATGGTGCGACGGAAATTCACGACATATTGGCTTCCGATGACACGCAGGTGATGCGAGAGTCCCTCAAAACGCTGGGCTGCGAGATCACGGAAACAGGCACCAATCAGTTGCGTATTGTGGGGATAGGCGGACAACTGCAAAACAAAACCGCCAAGCTGTTTTTAGGGAATGCAGGCACGGCGATGCGTCCACTAACGGCGGCACTCACCTTAATGGCGACCACCCAAGGTGGCCAGTTCGAAGTGTCCGGTGTGCCCAGAATGCACGAGCGCCCCATAGGCGATTTGGTGGACGCGTTACGCCAATTAGGCGGGAGCGTGACGGATCTTGGCCAGGCTGGCTACCCCCCGTTGCGCTTAGGCGATGGCGACACGCACGCTCTGCAATTGGATGCGCCCATTGCCGTGCGCGGTGACGTGTCCAGCCAGTTTTTAACCGCTCTGCTGCTTGCGCTGCCGCTGGTGGCCACACGTGACGTGGTGATCGACGTGGTGGGCGAGCTGATTTCAAAGCCCTACATCGACATCACGCTAAAGTTGCTGGCGCAATTTGGCGTGCACGTACAGCGCGAAGATTGGCGGCGTTTTACCATTCCCGCAGGCAGCCGCTACACCTCTCCCGGGCAGGTGTTCGTAGAAGCCGATGCCTCCTCCGCCAGCTACTTTATTGCGTTAGGCGCGCTGGGCTCCACCCAAGGAATCACCATCCAAGGCGTTGGCTTGGATGCGATTCAGGGTGACATACGTTTTGTAGAAGCCGCTCAACGCATGGGCGCTGACGTGACCGGCGGCCCCAACCACCTGTGCGTTAAGCGGGGGGCTTGGCCGCTGAAGGCCATTGACCTCGACTGCAACCACATTCCCGATGCCGCCATGACCTTGGCCGTGATGGCCTTGTACGCGCAAGGCACGACCACTTTGCGCAATATTGCAAGCTGGCGGGTCAAAGAGACCGACCGCTTGAGCGCCATGGCGACCGAACTACGCAAGCTTGGCGCCACCGTGGACGAGGGTGATGACTACCTTCGCATCACGCCGCCGGCCACACCGGGCGAATGGCGCCCTGCCGCGATCGACACCTACGACGACCACCGTATTGCCATGTGCTTCTCATTGGCCGCGCTGAACCCAGCGGCATGTGTGGTGCGTATCAATGAGCCGCACTGCGTCGCCAAGACCTACCCCGACTACTTTGAAACCCTGTTCGACGTAACCACCCCCTGCGTCGGTCAGGTGCCAGTAATTTGTATTGATGGGCCCACGGCGTCAGGCAAAGGAACGCTGTCCCAAGGCGTGGCCAAGGCCTTGGGTTACGCATGGCTAGATTCGGGCGCGTTGTACCGTTTGGTCGGTGTGGCGGCTGAGCAGGCCGGGCTGTCCACCACCGTGGAGGCCTTGGCGGACCCCGCACACGCGGCAACCGTTGGGGAACTAGCGCGCAACATGGCGGTGCGGTTTGAGGGTGAGCAGGTCTTTTTAGGCGGTCAAGACGTCAGCGCGGCCATTCGCACAGAGGCAGCCGGCATGGGCGCGTCGCGCGTGAGCGCCATTGGCCCTGTTCGCGCCGCGTTAATGGACTTACAGCAAGGCTTTGTGCGCGCCCCTGGCTTGGTTGCGGATGGCCGTGATATGGGGACGGTGATCTTCCCCCACGCGCCACTGAAGGTGTTTTTAACCGCAAGCGCTGAAAAGCGGGCGGAAAGACGGTACAGGCAATTGATTTCCAAGGGAATTTCTGCTAATATCGACAGTCTGTTAGCAGATTTGAAGGAACGTGATGCGCGGGACACCAACCGGCAGCATGCGCCCTTGAAAGCGGCGACAGATGCGGCGTTACTAGACAACACCGACTTGGGCATAGAGGAATCGGTGCAACAAGTCTTGTCATGGTGGCAAAGCAAACAAAGAAAGACCTAAATCGTACGTCGCGCCCTCTGTGGTGCGCTGCGACGCGGGATGTTTAACTTAAACCCGCAGCTTTGCTGCAAAACTGGCCAACCTCCTCTCTTGTTTATGTCGCGCGCTCGCATGGCTTTGTGCTTGCTGGTTCACGACTTCACCGACGTTTGAGTTGCGTAAGCCATATAGGAAAATTTCATGTCCGAATCTTTTGCCGCCCTATTTGAAGAGTCATTGCAACGTGCCGAGATGCGCACGGGTGAGGTGATTTCTGCTGAAGTCGTGCGTATTGACCACAACCACGTTGTCGTCAACGCAGGATTGAAGTCTGAGGCCTATGTTCCCCTAGAAGAATTCAAGAACGACCAAGGCGAGATCGAAGTCCAAGTGGGTGACTTTGTTTCTGTTGCCATCGACGCTGTTGAAAACGGCTACGGTGACACGCTGTTGTCACGTGATAAAGCCAAGCGTTTGGCCTCTTGGATGTCTTTGGAAAAAGCCCTCGAGTCTGGCGAATTTGTGACCGGTACCACCACCGGCAAGGTCAAGGGCGGCTTGACCGTTTTGGTCAACGGCATCCGGGCATTCTTGCCTGGTTCATTGGTTGACATGCGTCCCACAAAGGACCTAACACCCTACGAGAACAAGACCCTTGAATTCAAGGTGATCAAGTTGGACCGTAAGCGTAACAACGTTGTGTTGTCACGCCGTGCGGTTGTGGAAGTCAGCATGGGCGAAGAGCGCGCCAAGTTGATGGAAACCTTGTCAGAAGGCGCGATCGTGACCGGTGTGGTCAAGAACATCACCGAATACGGCGCATTCGTCGACTTGGGTGGTATCGACGGTCTGTTGCACATTACCGATATGGCATGGCGTCGTGTCCGCCATCCAAGCGAAGTGGTCCAAGCAGGTCAAGAGATCACTGCCAAGATCCTGAAGTTTGATGCTGAGAAGCACCGTGTTTCACTGGGCTTGAAGCAAATGGGTGATGACCCATGGATGGGTGTTTCCCGTCGCTACCCACAAAGCACCCGCTTGTTTGGCAAGATCACAAACATTGCTGACTACGGCGCATTTGTTGAGTTGGAGCCAGGCATCGAAGGCTTGGTCCACGTGTCTGAAATGGACTGGACGAACAAGAACGTTGCCCCTTCAAAGATCGTTGCCTTGGGTGATGAGGTTGAAGTGATGGTCTTGGACATCGACGAAGACAAGCGCCGTATCAGCTTGGGTATGAAGCAATGTCGCGCAAACCCATGGGAAGACTTCGCAACCACCGTTAAGCGCGGTGACCGCGTGAAGGGCCCCATCAAGTCAATTACCGACTTCGGCGTGTTCTTGGGCTTGGCTTCAGGCATCGACGGTTTGGTTCACTTGTCTGACCTGTCATGGAGTGAGCCCGGCGAAGCTGCTGTGCGTAACTTCAAGAAGGGCCAAGAAGTTGAAGCCGTTGTCTTGGCAATTGATGTCGAGCGCGAGCGCATCAGCTTGGGTATCAAGCAGTTGGACGACGACAGCTTCACGACCTTCACTTCAGTGAACGAAAAAGGCCAGATCGTTACCGGTAAGGTGAAGACGGTTGACGCCAAGGGTGCAGAGATTGACTTGGGTGAAGAGTTGGTCGGCTACCTGCGTGCCAGCGAAATCAGCGTAGACCGCGTTGACGATGCACGCTCGGTTCTGAAAGAAGGCGATGAAGTGACCGCTGTTGTGCTCAACGTTGACCGCAAGTCACGTAGCATCCAGTTGTCTATTCGCGCTAAGGACGCGGCTGACCAGCAGGAAGCCATGTCTAGCTTGAGCCAGCAAGCCGCCGGTACCGCTGGTACCACCAGCTTGGGCGCCTTGTTGCGTGCCAAGTTGGACAACGGCGAGAACAATGGCTAATTAACCAGCCACGGTTCTCTCGAGAGCCCGTGGGCTTGGCGTGAAAACGCTGGGCCCACGGGCTCTTTTTTTGCTGAAACGCATTATCAATGCGGTTTCATCGTTGTTTTTAAAGGATAATTACGGCTATGACACGCAGTGATTTAGTAGACGCGCTAGCCGAACGCTTTAGCCAGTTGGCTCACCGAGATGCCGAGTTGGCCGTGCGGACCATGCTGGACGCGATGGGTGATGCCCTGGTTAAGGGCCACCGCATTGAGATCAGAGGCTTTGGTAGCTTTACGGTCAATCACCGCCCTGCGCGTGTCGGGCGCAACCCACGCTCGGGCGAGCGGGTAGACATCCCAGAGAAGCGGGTGCCGCACTTTAAACCAGGCAAGGGCCTGCGTGAAGCCGTTGACCAGCCTGACGCAGCAGCAGCAGCAACACCATTTAGCAGCGACAGCTAGGGCTAACGCCCTGCGCGCAAGGGTTGGGCCGCTTTAGTGACGCATCAGGTAGCGGTAAACGAAACCTGGAAACGCGAGCGTTACGAACAAAAAGCCGGTCACCGCATAAAACTCCCACCCCTGTGGGTAGATCTGGCTAATGGACTGCTCAACATACAGACCCACGCCACCGACAATGAAGTAAGCCGCAATCAACTCAAGCAGTCTGATGTGCAGCCCCTTAGCGGCCAAGGTGCGCCGTGGCAGGAGGCCCATCCAACGGTTATTCAAAAACGGCAGGTTCGCGGAAATGGCAGCCAGCAACACCAATGACCAGACCGCGTTTGTTGTATTCATAGGTAGTTTGACCGCTACTTACACCAAAAGTTCCGTGATGGCTTTGGTACACACCATCATCAAACCACCTGGTAACAAGCCGAACGCGAGCAGACTGAAGCCGTTGAGACCCAAGACCAACTTGGCGTCCGCAGGCGGTTGAATGGCTGTCGCACGCTGCCCGTCGGTTGGGGTGTCAAAGTACATCAATTTCACGATACGCAGGTAGTAGAACGCGCCCACCAACGACATGAGAACAGCAAATATCGCCAAGTAGACATAGATCGCCTCATTGGACTCAAGTAAGGCCTGCAACACCGACAGCTTTGCGTAGAAGCCCACCATGGGCGGCACGCCGGCCAGTGAGAACATGGCCGCACCTAACACGCCGGCCATCATGGGGCTACGCTGGTTTAAGCCAGACAAGTCGCTGAGATTCTCAACATCTAGCTTGGCGTTACTGAGCAGCAAGATCACGCCAAACGTCGCTAACGTCGTAAGTACATAGGTCACGATGTAGAACATGGTGGCGCTATACGCATTGACGGCATTGCTTGCCGTGCCATCGTTGACGCCAGCGACCAAGCCGAGGAGTACGAACCCCATTTGGGCAATGGTTGAAAAGGCCAACATACGTTTGACGTTGGTCTGCGCAATCGCTGCAAAGTTACCAACGACCAAAGAGGCAATCGCCAACAAGGCGAGCATTTGCTGCCAGTCAAAAGCAAGGGGCAACATGCCCTCAACCAAAAGACGCATCAGGATAGCGAACGCCGCCAACTTGGGCGCCCCTGCGATCATCAGGGTCACGGCTGTGGGCGCACCGTCGTACACGTCAGGCACCCACATGTGGAAAGGCGCTGCTCCCAATTTAAAGGCCAGACCCGCGACGACAAACACCACGCCCAAAGCCAGCACCCGATGGTCCATGGTCTCAGTGGTGAGTTGGCTGGCAACGACGGCGACATCAAGTGAGCCCGTAGCGCCGTACAACATAGAGAGCCCGTAGAGCATGAACCCGCTGGCCATCGCGCCCAGTACAAAGTACTTCATGGCCGCCTCAGAGGCATTTACATGGTCACGGCGCAAGGCCACCAAGGCGTAGCTGGACAGCGTCAGCAGCTCTAAGCCAAGGTATAGCACCACAAAATGGTGGCCGCTCATCATGATGTACATGCCCAACAAGGCAAACAACGAGAGACTAAACACCTCGCCGCCGCGCAGCATGCCTCGGTCGGCCGCGTAGTCGCGTCCATAAACCAGCGTCACAAACACCGCCAAAGAAGCAAAACTCTTAAGCCAATGACCCATTGGGTCAGAGACGACCATGCCGCCAAACGCCACGATGGTCTGCCCGTGCAGTGCATAGCTCGCATTGACGATGGTCAACGCAGCCAAGGTCAACAGAGTGGCAATGTAGGTCGACGAGCGTTTAACGCTCTTCACACCCAAGTCGGCGATGGCGATCACACACGTCATCACCAGCAAGAAAATTTCAGGGTAGGCAGCAACCCAGCTAAATGTGTCGATCATGTCTAAGCCAATGTCTTCGGTAGATTGGAGGGTACAAGCCGCACGGCGCGCTTGATCACAGTAACTTTGATTGCGCTACGTGTTGTAGCAACAATTCAACAGAAGGGTTGATGACATCCGTCATGGGTTTCGGGTACACGCCCATCGCTAAGACCGCGACGGCCAGCAGCCCCAGCATCAGGAACTCGCGTGCGTTAATGTCCTCAAGGTCACGAACATGGTCGTTTGCCACATCGCCCAGATACACGCGTTTAACCATCCATAGGGTGTAGGCCGCGCCAAAGATCAGCGCACTCGCCGCGGCGAGACCAATCCAGAAGTTGAACGCCACACCAGAGAGAATGACCATCCACTCGCCGACAAAACCAGCCGTGCCAGGCAAGCCCGCGTTGGCCATTGCAAAAAGAACGGCGAAGGCGGCAAACTTGGGCATGGTGTTGGCCACGCCACCGTAGGCTGAAATTTCGCGGGAATGAACGCGGTCGTACAACACACCGATTGCCAAGAACATAGCTGCGGAAACAAAGCCGTGCGCGATCATTTGCATGACAGCGCCCGACATGCCGAGCTCGTCAAAGAAGAAGAAACCCAGCGTGACGAAACCCATGTGTGCAACGGATGAATAGGCCACCAGTTTCTTCATGTCCTTTTGCACCATCGCCACCAGGCCGACATACACCACCGCAATCAGTGACAGCGCGATCATTAGCCAAGCCCACTCACGGGCAGCGTCTGGAGCGATAGGCATGGAGAAACGCAGGAAGCCATAGGCACCCAACTTCAACATGATCGCGGCCAACACGGCGGACCCGCCGGTGGGGGCCTCAACGTGCACATCAGGCAGCCACGTGTGAACCGGCCACATAGGCACCTTCACCGCGAATGCCGCAAAGAAGGCAAAGAACAAGAAGGTTTGTGCAGAGGCTGTCAACGGCAGGTCATACCAGTCCGCCAAGGCGAAGCTACCGCCCGCTTCGTTGTACAAATAAATCAGCGCCACCAACATCAGCAGTGAGCCCAACAAGGTGTACAGGAAGAACTTGAAGGCCGCGTAAATTTTATTTGGACCGCCCCAACCGCCGATGATGATGTACATCGGAATCAGCGTGGCTTCAAAGAAGACGTAAAACAGCATCGCATCTTGCGCGCTGAAAACGCCAATCATCAGACCGCTCAAGATCAGGAAGGCAGCCATGTACTGGCCCACACGCTCGGTAATCACCTCCCACCCCGCGATCACGACGATGACGGTGATGAAGGCCGTCAAGACGATCAGCCAAAAAGAAATGCCGTCCACACCGAGGTGATAGCTCATGCTAAAGCGCTCGATCCACGGCGCGCGCTCGACCAACTGCAAGGTGCCAACACCAGATACAAAATTTGCAATCATGGGGATAGTGGCCCCCAAACTCGCCACCGCACCCACCAAAGAGAGCCAGCGCGTACGCGCCACTTTTTCATCACTACCAACCAGTAACAGCAAGACACCAAAGACAATCGGTGTCCAAATCGCAAGGCTAAGCAAACCCATTTCTTGTTCTCCTTATTCGGCTAGCCAAACGAACACGGTCACCAGGCCAAAGATGCCCAGAATCATGACCAACGCATAGTGATAGATGTAACCACTCTGTAATTTGCGGACCACGCGAGAGATCAGCGCCACCAGCTTCCAGCTGGCGTTAACCACACCAGACTCGATCACACCTTGATCGCCCCCCTTCCATAGACCCGTTCCGAGCATCCGAGCACCACGCGCCAAAATATTCTCGTTAAACCAGTCCAGGTAGTACTTGTTCTCAAGCAGGGTCATCACGGGCTTCAGTGTCCTCGCAAACATGGCGGGCAACGCGGGGTTGACCATGTACATGTAATACGCCGACACCACGCCTGCAAGGGCTAACCAGAATGGTGCAGTTTGCAAGCCGTGTAGCGCCATTGCCAGCGGACCGTGCCACAACGCCCGCAATTCGGTCATCGCACCGTGCGCGGCGTTATCTACGTAAATAGCGCTGCCGAAAAAATCACCAAACAAGAGGTCGTCCATGGTGATGAAGCCGACAACCACGGAGGGGATAGCCAACAAAATCAACGGCACGGTGACGACCCATGGGGACTCGTGCGGTGTCGCGCTGTGTCCATGGCCGTGGTCGTGGGCGTGCGCGTCTGCGTGATCGTCATGGTGCGCATCAGGATTTTGGTCATAGCGCTCCTTGCCGTGGAACACCAAGAAGTACACCCGAAACGAATAGAACGCGGTAACGAAGACACCCATTAAGACAGCGAAGCTTGCGAAACCGGCCGCGGGTAATCCGCTGGCCGCGACCGCTTCAATGATGCTGTCTTTGGAGTAGAAGCCGGAAAACAGGGGGGTACCAATCAGGGCGAGCGAGCCCACCAAGAAGGTAATCCACGTAATGGGCATGTACTTGCGAACCCCACCCATCCAGCGAATGTCTTGGTTATGGTGCAAGCCCATAATCACGGAACCCGCCGCCAAGAACAACAAGGCCTTGAAAAAGGCATGCGTCATGAGGTGAAATACCGCGACCGAGTAGGCCGATGCACCCAGCGCCACCGTCATGTAACCCAGTTGCGACAACGTGGAGTAGGCCACCACGCGCTTGATGTCGTTTTGAATAATACCCAAGAAGCCCATGAACAGCGCCGTGATCGCACCGATCACCAAGATGAAGTTCAAAGCCGTGTCACTTAATTCATAAATGGGCGACATACGCGCGACCATGAAGATACCCGCCGTGACCATCGTCGCCGCGTGAATCAGGGCGGAAATAGGCGTTGGGCCTTCCATCGAATCGGGCAACCAAACATGCAACGGGAATTGCGCCGATTTGCCCATCGCGCCGATGAACAAACAAATGCCGATAACGCTCAATAACAGCCACTCGGTGCTGGGCAAGGTTTGCCCTAGCAGCCCGCTCGCTTTGCCAAAGATCTCGGTGTAGTTCAAGGTGCCGGTGTAGGCTGCGATGAGGCCAATGCCCAAGATAAATCCAAAGTCACCCACGCGGTTCACCAAGAAGGCCTTCATGTTTGCGAAGACGGCAGTCGACTTTTTAAACCAGAACCCAATCAGCAAGTAGGAGACCAAACCCACCGCTTCCCACCCAAAGAACAGTTGCAACAAGTTGTTACTCATGACGAGCATCAACATGGCAAACGTGAACAAGGAGATGTAAGAAAAGAAACGGTTGTACCCAGGGTCCTCTGCCATGTAGCCCACGGTGTAGATGTGAACCATGAGTGAAACAAAGGTCACGACCACCATCATCATGGCCGTCAGGCCGTCGACCATAAAGCCGATTTCCATTCGCAAACCACCCACCACCATCCACTCGTAAATGGTCTGATTGAAGTAGGCACCGTCCATCACGCTGAACAGGGTCATCACGGAAAGCGCCAAGGCAACCAGCACACCCAAGATGGTGAGCGTATGGCCTGCCGAACGCCCCAGCAAGTTGCCACCTAATTTGGTGCCAAAAATACCGACCAGCATCGAACCCGCCAAAGGGGCCAGAGGGACAGCCAATAAGGTGGCTGCAGACAAAGTGTTACTCATACGTCAATTTCTTTTCTGGCTCAGCCTTTGAGGGCATCAAGCTCTTGCACATCAATGGTTGATTTGTTGCGGAACAACAGCACCAAGATGGCCAATCCAATAGCCGACTCGGCGGCAGCCACGGTCAAAATAAAGAACACGAAGACTTGGCCGTTCATGTCGTTTAAGTAATACGAGAAGGCCACGAAGTTGGTGTTCACGGCCAACAACATCAACTCGATCGCCATCAACAAAACGATGAGGTTTTTACGATTTAAAAAGATGCCAATGATGGACAGCGCAAACAAGGCCGCGCCCAACGTTAAGAAGTGTCCAAGACCGATCGCACTCATGGTTGTTACCGTGTTCATTTCTTTGCCTGCCCTTCCGAACCTTCGGCTCCGTCCGCACCGCCCGCGGAATCCACTGCCAAGGGCGCCACAACGGCATCCATCTTCACCACGCGCAAGCGGTCTGACTTACGCACCTTCACCTGCTCAGACGCAACGGTGTGCTTGGTGTCCTTGCGCTCACGCAAGGTCAGCGCGATGGCCGCGATGATCGCCACCAGCAGCAGCACCGCAGCAACTTCTAAGGGATAGAGGTACTCGGTGTACAGCAACATACCCAATGCCATGGTGTTGGACAAACCGGGCTCAATAGGCGGCGCAGGCAACTTGCCAAATCCGTCCATCACCACCACGGAAATTTGACCGGCCATCAATGCGGCCACCAAGGCGGCAAGTGGCAGATGGCGCCAAAATCCCGTGCGCATGCTCTCGGTGTCAATGTCCAGCATCATCACGACGAACAGGAACAGCACCATCACCGCACCCAGATAGACCAGCACCAAGGTGATCGCTAAGAACTCTGCGCGTAACAGCATCCAGACCATTGAGGCCTGAAAAAATGCGAGCATCAGGTACAGCGTCGCATGCACGGTGTTACGCGCTGTCACCACCATAAAGGCAGAGAACAGCAGCACCGCGCTGAACACATAAAACAAAACCGAGGTCACATCCATGATGGGTATCTTTCAGGTCGTCCGTTTAAAACCGGATCAGTCAACTTAGCCAGCAATCGCCGCTATCAATTAGCGGTACTTTGCGTCAGCGGCTCTGGCCGCCGCAATTTCGGGTTCGTAGTGGTCACCCACTGCCAACAACATCTCTTTGGTGTAGTACAGGTCGCCGCGCTTTTCACCGTGGTATTCAAAGATGTGCGTTTCAACGATGGAGTCGACAGGGCAACTCTCTTCGCAAAATCCGCAAAAAATACACTTGGTTAAATCAATGTCGTAGCGCGTGGTGCGTCGGCTACCGTCATCGCGAACACCGGCCTCAATGGTGATGGCCATGGCCGGACACACCGCCTCACATAACTTGCATGCGATGCAACGCTCTTCGCCGTTCTCGTAGCGACGTAAGGCGTGCAGGCCTCTGAAACGCGGACTCTGCGGCGTCTTCTCTTCAGGAAATTGCACCGTCACTTTCCGACGAAACAAGTATTTACCCGTCAAGGCCATACCCTTGAAAAGCTCCAGCAGCATGAAGCTGGAAAGAAAGTCACGCAACGAGAAACCGGAACGGTCCACTGCGGAAGGATTAGGAGAAACAGAAACAGACATGTCTTACGCTCTTACTTCCAAATATTCCATGGCGAGATCAGCCAGCCACCAACGACCAACAACCACACCAAGGTCACTGGAATAAAAATCTTCCAACCCAACCGCATAATCTGGTCGTAACGGAAGCGCGGGAAACTGGCACGGAACCAAATGAACAGGGACACCACCAAGAAGGTTTTGACACCCAACCAAATCCAACCAGGTACCCAGTTGAAAATCGCAATATCCAGCGGTGGCAACCAACCGCCCAAGAACATCAGGACGGCCAAGATCGACACCAGCCACATGCTGGCGTACTCAGCCAAGAAGAACACGGCGAATCCCATACCGGAGTACTCGACCATGTGGCCAGCCACAATCTCGGCCTCACCCTCAACCACGTCAAAGGGGTGGCGGTTGGTCTCGGCAACACCAGAGATCACGTAGACAACAAAGATCGGCAGCAGCGGCAACCAGTTCCACGACAGGAAACTCAGCCCCATATCCGTCATCACGCCCTTGCCCTGCTCGGCCACAATCACGCCGAGGTTCATACTGCCGGAGACCATGATCACAACGACCAGGCAGAACCCCATGGCAATTTCATAACTCACCATTTGCGCAGACGCACGCAAGGCGCCCAAAAACGCATACTTCGAGTTGGAGGCCCAGCCTGCAATGATCACGCCATAGACCTCGATAGACATGATGGCCATGATGAGCAACAGCGCTGCATTGACATCTGCCAACACCAAATCAGGACCAAACGGTACAGCGGCCCAAGCGGCCAAGGCGGGCATGATGGCCATCACGGGGCCTAAGCGGAACAGGCCTTGGCTCGCTGCAGATGGGTTGATCAACTCTTTGGTCAGCAACTTGATGGCATCGGCAATCGGCTGCAACAACCCCAAGGGGCCAACACGGTTAGGACCTAAGCGCACCTGCATCCAACCAAGCAACTTGCGCTCCCACAGCGTCAGGTACGCAACGGCACCCATCAGCGGAGCCAAAATGGCAACAATTTTGACCATCGTCCAAATGACTGGCCAGACCATCGCGGCCCACCAAGCCTGTGGCAACAGGGTCAAGCCTGCTTGATACATGGCTTCAATCATAGGAAGACCTCCTGCGTAGCATCCGCCGTGTGCTGTAAAGCGGGTGCGCGGCGCACGATACCGTCTAATTGATAAATGCCGGCGACGCTAGGGGGGGCGTCCAAGGCCAAGGCATTGAACGCCATCGGCGATGCACTTGCGTTGCTCAGCCACTCAGGCGCCACCAAGCCCGCTTGCACACCCGTGGCTGCGAGTACCTCTTGCGAGGTCTCAAACGTCACCCCTGGAATTTCCAACAAGTTGCACAACACACGCAACACCTTCCAAGCGGGACGCGTCTCGCCCAAAGGCTTGACCACCGCATGGAAGCTTTGCGCCAAGCCCTCTGCGTTGACAAAGGTACCGGAGGTTTCGGTGAAAGGGGCAATGGGCAACAGCACATCGGCCACATCCATGTTTGTCTTAAACGCGTTCATTGAAACAACCATGTCGGCTTGCTGCAATGCCGCGACCGCGGCTTGGCCATGCGCGCTGTCGTGCATAGGCTCGCAACCCAACAACACAACCGCCTTGCACTGACCCGCCAACATATCGGCCGCTGTTTGTCCGCCTGTTTGTGGTTGGGCTTTGACCAACTGGGCGCCAACCGTATTCGCCGCCTCTGTGAGATAGCCCACCGCGCAACCCGTTTGACCAGCGATCCAGTGCGCGAGTGCCAACAAGGCACTGGCATTCACATGGTGTGCCGCCGCGTTCCCCAACAAGATGGCAGCGCCGGCGCCCGTCATCAAGCTAGCCGCTACGGCAGTTGCTACCTCATCGGCCTGACCGCGTACAGGCGCATCAACGCCCTTCGCCAAAGCCACCGCTGCGGCAATGTTGGACAGCGCCTCGCCCCACTGATCAGCAGAACCACTCATATGGTGGCGTACGGGCATCGCCCAGTCATGGCCACCGCGGAACTCGCGAGGTGAACTGATCACGTCAACCTGCGCACCCGAGCGGGTCGCTTGGCGAATGCGTTGGGCAAATAAGGGATGGTCTTTACGCAAACGGCTACCGACCACCAACGCATGCTTGAGTTGGCTTAAGGCGGCAATGGGCATACCCAAGTAACGTGCGCCCGATGCGGGCGTCGTCGAGAAATCTGCGTGACGCAAGCGATGGTCAATGTTGTCACTGCCCAGACCGCGCATCAGCGTGCCCGCCAAGTACAACTCCTCTAAGGTGCTGTGTGGGCTTGCGAGCAGACCCAGTTGGTTGGCGCCGTGATTGCTACTGATTTGCCGCAAACCGTTGGCCACGTACTCAAGCGCCGTCGTCCAGTCCACCGTAATCCATTCGCCGTCTTGCTTGAGCATGGGCTCAGTCAAACGTTCGCCACTGTTTAATGCCTCATAGGAGAAACGGTCACGGTCCGCAATCCAGCACTCGTTTACTGCATCATTCTCTAAGGGCACGACGCGCATGACGCGGTGGTTTTTAACCTGAACGATCAGGTTAGCGCCCGTGCTGTCATGGGGGCTAATCGATTTGCGACGCGACAACTCCCAAGTCCGCGCGTTGTATCTGAAGGGCTTGCTGGTCAAGGCGCCCACGGGGCAAATGTCAATCATGTTGCCGGATAACTCTGAATCGACGGACTCACCCAGGAAGGTCTCAATCTCAGCGTGCTCACCACGGTGGGACATACCCAACTCCATGTCACCCGAAATTTCTTCACCAAAGCGCACGCAACGTGTGCAGTGGATGCAGCGACTCATCTCTTCCATAGAGATCAGCGGGCCCACATCTTTGTGGAAAACCACGCGCTTTTCTTCTTCATAGTTCGAGCTGCCCGTACCGTAGCCCACCGCAAGATCTTGTAGTTGGCACTCGCCACCTTGGTCACAAATAGGGCAATCCAAGGGGTGGTTAATCAACAAGAATTCCATGACCGACTGCTGCGCCTTGATGGCCTTGTCGCTCTTGGTTCTAACGATCATGCCCTGCGCAACGGGGGTCGCACACGCAGGCATGGCTTTGGGCGCTTTTTCGACGTCGACCAAACACATGCGGCAGTTCGCTGCAATCGACAATTTCTTGTGATAGCAAAAGTGTGGGATGTAAGTGCCCGCCTTTTCGGCAGCATGCATCACCATACTGCCCTCTGGGACTTCTACCTTCTTGCCGTCTAGTTCAATTTCAACCATGGGTATGCCTAATGTGACCTGTTGCCTAACGCGATGTATCAGATCGCTGCGGCGTTGACTGTTCTCTTTACTCGCCCGTGCCCGGCATGCACGCTTTGTGCGTAATGTGGTGCTCAAACTCGTGGCGGAAATGTTTGATCATTGCGCGCACGGGCATCGCTGCCGCATCACCCAATGCACAAATAGTGCGTCCTTGAATACCATCTGCGACGCGGTTCAGTTGTTCCAAATCGCTCTCGCGACCTTGGCCGTTTTCAATCCGCTCGACCATGCGCCACAACCAACCCGTACCTTCACGACACGGGGTGCATTGGCCACAGCTTTCATGCATGTAAAAGTAGGACAAACGCAGCAGGCTCTTCACCATGCAACGCGTGTCATCCATCACAATCACGGCACCAGAACCCAGCATAGAACCGGCTTTCGCGATGGAGTCGTAGTCCATGTCAGTTGCCATCATGATGTCGGCGGGCAACACAGGCATGGACGAGCCGCCAGGAATAACCGCCTTTAACTGGCGGCCTGGACGCACGCCGCCAGCGAGTTCAAGCAACTTGGAGAACGGGGTCCCCATGGGCACCTCGTAGTTCCCCGGGCGTTGCACGTCACCACTGACAGAGAAAATTTTGGTACCGCCGTTGTTCGGCTTGCCGCAGGCCAGGTAGGCCTCGCCACCGTTGCGAATAATCCAAGGCACCGCAGCGAATGTCTCGGTGTTGTTGATGGTCGTGGGCTTACCGTATAAACCGTAGCTGGCTGGAAACGGTGGCTTGAAGCGCGGCTGCCCCTTCTTGCCTTCCAAAGACTCAAGTAGCGCCGTCTCCTCGCCGCAAATGTAGGCACCGAAACCGTGAAAGGCATGCAGCTGGAAGTTAAACCCAGAGCCCATGACTTTGTCACCCAAGTAACCGGCTGCGCGGGCTTGCTCTAGCGCCTCCTCAAAGCGGTCGTAGGTGGTGAAGATTTCGCCGTGAATGTAGTTGTAACCAACACTAATGCCCATGGCATACGCCGCAATCGCCATACCCTCAATGACGATGTGGGGGTTGTATTGCAGGATATCGCGGTCTTTGCAGGTACCCGGCTCGCCCTCGTCTGAGTTGCACACGAGGTACTTTTGCCCTGGGAACTGGCGGGGCATAAAGCTCCACTTCAGCCCCGACGGAAACCCTGCACCGCCGCGCCCACGTAGGGCCGATGCTTTGACCGTGGCAATCACCTCGTCTTGGGTCATGCCGGCGCCGCCGTCTTGTCCCAAAATTTGGCGTAGCGCCGCGTAACCGCCGCGCGCCTCGTAGGCCGCTAAGTCCCAGTTATCCCCATTCAAACCCGCGTAGATTTGCGGGTTGATATGGCGATCATGGAAGCACGTGCTGTTACCGTTGGCACGAAACGCGTCCAGCGTATCGCCGATATCGATCGCGCCGACCAAACCGTTGTCCACAATAGCGTTCATGACTGTGTTCCTTTTTTGGCTGCACCCCTGGCGGCGGCCGCTTTGTCGCGCAAGGCTTGAACCATTTGATCCATGCGCTCGGTCGACATATTGCTACACATATTGCGATCGTTAACCAACATGACAGGTGCATCCGCGCAGGCGCCCAAGCATTCAGATTGCTGCAAGGTAAACAAACCGTCCGGCGTGGTGTGTCCCATCTTGACACCCAGTTTTTCTTCTAGGTAATGCAAGGCGGTTTGGCCGTTACGCAATTGGCACGGCAGGTTGGTACACACGTTCAACTTGAACACACCAACGGGCTGTTGGTTGTACATGTTGTAGAAGGTGGTGACTTCGTGGACGGCCATCTTGGCCATACCGAGGTAGTCAGCAATGTCGGCTTCTGCGTCCGAGCTCACCCAGCCTTGTTCATCTTGAACGATGGACAGGCAGGCCATGACAGCGGAACGCTTTTGGTCGGCGGGGTATTTCGCAACTTCGCGATCGAAGCGCGTGCGGGTTGACTCAGAGATCATCGGTCAATCTCTCCAAACACAATGTCCATGGTGCCAATAATGGCCACCGCGTCTGCCAGCATGTGGCCACGGGTGAGCTCATCCAAGCCTGCCAAATGGGCGAAACCTGGGGCGCGAATTTTTAGGCGGTACGGCTTGTTAGCGCCATCACTCACCATGTAGATACCAAACTCCCCTTTGGGGTGCTCGACGGCGGCGTAGGCCTCGCCTTCGGGAATACGGAAGCCCTCGGTGAACAATTTGAAGTGGTGGATTAACTCCTCCATGTTCGACTTCATCGCCTCACGCGATGGCGACGCCACCTTGTGGTTATCCGTAATAACGGGGCCTGGATTGACACGCAACCAGTCCACGCATTGCTTGATGATGCGGTTGCTCTGTCGCATCTCTTCGACACGCACAACATAGCGGTCGTAGCTATCACCGTTGGTACCAATGGCCACATCAAAGTCCATCTCCGGGTACACGTCGTAGGGTTGCGTCTTGCGCAAATCCCATGCAACGCCAGAACCACGCAGCATGGGCCCCGTAAAGCCCATATTCAATGCACGCTCAGCGGTGATGGTGCCCACGCCAACCGTGCGCTGTTTCCAGATACGGTTGTTGGTTAGCAGGGTTTCGTACTCGTCCACGTAGTTGGGGAACTTCGTGCAGAAGTCATCAATGAAGTCCAACAACGAGCCTTGGCGGTTCTCATTCAAGGCGGCTACCCCACGGGCGTTGCGCACCTTGCTGGCTTTGAACTGCGGCATGGTGTCAGGCAGATCACGGTAGACGCCGCCTGGGCGGAAGTACGCCGCATGCATACGGGCACCGGACACCGCCTCGTACATATCAAACAAGGCCTCGCGCTCACGGAAGGTGTAGATCAGGATGGTCGATGCGCCACAGTCGTGGGCGTGGGCGCCCAACCACATCAGGTGATTGAGCAGGCGGGTAATTTCCGCAAACATCACGCGGATGTACTGGGCGCGCTTTGGCACCTCTAGGCCCAACATTTTTTCAATGGTCAAGCAGTAAGCGTGCTCGTTACACATCATGGACACGTAGTCCAGGCGGTCCATGTACGGCAGAGACTGCATATAGGTCTTGGTCTCGGCCAGCTTTTCAGTCGCGCGATGCAGCAGACCAATGTGCGGGTCAGCGCGTTGCACCACCTCGCCGTCTAGCTCGAGCACCAACCGCAACACGCCGTGCGCCGCCGGGTGCTGAGGACCAAAGTTCAGGGTGTAATTTTTTATTTCAGCCATGTGTCTTACTGCTTCTAACGTTCACGCGGCTCAGTTCAAGCCTGCATAGTTATCTTCGCGAATGATGCGCGGGGTAATCTCGCGCGGCTCAATCGTGACGGGCTGATAAACAACGCGTTTCTGCTCGGCGTCGTAACGCATCTCAACGTGTCCCGTAACCGGAAAATCCTTACGGAAGGGGTGACCGATGAAACCGTAGTCAGTGAGGATGCGTCGCAAATCTTCATGGCCCTCGAACATGATCCCGAAGAGGTCAAAAGCCTCCCGCTCATACCAGTTCGCAGCGTTCCATACGCTGTTGACCGAGGCCACCACAGGAAAGTCATCATCGGTACAGAAGACCTTCACTCGCAGACGCTGGTTGAGTGACACAGACAACAGGTGCAACACCACGCAGAAACGTGGGCCTTCGTACACCCCGTCACCGAAGTCGCTGTAGTCAAGGCCACACAGATCCAATAATTGCTCAAATTGGCAACCTGGGGCATCGCGCAATAAGGCGGCAGCGGCTTCGTAGTTCGTGGCATCAACCACCACGGTGGTCTCACCTAAGTCGTGTGAAACGCGAACAATGCGATCGCCTAGTGCCGCCTCGACGGCTTGTTTCAATTGGTCAGGAGTGGCGGGCATGGACATAGTAGGACCTGTATCTGCGCGTATACGTACGGGTTAGCAGCGGGCGTTAAACGCGCGCAATCGTTTGGGTGCGGCGGATTTTTTCTTGGAGCTGGATAATCCCGTACAGCAGTGCTTCCGCTGTTGGCGGGCAACCGGGCACATAGATATCAACGGGCACGATACGGTCGCAACCACGCACCACTGAATAGCTGTAGTGGTAATAGCCACCGCCGTTGGCACATGACCCCATAGAGATCACCCAACGGGGCTCGCTCATCTGGTCATAGACCTTACGCAGCGCGGGCGCCATCTTGTTACACAAGGTGCCGGCCACGATCATCAGGTCAGCCTGGCGAGGACTCGCGCGAAAGACCTCCGCGCCGAAGCGAGCCAAGTCGTAACGAGCCGCACCGGCGTGCATCATCTCAACAGCGCAGCAAGCCAAACCGAATGTCATCGGCCAGAGAGAACCCGTTTTTGCCCAATTCACCATTGAGTCGTAACTCGTGGTGACAAAGCCCTTTTCGAAAACACCTTCGATTGCCATACCTAAACCGTCCTAAGGTCATTGCCAGTCAACCCGACCACAACATGGCGTCGAGCGACAGCGCGGGCATTCACTCCCAGTCGAGTGCGCCCTTTTTCCATTCGTAAATAAAGCCAACGACCAGAATGCCGAGAAAAACCACGACAGCCCAGAAACCCGTTGCCCCCAAGTCCTTTAAAGCCACAGCCCAAGGAAAGAGAAATGCGATTTCCAAGTCGAACAAAATAAACAAGATGGCGACGAGGTAGTAACGCACGTCAAACTTCATACGGGCGTCTTCAAAGGCCTCGAAGCCACACTCGTACGGGGAGTTTTTTGCCGCGTCGGGGCGGTTGGGACCTAACAAGTAGCCCAATGCCTGGGGGATGATGCCAACAGCAACGCCAACCAAGAGAAACAAAATGACGGGTAGATATTGTTCTAGGTCCATGACTGTCAACCGAATTTATTGAATGGTGCCGTCGGCGAGACTCGAACTCGCACAGCTTTCGCCACTACCCCCTCAAGATAGCGTGTCTACCAATTTCACCACGACGGCCTATTCCTGGCTCACCTTGTTGTGCAATGTGACCAGTTAAGCCTTAGATTTTACTCCGAAAACCAAGTCATTTAAGTCGGCGCAGCCCGACACCACACATTTATGTCGCACACGCTACGCCGGGCGGCTACGAGAGAAAACGCAAACGCCCAACGGCTCAAAAACGGCGTAATTAGACAAAAAAAAGCCTCCCGTGGGAGGCTTTCAGTCCGTGCACCCGATCAATTGCCGGGGATGGCCGCCGCGCCCTTGGCGTCGTTGGCTGGCACACCGTCGGGCAGCGCCGCTGGCAATTGATTGTTAGCGGGTAACTCTGAAGGAATGGATGCGCCCGGCGCAACCGACTCCAAAATACTGCCCTCTGTGTTCGGCGCTGGCGGGCGGTAGCCCATATACGACAGAAACAACGTACTACCCAAGAACACCGTTGCCAACACAGCGGTACTGCGTGACATAAAGTTGGCGCTACCGGAAGCACCAAACAGACTACCGGAGCTGGCTCCGCCGCCGAAAGCAGCGCCCGCATCAGCACCCTTGCCGTGTTGCATGAGGATCAATCCAATCATGGCGAGCGCCGATAGCAACTGAACAGCCATCACAATATTGGTAAAAGCAGACATGAAAATAACTCCAGGACAGAATGTATGTGTTTAATTATTGGGTTTTCAAAGGGGGTAAGTGTAGTGCCTTGCCAGACAACTTATCCCTGAGCAGCCCGAATAATGGTTAAGAAGTCGGCCACCTTGAGCGATGCGCCTCCAATCAAGCCGCCGTCGATATCGGGCTGAGCCAGCAATTGGGTCGCATTGGCAGCGTTCATGCTGCCGCCGTACAAGATTCGCACGCGCTCAGGATGCTCTGTCGCGGCGGCAATTTGAGCGCGAATCACGGCGTGCACCGCTTGGGCTTGCTCAGGCGTCGCGGTTTGACCGGTACCAATCGCCCAAACGGGCTCGTACGCCAACACCAACTCACTGACGCAATGGCCGACAGCGTGAATGACTGCAGCCAACTGACGTTTTACAACCGCATTGGTTTCACCCGCCTCGCGCTGCGCCAAGGTTTCGCCAATACACACCACTGGTGTGATGCCGTGCGCGAGGGCAGCTTGCGCTTTTTCGCCGACCAAGGCATCCGTTTCACCGTGGTACTGGCGACGCTCAGAATGTCCAACGATGGCGTAGGTGGCACCCACATCGCGCAACATATCGGCACTCACCTCGCCGGTATAAGCACCTTTAACCTGAACCGAGACGTCTTGCCCGCCAACGGCAACGGACTGTCCCGCCAAGGCCGTCACCGCGCTCGCAACATACACGCTGGGTGGGCAGACCAAGACATCACAGGCATCAAGGCCAGGCAGGCCCGCAACGATACCGGCCAACAATTCGGCGTTGCTGGCTGAATCGCCATTCATCTTCCAGTTGCCTGCGATTAATTTTTTCATAGTGTGTAACTCCTAGCCCGCGACCTATCAGGCCGCAGACCCCTCCGCATCGACAGGCCAGGTCAACATAATTTTGCCAATATGCGCGTTGGACTCCATCAGCGCATGCGCCTGCGCGGCATCCGCCGCTGCAAAGGTCTTAAAAATCTGCACGCGTACAGACCCGGCTTCCAGCAGGGGCCAAACCGTGGCTTTTAGCTGCGCCGCAATCGCGGCCTTGAACGCAACAGGCCGTGGACGCAGGGTAGAGCCCGTAATCTTCAGACGCTTGCGCAACACCAAACTCGCATCAAACGATGCATCGATGCCGCCTTGAACGGCAATGATGACCAAACGACCGTCTTCAGCCAAGCAGCCAACCTCGCGCGCAACGTAGCTGCCAGCAACCATATCCAAGATCACATCCACGCCACGACCTTGCGTGAGCGCCAACACGCGTTCGGCAAAATCGCTTGTTTTGTAGTTAATGGCATGGTCCGCACCCAAGTCCAGACAGGCTTGGCACTTCTCATCGCTACCCGCTGTTACCAACACGTGCGCACCCATCGCCTTGGCGAGCTGGATAGCCGTCACACCGATACCGCTTGATCCGCCTTGAATCAACACCGTTTCACCGGCCAGTAGCCCTGCCCGGTCAAACACGTTGCTCCAAACCGTAAAAAAGGTCTCAGGCAAGGCCGCGGCCTCGACCATGGACAAGCCTTTGGGCACGGGTAGGCACTGAACAACCGGTGCCACGCACCAACTTGCGTAACCGCCACCCGCAACCAAGGCACACACGGCATCGCCGACCTTCAAGCCCGCTGCAGCCATCGCCTCAGTATCACCGGACGCCACCACACCCGCCACCTCAAGGCCGGGAATCGGGGAGGCGCCAGCTGGCGGCGGATAAGCGCCTTTTCTCTGCAACACGTCAGGGCGGTTAACGCCGCTGGCGTGCACGCGAATCAGGACCTCACCCGCACCAGCCGTTGGGGTGTCCGCATCCGCAAGACGCAAAACGTCAGGCGCCCCGGGGTTGGTAATGGCGATAACTTGCATGTTGTACAGGTTGTTGGGCATGTCGGGCATCAGCCACGTAGGCTGATGCCTTAGACCATGCAATTACTCTGGCGTTGGCTCTGCAGGTGCTTCAGCAGCCGGTGCGGGTGCCGCCTGTGGTGCTGACTCACGGTCCAACAAGACCTTCATGGACAACTTGATACGGCCCTTTTCGTCCGTCTCAAGCACCTTGACGCGAACCACTTGGCCTTCGCTCAAGTAGTCGGTTACCTTTTCCACACGCTCATGGGCGATCTGGCTGATGTGAAGCAGGCCATCTTTGCCAGGCAACAAATTAACCAACGCACCAAAATCGAGAATCTTGGTGATGGGGCCTTCGTAGATCGCGCCGACTTCGACCTCTGCCGTGATCTCTTCAATGCGTCGCTTGGCTTCGTCAGCCATCGCGCCGTCCACCGATGCGATGGTGATGGTGCCGTCTTCTTCGATGTTGATCTGCGTACCCGTCTCTTCGGTCAAGGCACGGATGGTCGCACCACCCTTACCAATCACGTCACGAATTTTCTCTGGATTGATCTTCATGCTGTACAGACGTGGCGCAAAGCTAGACACTTCGGCGTTCGCCTCGCCCATTGCTTCTTGCATTTTTCCCAAGATGTGCATACGCGCCTCTTTGGCTTGCGCCAACGCGACTTGCATGATCTCTTTGGTAATGCCCTGGATCTTGATGTCCATCTGCAACGCAGTCACACCGTCGGTCGTACCAGCGACCTTGAAGTCCATATCACCCAAGTGATCTTCGTCACCCAAAATGTCCGTCAACACCGCAAAGCGGTTGTCTTCTTTGATCAAGCCCATGGCGATACCTGCCACATGTGCCTTCAATGGGACACCCGCATCCATCATGCTCAAACAGCCACCGCAAACGGAGGCCATAGACGATGAACCATTGGATTCGGTGATCTCGCTCACAACACGCATCGTGTACGGGAAGTCTTCTTTTGCAGGCAGCACCGCCGCCAAGGCACGCTTAGCCAAACGGCCGTGACCGATCTCGCGACGCTTAGGGCTACCAACACGACCGGTTTCACCCGTCGCGAAGGGAGGCATGTTGTAGTGCAACATAAAGCGGTCTTCGAACTCACCCGCCAACGCATCAATGCGCTGCGCGTCACGTTCGGTACCCAACGTCGTCACCACCAAAGCCTGTGTCTCGCCACGTGTAAACAGGGCTGAACCGTGCGTGCGTGGCAGGACGCCGTTGCGGATTTCGATCGGGCGCACCGTGCGCGTATCACGGCCGTCGATGCGGGGCTCACCCGCCAAAATTTGGCCGCGAACAATCTTCGCCTCGATGTCGTGCAACAGGCCTTCAACGTTCACGCTATCGAACGCGATGCCATCGGCGTTCAAACCGGCCATCACGTCAGCGTATGTGGCACGCAAAGCCTGTGTGCGTACTTGCTTGTTGCGCTCTTGGTAAGCCGCTTCCAGCTTAGCGCGGCCCAGCGCCTCAACCTTTTCAACCAATGCGGTATCTTGCGCAGGTGCTTTCCAATCCCATGCGGGCTTGCCAGCTTCACGAACCAGTTCGTGAATCGCATTGATCGCAATCAGGCCTTGCTCGTGACCGAACATGACACCGCCCAACATGATCTCTTCGCTCAGTTGCTGCGCTTCTGACTCGACCATCAACACGGCGGTCTCGGTGCCTGCAACAATCAAATCCATCTGCGAATCTTTACGCGCTGTTTGTCCTGGGTTCAGAACATACTCGCCATTCACATAACCCACGCGGGCTGCACCGATGGGGCCGTTAAACGGAATGCCACTGATACTCAAAGCCGCGCTGGTGCCGATCATGGCTGCCATGTCCGCGTCGACTTCTGGATTCAAGGACACGGTGTGAATAACCACTTGCACTTCGTTGAAGAAACCTTCGGGGAACAAAGGACGAATAGGACGGTCGATCAGACGCGAGGTCAGGGTCTCGAACTCGCTTGGGCGACCTTCGCGCTTGAAGAAGCTGCCCGGGATTTTGCCCGCGGCATAGGTCTTTTCAAGGTAGTCCACCGTCAGCGGGAAGAAGTCTTGCCCGGCTTTGGCCGTTGTCTTGGCGACAACCGTTGCCAAAATCACCGTGCCGTCGATATCAACCAAAACCGCGCCAGAAGACTGGCGTGCAATTTCGCCGGTCTCCATACGGACGGTGTGCTCGCCCCATTGGAACGACTTTGTTACTTTATTAAACATGCTCATGTACTGAACTCCTGTAAGTAGATGCGTACAAAACGACACAGCGCTTTGACGCGATTTTGCTCAGTTACCACTTCAGGACACGATGCCATCCCAGAACAAGTCGGCTACCAAAGGCGCATCACAAGAGACGCTGAAAGACTTGTTTTGGAATGACACAGCTTCGACCTGACGCGTCGTATCTGAGCCACGATTGAGGCCAATTGGCCCCTCATTGCAACCACAAAATCGGGATTGCAGATGTGCAAAACGCCTGGGTCAGCGCGGGGCTGAACCAGGCGTTAATTTTTAACTTGCCTTGCGGCTACGCATTACTTGCGCAGACCCAACTTGGCAATCAAGGCCAAGTAACGCTCAGCGTCCTTGGACTTAAGGTAGTCAAGCAGCTTGCGGCGACGGCTAACCATACGCAACAAACCACGACGACCGTGGTGATCTTTTTTGTTTTCTTTAAAGTGAGGCGTCAGGTAGTTGATGCGAGCGGTCAACAAAGCCACTTGCACTTCCGGGCTACCCGTGTCGCCAGCACTGCGGGCGTTGTCTTTAACGATGTCTGCTTTGACAATAGTTGTCATGATTTTTCCTGTTACTTGCGTTACCGGTCGCCAGCCCCTCTTAGGGTCTACCAGCCACTAGTAACGTGCACGTTCATTTGAACTTAGATTTGAACTTGACTTTGCAAACGCTAGCAAAGACCAGCAAAGGCTAGCAAAAGCTTGCAAAGTTACCCCGCGCCTGTCGCGGCGTAACCCAGCATTCTACCCGAACAAAGAGCAGCGGCCAACGACCCTGGGTGTCGGGACGCCAATAAGCAACTCATATGAATGCTTTATAGCTATTTATTTAATGGGGCGCTTCATGTCACAGCGGCTTGCCATGGCGGCATCGGCGGCGGTCGTGATCTGCACGACCTCAAAACCGTAACCACTCCCCTCCACGCCAAACCGAACGCCCGGCGCGCCTAGCCGTTGCATCTGCGCAACCGCCAACTGCTGTTGCAACTGATGGTCTTCAGCCCGCATGTAGGCCGTATGTCCCCCCAACGTGAACCGCGAGGACGCCAGCTGTGTGGCTAACGCGAAGGCGTCGACGCTCTCGTCCGCGGCTTGCGGGCCAATAGCTGACAAGGCATTGCCTAGGGCCTGCATCATCCATTGCATACGCATATGCATGTAATCCTGCGAGGGATCGGGAAACCGCTTTAGGAAAGACGCGTAAAACGCATCCGAGGCATCGCCGCCTTGGTTGGGAAACCACTCTGCGATTGCCAGCACCTTGCCAACGCCGGCATCACCCATGGCCGTTGGCGCGCCCAAGGCGTTGCCGTAAAACGTGTAGAACGTTCCGTCAAACCCGCCCTCTCTCGCCGCCTTCACCAGCAACGTTAAGTCGTTGCCCCAGTTGCCTGTGATCACGGCCTGCGCCCCGCTGGCTTTGATCTTTGTGATGTAGGGCAAGAAATCCTTGACGCGACCAATGGGGTGTAGCTCCGCACCCACCACCGCAATGTCGGGGCGCTTGTCCGCCAATTGCGCCCGTGCTTCACGCACGACGCTTTGGCCAAAGCTATAGTCTTGACCGATGAGGTAGACGCGCTTGAGTGCCTTGTCTTCCGCCAACGGGCGCATCAAGGCAGCAAGACGCATTTGCGCGTGGGCGTCATACCGAAAGTGCCAAAAGCTGCACGACTCATTGGTGAGCGCTGGCTCAACCGCGGCATAGTTTAAAAACACCACACGGCGCTCAGGCTCACGCTCGTTGTGCTTATTGATGGCATCAATCAACGCGGCAGCAACCGCAGAAGAGTTGCCTTGGGTCACGATGCGTATGCCCTTGTCCACCGCAGAGCGCAAGGCGGTTAGTGCCTCCTCCGGGCGGCTTTTGCTGTCAAAGCGCACGACCTCTAAGGGCCGCATCGATCCATCAGACCAAGCCACACCGCCTTGGGCGTTGATGCGCTCAGCACCCCAAGCCAAGTTTCTAAACGCGGCGTCACCCGTGTTGGCGAAGGGGCCAGATAAGCCTTCAATCATGGCGATTCGTATTGGCACGCCGCTAGGAGCGGGCGCCTGTGCCACGGCGGCGGGGGAAGCCGTCTGGTCACTTACCTGGGCTTGTGCAGGTGACCCGTATACCAAGCCACAGGCCAACACCACCATGGCCAACATCACCGATCTGCTGCGCGCTAGGCCGCTAGAAGCCGTCAGGGTGGTCGCCGGTTGAGCGACACGGGCGGGTAAGTAAAACGGCAGGGTGATCGGGGTAGGGAAGGTCATAGGCAGTCGTGAAGGAGGTTGTCTAGTTTGTGGAGGGTCTTGCTTTTCGGCGCGGCGGCGGGGGCGAGTCAATCGCATCTAATGGCCAACGCGGATGCACTTCAAAACCGTAATCAGGCGACCTCGCCAGATCAAACAAACCTGCTTGCCAGCGTAATGCCGCCGCCATCGCGATCATGGCACCGTTGTCGGTGCATAAATGCAACTCGGGATAGTGTACGCGCACGTCCCGGGCCGCACACGCCGCATCCAACGCCGCTCGCAACGCTCGATTAGCCCCTACCCCGCCAGCAACCACCAAGCGACTCGCCCCGGATGCCTTGAGCGCATTCAGCGACTTTTTAACCAATACCTCCACGATCGCCGCTTGGGTACTAGCGGCCAAGTCTGCCAACGTCTGGGGACTGGGCGCGGCCCCCAGCTTGCCATGCTGAACCATGACGGCCGTCTTGAGTCCCGCAAATGAGAAATCTAAATCGCCACTGTGCAACAACGGCCGAGGCAGCTTAAAGGCCACGGGGTCGCCGCGGCTGGCCAGTTCCGCCAACGCGGGGCCACCGGGGTAGCCCAACCCCAAGACCTTTGCGGACTTATCAAAAGCCTCACCCGCTGCGTCATCAATAGTCTCACCGAGAAGTGTGTACTTACCAACACCCTCAACCTGCATCAACTGGGTGTGCCCCCCTGACACCAACAGGGCAATGAAGGGAAAGCGCGGCGGGTCCAGACTGAGAAAGGGCGATAGCAGGTGTCCCTCCAAGTGGTGCACCCCAATGACAGGCTTCCCCAAACCCGCCGCCATAGCGACCGCCACACCCGCTCCGACCAACAGCGCACCCGCCAAGCCAGGGCCCTTGGTGTACGCAATGGCGTCCATATCGGCCAACACACATTGCGCGTCGGCCAGGGCTGCCGCAGTCAATGGCAACACCCGGCGAATATGGTCACGGCTCGCCAACTCGGGGACGACCCCGCCATAGGCTTGGTGCATTGCAATCTGGCTATACAGCGCCGCACCGCGTAACACGGGCGCACCGTCACCTTGGGCCTGCACGACGGCGACACCTGTTTCATCACAAGACGATTCGATACCTAAAAATCGCATGAAATCTCACTGTTTAGCGCGCACGCTGACAACCACCAGTTTAGGGAGCGACTGGCGCATACACTTTCGGGTATGCAAACACCCTCAGAATCCCGTTATGACGCCATTATCGTTGGTGCGGGGGCCGCCGGCCTCATGTGTGCAAGCGTGGCTGGCCAACGCGGCCTGCGCGTCTTACTGATTGATCACGCAAAAAAGATCGCAGAAAAAATCCGCATCTCTGGCGGCGGTCGTTGCAACTTCACCAACATCGACCTGGATACGCGCAACCCCCAGCAGCACTTCATCAGCGAGAACCCGCGTTTTTGCAAACACGCCTTGGCCGCCTACACGCCGGCCGACTTTATACAACTCATGGGACGGCATGGACTGACCTATACCGAGAAACATAAGGGCCAGCTTTTTTGCGATCAATCCTCAGCCGGCATCATTGACATGCTGCTCACGGAGTGTCGCAATGGCGGTGTGGACCACCGCCAGGAAACCACGGTGCACAACGTGCGCTACACCGATGATCAGTACGTGCTGGACACCAGCATGGGCGCGGTCTCTGCGCCGTCTCTGGTGATTGCGACGGGCGGCTTGTCAATACCCAAGATTGGCGCCACGGACTGGGGCTATCAAGTCGCGAAGCAGTTTGCCCTGCCCTTGCAGGCGCTGCGCCCCGCCCTGGTCCCGCTGACCTTTGACGGGGTGCAATGGCAAGCCTTCTCCGACCTCGCTGGACTGGCCTTGCCGGTGCGCATACAGACCGCTTCGTCCAAGATCGCCTTCGACGAAGACCTGCTTTTCACCCACAGGGGTCTCAGCGGTCCAGCCATTTTGCAAATCTCCAGTTACCACGCGTCGCAGGACGCGCTCAAAATCAACCTGTGCCCAGACAAGCCACTTGAAGCCCACTTGCTGGCGCTCAAGGCGCACTCTAAAAAACAGCTGGTCAACGAACTCACAGCCGTGTTACCGCAGCGTTTGTCTAACCAATGGTTGGACAATGACCCTGAATTAAAACCCCTGCGGGAACGACCCACCAGCGACGTACCCGACAAGGCCATGCGCCGCTTGGCCGAGTCACTACAGCACTGGCGACTGCAGCCCAGCGGGACCGAGGGCTATGCCAAAGCAGAGGTCACCGCAGGCGGCGTGGATACCCGCCACCTTGACCCAAAGACCATGCAAGCTAAAGCGCAGCGGGGGCTTTACTTCATTGGCGAGGTGACCGACATCACGGGCTGGCTAGGCGGTTACAACTTCCAATGGGCCTGGTCTAGTGCTGTGGCATGTGGCAAAGCACTGCATGCCAAGACGGAATCACCACCGCCACCCGTCCACTGAATACAACGCGTTTGGGCTCGCTAACAAAAACCAGCTTATAATCATCGGCTTTGCTAGCAATCCCGCGTTGATAAGCCTGATCCGCCAACGCATAACCTTTGGAATTTCTGCCGTCATGACGACCATTCGAGTTAAAGACAACGAGCCCTACGAAGTTGCCCTGCGCCGCTTCAAGCGTACTATCGAAAAATTGGGTCTGCTCACAGACTTGCGCGCACGCGAGTTTTTTGAGAAGCCAACGACTGAGCGCAAGCGCAAGAAGTCTGCTGCTGTTAAGCGCAACTACAAGCGTATCCGCTCTATGCAGCTGCCAAAGAAGATGTATTAATCGCTTCTTGTTGCCCGCCCACTGTGGGATGGCAACCAAGAAAGCCCGCTGAAGGACGCTTCAACGGGCTTTTTTTTCGCCCATACCGATACGCCATACCCCATACCCTACGCCCGATACCCCTGCGCAATAAAATTTGCGCCTATGATTACGACCGACCCCACAAGGAACACGCTATGAGCTTGAAAGCACACATCACCGAAGACATGAAGTCCGCCATGCGCGCAAAAGACAGTGAGCGCTTGGGCACCATACGCCTGCTACTCGCCGCGATCAAACAAAAAGAAGTCGACGAGCGGATCGAGGTGGACGACGTGATGGTTGTCGCCATGGTCGACAAACTTATCAAGCAACGGAAAGACTCGATCAGCGCCTACGAAAAAGCAGCGCGCCAAGATCTTGCTGACAAAGAGGCGAGCGAAATCACGGTGCTACAGATGTACTTACCGCAACGCATGAGCGCGGACGAAGTCGCTGAAGCCGTCAAGAAAATTGTCGCCGATGTGGGTGCGACCGGCCCAGGCGACATGGGCAAGGTCATGGGTGCCGTGAAGCAGCAACTCGCTGGGAAAGCGGATATGGGTCAGGTGTCTGCTGCAGTCAAGGCGGCACTCAACCCCTAACCCACGGCGCGTCTACGCGCCGGCCTTAATCCGACTTGGCGACCAGCTCAAAATGCTCCACCACGGGTGGGGCAGCAAAAAACGGTCCGACAATACCGCGCCACTGCGGGAACAGCGGGCCGTTACGGAACGCCTCTGTGTGATCCTCTAGCTTGGTCCAGAATATCTGTAGCACGTAACGGTCTGGGCTCTCAATACTGCGATTCACTTTCCAGCCCTCAAAGCCAGCCGCCTGCGCGATGATGGTTTTGACACCATGTTGAATGGCGGCTTCAAATTCAGCGTTTTTACCGGGCTGAATGCGGATATCTGCCAGTTCCAAAATCATGTTTAACTCCTTAGTAATGTGGTGGTGGTTCAGGTCGCTTACGAGCCAGCGATCTTCATGCGGTTAATCAGCACAGAGCCCACCGTTTTAGCGCCGTGGTTGTAGGCGTCAGCCCCTATGGCTTGTATGCCTTTGAACATCTCGCGTAAATTGCCAGCAATGGTAATTTCTTGGACGGGAAATTGAATCTCACCCTTCTCCACCCAAAAGCCCGATGCGCCACGTGAATAGTCACCCGTCACGCCATTGACGCCCTGACCCATCAGGTCAGTCACGAATAAACCCGTCCCCAGCTTTTTAAGCATTTCATCCAAGTTGTCACCCGCTTGCGTGCGCCGGCTGCGCATCACCAAATTGTGTGAACCGCCAGCATGACCCGTGGTGCGCATACCCAATTTACGCGCCGAGTAACTGCCTAAAAAATAACCCTCGACCACGCCTGAACGCACCACGTGGCGCGCCTGAACGGTGACACCCTCATCGTCGAAAGGCGAGCTCCCTTTGCCCTTGAGAACAAAGGGATCTTCAAATATATCCACGTGCTTGGGGAAGACCTGCTGCCCCAAGCTATCCAACAAAAACGTTGTTTTGCGATACAAGGCACCACCGCTCACCGCGTGCACAAAACTACCAATCAAGCCCGAAGCCAGCGGGGCCTCGAATAACACGGGGCATTGAATGGTCTTGATCTTGCGGGCGTTCAGACGCGACAGGGTGCGTTGGGCCGCGTAGCGTCCAATCGCCGTTGCACCTGAGAGCTCATTGGCATCGCGCATAGACGTAAACCATGCATCGCGTTGCATCCCATCCCCTTTGCCGGCTATTACGGAGACGCCCATGCTGTGGCGTGAACTCGCATAGCCACCGCTAAAGATACCGGGCTTGTCCATCTCGCCACCGCGCATGTGTGCCGCAAAAAAGTGTGCGTGCTGGGCAGACACCGAGGCACCTTCGCTGTTCGTAATTTGTCGGCTGGTTTTCAGGGCGGCACCCTCACAGCGCAACGCCAGTTCGGCGGCCGCACCGGCGTCCACATTCCACGGATGAAATAAATCCAGGTCCCGCACGTCGGTAACGATGTCTTGCGCATCTGGTAGGCCGGCCATCGGGTCTTCCGCCGTAAAGCGCGCAATGTCATAGGCGGCGCGCACGGTGTCTTCAACCGCTTTGGCGGAAAAGTCCGAAGTGGATGCATGCCCACGGTGGTGACCCAAATAGACAGTGACCCCCAAAGACTTGTCGCGATTGCGCTCAACGTTCTCCAACTCTTGCTGGCGCACCGAGACACTCAAGCCATACGCCTCGGATACCTCGGCCACAGCATCCACAGCGCCCATCGCCTTGGCGCTGGCCAAGGTCTCTTGCACCAGCCCCTTGAAGGCATCTGGCGTGAATTGAAATCCTGCCGGTTTCGCTGCGGAATCTTGCATGGTTTTTTTATTGGACGGTTTCTCGGACATGGGGCTCGCTTATTTAAAGGTGTCTGGAGGCTATGATACAAGCCAAGCGCAATCTGTATGCGCAACCCACCCGATTCCCCCATGGCAAGAAAACCACGCAAAGGCTACTTCGTTCACGGACATTTTGTTACCGCAGGTAGCGAACTGGACAAAGAACTGAAGGCCGAACTCAAAGGTACGACCGACAAATCGCGTACGGACATGAAAAAGGACAGCGACCACCGGCAAACGGTGGGCGAAGACCTCATGAGCCTGCGCGCGTCCTTGTTGAAAGACCTCGACCTCCCCGAGGCCTTGGTGCAGTCCTTGGCCACCGCCAAGCGCCTGACAGACTTCGGCGCCAAGCGCCGCCAGCTGCAGCACGTGGGGAAACTCATGCGCCAACTCAGCGACGAAGACGTCGTCGCCTGCGAGGCCGCCTTGCGTGCACAACACCAAGGTAGCCCCGAAGAGGCCGCCGCCATGAAAGGCATAGAAAACTGGCGCGACCAACTCATCGCCAGCGACGAGGCCCTAACCAAGTGGCTGGAAGCCCACCCAGACACCGACGTACAAGCCCTGCGCAGCCTGATCCGTCAAGCGCGAAAGGATGCGCAAAAAGCCAAGGATAAGCAAACCGACGCGACGGCACCGCCGCCAGAAACGGCGGCAGAACACCCGATGCCCTTGGCAAAGGCAGGCAAGGCGTACAAAGATATTTTTCAAATCGTTAGACAGGCTCTGCGCGCGCGTCAGGGCGCAGCTGACGGGCAGGCCTTGGCTGACGATAGGCCCGATGACGAGGATTAAACCCCATGCAAGACCCCGTAAAAATTGGACTTGTCTCCATCAGCGACCGCGCCAGCAGCGGCACCTATGAGGACAAAGGGCTGCCAGCCCTGAAAGAGTGGTTGACGCTCGCGCTGGCAAATGACATCACCTTTGAGTCCCATCTCATCCCTGACGAAAAACCACTCATTAGCCAAACCCTATTGGCCTGCGTGCACGCGGGTTGCTCGCTGGTACTCACCACAGGGGGTACAGGGCCCGCGTTGCGCGACGTGACACCTGAGGCCACCTTGGCCATCGCTGACAAGGAAATGCCCGGCTTTGGTGAGCAGATGCGTCAGATCAGCCTCAACTTCGTTCCGACCGCCATTTTGTCGCGTCAGGTGGCCGTGATTCGTGGCAAAACGCTCATCATCAACCTGCCGGGGCAGCCCAAGAGCATACGGGAGACCTTAGAGGGCGCACGTCAGCCCGATGGCAGCTTGCTGGTGAACGGTATCTTTGCTGCCGTTCCCTATTGCATTGACCTCATTGGTGGCCCTTACCTAGAGACCCGTGAGGCCGTATGCAAAGCCTTCCGACCTAAAAATGCCATACGTCGCACCGCCGACACCGGTGCGGGCTCAGCCTGACTCACCACCCCACTCACCACCGACATCCACATGAACGCGCCGCTGGCAGTCATGGCCGCACTGGAGCAAGAAATTGGCGACTTGGTCGCCCGCTTGCACGACACCACCACCACGCATATTGCCAAGCGGGCCTATGTCCATGGCTTTTTAACGCCCGCATCAGACGCTGAACGTCAAGCGTTGATCGTCTGCGTGGCACGGGTGGGTAAGGTGGCGGCTGCCTCAACGGCCACCACGCTGATACAGCACTTCGGGGCGCGTGCCATCGTATTTATTGGGCTTGCAGGCGGTCTGGATGCCGCACAAGCGGTGCGGGTGGGGGACATGGTGGTCGCCACAGCGGTCGCACAACACGACCTAGATAGCTCACCGCTGTTTCCCAAAAATCAGATTCCTTTGCTGGGTGTGACCCAACTCGCCACCGATACAGCGCTGTCGGCACGCCTGGTGTCCGCGGCGCGGGACAGCACGGCGGGAACGGCGGCGCGCGTGCATGAGGGTCTCATCATCAGCGGCGATCAATTTATTCATAGCGCCATCGCGCAAACGGCATTGCAGGCCGCTTGGCCCGCCGCACTGGGCGTTGAGATGGAGGGCGCAGCGGTTGGCCAAGTGTGCTTTGAGCATGGTGTGCCGTTCGCTATTGCCCGCACCATTTCAGACCGTGCGGATGACCAGGCACACGTCGACTTCCCGTCATTTTTGACACAAGTCGCGGCACCACGCGCCACCGCCCTGCTTAAGGCTTTCTTTCGCTAACCCGGCAGCTGCCGCTATTTATTCAACAGCTGGTTGAGCTTATCTGCCTCAAACTGTTCGGTACGCGCCGCGTCTGGCGGCAAGGTGTTGGCGCCGCTGCTACTGAGGTTGAGCTTTTCAATGGCTTGCCAAATCATCGCGATCTGATGCTCTTGACCAGCAGCGCTATCGATTAGCCCCCGCATGGCTAAGCTCAGCGGGTCGTCATTTTGAGTCACGCCATAGGCCGAAAACCCCATGCGAGACGCGGCCTCCTCGCGTTGGGCCTCCTGCGCTTGGACAATGATCCGCGCCGGGTTGCCAACGGCCGTTGCACCGGCGGGCACGGGTTTGGTGACCACCGCGTTTGACCCAATGCGGGCATCATCACCCACCTCGTAACCACCCAACACTTGCGCACCCGCCCCCACCACCACATTTTTTCCCAGCGTCGGATGGCGCTTGGCTCCTTTGTGCAGTGAGGTACCGCCCAGCGTCACGCCTTGGTAAATGGTGCAGCCCTGCCCAATGACGGCCGTCTCTCCAATCACCACCCCCATGCCGTGATCGATAAACACCCCTCTCGCAATCTGCGCACCCGGATGAATTTCGATACCCGTCAGAAAACGCGAGAAGTTAGAGACAAAACGCCCTAACCAAAACCAGCCTTGCTGCCACGCGCCGTGGGCGAGGCGGTGCAGCATCAAGGCATGCAAGCCGGGGTAGCACGTCAGCACCTCCAAGCGACTCTTTGCCGCCGGGTCGCGTTCGAGTATGCAATCAATGTCGTGGTTTAGGCGCTTAAACATAGGGATAAAAAAGTGATGGCTTACCGTTCATACAGAGAAAGTCAACGCAGACAACGCGCTCTATTTTCAATCGAGTGCGGTTGTCTTGGCGTGCGGCCGCTCATTTGACGCCACTTTCAACATGGCTTTAGCAATGCCTCTCAAAATATGGACCTCTTCATCCGCCGGTTGAGCCCGGTTAAACAGCTGGTTCAATCGCGGCATCAATTTTTTAGGTGCCTCAGGGTCAAGGAACTCAATCGCCACCAAGGCTTGCTCCAGATGGGCCAACATCGCATGAACCGCCTGCGCATCCGCCATACGCTGACCCTGGGGTGCCGGTCTATCAAGCTGCCATGCCTGCGCACCATCTATGGCCTGACGCCAGTCATACGCGAGCAGCTGCACCGCTGCCGCCAAATTGAGTGAGCCAAAAGACGGGTTGGTGGGAATACTCAAACACACGTGCGACTTGTAAACATGGTCGTTAAGCATGCCAAAGCGCTCACTGCCGAATAGGAAAGCAATCCGCGCGGGTGGCGCTACTGCGCAGGCCGTTGCATCATCTGTGGGCGCAGCCAACAACTCAGCAAAATGCGCGCGTGGCGACCGTGTTGGCGGACCAAAATCACGCGGTGTCATGGCCGTCGCGCAAATGTGGTCGACACCGTCCAGTGCCTCATCAAGGGTCTGCACAATGCGCGCGTTTGCCAACACATCGTTGGCACCGCTGGCGCGCTGAATGGTCTCCTCGCGGCGCAAGACGTTTGGCCAGCGGGGTGCGACCAAAACCAAGTCGTCAAATCCCATGACCTTCATCGCCCGCGCCGTAGCGCCGACGTTGCCGGCATGGCTCGTTTCAATCAGGACAAAGCGGGTTTTCATGTATTCGGGGTCGAAAAACAAACAAATTCAAGCTAGTATGCCACCACCGAATAAGCAATCCCGTAAAATGCGGCAACGCGTCATCGCACGCTTCTCGCGGTTGGGTCCTTTCACCCGATTTAGCGCCACACGAGCTCTTACACACTGTTATGTCAACCAATACTCACCCCATGCTGAACGTGGCCATTAAGGCCGCACGCGCTGCCGGCGCCATCATTAACCGCGCCGCTTTAGACGTCGAGTCTGTACGCGTCTCGAAAAAGCAAGCCAACGACTTCGTCACCGAGATCGATCAAGCGGCTGAAGAGGCCATTATTGAGACCCTGCTGACAGCCTACCCAGACCACGGTATTCACGCCGAAGAGTCGGGCAAGCAAGAGGGTCGTGGGCGCGACAAAGACTTCGTGTGGATCATTGACCCATTGGATGGCACAACCAACTTTATTCACGGCTTCCCGGTCTACTGCGTGAGCATTGCGCTCGCGGTAAGAGGGAAAATTGAACAAGCCGTGGTTTACGACCCGACACGCAACGACCTCTTTTACGCCTCCAAAGGCCGCGGTGCGTTCATGAACGACCGACGCATACGCGTGAGCAAACGCACCATGCTGCGTGAGTCCCTGATCTCCACGGGCTTCCCCTTCCGTCCAGGCGATGAGTTAAAGCCCTACCTCGCGATGATGGGCGATATCATTTCTCGCTGTGCAGGTGTGCGCCGGCCCGGTGCCGCCGCGCTGGACTTGGCCTATGTGGCCGCTGGCTTTACGGATGGATTCTTTGAAAAGGGTCTGCACCCTTGGGACGTGGCAGCAGGCTCGCTGTTAATTACCGAAGCAGGCGGCCTGATCGGCAACTTCACGGGTGAAGCTGACTTCTTAGAACAGAGCGAGTGCATGGCGGGTAACCCACGGATTTACGGCCAACTCGTTAACGTCCTGTCCAAGTACTCCAAGTTTGCGGGCGCAGGCGAAAAGGCAAACGTGCGCCAAGCCTTGCAGGCCGACGCGGCGCCAGACGCCTAAACGGCACACCGGACGCCTAAGCGGTACGCTGGGTGCTAACGCGCGTCCGCTTGGACGCTAGGCGCCGCATCGGCGAACGCGGGTAACGCCGTGCACGCTTGGCCTACGGCGGCAATGTGCGGCCACGCATCCAACGCAACACCGAAACGCCGCGCACCGTCGATTTGTGGAATTAGGTAGACGTCAGCCAATGTTGGTGTTACCCCATAACAAAAGTCGCCCCGCGTACTATCGGCTGCGAGCATGGACTCTAGGGCATCAAATGCCGCGGTAATCCAGGTGGCACACCACGCGTTCACCGCCACCTCATCCGCACCAAATTGCGCCCTAAGAGTCATTAATACGCGGCGATTATTCAGCGGGTGCACGTCGCACCCCATCATGGCAGCCATAGCACGCACACGGGCCCTACCGATGGCATCGCCGGGCAGCAACGGCGGTTGCGGATGGGTTTCCTCCAGCCACTCCAAAATCGCGGGGGACTGAATCAAACGCGTCTCGCCCAAGGTCAGTACGGGCAACAACGCTTGGGGGTTGATATCCCGAAAAGTAGGCGCTAGGTGCGCATCACTCGCCAAATCCACGACCGTGTGGGTCGCCGTAATGCCCTTTAGGTTTAGCGCAATGCGGACACGCTGCGAGGTAGCGCTGCGGAAAAACGTGTGTAATTCGTACATAAATAGCCCCTTTGAAACCACGCCCCAAAACGATTGTTGATGCCAGCGCGGTGCGACATCGGGGCGCACCGGTCATATTAAAAGACAAGATCGTCATCGGGTGTAGCCAGCGTGCTAAGGCGTCATAGACGTCATAGAACCCGCGTCTCCTGTGTAGTCGATAATGGTCGTTTCACGATCTCCATTGCAACGTCTACATGTTGAAACCCGATACCGCCACTGACAAAGAAGATTTTGCCGCCGCTGGTCACACGCCCATGATGGCGCAGTACCTCGGCATCAAAGCGGCGTATCCGAACACGCTGGTGTTTTATCGGATGGGTGATTTTTACGAGCTTTTTTATGAGGATGCAGAGCGTGCCGCGGCGCTAATGGATATCACCCTGACAGCGCGTGGCCAGTCAGCAGGCCAGCCCATCCCCATGGCGGGTGTCCCCTTCCATGCCGTCGATGGCTATCTCGCCAAGCTGGTGCGCTTAGGCGAGTCGGTGGCCATTTGCGAGCAACTTGGCGAGGTCACGGGCAAGGGCCCCGTTGAACGCGGCGTCGTCCGCATCGTGACGCCGGGCACACTCACCGAGGCCGAACTCCTCAGCGATAAAGCAGAGGCCCGCGTACTGTGCGTTCATCAAGGGCCACGCAACCAGCTTGGTTTGGCGTGGCTGGCCATGACACAGGGGATCATCATGCTGGCGGAATGCAAGCCGGATGCCCTCATCCAATGGTTGAGTCGTATTGGTGCCCAAGAGCTGATACACAGCGCGGACGTCACACCCGCCTTTGAGGCCCACTTGCGGGAGCAGCTTGCATTGGCAAGCGGTGGCGGGCAACCGATATCGGTCAGTCTGCGCCCCGCCGCACATTTTGATGCGGCCTTGGGGGCGCGCAAACTCAGCGCGCAACTAGAGAGCATTAATCTGCACGCATGGGATGCACAAGACCTCACCCAAGCCCACGCGGCGGCGGGTGCGCTATTGGAATACGCGCGGCAAACCCAAGGGCGTGATCTCGTGCACGTGCGTGAGCTGCAGGTAGCGCGAGACGATGCGCTGATCACCCTGCCCTTGAGTACGCGGCGCAACCTGGAGCTGACCCACACCCTGAGAGGTGACACCGAGCCCACGCTGTTTAGCCTGCTGGACACGTGCCAAACAGGCATGGGAAGCCGCGCGCTGCGTGACTGGCTGCTCTCACCCAAGCGCCAGCGAGACGAGGCGCAGGCGCGTTTGCTGGCCATCGGGGCCTTACACCAACCCGATAGCCCCATCTACTTCGAGACGCTGCGTGGCGAACTCAAAGGCGCTGCGGATGCCCAGCGCATCACCGCACGCATCGCGTTGGCACAAGTCAAACCACGCGAATTGGTGGCACTAGGCCGCACCCTCGATAAGGCCAATGCACTCGCTGAGCGCCTGCGCGGCGCGCAACACGCAACGCCCTTGCTACAGGAGATCGAACGTGCATTGAGCGCGCCGCCAGAGGTTAGTCAACTGCTGCGCGCCAGCTTGCAAGCCGAGCCCAGCAATATGGTGCGCGACGGCGGTGTCATTGCCGATGGTTGGGACGCCGAGCTCGACGAATTGCGCGCCATCTCGACCAATTGCGATGCCTTTTTACTTGAACTTGAAGCCAGAGAGCGCACGCGCACCAGCATTCCCAACCTGAAGGTGCAATACAACCGAGTGCACGGCTTCTACATCGAGGTCAGCCAAGGGCAGCTAGAACGCGTACCCGATGACTACCGACGCCGACAAACTTTAAAAAACGCGGAGCGATTCACGACGCCAGAACTCAAGGCATTTGAAGACAAGGCCTTGAGCGCCCAAGACCGTGGTTTGGCGCGTGAGAAGTGGCTTTACGATCACATCTTGACGCAACTGAGCGATTGGCTGATACCACTCACCCACCTGTCACGCGCCTTAGCCAGCTTGGATGCACTGGCGGCACTGGCTGAGCGCGCACACCAACTCCATTGGGTGGCGCCTAGCTTTGGGTCGGAGCCGGGCATCCACATTCAAGCGGGGCGCCATCCCGTAGTCGAAGCCCGCCTGCAAGCGACGACGACGGCAGCGGCTGGGGGGCGTTCAGCCACCTTTATCCCCAATGACACGGACCTGCATGCGAAAAACCGCATGCAAATCATCACGGGGCCGAACATGGGCGGTAAGTCCACGTATATGCGCCAAGTTGCGGTCATCGCGCTACTCGCCAGTATGGGGAGTTACGTCCCCGCGGCGGCCTGTCGCATCGGGCCCATCGACGCCATTCATACCCGCATCGGTGCCGCCGACGATCTGGCCAATGCGCAATCGACGTTCATGCTAGAGATGACCGAAGCGGCTCAAATTTTGCACACAGCCACCGAGCAGTCGTTGGTGTTGATGGACGAGATTGGGCGAGGCACCTCCACCTACGACGGGCTCGCGCTCGCCGCGGCCATCGCCTCTAACCTGCACGATAAACGCAAAGCGCTCACGCTATTCGCTACCCACTACTTCGAGCTCACACAGTTTCCAGCCCAGCACCACGCTGCGCAAAACATCCATGTGTCTGCGGTGGAGTCGGGCAAGACAGGCATCGCCTTCTTGCATCAAATTGAGGCGGGCCCCGCAAGCCGTAGCTTTGGGGTTCAGGTTGCCCGCTTGGCGGGCGTGCCGTCATCCGTCGTGCAGCAAGCCAAACAAGCCTTAGAAGCCCTGGAGTCACACGATGTTCAGGCGCAACCGCAGGTTGATCTCTTCGCCGCCCCAACCGCATCAGATGACGCTCCCCCCAGCCCATTGGCACAGGCACTGCAACAAATCGACGCCGATGCCTTGTCACCGCGTGAGGCACTCGACCTGATCTATCAGCTCAAACAAATTCAAGCCCGCTCAGACGCGGACTAACCACTCCCCAGAAGCCCCTATGCAACTCAACCACCCGACGACACCGTTGGTTATCTTCTCCCACGGCAATAGTTTTCCAGGGGGTACCTACAGCCAGCTAACGAAGGGACTAGAGACCCGCGGCTATAACGTGAAGGCCATAGACCGATTTGGCCACGACCCACGCTACCCTGTAACCAACAACTGGCCGCATTTGGTGGATGAACTCGCCGCGTTTGCCGCCACAGAAATGGCCAAAGCCCAACAACCGGCTTGGTTGGTTGGCCACTCAATGGGCGGTATATTAAGTTTGATGTGTGCAGCCAAGCACCGCGAATTGGCGGGACACAACATCGCTGGCGTATTGATGATGGACTCCCCCGTATTGACGGGTTGGCGCTCAAAACTGGTTGCCTTCGGCAAGCTCACGCGTCTCATTGGATCTGTCTCGCCCGGACGTGTCAGCCGGCAACGCAGGAACACGTGGCCCTCGCAAGCGGCCGCAATGGCACAGTGGTCTACTCGGCCTATTTTTTCAACTTGGGCACCGGCTTCGCTCGCGGATTACGTGGCGTTTGGCACCCAGTGCGTTAACACATTGGCGGACGGGAGTGAAAACGACAGCGACCGGGACAGCGAGAACGCATGCACGCTTCGCTTTGACCGTCAGGTGGAAACCCAAATCTACAACACCCTGCCCCACAACGTGGACTCGCTACTCGCGCGTCACCCCATCGCCTGCCCGGTCTCGTGCATGGTGGGCAGTCGCTCGGTTGAAATGCGCCGTGTCGGCGCGACGTTTATCCAACGCCTGGTCGGCAGCACGCAAGCACCGCGCTGGCAGGTCGTCGATGGCAGCCACCTGTTCCCGCTTGAGTCACCCGCGATTGCCGCAGACATGGCGGCCAATGCGTTGGCGGACATGGCGACGACCTAGCTCCCCACGGTTTCAGGCGGCGGTTCATCCGCTTCGACCGTCTCAAAGGACGCGGCGTCGGCTGGGTCAGAAGGGTCCGGTGTTCGCGGATCTAATTGCGCAGTGGTTTGTGTCCCGCTACCCATGGCAACAAAGTCAACCTTCTCTTCTACAGGCACCGGCGCAGCCACCCGCATACGGTGTGCAGTGTAGAGTGCCAAGCCGCCAGCGGCCACTGTGAAATAGAGCATCAGGCTGCCCGGACCGACAAGATCCATCACGACACCCGCGATGGTCGGGCCAACCGCTGCACCAATGCCGTGAACCAGTAACAAGCCGCCTGTGACCTCCAGGGTCCGACTAACGTGTATCTGATCGTTCGCATGGGCAATGCTCAGGCCGTATATCGTGAAGATGAGCCCGCCCAACAACGCGCCCAACCCAATGAGCCAAGTCGGGTAAAAAATTGACAAACCGTAGCCCGTCAGTCCCAGGGCGGCGCTACCCAGACAACAGCCCAACAACACGAGTCGTCTATCCATGCGGTCTGATAAACGACCGACCGGCCATTGCAGCACCGCACCACCAAGAATCGTTAGCGCCATGAATGCGGCGACCCCTTGAGCGTCAAAGCCCACACGGTCAGCAAACACCGCCCCAAGTCCAAAAAAGGCGCCACTAATTAAGCCGGACACAAAGGCCCCAGCGACCCCAAGCGGTGACGTCTGCCACAGGCTATGCAAGCTCAACCGAGGTGACTCAACGGTATCGGGCTGTTGCACGCGCGCCATGGTGATTGGCAACAACGCGAAAGAGAGCAACACCGACACCATGGCAAAGGGTACAAATCCAACCGCGTCGCCAACCAGAATCAACCATTGCCCAAGTGCCAGCGATACAAAAGTAACCACCAAGTAGATAGAAAAAACCTGGCCACGCTTACTTTTTGGCGCCAAGGTATTTAGCCAACTCTCAATCACGATGTACAGGCCAACCAGACAAATACCTGCGATCAACCGTAATCCGCCCCAAAACCAGGGATTGACCCACAGCGCATGCAGAATCGGCATGGTGGAGGCGAGGCTGGCCATTGCAGCGAACGCCCGCACATGTCCCACGCGCGAGACCAAAATAGGGCACACCAACACACCCACCACGTAGCCGGCAAAATAGGCCGATGAGATCAATCCCGTCACAACGGTAGAGAACTCCGCCATACCCGCACGCAGGCCGATCACAGAGAAGAGCAGGCTAACGCCGACAATCAGCATCGCCACCCCACTGAGGATCGCAAAGAGGTGGGCTCTTAAGGGGTCATCAGATGACACCGCTTCATTAAGGGACATGTGCGCTTAGGTGGCCCAGGTAATGAGGCCTGAGGCGGAGCTCAGTAGGATAAAAAATCCAAAAGCAATTCGATACCAAGCGAATGGCATAAAACTGTGGCTTGAGATATAGCGCAGTAACCAACGAATACACCACAGGGCGCTAAAAAATGCGACAACGGTGCCCACTGCAAACAAGGGGATGTCCGACCACGCCAGCACAGCCCGGTCTTTGTACAGGCTATAGACCCCGGCACCAATGAGGGTGGGAATCGCCAAGTAAAAAGAAAAGTCCGTGGCGGCACGCCGACTCAAACCGATGAGCATCCCCCCGATGATGGTGGCGCCACTGCGGCTCGTGCCGGGAATCATGGCCAGACACTGCATGACACCCACTTTGAGCGCGTCCATGGGACGCATCTCGTCGACGCTGTCCACACGCACCGTCACTTTTTGACGTTTTTCCGCCCACCAAATGATGACACCGCCCACGATCAAAGCCACCGCAACCACGTTCGCGTTAAACAAGTGCGACTTGATCGCCTTGCCATAGGCCAGCCCCAAAATAACCGCAGGGAAAAAAGCGATTAGCACATTACCCGCAAAGCGTTGCGCTTTCGCCTGCGTAGGCAACTCACGGATGGTGGCCCAGATACGTTGCCAGTAAACCAATATGACGGCAAATATTGCCCCCGTTTGAATGGCAATATCAAACACCTTCGCCTTCTCGTCATGGAAACCAATCAAAGAACCCGTCACAATCAGGTGTCCCGTTGAAGAGATTGGAAGAAACTCCGTGATCCCCTCCACGAGTCCCATGATGACGGCTTTGCCAAATAAGGCGAGATCCACAGCGTGCTTTCAACCCCTTTACAGGGCGGTGTATGCGTTGAACGAATGCGATTGATGATAAGTGTTTTTCCCGCCAAAAAACCCGCGCAACGCTTTCATACAATGCAGGGTAGCGTCAACCCCTTGACGAGCCTTCTTTTTAGGACTGAAGCATTCAAGTGACTCACAGCAAAGCAACCGAGACGGCACCCGTTAAGCCCAGTAATTTCTTGCGGCAAATCATCGAATCCGATGTGGCCAAACAAACCTACGGCCAACGGCGGTGGAGTGGTCGTCCGGGTGATGGCCCCACACAACAAGCTGGCGCCGTTGACATAGCAAAAATTCGCACCCGCTTCCCCCCTGAGCCCAATGGCTACTTGCACATCGGTCACGCCAAGAGCATTTGCCTGAACTTCGGCTTGGCGCAGGACTACGGCGGTGTCTGTCACCTGCGATTCGACGACACCAACCCAGAGAAGGAAGACCAACGCTACGTGGACGCCATCGTTGACACCGTCCAATGGTTGGGCTTTAGCTGGGAGCAGAACGGCACCTCACACCGATACCAAGCCAGCGACTACTTCGACTTCATGTATCGCTGTGCCGAGTTTCTCATTACGCAAGACGTGGCTTACGTGGACGAGCAAAGCGCAGAAGACATGCGCGTCAACCGTGGTGATTTCGGCACACCCGGCACGGATAGCCCGTTCCGGTCACGCAGCGTAGAAGAGAATCTGGCGCGCTTTCGTGCCATGCGGGCCGGTGAATTAGCGGACGGCAGCGCGGTACTGCGCGCCAAAATTGACATGGCCAGCGCCAATATCAACCTGCGCGACCCCGCGATCTACCGCATACGTCATGCCACGCACCACCACACGGGTGACCAATGGTGTATTTACCCGATGTACACCTTCGCACACCCCATTGAGGATGCGCTAGAAAATATCACGCACAGTATTTGCACCTTGGAGTTTGAAGATCAGCGCCCGTTTTACGACTGGCTCATGACGCAGTTGGCTACGGGTGGGCTCATCAATACACCGCCACCCAAGCAATACGAGTTCGCCCGGTTGAACCTGACCTATGTCGTCACTAGCAAACGCAAATTGGCACAATTGGTCAACGACCACCATGTAGCCGGATGGGATGACCCGCGCATGCCAACCATTGTGGGCTTGCGCCGCCGGGGCTACACGCCTGCCGCGATGCGCTTGTTTATCGAGCGCATTGGCGTGACCAAATCCGACGCGTGGATTGACTACAGCACCTTGGAGGGCTGCCTGCGCGAAACCCTAGACAGCGAGGCCGCTAGAGCCATGGCGGTACTTGATCCCGTTAAGCTGCACATAGAGAACTGGGATGCGCTCATGGGTGCGGGCCACCTTGAGCCCTGCAGCGCACCCGTTCACCCGCATGACCCTGAGCGAGGCACCCGCGCCTTCTCATTCGGCGCCGACCTCTTCATCGAGCGCGATGATTACGCAGAGGAGCCACCCAAAGGCTATTTCCGCCTTTTTCCCGGAAACAAGGTCCGTCTGAAATACGGCTATATCGTGGAATGTATTGGCGCTGTCCGTGACGCTGACGACCGTATCACCCAGGTCAATGCACGCCTAATCCCCGACACCAAGAGCGGCACACCCGGCGCCTCTAGCGTCAAGGTGAAAGGCGTCATCACCTGGGTAGGTGCCAGCGATGGCGTGCGCGCGCCCGTGCGTTTGTACGATCGTCTGTTTAAAGAGTCTCAGCCCGACGGCGGAGGGCGCGACTTCATCGCGGCACTCAACACCGATAGTTTGCAGACCGTCGAGGCCCTGTTGGAGCCCAGCTTGGCGCAAGCAGCGCCCGGACAAAGCTTTCAATTCGAGCGCCTGGGCTACTTCGTGGCCGACCGAGAAGAACATCAAAAAGGCCAGCCGGTGTTCAACCGCAGTGTCGGGCTTAAAGACAGTTGGGTCGCCGTCTGATCACCATGGAGCGACCGCCCATCGTTTTCGAGAGCGACGCCCTGCTGGTTATCGACAAGCCAAGTGGCTTGCTCTCGGTGCCGGGACGCGGCGAAGACAAGCAAGACTGCGCGATCACGCGGGTACAAACACACGCGCCCTCGGCATTGGTCGTGCATCGCTTGGATATGGCCACCTCTGGCCTCATGGTGTTCGCCAAGGGCGCACGCATGCAGCGTTTGCTTAGCCAAGCTTTTCAAGATCGACAGACACACAAACAGTACCGCGCTGCGGTACTCGGTAGCGTGCAGGCGGCCAGCACGATAGGCAGCGATGAAGGCGACGGCACTACCAGCCCAAATGGGATCACCGCGCCTGACAAGTGGCACACCATAGACCAGCCCGTGATCGTCGACTGGCCCAACCGACCACGGTCAAAGGTATGTCATGACACCGGCAAGCCCAGCCTCACCCGCTGGCGGCCTGCCGCACAAGCCTTTGCTCCCAACGGCACATTGGCGGACTGGTCACCAGCAGCGCCGCAGACCTTCACCTGCGTCGACCTGCAGCCGGTAACGGGACGATCACACCAATTGCGCGTGCACTTGGCACACATCGGCCATGCCATTGCCGGCGATGCCTTGTATGGCCCGCCAAATAATGCCGCCCTCGCACCCCGCCTACTCCTGCATGCGACAGACTTGGGACTCACCTGTCCACTCACCGGTCGCGCACTGCGCTGGCACAGTAACGCACCGTTCTAAAGCAGGTTCAGGGCAATCGCCAAGGCGTCAGATCTGACAACGCCAACTCGCGATAATTAGGCTTTTGCAATTGACTATCTCAGGGGTTACACATGAGTCGCGAAGTATACGTAGTTAGCGCCGTTCGCACGGCTATCGGCACGTTCGGTGGTGCATTGAAAGACACGCCACCGATACAACTCGGTGCACTGGTCGTTAAAGAATCCATAGTGCGGGCTAACGTGGCAGCGGATAGCGTCGGTCACGTCGTTTTTGGTCATGTCGTGAACACGGAACCGCGTGACATGTATCTGTCGCGCGTTGCCGCGATTGAAGGCGGCTGCGCACAAAGCACGCCCGCGTTTAACGTGAACCGCCTGTGTGGCTCAGGGTTGCAAGCCATTATTTCGGCCAGTCAATCGGTGTTACTGGGCGATACCGACGTGGCCATTGGCGCCGGCGCGGAGAATATGAGCCGTGCACCCTACGCCAGTTTGGCGACGCGCTTCGGTGCACGCATGGGTGATACCAAACTCATTGACATGATGATGGGTGCGTTACACGATCCATTCGAAACCATTCACATGGGCGTGACCGCTGAAAACATCGCGGAAAAATGGGGTATCTCGCGTGAAACCCAAGACGCTTTGGCCGTTGAAAGTCACCGCCGAGCCGAAGCCGCAACCAAGGCCGGCTATTTCAAGGATCAAATCGTCCCCGTCATGCTCAAGAGCCGCAAGGGTGAGGTGGCGTTTGACACCGACGAACACTTTCGTGCCAACTGCGACATGGCCGATATGGCCAAACTAAAGCCCGTTTTTAAGAAAGAGGGCGGTAGTGTGACCGCTGGCAATGCCTCTGGCATCAACGATGCCGCCGCCGCCGTCGTCTTGATGGAGGGCAATGCCATGCGCGCACAGGGCGTGAAACCCTTGGCCCGCTTGGTGGCCTACGCACACGCAGGGGTTGACCCGCGTTACATGGGCATCGGCCCCGTTCCTGCCACACAGAAAGCCTTGCAAAAAGCGGGATTAACGGTCGCGGATCTCGATGTCATAGAAGCCAACGAGGCATTCGCCGCGCAAGCCTGTGCGGTAACGCAGGACCTGGGCTTGGACCCTGCCAAAGTAAACCCCAATGGATCGGGTATCTCGTTGGGTCACCCCATCGGCGCCACCGGCGCACTGATTACCGTGAAGGCCTTGCATGAGCTGCAACGCATCAACGGGCGCTATGCACTGGTGACCATGTGTATTGGTGGCGGACAGGGCATTGCCGCCATTTTTGAGCGCGCTTAACCTGTAGCGCCCTCCCCCTGAAAGCCACGGGCTCTGAAGGTCAGCACCAAGGTATCGCGCCAACCCGCGTCGTCAACGGGTTGTATGGGCGTGGTCTCGTGGATCATGCGGGCATCGTCTAGAAAAAGAACCGTCCAAGGCGTCATCATGGTGAACCGCTGTCCTTGGGGGCCCGTCGACTCAAATACGCGACTCTCCCCACCCTTCACACCGTGGCGGTCAATTAAACAGACCATCACCAAGTCAACCCCATCACGGTGCGCGCCTTCCGGCGTGGGACGACCGATGCCATCGCTGGTATCAATACGAAACTGATGCGCTTCAACAAACCACGCCTGCTCGCCATGCAAGGCAGAGGCAGAGGCGGCGCCTTGGCGTAACAACGCCTGCCAGGCTTGCTCCACAACGGTTTCAGGTAAAACGGGCTCAAATAAGCGTTGCATGCCACCGTGCAACGCGTTGTACGCCAGTGGTTGCCAATGGGGTCGGTGCGCCTGTTGCACGACCTCGTCCCCGCTCACAACAAAGCAACTATGTCGGCGGCGGCGATAGCGCCCACCGTCTTTCAAGTGCGCATCGGGCGGCAAATCGCGCCAATGCTGCGCCAATGCATTCAAGTGGGTCATCGGTTGTGCCAGCCACGTCGACGTCTCGTGGGGCTCCAGAACTGCGAACCCATTGACCATCAAATGGGCGTCTAACTGGGCCGCTGGCACGGCAGGAGGGGAAAAAGAAAGAGGCATGGTCAGATTATCGCCCTCCGTGAAAACCCTTGTCGGGAAAACCATATTGCTTAAAGTTAAGTGTCCAATGATACTCAGACAAACAACACCCACCCTTTAACCACGCCCTTTCCTAATTGGACTATGCGACATCCTGACAGCCACACCGAGACCGCACCCGCGCCCGACGGGCGTACGGGCGTCGACGCGTCGGCTGCAAAAACGGCGCTGTGCATCAACCGCTTGCGCGCAGATGACCCGCTGCAGTGGCTCAGTGAGGGCTGGCAAGACTTTCTGAGGGCTCCGTTTTTGAGCCTATTTTTTGGCGCTTGCTTCGTCGTCATGGGGCACGTATTGTTGCTGGTTGCCGAAAAGGCGCCCGCCTACGTCATGACATTAAGCGCGGGCTGGCTGTTGCTCGGGCCGCTGTTGTGCTTGGGTGTGTACGATATCAGCCGACAGCTTCAAAAGGGGCGCAAGCCTGCACTCGGTCATGCCCTATTCGCTTGGCTTCCCAGCGCCGGCAAGGTGGCGTCATTTGCGGCGATTTTGCTTGCGGTGCAATGGCTCTGGTCACGGGTCTCGCTGGCACTCTTTGCGATTAACTTTGACGGCCTCCCGAGCACGGAACGGGCCTTGGCTGCACTGCGAACCCCAGACAACCTCTCCTTCATCATTGCCTATTGCGCAGTCGGTGCTGTGTTCGCGTTTCTGGTGTTCATCACCAGCGTGATCGCCATCCCCATGATCCTGGACCGAAGAACCAGTCCAGTGGCCGCGGCCATCACCAGCGTGAAAGCGTGCCTCAAAAACCCCCTTGCGATGGCAATTTGGGCCGCGCTGGTCACGCTCTTGGTGTTGGCGGCCACGTTACCGTGGTTCTTAGGGCTACTGGTCATTGGTCCCGTTTTGGGTTACGCCACTTGGCACGCCTATCTCTCAGTCGTCACGCCGCCGACGCATTGGCATGGGGGCGCCCGCGCATAGGCGGCACGCCCACAGGTCACTCACGCATTCACATCCACCACCACGCGACCGCGAATTTCGCCACGCAAAATAGCCTGTGCCGCGTCCATCGCGCCGGATAGCGGCACAACCTGAGTCAACGCAGCCAGTTGCGACAAATCCAACTCACCAGCGATACGCGCCCAAGCCGCCTCGCGCCGCGCGATTGGCGCCATCACACTGTCGATTCCGCACAACGTGATACCGCGCAATATGAACGGCGCCACGCTCGCTGGGAAGTCCATCCCTTGCGCCAAACCGCAAGCCGTCACAACACCGCCGTAGCGGGTCGCGGCGCAGGCGTTGACGAGGGTGTGACTCCCCACCGCATCAACCACGCCGGCCCAGCGTTCTTTTTGCAGGGGCTTGCCCGGCTCGCTCAGGGTTTCACGCGCCACCACGCTGGCGGCGCCTAGCTCGGCAAGAAAAGCGTGCTCCGTCGACTTACCGGTCGCGGCCACCACCTGATAGCCTGCCTTTGACAACAGGGCAACCGCCACCGAACCGACCCCGCCTGTGGCACCAGTCACCAATATTTCACCGTCCTCCGGTTTCACGCCGTTTGCCTGCAAGGCCATGACGCAGAGCATCGCGGTGTAGCCCGCCGTGCCGACGGCCATGGTCTGTAAAGGACTCAAGGCAGCCGGTTTTTCAATGAGCCAGTCGCCCTTCACGCGCGCGACTTGCGACAAACCGCCCGAATGATTTTCGCCCACGCCCCAGCCATTCAAAATCACCTCATCACCGGCCTTCCAGCGACCATGGGTGCTCTGACGTACGCGACCGACCAAATCAATCCCGGGAATTAAACTCGGCTTGCGCACGACGGGCGACTTCCCCGTAATTGCCAACCCGTCTTTGTAGTTAATCGTCGAATAGCCCACGTCCACCCACACATCCCCCTCTGGAGCGAGTTCCGCTTCAAATTGAGCCTCATCAATGTCCACCAATTGGCACTGGTAAGCCGGTTCTTTGTCTATACGTAATGCTTTCATTCGGACCCCTTGGTTGTAAATATGCAAGCACGGCGGCTACCACCGCCTCCACTGCCGCTGGAAAACTATAACTGAGTACAGCGCCCAGTTTTGGTGCGAACTCGGTGATGTCGTCGCCACGGCCCGCTCTCAAATTGCAAACGACCGTGTAAACCCCAAGAAAAAGCAGTGATCAGCTTAGGTATAGTGTCATGTCTGCGACGCGTGGGTTCTCAAACACCCAACGGGCAGCGTTTGACTCACAACCATCCGAATCAGGAGTATTCATGAAACAAATTAAATTCGTAGCCGCTGCCGTTGTCGCAGCGACCGCCGTGCTAGCCATGCCTGCACACGCAGGCGAAACTCTCGACGCCGTCAAGGCACGCGGCACGCTCGTGTGTGGCGTCAACACCGGCCTGCCTGGCTTTTCAGCAGCGGACTCAAAGGGCGAGTGGTCTGGACTAGACGTGGATGTGTGCCGCGCTGTTGCGGCCGCCACATTGGGTGATGCCAGCAAAGTGAAATACGTGCCTTTGAACTCGACACAGCGCTTTACCGCTCTGCAGTCTGGTGAAGTTGACATGTTGTCGCGCAACACCACATTCACAATGACACGCGATACGTCATTGGGTCTGCACGCAACAGGCGTAACTTACTATGACGGCCAAGGCTTCATGGTGCCTACCAAGACCAAAATGAAGAGCGCCAAGCAGCTCAAGAACCAAACGGTGTGTGTGGAAGCCGGTACCACGACAGAAAAGAACCTCACAGACTTTTCAAAAGCCAACAACTTGAACATCAAGACCGTTGTTTTCGAGAGCTTTGAAGCCGCTAAAGCCGCCTTCTTTGCAGGTCGTTGCTTGGGTTACACGACAGACGCCTCTGGTTTGGCATCTGTCCGTAACAAAGACGCGCAAAATCCAGCTGACTACATGATCTTGCCTGAGCTGGTCTCCAAGGAGCCATTGGGCCCTATGGTTCGCCAAGGCGATGACCAGTGGTTTGGTATCGTGAAGTGGGTCGTCGCCGGCTTAGTGGAAGCTGAAGAGTTGGGCGTTACACAGGCCAACCTTGCCGAAATGAAGAAAAACGATAGCCCCGCGATCGGACGCCTCTTAGGCTCTAAGGACGACACCGGCAAGCTGATTGGTTTGGATGCTGAGTGGATGGCGCGTGCGTTGGCCGCTACAGGCAACTACGGCGAGATTTTCGAGCGTCACGTCGGTCCTAACTCACCATTGGCGTTGCCACGTGGCATCAACAACTTGTGGACCAACGGTGGCTTGATGTACGCCTACCCAGTTCGCTAAGTTGCCCGCGACTGAACAACTCTGAGACCAACGCCTGAAAAGGCGGACGCCTCAGCGTTGCATAGGTAGGCCGCCTGTCAAGTCACTACTTGGCAGGCGGTTTGTCCTCATGCATAGCAATAACGACCCGATCATCTCTATTAACCTCACGCCAGTTCTGACAAGCATGTGCTTGTGACGGCGAGGTATCAGCTGAAGAAATATTATGAGCACCACCCACGTGCCACCCAAGGTGACCCATTGGTCTTGGCGCAGCAAGGCATTCCGAGGCCTTGTCTACCAAGCGCTCGCGATCGGCGCGATCATCTCACTTATTTGGCTGCTGGCCAGCAACACCATGACGAACATGGCGGCGCGCGGCATGCAGAGCGGGTTCGACTTTCTGACCCAGGCTGCCGGTTTTGAAATCGGTGAAACAGCCATACCCTACGACTCTGGTCAAGACTACTGGTGGGCCTTCGTTGTTGGCTTATCCAACACCTTGCGCGTGGCCATTATCGGCATCGTCCTCACAACCGTGCTTGGCACTGCGCTGGGCATCGGCCGCTTCTCGCGCAACGCCTTGGTGCGTGGGTTTTGTACCGCCTATGTGGAGGTATTCCGCAACATTCCTGTCCTGCTACAGCTTTACATGTGGTACCTGTTCCTGACGCAAACGTTGCCGGACAGCTGGGAGCCGTGGCAAGTTGGCAATTTTTTCCTGAGTAAGGGCGGTATCAACTTTCCCGCACCGCTCTGGGAATTCGGCCATTTGCTAGGTTTATTCGGTCTGTTACTCGCGGGTGTGGGCATATTTGTCTACCGGCGCTGGGCAACGCGCAGATTTGAGGCGACAGGTCAACCGGTGAGTAGCTTTTGGGTTCCCGTGTGCATGCTGCTTGCAGGCGCGGTGGTGGGCTGGTTCATCGGCGGGGCGCCATCCGAATTCGACACCCCCGTCAAAGGCGACTTTGCGATCGAGTTTGGAGCCGCTGTGACACCAGAATTTTTAACGGTGTTGTTTGGCTTGACGTTTTACACCGCAGCATTTGTGGCCGAGGTGGTGCGCGCCGGTATCCAATCGGTATCAGCAGGCCAATCGGAAGCTGCCGCCGCCTTGGGACTACCCAAGAGATTGACCATGAAGTTGGTGATGCTGCCTCAGGCCTTACGCGTGATTATTCCGCCACTAACCAACCAGTACCTCAACCTCACCAAAAATTCATCGCTCGCGGTTGCCGTGGGCTATCCAGACATTGTGTCTGTGACCAATACCGCGCTGAACCAAACAGGCCGAGCGGTTGAGTGCATTGCGATCGTGATGTTAATTTATCTCATGACCTCACTGCTCACCTCTCTCTTAATGAACTGGTACAACAAACGCTCTGCGATCAAAGAGCGATAGGCCTGCGAATATGTCAACATCTACCTTTAAACCGATCGAGGCGAGACGGGCACCTGTGAACACCGAGGGCCTCGTCCCTTGGATTCGTAGCAACCTGTTTGGCGACCTACGAACCACTTTGGCCACGCTGCTTTTTGGCGGTGTGCTGGTCTGGTACCTGCCGCAGCTCATTGACTGGGCGATATTACGCGCCACCTGGCTGGCTGACTCAGGGGCCTGCCGCGCGGAGGGCGCCGGTGCTTGCTGGGGTGTGATCACCGAGAAATACCGTGTGATCATTTTCGGCCGCTACCCCTACGATCAGCAATGGCGCCCACTAATCGCCACCCTGTTGATGGTCATCTTGCTGGTGGCCAGCTGTACGCGTCCATTTTGGAAGCCCTGGTTGATTGCCCTCTGGGTTTTGGTTCTGGGTAGCTTCTTCACGCTCATGGGCGGCGACGTCATGGGCCTTGAGCCCGTTGAGACCAGCCGTTGGGGCGGCTTGCCACTGACCATCATGCTCGCCACGATCTCGATTGCCCTGGCTTTCCCGTTGTCGCTACTCGTGGCGCTGGGCCGGCGATCAGATTTACCCGCCATCAGCGCTTTGTGCACTGTGTTTGTAGAGCTGATTCGCGGCGTCCCGCTGATCTCCGTCTTGTTCATGGCCTCGTTCATGTTCCCACTGTTCATGCCTGCTGGCGTCACGATTGACGTACTGGTCAGGGTTCTGGTGGGGATCACGCTGTTTCAAACCGCGTACATGGCTGAAGTGATACGTGGCGGCTTGCAAGCAGTTCCCAAGGGGCAGATTGAGGCGGCTGCGACCTTGGGTTTGTCCTACTGGCAAACACAACGCAAGATCGTCTTACCGCAAGCTTTGGCGATGGTTGTACCCGGCATCATGAACAGCTTCATCGCGATCTTCAAAGACACGTCTTTGGTCATCATTGTGAGCTTGTATGAGTTGACAGGCGCACTCAAGATGGCTCTGGGCTCCGACACGGAATGGCGCATCTTCTATGTCGAGGGCTACTTATTCATCGCCATGATTTATTTCCTGTTCTGCTTTTCCATGTCGCGCTACAGCTCGTGGGTCGAAGGACAAGCCAACAAAGGTAAGCAGCGTTGATGCACACGCAACGCTTGTACGCAACAAATATTTAAGAGTAAAACCATGTCTGAACCCATCATTACATTCGACAAAGTTAACAAGTGGTATGGCAATAATTTCCATGTGCTGCGGGATATCAACCTATCCGTCGCCAAAGGTGAACGCATTGTCATTTGCGGTCCATCGGGCTCCGGCAAGTCAACGCTCATCCGGTGTATCAATCGGCTGGAGGAGCATCAGGAGGGTCGCCTCGTGGTAGACGGTGTGGAGCTTGGTGACGACGTGAAGGCCATTGATCAGGTCCGCAAACAAGTGGGCATGGTGTTCCAACAGTTCAATTTATTCCCTCACCTGACCGTGCTGGAAAATTTGACGCTTTCGCCGATGTGGGTGGGGAAATTGCCCAAACAGGAAGCTGAAGATCGCGCCATGCAGCAACTTGAGCGCGTACAAATTGCCGAGCAGGCGGAAAAGTACCCGTTACAGCTCTCTGGCGGTCAGCAACAGCGCGTGGCCATTGCACGGGCTTTGTGCCTGACGCCCAAAATTATGTTGTTTGATGAGCCGACCTCCGCACTCGACCCCGAGATGATCAAAGAGGTGTTGGACGTCATGGTCGAACTGGCCGACCAAGGTATCACCATGATTTGTGTGACCCATGAAATGGGGTTTGCCAAGGCCGTGGCCGACCGCGTCATCTTTATGGATCAGGGTCAGATTGTCGAAGAAAACACCCCGGACGAGTTCTTCAACAACCCCCAGAACGAGCGCAGCAAAGACTTTTTGTCTAAGATCTTGGGCCATTAACAGCGCCGTCAAATACGACAACGTATGGGAACTTTCTAGATGTTGCATCCCTCGAAATCGTTTGCTCAGCATGTGGAGTTCTCATGAAGAAATCAGATCAGTCAATCGCCTTGTCGCATACGGTGTCCCACAGTAAACGGGCCACCTTGCAACGGTTTGGCGGCTTCGCGACATTTGCTGTGGTGGCCACGCTAGGCGCGTGGGCGATGCCACGGGCTCAAGCGGCGACGACAGCCCCTTTGTTAGAAGTCTGGAAAGACCCTAATTGCGGTTGCTGCAAAGACTGGGTAGCACTCATGGCGCAAGCCGGCTTCCAAGTAAAGACATACGATACGGGGAACCGCGCTAAGCGCAAGCAGTTGGGCCTGTCGGAAAAGCTTGGTTCTTGCCACACGGCAACCGTAGCGGGCTACGTCGTTGAAGGCCACGTGCCTGCAGACGCTATCAAGCGCTTACTCGCCGAGCGACCTAAAGCGCTAGGGATTACCGTCCCAGGCATGCCGATTGGTAGCCCAGGCATGGATGGTCCCGTTTACGGCGGACGCAAAGATCCATTCAATGTGTTGTTGGTACAAGCAGATGGGCGCACCCGCGTGTGGCAGGTAGGCTAGGTAGGGAACCTATCAGCTTGCCAGCGCAGCCGCTTGCCAAGCGGCGGCCGCAGCGGCTTGATCGCCTAGCTCGGCCTCTAACTTCGCGGTTTGCACCCAAGCGTCACGACGTAAATCCAGCGGGGCATCGCTTTCTGCCGCCCGCTTCAACATTGGTTTGGCCTTGCCAACGAGCTGACGTTGTACATAAGCCACCGCGGTAAGGTATTGCAGCAGACCCTTTTCGGGCTGCTGTTGCTGTGCCTGCTCTATAACGCCCAACCAGCTATCGGGTAGTTGGGGCAAGAGCTGCGTCATACACGCAACCAGACGTGCTTGTTGCGCATCGCTCAAGTCACCGATGTTGTCCCAAATAACTTGTAACTGGGACATCAGTTTGACCGCCACCTCATCACTCAGATCCGCCGCAACGGCCAAGCGTTGACTGACCCACGCCAGAGACACGTCATAGCCGGCCCGCTCCGCCTGCGGCAAGGATTTCCACATGCTCTCCAATGCGACCTCGTCATGACAACGCTCCAACATCTGCACCGCCAGTGAGCGTTGCAAACTCAGTGACGCACGCGCCGCATAAACCCCATGCTTGGTGAGTGTCCTAACGGCTTCCAGTGCCTTTTCAGGTTGCTGGTCCATCAACGCCAGATCGAGCCGTGCGCGCCAGACCTGCACACGGCGTGAGACCGCTTTAGGTAGCTCCGCTAAGCGTTGATGCGCGCGGGGGCTATCGCCAAGTTCTAGCGCCCATCGCAACGCCCGCAGGCGCACACCCTCTTGGGCAATCGCACCGTCGTTGTGGGTGTCCACCGCCAATGCATGCGCTAAGTGGGTGTCCACGACCGCGGTTTGACGCAGGGTGTGCGCGCTCTCCGCGCAAACCCAATTCGCCAGTACCCGCAAGGTTGCCTGACGCGGCAACTGAGCGCCATCTTGGGCCGTTAAGCCATCCAACTTCTCAATGGCCTCCGCCGCCGCTGTTTGGGCTCGACCATGCCGTCCAGCGAGTTGCAGACTCAGCGCATCTAAAACCAAAGACGATACGGCCTGTTCCTTGTACGTCAAACGCGCGCGCTTACTCGTTACATAGGTGGCTTGAATCCCATAGCGAAAACGCAATCCGACCAGCAGCAGCCAGACCCCGAGCGCCAAGCAGGTCAAGATTAGATTGAGTGATAAATCGATGCGCAAGCCATCGACAAACACCGAGACCATTGCACTGTTGTTCAACAACCAAGCGACACAAACCGCAAGCACGACCCACCAAATGAGAGAGAAAAGCCATTTCATGGTGCGATCCTATCGTGCTGAAGCTACGCTAGCCAGAGCGGCCAACGTACTCTGAGGGATAGGGACATGCAGCGCGGCAATCGTTGTTTGCAGCTGCTGCAAATCACCGACCAGCCCCACCACGCTGGGGGCCGCGGGATCGGCATACAGCGCGATACCTTGTAGCACCGCCGAAATATCAGCCAACGCTGTTTGCTTTTGCCCTGATAACACGGCAAGTCGGGCGCTCAACAACCGCAGCTTCAGATTCTCTCGCAACACCCAGGCGTTCTCGGGTGACAACATCAACTCATCGGTAGGCGCTACGGCGCGGACGCGCACCAGTTGACTGGCTTGCGCCACGAAGGCCTGACTCAAGCTATGCCACACGGTACTCACAGACGTCACCGCCTGATCGAGCAGGGACGGGGCCACGGTGGTCGATGCGGGGTCAGTGGCCAGGCCAATGGCTGGGGAAGGTGCGGCAGACGTGTCCGCGTCGGAAGTGACTGTGCGGTCTGTCGGCGGCGCGGTATCGCGCATCGCGATTTTATTCATGTCGCGAGTCAAGCGGGCCAGGTCGCGAACGACCAGCGAGACATCGGTATTGGTCTCGGTCTGCATCACATCCAAGTCATTTTTCATGGCATCCCGAACGCCGGCCAAACGGGGGTTGGCTGCGGCCTCGATGCGCTCGATACCCACTTGCAGCGCGGCGATAAGCGGCTGGGGGTTGCCCATCAGTTGTGCTTGCTGCACGGCAAAACGCAATGCAGAACCCAAGTCCTGAACCAAGGTTTCGTCCCGCGACCGTGACACGCTTAGCATCAACTCCTCGAGTTGGGTACGCTGCAGGTTGAGCTCGCTGATACGTTGCTCCGCGCCACTCAAGCGTGATTGCAAGGCATTGAGACGCCCGGCTGTTTCACTACTCAGTTCACGTAACGGTGTGACCTCTGCCTCGGCTGACTGCATGCGTTGACCCACCGCCGCACGCAAACCAGAGAAACTCTGCCAAGTGAGGTAGGAGGAAGCCAGCGCCGCCACAGAAACGACGACGGTCATGAGAATCAAGAACATCGAACCCAATGAGCGACCGCCTGCCGATTGATGACCCGACTTGCCGGTCGATGCAGCGGGACTTGATGCGGCCTTGTCGCCCGCAGGCAACGTCACATCGCCTGCAACGCTCGCCTTTTTAGACGCATTATCTGTAGATGTCGAGTCAGTCATAAGCGCGCTTCTCGTTGGTTGCACAGTTGGGCCGCTCAGAAGCGGTCAAAGAACCGTTGACCGCCCTCTTAGCACCCTCGCACCCATTGTAGATGGCAATATCACAGACCGGAAAAGTTCTGATCAAGAGCGCGGAGCGTCATCAAAATGGAATCCATCACGGGCGCGCAAAGGGCGACGTGCTTGCACCCCAATGCTTTTGCGCGTTCCTGAATACGTGCGTGGGTCACCAACAACGTCTGGTTAGCCAGTAAGTTGCTGTCAGCGCCTACCAACGCCTGTGCGTTTGAGAGCGCCTGCGTGCTGCTCACAAGCCACACCGCCGTGGGGTCGCTGGTGGCTTGCTTCCACACGCTTTCAAATGCGCTGTCCCAAACCGGCATTGACCGCTGATAAACCGCTAGGTACGTCACCTGTGCGCCGCGCGCCACGCACTGCTTCCCCAACCAATCCCGGCCATCGCCGTCATCTGCGCTGCCGGAGCGACCGCGAACGATCAGTACAGTCGGCTCAGGAGCGCCCGCCGACGCCGGCTTAATTTGCGCTTGGACGACGGCCCATAGATGTTCCGAGTCAAAGGCCAACCCCGCCGCTAACGGCGCATCAATGGCCTGCTCTGGCACGCCAGCCGCACGCAGCGCTTTGACCGTACCCGGGCCCGTTGCCCAGCAGCGGGGTCCCGCCCCTGCACGCCAGCGCGCCAGCCAGTGCGCGCTGTCGGTGGCGGATGCCGCTGCAAAAAAGAAGCGAACGGCATTGGCGCTCACAAACATGACCGAGGAAAACGTTGGCCACGCCTGAACCGCCGTGAGATGCGCCTGCAACGGTGCGCCGCCCAAGCCTTGGATGTTAATCAGTGGGAGCGTGAGCACCGGGTATGCTGCCGCACGCAGATGATCTGCCCAGCCACCCGCTTCGGGCAGCGGCCTGGTGACAACGACCGTGCGCCGCCTAACTGGTGACGCGCGCACCATCAGCGATAAGATCTTGCGCAACCGCCAAGCCCAGTGCCTCGGCTGCAGCCAGGTCGGTCACGTGGGCCCGGCGCTGCGCGCGTATCAGTGGCTTGGCAAGCGCGGCCTGTAATTGCCCGGTGAGGTCGGCAGTGGCCTCCACATCGACCAACTCCCCCCACGCAGCATCCACGATCAATTCGTCTGACGCGCCCCATGTGGCATGCGCCGCCAGTGGTACCGAGCAACTGCCGCCAAGGGCTCGACTCACCGCGCGCTCGGCGGCAACGCGGAACCACGTTGGCATGTGCACAAGCGGCTTCAAGGCCTCGATCAAATCCACCCGGTCACTGCGAACCTCGATACCCAACGCCCCTTGGCCGGCGGATGGCAGCATGTCGCTGGGCGTAAAGATGCGGCGAATACGATCGGGCAGTTCCAATCGCTTCAAGCCAGCGGCCGCCAACACAATGGCGTGGTACTCCCCGGCGTCAAGCTTGCGCAAACGGGTGTCTAAATTACCCCGCAGCGGCTTAATGCGCACGTCTTGGCGACCCAAGCTGTCCAAACGATCACGCAACAACACCACACGGCGCAAACTCGACGTGCCGACCACGGCACCCTCAGGCAAGTCAACTAAATCGCCAGCGACGGGAGACACCCAAGCATCGTGCGGATCCTCGCGTGTCATCACGCAGGCGAGCTCAAAGCCATCAGGCAGTCGCATGGGGACATCTTTTAGTGAGTGCACCGCCAAATCGGCGTCGCCATTCGCCAAAGCCACTTCCAGCTCTTTTACAAAGAGTCCCTTGCCGCCCACCTTTGACAAGGTCCGATCCAAAATCTCATCACCCCGGGTAGTCATGCCCAACAGCTTGACGTCGTGGCCCAAGGTGTGCAGACAAGCCTGAACGTGCTCCGCCTGCCACATGGCAAGGCGACTCTCTCGTGTGGCGATCGTTAGGCTTAGCGGAGATGACTTATTCACTTGGTAACCCGTTGGTAATCGTTAAGTAAAGCAAATGCTAGCATGACTTAGCGCATTCGTCTGCGGGTCACCCGCCCGCTTGATAGGCGCTGATTTTGCAATCCACACAAAAGACCACCATGGCCACTCGCTCTGCAACTGCTTCAAAAACCAACACAACCAAGCGTCTGCCGTCGGCGGGGACACCTGACAAAGACGCCCCATTGGTAGATGACATCCGGTTCTTGGGACGCCTGCTAGGCGAGGTCATTCGTGACCAGGAGGGCAAGGCGATCTACGCACTGATTGAGAACATTCGACAACTGTCTGTCGCCTTCCGCCGGCAAGCGGACGCCGGCGCGGACAAGGCGCTCAAACGGTTGCTGAAGGGCTTGAGCGGTGACCAAACAGTCACGGTCGCTCGCGCATTTACCTACTTTTCGCACTTGGCGAACTTAGCTGAAGACCGGCATCACATTCGCCGCCGCGTGGTGCATGAGCGTGAAGGACAACAACAAACCGGTAGCTTAGCCAAAGCGCTCAGCACCTTGGATGCACACGGTGTGAGCAAAAAGGCCTTAACCAAAGCGCTCGGCGACCTGCACGTCTCCCCCGTCTTAACGGCACACCCGACCGAGGTCCAACGCAAAAGTATTTTGGATGCTGAGCGCGCGATTGGCACCTTACTGCAAGCACGTGACAATTTGGCGCCAAGAGACTTACAGGCAAACGAGGACAAGATTCGCGCGCGCGTGGTTCAGCTGTGGCAAACCCGTCTGATGCGCACCGAGAAGCTCACCGTTGAAGACGAGATCAACAACGCCTTGGCTTACTACCAATCGACGTTTTTGAACGAGATTCCAAAAATCTACCGTGAAATAGAAGATGCGCTGAGCATCGATGACGCGCCAAACTTTCTCAGGATGGGCCAATGGATTGGGGGGGACCGTGATGGCAATCCCTTCGTGACCGCGCAGACCCTTGAGTTAGCGCTCAAGCGCCAGGCCGATATGGCGATTCGCCATTACCTCACCGAGGTTCACCTTCTGGGCAGCGAACTCTCGATGTCGGCGCGCTTAATTCGCATTAGTGCCGATATGCAGGCCTTAGCCGTGCGCTCACCCGACAGCAATCCACACCGCCAAGATGAGCCCTATCGCCGCGCCCTCACCGGCGTGTACGCGCGCTTAGCCGCCACCTTACAGGCCCTCACCGGTGGCGTGGCCGCACGCCATGCCGTCGCCCCGTCAGAACCCTACGCAAGTGCCGACCTTTTCTTAGCCGACCTGCGCGTGATTTATGACTCGCTACACGCCAACTTCGGCGCCATGTTGGCGAATCAACGCTTGCGCGCCCTCATGCGCGGCGCCCAGGTGTTTGGTTTCCATCTCGGCACCTTGGACTTACGTCAAAGTTCTGACAAGCACGAAGCGGTGGTTGCGGAGTTGCTGGCAAAGGCCCGCATCCACCCCAGCTACGCCACACTGAGCGAGGGCGACAAGCGCTCGCTGCTGTTAGCGCAATTAAACGATGCGCGGCGGCTCTACGTTGCCGGTCTGGCCTATAGCCCACTGACACAAACCGAGCTCGCCATCTTCCACGCAGCCGCCAAGGGCAGGCAAACCTATGGGGCGCAGGCTATACGCCACGTCATCATCAGCCACACCGAGGCGGCGAGCGATTTATTAGAGGTCTTGCTACTGCAAAAAGAAAGCAATCTGCTCACCGGTTTGTTAAGCGAGGATGCGCGCGCCGACCTGATCGTGGTGCCACTGTTTGAAACCATTGAGGACCTTGCGCAGTCCGAGGCCATCATGCGCGACTACTTCGCCTTGCCAGGCATACTGCCCATGATTCGCCGCGCACAGGCCGCCAGCAAAGGCATGACCCAGTCGCACCAATACAGCGAACAAGACATCATGCTGGGCTACTCGGATAGCAACAAAGACGGCGGCATCGTCACCAGCAACTGGTCGCTTTACCGGGCCGAAACGGCGCTCGCGAAACTCTTTGACGAGCTACCCGGAGGCCGCATTCAAATGCGTCTATTCCACGGCCGGGGCGGCACCGTGGGCCGCGGCGGTGGCCCTAGCTATCAAGCCATTCTGGCGCAACCGCATGGCACCGTGCGCGGTCAAATTCGCCTGACTGAGCAAGGCGAAGTCATTGGGTCTAAGTACGCCAACCCAGACATAGGCCGGCGCAACTTAGAAACACTGGTGGCCGCCACGTTAGAGGCCAGCTTGTTACCGCCTACGGCCGACGTGCCCAACGCGTTTTTGCAGTTGGCCCAACAACTTTCTGACGCGAGCATGCAGGCCTATCGGCAGTTGGTGTACGAGACACCGGGGTTCGCTAGCTATTTCTTCGCCGCCACGCCCTTGCGTGAGATTGCGGAACTCAACATCGGCTCTCGACCCGCATCGCGCAAGCCTACCGAGCGCATCGAAGACTTGCGCGCCATTCCGTGGGGCTTTAGCTGGGGACAATCCCGCCTCACCCTACCGGGGTGGTACGGGTTTGGTAGCGCGGTGGAAGCCTACCTAAGCGGCCAACTGGGCACCGTCTCAGACAGCGCACGCTCAAGCCAGCCGCGCAGCCGCGCAAAGCGGCTCAGCGCGCTGCGTTTAATGGCGAGCGACTGGCCGTTCTTTGCCAACTTGCTGTCCAACATGGACATGGTGTTAGCAAAGTCTGACTTGGCCTTGGCTCGTCGCTATGCGGATTTGGTGCCCGATAGCCGCCTACGTAAGCGGGTATTGGCCACCATAGAGGCGGAATGGCAACGCACCGCGGACGCCCTGACCCTGATCACCGGTCACCGCGAACGATTGGCCAACAACCCCGCGCTACGCCGGTCCATAGAGCACCGTTTCCCCTATATCGACCCCTTACACCACCTACAGGTCGAGCTATTGCGCCGATACCGCGAAGGCAAGAGCGATGAACGGGTGAAATTAGGCATACAAATCTCGATTAACGGTATCGCCGCGGGGCTGCGTAACACCGGTTAATCACGGCGATGCTGAGATCGCTAAAATAAGGGCTGACGCCGCATTGGGTGGTGTCACCCTTTATTTTGGTCACCATGTCATCTAACCAACTCGATACGAAGGCCCAAGCGTGGTCTGCCCTGTTCAATGAGCCCATGAGCGAGTTGGTTAAGCGGTATACCGCCAGCGTGTTTTTCGATAAGCGCCTGGCACAGGCGGATATCGCGGGTTCATTGGCACACGCAGACATGTTGGCGGCTGTGGGCATCATCAGCGCAACCGATTTGGCAGACATCCAGCGTGGCCTAAGCCAAGTGCGCGAGGAAATCGCAGCCGATGCCTTCAACTGGCAACTCGACTTGGAGGACGTACACCTCAATATCGAAGCCCGCCTGACGCAATTGGTGGGCGATGCTGGCAAACGCCTACACACAGGGCGTAGCCGCAACGACCAGGTAGCGACCGATATCCGACTGTGGTTGCGCGATGAGATGGACGTGATTGACGGTCTGCTCGCGGAGCTGCAATTGGCTTTGGTCGAGGTCGCGGAACAACATGTTTCCGTCATCCTGCCTGGCTTCACCCACTTACAGGTCGCGCAACCCGTGAGCTTCGCCCACCACCTGCTGGCCTATGTGGAGATGTTCCACCGTGATCAACAACGTATGCAGGACGTGCGCAAGCGGGTGAACCAGCTCCCATTGGGCTCAGCTGCGCTGGCGGGCACCACCTACCCGCTCGACCGTGAGCGTGTCGCCAAGACCTTGGGAATGGACGGTGTCTGTCAAAACAGCTTGGATGCCGTTAGCGACAGAGACTTTGCGATTGAGTTCACCGCCGCCGCCTCGTTGGTCATGATCCACGTTAGTCGCTTGAGCGAAGAGTTGATTATTTGGATGAGCCAAAACTTTGGCTTTGTCAAAATTTCTGACCGCTTCACTACCGGCAGCTCCATCATGCCGCAAAAGAAAAACCCAGATGTCCCTGAGCTGGCGCGTGGGAAAACGGGTCGCGTCGTCGGTCACCTGATGGGGCTCATCACGCTCATGAAGGGCCAACCCTTGGCATACAACAAGGACAACCAAGAAGACAAAGAGCCGCTGTTTGACACCGTGGACACACTCAAAGACACCTTGCGCATTTTTGCCGAAATGGTCGGTGGTCAAGCCGATGCGGTGAGTGGCAAGAAAGAGGGCGGCATCACCGTCAACGCCCAAGCCATGGAGGCCGCAGCCAAAAAAGGCTACGCCACCGCCACAGACCTCGCCGACTATTTGGTGAAAAAAGGCCTGCCCTTCCGTGACGCCCACGAGATTGTGGCGCACGCCGTCAAGGCGGCACAAGCGCAAGGCGTTGACCTATCTGAGTTGCCACTGGCGACACTACAAACCTTCGATGCCCGCATTGAAGAAGACGTTTACGGCCCGCTCAGCTTGTTGGGCTCCATGAGTGAGAGAAACACCTTGGGCGGGACCGCCCCCACGCAAATTGTTCAACAAATTAAACGCCATCGTGTCCGTCTGTCAGCCAACTAACAGACGATTGGCCCTCAGTGTGAAAAAAACTCAAACGCAAAAACCGAGTTTCAACCACCGCGATGGGCAATCTGGTTACGATGCGACTAGACCGCCATTGCTGGCAACCTGCACGACGTGCAGCCAACTTTATAAGCAGGAGACCCCATGACCGTCATCACGAACATTGAAGACTTACGCCGCCTCGCCGTTAAGCGCGTCCCCCGTATGTTCTACGACTACGCTGATTCCGGCAGCTGGACAGAGTCAACTTACCGCGCCAACACCGATGATTTCGCGCCCATCAAATTCCGTCAACGTGTGGCCGTGAATATGCTGGGGCGCAGTACCGCGACCACCATGATTGATCAACCCGTGGCAATGCCAGTCGCCATCGCACCGACGGGGCTCACCGGCATGCAACACGCCGACGGCGAGATCAAAGCCGCCAGAGCAGCCAAGGCCTTTGGGGTGCCGTTCACGCTCTCGACCATGAGCATTTGCTCGATTGAAGACGTGGCTGCCGGCACGGACAACCACCCGTTTTGGTTTCAACTTTATGTGATGCGAGATCGCGATTTTATTGAGCGCCTAATCGACCGCGCTAAGGCCGCGAATTGCTCAGCCTTGGTGCTCACCTTGGATTTGCAGATACTGGGTCAGCGCCACAAAGATTTAAAGAATGGGCTCTCAGCGCCCCCCAAACTCACCCTAGGCAACATCCTCAACATGGCATCCAAGCCGCGCTGGTGCATGGGTATGGCGGGCACAAAGCGGCGCGAGTTCGGCAATATTGTTGGCCATGTCTCCGGTGTCGACGACATGGGCTCACTCTCAGACTGGACCGCCAAGCAGTTTGACCCTGAACTCAACTGGGGTGACGTCGAGTGGATCAAGAAGCGCTGGGGTGGCAAGCTCATCATCAAAGGCATTCTGGACGAGGAAGATGCGCGCTTGGCCGTGGCATCTGGTGCCGATGCCATCGTCGTATCTAACCACGGCGGCAGACAATTGGATGGCGCCGAGTCAACAATCGCCGTGTTGCCGCGTATTGTGGCGGCGGTGGGCAAAGACATAGAGGTGCACATGGACGGGGGCATTCGCAGTGGACAGGACGTGCTGAAGGCAATGGCCTTGGGCGCGAAGGGCACTTATGTTGGCCGTGCATTTCTCTATGGCCTTGGCGCCATGGGGGAAGCAGGCGTCACCAAGACGCTTGAGATCATTCACAAGGAGCTGGACTTAACCATGGCTTTTTGCGGACGCACTCAAATGGCGAATGTGGACACCTCCATTCTGGTTCCCGGCACCTTCCCAACCTAAATGCGGCACGCGGTCATTTTGCCGCGTGTTTTTTCGGCGTGACAGCAGAGCCCTCAGCCCCGCTTCCTAGGCGCATCGCACATCTGGACATGGATGCATTTTTTGCATCCGTCGAGTTGCTTCGCTACCCGCAGCTAAAGGGCCTCCCGGTCGTGATCGGTGGTGGGCGACGACCCGTTTCTGCAAGCGGTTCCGAGGACTCCGCTGCGTCGGAAGACCCCGCAAACTGGCCAATCTCACAATTTCAGCGCTTAGGTGACTACACCGGACGGGGCGTGATCACAACCGCCACCTATGCCGCTAGAGCCTACGGCCTAGGGTCTGCCATGGGCATGATGAAGGCGGCCGCGCTCTGCCCAGACGCGATCATGCTACCCGTCGACCACGAACGCTACCGAGACTACGCGGCGCGCTTCAAAGCGGTTATTTTGGAAATCGCACCCGTGATGGAGAACCGGGGGATTGACGAGGTTTACATCGACTTGACCCACGTGCCCGGGGGCCAGCGCGAGGGTGGGCGGGTGATCGCACGTCTCCTACAAAAGGAAATTTTTCACGCGACTGGCTTGAGCTGTTCTATCGGCGTGGCACCCAACAAGCTACTGGCAAAAATGGCGAGCGAGCTAGACAAGCCTAACGGCATTAGCATTTTGAGTGAAGCCGATATCGCCTTGCGCATCTGGCCACTGCCCTGCCGCGCCATGAACGGTATTGGACCTAAGTCCGACGCAAAGCTCAAAGCCCTGGGCATTCAAACCTTGGGAGAACTCGCAGCGCGCGACGAGCAGTGGCTGATTGACCACTTCGGGAACAGCTATGGACGCTGGTTGCATTTGGCATCCCACGGTGAGGATGACCGCCCCGTCGTGACACACAGTGAACCCGTCTCCATTAGCCGGGAAACCACGTTTGAAAAAGACTTACACGCCAAACGCGACCGCGAGCAGCTAAGCGATATTTTCACGCGCCTGTGCACCAAATTAGCCGAAGACCTCGCGCGCAAGGCGTATGCCGCCCGGTCAGTCGGAATTAAATTACGCGACAATCAATTTAAAACCATCACCCGCGATGTGAGCTTGCCCCATGCCATCCGGAGCGCAAGCGATATTCGTCACCACGCGGGACAAGCCCTCAAACGCGCCACTTTAGATAAGCCACTGCGCCTACTTGGCGTGAAATTAGGCAAGCTCGTCGTGTGGAGTGAGGAGGCAGAGCGTGCGGGTATCCAAGCCCGCCACGCGTCACAGCCCCCGGTTACGGGCGACCTGTTTTCTGACGACAGCTAAAACGGACGCGCACGCAGCCATTTGTTTGCGATCCACTTCTCACCGGCCAAGACGGGCAGGCCCGCATGCAAAGTCTTGCTGCTGGCATCGGCCGACAGATAACTAAAAAACACCGCATTCCCCTTGGTCGGGGTTACCCGAAAGTCTCGGTCGACAAATGCCGTGTCGCCCCCTTGCTCGGGCTCGTTCAAGTAGAGAATGACCGTCGCCACACGCTGACCATGCAGATGCACACCGCTGATATCGTCAGGCGTAGACGCACTGAAGTAGTCATAGTGCGGGTCGTAGCGGCCGCCGGTCTCATAGCGCAAAACCTGTAGGTCCTCGCCGTGGGTAACGGGCCAGTTGAAGCAATGCGCAATACGCTGGTCTATGGTGCGTATCAAGGCATTCTCAGCCGGGTCAAAAAACATACCCTGACTGGTTCGTGACAAGTCATCCTCGTCATCGGCAACCGTCTCAGAGGGCGCCAGCCTGGGACGCGCTAAACGAACCAACTCGTCGCATTCATGATGCGAGAGGAAATGCTGCAACACCACTATTTCAGGATTTGTGAATCGGGCCAGAAGCCGCGCCGGCTGATCCAGACCGGGGACAGACGCCATGTTATCCACGCCAGCCCATGCTGGCCCCGCAGGCATGACCGGCATGGCGGACTCTGACCTACACATGCTTTTTAAGTGACGGCGGGACGTCTGAACACCAATCGATCCGGGCCTGAGGCGGACGCATCAAATCGGTAGCCATCACGGTCAAACGCCTGCAGGTCACCGGGTTTCTTTACCTCGTTATCGACCGCAAACCTAAGCATCATGCCGCGCGCACGCTTGGCCATAAAACTAATCACCTTGTATTGACCGTTTTTGTGCTCTTCGAATGCGCATGTGAGCACACGGGGCTTGAGCGCTTTTTTATCAACCGACTTGAAGTATTCTTCACTCGCCAAGTTCACCAAGATGCCGCTGCTGTCTACCGCTGCACGTGTGTTGATGTAGTCAGCAATCGCGCTACCCCAGAAGGCGTATAAGTTTTTACCCTTGCCGTTCGGCAATCGTGTGCCCATCTCCAACCGATAGGGCTGCATCAAGTCCAATGGCCGCAGAACGCCATATAAACCGCTCAGTATGCACAGGTGCTCTTGCAACCAGTTGAGCTTTTTTTCGCTTAGCTCTTTCGCAGCCAGTCCATCGTAGACATCACCGTTGAATGCCAGCACGGCCTGCTTAGCATTTTGCTGCGTGACCTCGGTAGACCACGCCTGATAACGCGCCACGTTAAGGCCGGCGAGCTTGTCACTCAGATGCATGAGCCCCGCGATACCCTCCGGGCTATAGGACTTGAGTACGTCAATTAACGCCGCCGATTGCTCAATGAACAACGGCGGCGTGTGGGTTGACGTCACAGGGGGCGTCTCGTAATCGAGCGCCTTGGCTGGTGATATCGCGAATAACATGACGAGATTTTACGCCTTCAGGTCTCCCGCCAAACTGGCCAAGGTCTCTGGTGCAATCACGGTATGCGCGGGGTAGTTAGAGTGGTCACACCCTAACTTGGCAGAGCCCCCTGCACGCAGGGCCGCGATCATCGCCGGTGTGAACTCAAAGCGGACGAAATGCACCGCAGATGTTTTCTCTTCTGTCTCTCTGTCCAAGTCTTCGTCGGCAATGGCATAGACCCGTGGCAGGCCCTCCACCTCCACATAACAGCGGTCTTCCACACCAATTAGGCGTGCCAGTTCGCGCTTACGCTCGTTGACGTCGATGTACTCGATGAGCATGGTCGCTTTCCAGTTCGTACCATCTGGTACCAAGGGCGCGTAGGCATCGATCTCTTGCTGAATGCCCTCTTCCTCGAAGACCTTTTCAATACGCAACATCTCCTGAATTTGATAGCGAATCGTGGTCTCGCTTTCAAATTGAAAGACAAAATTCTCACCCAAGTGCACCGAGCGCAACTTGCGGTGCGCCAGCACAGCGGCCTTGTTTTCTTTGCGGAACTTGCTGTACGCCTCTAGCGTCATCAAGTTGTCAGCCGTGATGTTTCCAGTCAATTGCATGGTATGTCCTATCAAAAAATAAAATAAATCGTCGGGATGGCGCGCTTAGGCGGCCAAGCCATAGGCCGTGCGCACCAACGTCAGTGGGTGTGCCAAGGTGGGTACCACCACCCCGCTGACCTCAAAGCCCTGGGCGATGTGGTGGCCACCCAAGGGACAATCTGAGCTGATGAAGTCGGGCGCACTGCCGTCTTTCATCGTCGCCATCGCCTTCACGACAGGCTTGCCGATTTTCATGGCCATTTGGTGGTGCTGCTTTTTCACGCCGTAAGTGCCTGCATGGCCAGAACAACGCTCAATGGTGTTGAGTGCGGTTTCGGGAATCAGCTTCAGCATTTCCTCGGTCTTTCGGCCGATGTTCTGAACCCGGCCGTGACAAGGAATTTGATAACTGATGTTGCCCAACGGCTTGGGGAATTCCAACTTCAGCAACCCATCGCGCTTACGCGCCATGAAATACTCAAAGGGGTCCCACATCGCCACTTTCACCGCTTGGGTATCGGCGTCGTCAGGGAACATCAACGGCAGCTCTTGCTTAAACATCAGGGTACAACTGGGCACCGCTGACAGGATCGCATAGCCTTCTTGCGCGTATTTCGCCAATACGGGAATGTTGGCATCCTTACTTTTCGCTACCGCATCCAAGTCACCCAACTCCAGTTTGGGCATGCCACAGCACTGCTCTTTTTCGACAATGACATACGGAATGTCGTTGTGGCTCAAGATCTTTAACAGGTCATGACCAATGCCGGGCTCGTTGTAGTTCACATAACAGGTTGCATAAATGGCGACCTTGCCTGGCGTGCGCTCACCGTCCACAACCGGCGCTGTGGTCTGGTCCTTCGCCTCTGATCGGAACTTCGTAGTGGCCAATTCGGGCAACCAAGCGTCTTTGTCGACACCCAAAACTTTTTCCATCACCGAACGCATCGGCTTGGCGTTGGTCACCGCGTTGGCCGCTTGAACCACGATAGGAATGCCTGCTAAGGAGCCATGCGTGTCCGTGGAGGCTAAGAATTGCTCCGCCTTGCCGACCTCCCCTTTTTTGAACTTGATGGCCTTCGCGCGCAACATCGTGTGCGGGAAGTCCAAATTCCATTCGTGCGGTGGCGTGTAAGGGCACTTGGTCATGTAGCACAGATCACACATGAAGCACTGATCAACCACCTTCCAATAATCGGCCTTGGCGACGCCATCGACCTCTAGGGTCGGGCTCTCATCGACCAGGTCGAACAAGGTTGGAAATGAGCCACATAGGCTGACGCAACGACGGCAGCCATGGCAAATATCAAAAATGCGCTCCAGCTCACCGAGCATGGACTCTTCGTTGTAGAAGTCTGGGTTTAACCAATCTAATGGGTGGCGTGTTGGCGCTTCTAGGTTGCCTTCTCGTGACATGCGGAACTCCGGGAAAGAAAGGTAAAGAGGGTTGTTAGCAAATGTTCAGCGTGCCACGCAGACGCGTGGTCTACATGGCACTCTCAAAACTCGCAGGGCTTTGACGGTCCGCGGTGGAACGGTCAAAGCCCTTGGTAGCGAGAATTACTCGACCAGCTCTGTCAAGGCCTTGGCGTAGCGGTTAGCGTGTGAACGCTCTGCTTTTGCCAATGTCTCGAACCAGTCAGCGACTTCGTCGAAGCCTTCTTCGCGAGCGGTCTTTGCCATGCCAGGGTACATATCGGTGTACTCGTGCGTCTCGCCAGCAACTGCTGACTCGAGGTTCTGGCGGGTTGAGCCGATAGGCATGCCCGTTGCGGGATCACCGGCTTGCTCGAGGAACTCGAGGTGGCCGTGTGCGTGCCCTGTCTCACCTTCAGCGGTTGAGCGGAACAATGCTGCAACGTCGTTTTGTCCTTCGATGTCAGCCTTGTTCGCGAAGTACAGGTAACGGCGGTTGGCTTGGGATTCGCCGGCAAATGCATCTTTCAAGCATTGCTCGGTTTTCGTGCCTTTTAAAGTTGGCATGAGTATCTCCTTCAGGGGTTGATGAAACGCCTCAAGCTGAACAACACACGCGCCTTGCTCACTGAGGACGGAGAGACTTTAACGGTTTCTGATGCCAGGGTCTAATTGCCACTCGCAATACAGTTAATTAGTTTTGTCAATCGCAATTAGCATGTTGATAAACAAAGACTTACGCACCATCTTTCACAGTTAACCCCCTAAAGTGAAAGGGTTTCTTCCGCTGTTAGTTGCCACCACCGTGCCTACTAGAATGAAGATGTGACGTGTGGGTCCTCCCTTGACCCCTTCATGAAGCGCCCAAAAAAAGGTATCGCCATGTCTGTTCCCGCCCCTGCAGCGCCGCCCGTCCTCGGGTTGCACCACTACGCCTACCGCGCCAAAGACGCCGAAGAGACGCGGCATTTTTACCAAGATATTTTGGGCTTGCCGCTGTACCACATCATCCAAAGCGATCATGTACCCAGCACGGGGGAATACTGCCCGTACACGCACTTCTTTTTCAGGCTCCAGGATGGGTCGTACATCGCCTTTTTTGACCTAGGCGACGACGAAGCCGCGCTGCCCTCCCCCAATACACCCGCGTGGGTGAACCACATTGCCTTTGCGGTGCCGGCGTTGGCAGACTTGAGTGCGATGAAGGCGCGTTTGGAGGCGCATGGGGTCGCCGTCATTGGCATCACGGACCACCATGTGTTCAAGAGCATTTACTTCTTTGATCCCAACGGCATTCGACTAGAGCTCACCTACCAGATTGCGTCAGCGCAGGCCATGCGCAAAGAGAGTGAGACCGCCAGACAACGCCTAGACGAGTGGACGGCACGCAAAACCCAATGGCGTGCTGAACGCGCCGCACAAGCCGATGTGACGAGTCGCCTAAAACCACAACAGAATGACCGACCTGAGCTGAACCGCTGAGGCCGCAAACCACAACGCACCACATACTATGACGGCATACACCGATCCGGTTTTCACAAATGGCTACGAATTCACCACGGGGGCCGGCTACGCGTTGCCGACCTACCCCTTTGTTCCTCCGCCAGAGCTAAGCGGTACGGCGTCTGAGTCTCCTTACCCCGTCGTCATTGTGGGCGGAGGAATCACAGGATTAACCTTGGCGTGTAGCTTGGCGCAACTCGGCATCGCTGCGGTGTTGCTGGACGAAGACAACACCGTGGGCGTAAAAGGGGCCTCCTCCCGAGGCATCTGCTACACCCAACGCTCTTTAGAAATTTTCGACAAGTTGGGCGTCTTCGAACGTATACAAGCCAAAGGGGTGGCATGGCATATGGGGCGCACCTTCGCCGGGGAGCATGAGGTCTATCACTTTAACTTGCGCGAACGTGACGACTTCAAGCTCTCAAAACAGCCCGCGTTCATTAACATCCAACAGTTCTATATTGAAGGCTATTTGGTCGAGCGTATTGCCGATTTAGGGCACGTCGATATGCGGTGGCAGTCCCGCGTGACGGCATGCACACAATCCCCAGAGGCGGTGACCTTGTCCGTCACCACACCGGCAGGCGATTACACGCTTAGCGCACAGTACGTCATTGATGCCACGGGAAGTAATACGCCGTTTCATGCGTGGTGCCAATCCACGATGACCAGCATCAAACGGGATGACCGGTGGTGTATTGCAGACGTGCGTTTTAAGACCTCGCCACCTGCGGAACGGCATACATGGATAGAGGCGCCGTTCAACGAAAATCGGGCCGTTTGGCAACACCTGATGGCCGATGACGTCTGGCGCATCGACTACCAAATGGCACCCGATGCCGACCCGGCCTACGTCAGCCGAGAGGACGTGCTACGCGAGCGTTTGGCGCGTCAATTCGGACCGGACACTGAATACGACATCGTCTGGGTCGGACCTTACAGCTACAAAAGTCAGCTACTGGATCACTTAAGCGCCGGGCGCGTCTATTTTGTAGGCGACACAGCCAAGGTAGTCAGCCCATTTGGCGCACGGGGCGGGAACACCGGCATATCAGATGCCGACAATCTGGCATGGAAGCTGGCTGCAGTGATTGGCCAGCAAGCGCCTGAGGCCTTGCTAGACAGTTACCATGCAGAACGCCACGAGGCGGCCAGCGTCAATGTCGCGGTGACCGCACGAACCACCCGCTACCTGCGCCCTGCAGACGGCACAGAGCGCTTATTCCGCGATGCCACCATTGCACTGGCCAAGCGCTACAGCTTTGCGCGCACCTTGGTAAACACCGGGCGGATGGCAGAGGCCAACCCCTATACGCGCTCACCCGTGTGCAGCTACGCCCACCCCCTGGTCGGGCGCAGCGTTCAAAACGTTGCCTTCCAATGGGCTAACGGCGACGACGCGCAACTCAACGACCTCTTACGTTGGTCGGCAACCCGTGTGCTACTGCTCTGGTTTGGTGGGTTCAGCCGCAGAGAAGCCGACAAACTGCAAGCGCTGACCAACATGGCGAGTGTGAGCGTGGTGCAAGTCTGCGCAACGTCTGCCGCGCTGCAGGCCCGCGAAGGCATTGTGGACCCCACGGGTCAGCTGGCCGCGGCCTGTGGCCAGCAGCGCTGGGCACTGATCCGTCCGGACAGCTATTTGGCAGCGGTCGGCGCACAAGCCGATACCGCGCTTCTCAACCGTTTGGCAGTCTCTCTCGCCATCGCCTAAAGGCCCGCTATGCAGGACATCACCCCTAATTTTGAAGATGCTGACGGCTTCTACGAACAGTTATTGGACGCCCACAACGGGCTAGATGAGGGCGCCTCGGCGTTACTCAATGCGACGCTCATACTGGTGATGGCCAACCACATCGGCGATGCCCGTGCCCTGCGCGACTGCATACAGGCGGCAAAGGAAGCGCGCCAGTTGTAACGGCCACTGCGCGTCGGGTAAAAAGCGGGCGTCACAGCCGTTAAAATCAAGCCAACAGATACGGGGCACCCGCCGCCACGCGCGCGGCTTGCCCTCTTTTAATGCGCACACCCTGCGCGCCACTGGCCTCCTTATGACTACACCATCTGCACCCGAGACGATCAAGCCGCAACAGCCTGGCCTGGACACACTATCCAAATCGTTTGAGCCCGCCGTTACCGAAGCGCAATGGGGCCCCACTTGGGAAGAGCGACAGTACGGCGCTGCGGGTCACCGCGGCACAGGGCACGCCGCAGACGATGCGCCTAGCTTTGCCATCCAACTGCCACCACCCAACGTCACGGGCACCCTGCACATGGGACATGCCTTCAACCAAACCATCATGGACAGCCTAACGCGTTATCACCGCATGCGTGGCTTCAATACGGTCTGGGTCCCAGGCACCGACCATGCCGGCATTGCCACGCAAATCGTTGTGGAACGTCAGCTTGCCGGTGAAGGCATTAGCCGTCACGACATGGGGCCGACGCCGGAGGTGGCACGCAAAAACTTCGTTGCACGCGTGTGGGAATGGAAGCACGAAAGCGGTGGCACCATCACCAACCAAATGCGCCGCATGGGCGATAGCGTGGACTGGTCACGCGAGTACTTCACCATGGACGAGACCCTGTCGCCGGTGGTCGCAGAGACCTTTGTTCGCCTGTATGAACAAGGCCTGATTTACCGGGGTAAGCGACTGGTGAACTGGGACCCCGTACTGATGTCAGCCGTGAGTGACCTTGAAGTAGAGAGCACGGAGAGCGACGGCAAGATGTACTACATCTGCTACCCCTTTAGCGATGGCCCACAACTGGTTGATGGCGTTACTCAACGTGGGATGACGATTGCGACCACCCGCCCTGAAACCATGATGGCCGATGGCGCCTTGGCCGTGCACCCAGAAGACACACGCTACCAGCACCTCGTGGGCAAGATGGTCGACCTGCCGCTGTGTAACCGCCAAATCCCCATCATCGCCGATGACTTTGTTGAACGTGACTTTGGCTCTGGTTGCGTCAAAATTACGGGGGCACATGACTTCAATGACTATGCCTGCGCGCAAAGACATGACTTACCGCTGATCACGATTTTTACCCTCGACGCAAAGATCAACGAGAACGGCCCAACCCCCTACCAAGGCTTAGACCGTTTCGACGCACGCAAAGCCTTGCTGAAGGACTTGGAAACCGACGGACTACTGATCGAGATCAAGCCCCACAAACTCATGCTTCCTATTTGTGCACGCACCGGACAAGTTGTCGAGCCGATGCTCACGGACCAGTGGTTTGTAGCGATGACACGCGTGGGCAAGGATGACCCTACAGGCCAAAGCATTGCCGACAAGGCCATTGCCGCAGTGGATTCAGGTGCCGTCACCTTCTACCCAGAAAACTGGGTGAACACCTACAACCAGTGGATGAACAACATCCAAGACTGGTGTATCAGCCGCCAGCTCTGGTGGGGTCACCAAATACCCGCTTGGTATGACGAGGATGGACAGGTTTACGTTGCACGCAATGAAGCCGACGCGCAAGCACAAGCGCCGGGCAAGACGCTGCGGCGCGACCCCGACGTGTTGGATACGTGGTACTCGTCGGCGCTGGTCCCCTTCTCGACCATGGGCTGGCCAGAGCAGACGCCCGACATGGCGCGGTATCTGCCGTCAAGCGTCTTGGTCACGGGCTACGACATTATCTTTTTCTGGGTGGCGCGCATGATCATGATGACGACGCACTTCACCGGACAGGTGCCTTTTAAGCATGTGTACATTCATGGCTTGGTGCGTGACGCGCAGGGCAAGAAGATGAGCAAGTCTGAGGGCAACGTACTCGATCCCGTCGACCTGATCGACGGCATTGAATTGCCTGAGCTGTTAGGCAAACGCACCACGGGGCTGCGCAAACCGGAGACCGCACCGACCGTTCGCAAAAACACGGAGAAGGAGTTCCCAGAAGGCATCCCCGCTTTCGGCGCTGACGCCTTGCGTTTCACCTTTGCGTCGCTCGCGAGCTTGGGACGCAACATCAACTTCGATGCCAAGCGCTGTGAGGGTTACCGTAACTTTTGTAACAAACTGTGGAATGCCACACGTTTTGTTCTGATGAACTGTGAAGGCTACGACTGCGGCCTTATGCCGCACACCAAAGCCGATTGCGTGGTCGGCGGTAAGGCCCACGGCTACATGCGTTTTAGTCAAGCGGACCGCTGGATTGCATCGCGCTTGCAACGCGTAGAGGCCGATGTCGCCAAGGGCTTTGCAGACTACAGACTAGACAACGTCGCCACCCATATCTACAGCTTTATCTGGGACGAGTTTTGCGACTGGTATCTGGAAATTGCAAAGGTCCAAATTCAAAATGGTGACGAGGCCGCGCAGCGTGCGACACGTCGCACCCTTATTCGGGTACTCGAGGCGACTCTGCGCTTGGCCCACCCCGTGATTCCATTCATCACGGAGTCGCTGTGGCAGACCGTCGCACCCGTGGCAGGCATGGGTGGTGCATCGATCAGCGTCGCGGCTTATCCCGTTAGCCAGCCAGGAAAAATTGACGATGTCGCCGAAGCTGAAATCGCCACCTTCAAATCGTGGGTCGATGCCAGCCGAAATCTGCGCAGCGAAATGGGCCTGCCACCATCCACGCGTATCCCCATGTACGTTTTGGGTGAGGACGCATTTGTGGCGACCTACACCCCCGCCTTGAAGGCCTTGCTAAAACTCAGCGAGGTCCGCTCATTTGCCAGCGAAGCAGAGTGGCTAGCGGCCACGGATGGCGCACCCGCCATCGTGCTGGGACAAGCACGCGCGGCGCTCTACGTAGAAGTCGATGTGGCCGCTGAGACGCAGCGCTTGTCCAAGGAAGTCGCCAAGTTGGACGCAGAAATCGCAAAGGCGACTGGCAAGTTGGCTAACGAGGCCTTCGTGGCAAAAGCGCCACCAGCCGTCATTGCGCAAGAGCGTGAACGGATCGCCAATTTTTCCGACAAAGTGGAAAAGATGCGCGCACAACTGGCTAAGTTTGCCGCGCGTGCGTAAGCCTCTAGGCGGTTGCGCAAGCAAATAAAAAAGGTCGCCTGTGGGCGACCTTTTTTATGGGGATACGATAATCAACGCCGCTTCAGCACAAAGGCGTAATCCGGTCCGTTGCCATCCATTTCCACCATCTCGTTGCCCGTTTGCTTGGCAAACGCCTGAAAGTCGCGAACCGAGCCCTGATCGGTGGACAGCACACGCAGCAATTGCCCGCTAGTGAGTTCCGCTAATGCCTTCTTGGCTTTCAAAATAGGCAAGGGGCAATTCAAGCCACGAGCATCAAGTTCTTTATCTATGGTCATATACGCCTCTGTTGGCGTCCATCGACACCGTTGCAAATTATGTAAAACGACATTCTAGCGATCTTCACGCTATGGGGGTGATTCGAACAGTGAGCGGCGGGCTTATCGGTGCCACCTAAGATGCCGGTGGCGCCAGCCACTGCGGCTCGATACCCCGAGAAATCAACCAATCCGCCATGCCACGACCCGTACCACCCGGCCAACACCGGACATTCTCGGGCTTAAACAGCTTGTACTCCAACAACTCTGGGCTAAGCTTCACTTCGCCTTCTGCAACCGCGTGATAGATGATGAGGACTTGGTTCATGCGCTGAAAGTCGTAGACGCCGACCAAATCCAGCGACGTCACTTGCAGATTCGTCTCCTCTGCAACCTCTCGCTTGATACCTTGTTCAGGTGATTCATTGGCCTCCATGAACCCCGTTATCAGCGCAAACATACGGGTGGTCCACGCCGCGTTTCTCGCCAGCAATACCTGACCTTGGACTTCCACAATGGCGCCCAGTACTGGCGTGGGATTATTCCAGTGCGTGAACGCGCAAGCCGTGCAACATAGGCGTTGGGTCGGCCCACCATCTTCATCGCGCAGCTGCAACGATAACGGCTCGGCGCACAGGGGACAAAAACGGTAGGTGGTCATAGCAAGGCTCAGGTGGGGTCTGTGGTCTCAGGCCGGGAAAACACCCGTGGACAGGTAGCGATCGCCGCGATCGCACACAATAAACACGATGGTGGCGTTCTCGACCTCTTGGGCCAACTGCAGCGCAACATGGGCAGCGCCTGCGGCTGATATGCCCGCAAAAATACCCTCTTCTCGGGCTAAACGTCGACACGTTTCTTCGGCGTCATCTTGGCTCACCAAACGCAGTTCGTCCACGTTGCTCGCATCGTATATTTTGGGCAGATAGGCTTCTGGCCATTTACGAATACCTGGAATGCGCGATCCCTCGCTGGGTTGTGCGCCAACAATGTGAACGCCAGCGTTCTGACTCTTCAGGTACTGAGAGACGCCGGTGATGGTCCCGGTGGTCCCCATCGCGCTCACAAAATGTGTCACCCGCCCGTGGGTATCCTGCCAGATCTCCGGGCCAGTGGTCTCGAAATGAATGCGTGGGTTATCCGCGTTAGCAAATTGATCAAGTACCACGCCCTTGCCGTCGCGTTGCATGCTCTCGGCCAAGTCCCGCGCATACTCCATGCCACCGCTTTTGGGTGTCAATATGAGCTCGGCACCAAAGGCCTTCATGGTCTGCGCCCGCTCGATAGAAAGATCCTCAGGCATGATCAACACCATGCGGTAGCCCTTTATTGCCGCCGCCATAGCCAAGGCGATACCGGTATTCCCCGATGTCGCCTCAACCAAGGTATCGCCAGGCTTGATATCACCGCGCTCTTGCGCACGCTGAATCATGGACAGCGCGGGCCTGTCTTTTACCGAGCCCGCCGGGTTGTTGCCTTCCAGTTTGCCCAACACCACGTTGCCACGCGCGTCACACGCTTCACGTCCCAAGCGCTGCAACCGCACCAAAGGCGTTCGGCCAATTGCGGCTTCGATGGTCCCGTAGTCTGTCGGGGTGGGTGAGGCAGAAGACATGCTTTTATTCCTAAATCAATGGGGCAACTAAGAGATGGTTCTTGTCCACCCGTGTAACAGCCCAACTTTGCCACAATCTGAGCGCAACACGGGCTTGAGGTGTCGCCCACGCCTGCGATTTACAGGACAATTTTTTTTTGCTCGGTGAATGTGGAGAAAACTTGTGCCATAATCTCGGTCTTGCACTGCCTGGGTGGCGAAATTGGTAGACGCAGCAGATTCAAAATCTGCCGGTGCTAAACACCGTGCCGGTTCGAGTCCGGCCCTAGGCACCAATTTGGAAAAGCCTGAAAACCTTGTGTTTTCAGGCTTTTTTTTTGTAATCAGGTCATTTTGCAATCAGGTCAGCGCGAACACGCTGATCCTGTTGGCAACCTAAAAGGGTCACTCTAAAACACGGACCTCTACCCGTCTCGCTTGCGCCTCACTCCCACTGCCCTGGGTCATCGTGGGCTCACTGACCGCTAGCTGCGCCTTGGGCACACCCAGAGCAAGTAAATGCACCATGACCGCCTCAGCGCGACGCTTTGCAAGCGCTCGGTTAAAGCGGGCATCACCTACCGCATCATGGAAACCGGCAATCTGTATGCGTTGCCCCGTTTTCGCGGCAACCACAAATGTGCTCAGTGCCTTATCCACCCCCGGCTCCAAGATCGCACTACCCATGGGGAAATACAACTCAATTTCATTGCGCAGGAT
>JABBAS010000031.1:169099-230466 GCA_018607835.1 Methylobacillus sp. | reverse complement strand
GGCTGTTGGGCTCACGGCCAAGGGCAAAGCCGGCGCTGCGTGCACGGCGGTGACACGCAGTGCAACGGCAATCGTGAGCGCCAACACCAAACCCACGACGGGCAGTAGCCACAACACAGCGTTTTCTTCTTGCGACGAATTTTCCAAGGTCTTGTTTCTTTCTGAGGTCAAACCGAAGCTAGTTTAGTCTAACGCGGGCCGCGACACCCGGCGACGTGTCAGACCCGAAATAGCAAGTAAGTGCGACGCACGTCTATACTTCGATCATGAATACAGACGCCATTGCCGACCTGCGGAAAAGCTATGAACTCGCCGCACTCAACGAGAGCGAATCGCTCGCTGACCCACGCTTGCAATTTGAGCGGTGGTTGCAGGAAGCCATTACCAGCCACATCCCCGAACCCAATGCCATGACATTGGCAACCGTGTCATCGGACATGCGCCCAAGCACGCGGGTCGTCTTGATCAAAGGCATCGACGAGCGCGGCCCCGTTTGGTACACGAACTACCAAAGCCGAAAAGGGCAAGAGCTGGCGGGCAATCCCTACGCGGCTTTGCAGTTTCATTGGGTAGAACTGGAGCGCGTTGTGCGGATAGAAGGCGTCGTTACGCAAGTGAGCGACGAAGAAAGTGATGCCTATTTCCACAGCCGTCCACTGGACTCCCGCATCGGCGCTTGGGCAAGCCCCCAAAGCCAACCCATTAGCGGGCGCGAGGTGCTGGTAGACGCGGCGGCGAAGTACAGCGCCGAATTTTTAACGCAACCACCACGTCCGCCACATTGGGGAGGCTACCGCTTAGCGCCCGCACGCTGGGAGTTTTGGCAAGGGCGCAAAAGCCGTCTGCACGACCGCTTGGCTTATACGCCCGGCCACGATGGACATTGGTTGCGCGAACGCTTAGCGCCGTAAGCTCGTCGGCGTTACAGCTGAGTGATCGGCTGACCGGCCACCTGCGCCAGGTGGGCATCACCGACAAGATGGGGCGCGACATCCCGTAAGGGGTACAGCACAAAGGCGCGCGTCCACATACGTGGGTGCGGAATCGTCAGGGTCGGTGACCACACACTGGCGCGCCCGAACAACAGCACATCGAGGTCGAGGGTACGCGGCGCATTCACTGTGGAGCGCTGGCGTCCGGCTGCCGCCTCAAGTGCTTGCAGGTGACGCAACAGCGTCACGGCGTTGTGCGCTGTGTCGACACAAGCCACCGCATTCACATAATCAGGACCGATGGCCTCATGCGGCGCTGTGCGATACAAGTGGGATACGGCTTGTACCGAACCCACCGTCTCAAGCGCATGCAGGGCGGCGTGCACATGGGCTTGCGCATCACCGAGATTGGCACCTACCGCAATGTAGGTGCGTACCGTAGAACGAACCAAAGGCCGCTCAGTCATTGTCCTCAGTGCCAGCACCCTGATTGGGGCTGGTCCCTGACGCATCCCCACCATCACTGGGCTTACTGCGACGACGACGGCGACGCTTACGTGGTGGCGCGTCCTCGTCTGAGGCTGCGTCAAACGCAGCCGGCGTGGGCGCATCGTCCGTGGACTCGCCAGCGCTGGCATCACCCTTACGAGGCGCGCGCTTTCTTGGCGCGGCCTTGGTCGCACGTAGCCCTTGCAACAGGTCATGGCGCGTTGCCTCATCGGCCAAACTAAACGCCTCCCACCATTCGGCGATGTCAGGCTCTACCTCACCCACGTTGGCCCGCAGCCGTAAAAAGTCAAAACCGGCGCGAAACCGTACCTGCGAAACCAAACTCAGCGCACTCGCCGGGGTCCGCTTTTCAAATCGCGGCTGCATGGTCCAAATCTCACGCATATCGGCGCCCAACTTGCCGCGACCAGATACGTCGCCAATGCGCGCGTCAAAGACCTCATCAACCGCCTCTTGCAAGGCAGGAAAACTGCTAAGACGCGGCCCCTTGGGCGAATGCAGACGCGCCGACCAGCCTGCGCGCACATCCGACCACAAGATGCAGGCCAGCAAAAAGCTAGGGGCAACCGGCTTATCCTCTCCCACACGGCGATCGGTATCCGACAAGGCCTGATGCACGAACGGGTCCGCCGAACGGGTCACCGCCAAGTCAAGCAGCGGATAGATGCCCTTCTCCAGCCCCAGCGACTGCAAGGACGCGATCGTCGCTAACGCGTGGCCTGTTTGCAATAACTTCAACATCTCGTCAAACAAGCGGCTTTGCGGGACGTCGGCAAGCAAGCGCGCACTCGCTATCAGTGGCGCCCGCGTACCCTTTTCCATTTTGAAGCCCAAGTGTGCCAATTTCGCCATGAAACGCACGGCACGAATCACACGCACGGGATCTTCCCGGTAGCGCACGGCCGGGTCTCCGATCATGCGCATCACCCGTTTCTTTGCATCACGAATGCCGTCGTGATAATCCACCACCACTTGGGTGGTCGGATCGTAGTACATCGCGTTGATGGAGAAGTCGCGTCGCGCCGCATCTTCTTCCATGGGGCCCCACACGTTGTCACGCAATACCCGCCCCGATGCATCTACTGCATGGCTGCTATTCGCCAACTGGTGCTTGCTGGTTTTTTCGTTGCCACTGACTTGCTTGGCATCTGCGCTGTCTAGGTAGGCACGGAACGTCGACACCTCAATGACCTCGTGCGCACGGCCACGACCGTAGATGACATGCACGATACGAAAGCGTCGCCCAATAATGAAGGCACGTCTAAACAGGCGCTTCACCTGCTCGGGTGTCGCGTCTGTGGCGACATCAAAGTCTTTGGGCTTTACGCCACAAAGCAAATCACGCACCGCACCGCCCACGATATAGGCATCAAAGCCGGCATCCTGCAAGGTCTCCACTACATCCAGCGCACGTTCATCCACCAAATCGCGGTCAATTTTATGCACCTTGAACGGCACGTCTTGACGCGCACCAAAGCGGCTCGCAGATGACGCCTTAGGCGAGCCGCCCAGCAGCTTTGTAATCAAATTTTTAATCATTAAATAATTCCAATAGGGGCCAGTTGCGCTCATTCGCAACGGCCCGCAGACGCGGATCCGGATTCGTTGCCACCGGATGGGTCACGCGCTCCAACAAGGGTAAGTCGTTGATGGAGTCACTGTAAAAGGTACTCTTGGGCACCTCCGAGAGGGGCGGTTCGCCCTGTGCCAGCAGCCATTGTTCCACACGCGTCACCTTTCCCTCGCGAAAAGATGGCGTGCCCTTGATTTCTCCTGTCGGCACACCAACAGGGTCCAGCACCAAGTCAACCGCGATTAAGTGCGCAAAACCCAGTGCCTTGGCAATCGGCGCGGTCACAAAGGCATTCGTTGCGGTGACGAGCAGTAGTGTATCGCCAGCCGCGCGGTGACGTGCCAACAAGGCCAAAGCCTCGGGGCGAATGGCAGGCTGAATCACTTGCGTCATGAACTGCGCGTGGGCCTGTGCGGCGGTTGCCGCGGCGTCCGCACCCAAGTCTCTGATTGATTGCGTTGCGAACGCAACGTACTCAACGATATCGAGTGTGCCGGCTTTGTATTGGCTATAAAACCGATCGTTCGCTTCGGCGAAGGCCACGGGCTCACGCCAACCAATACCGACCGTGAACTGCCCCCAAGCATGGTCAGAGTCTAGGGGTAGCAGGGTGTGGTCTAAGTCAAATAGTGCGAGGTTCATAGGTTCATTCGAGAGCGGGCGATGGCTTGAGAGATGACTTTCGCCAAGGCTTAGATGTCTTCTAGCATGGCCTTGATCAGTGGCACGGTGACACTGCGCTGGGTGCGCAGTGCATATTGATCCAAATGCCCTAACAGCTGCATCAGGCTGCTGAGGTCGCGCGAGAAGCGGCTGAGCATAAAGGCAATGACCTCATCGCTCAAAAAGACACCGCGTGCGTCAGCGGCGCGGCGCAACACGGCGCGGCGCTGGTTTTCATCTAAGGCGTGCAGCTGAAAAACGTGTCCCCAGCCCAAGCGGCTACGCAAGTCATCGCGTAACTGCAAGTCCGCGGGTGGTAGGTTGCCAGCAGCGAACACCCCCCGCACACGGCCGTCAACCGGGGTTAGGACATTGACGAACCAATTAAAAGCGGCCGCCTGCTGGCTGGCTGTGTATAGATGACAGTCGTCCAACACCACCACATCCCAATCGACATTAAACGCCGGCGGGTCTAGCAGACTGGCATCCAGCCAACCAACCTGCAAACCGCTCTCACGGGCCGTCTCAGACACGCCGTGGAGTAGATGCGTTTTGCCACTGCCCGTGTCGCCCCACATATAAGTGGGCACCGGGTTGGGTTGCTGACCACTCAGCCACAACACCAAATGCTTTAGAACCGCCTCGTTGCCTTGTGACTCGAAATTATCCAAGTTGGGCGGGGCCGCCAAGCCGATATCCAGTGCCAACTGCTTCATGGGTGTTGGTCACTATCCGACTGCAAATAGAAGTCGCTGGTCTCGTATTGCGCTCGCACACGCTGAATCGCAACCAGTAACACCGCGCTCGCGGGCAAGGCTACCAACACCCCCACAAACCCGAACAGCTGGCCAAACGCCATCAGAGAAAAGATGACGGCAATCGGACTCAGGCCGATTTGATCACCTAGGAATTTGGGCGTGAGCCACATACTTTCAACCACTTGCCCCACTGCGTAAACCCCGGCAACGGCTAAGACCCCCGTGACTGACTGAAACTCCAGTGCCGCAGCAAATAAGGCCATGAGCAGCCCCAAGCCAAAGCCCAGGAAAGGAATGAATACAACCACTCCCGTGAATAAGCCAATGGGAAAAGCCAAATCTAAACCGATGGCAGCCAACGCCGCGATGTAGAAGCTTGCCAACGCCAACATCACCAGAGCCTGCCCCCGCAAGTAGCGTCCTAACACCACATCGACGTCGTGCAAAAATGAACCCGTCGCCGACTGCCACCTCGGGGGGACGAGGCCAAAGACGCCCTCGGTCACACGACGGTAATCAAGCAATAGGTAAACCGCAACAATGGGCATCAGCACCCCGTTACCCACAATGGTCAGCAACGCGCTACCACCTGATTGCAAGGTGCCAAACAGGCTTTTGAGTAGGTCTTGGTCGTGGCTACTGAGCAACGCATAGAGGCTCTGCCGCACCTGTTCCACGTCGATAGCTAAATCCAGACCCCAGTGCGCGGCCAAGGGTCGTATCCACTGGTTGAGGTGGGTCAGCAAGGCCGGCACTTGCTCGCGAATCAGCGGTATCTGTTTGGTCACGACCGGCACGACCAAAAACAGCAAGGCCAGCATAAATAGCATGATGAGGCATACCGCCAAGCCAGCGCCCACCCAACGGGGGATGCGCTTGGCGGCTAAGGCGTCCACGGCAGGCGCCAAGGCGTAAGCCAATACGGCTGCCAAAATAAACGGCGACAACACAGGGGCCAGGTTCACCAGCAACCACGCGGCCGCGCCAAGTCCCCCTAATGTGGCAAGCGCTTGGAAAAATTTCGATTGATTCTGCATACAGTTGAACTCCCCAGCCCTCATACAATGTCAGTACTTTGAGTACTGCGTATCTTGTCGGGCGCCAACCCCTTGATTCTATCGGTGCGCAAGCACCCTTGAACCACCCATTCCATCCCATGAGCCAAACTCCCCTTACCTATAAATCTGCTGGTGTCGATATTGAGGCTGGCGACGCCCTGATTGAACGCATCAAGCCGTTCGCAAAAAAAACCATGCGGGCGGGTGTGATGGCAGGTATCGGTGGGTTCGGTGCGATGTTTGAGGTCCCCAAGAACTACCGCGAGCCCGTTTTGGTCAGCGGTACTGACGGCGTGGGTACCAAGCTCAAACTGGCATTCGAATGGGATATGCACGACACGGTGGGCATAGACTTGGTCGGAATGAGCGTAAACGATATCTTGGTTCAAGGCGCTGAACCCTTGTTTTTCCTAGACTACTTTGCCTGCGGTAAGTTGGACGTTGACACCGCTGCGGCGGTTGTTCAAGGCATCGCGGCAGGTTGTGAGGCCAGCGGGTGCGCCCTCATTGGCGGCGAAACCGCTGAAATGCCCGGCATGTACCCCGCCGGCGAATACGATCTCGCTGGCTTTGCAGTCGGTGTCGTCGAAAAGTCCAAAATACTATCGGGCGCTGAGATACAAGCGGGCGATGTCGTGCTGGGTCTCGCCTCCAATGGCGTGCACTCCAACGGCTTTTCCTTGGTTCGTAAGTGCATAGACCGAGCGGGTGCAGCATGCCCAGAGACCCTGGACGGTCAGCCGTTCCGAGCGGCTTTGATGGCCCCTACCCGCCTCTATGTCAAACCCGTACTCGAGGTGCTGAAAGACCAGCCCATCAAGGCATTGGCGCACATCACGGGTGGCGGTCTAACCGAAAATATCCCACGGGTCTTACCCGCGGGTCTGGGTGTCGACTTACAGCGCAGTGCATGGCCTCAAACCGAATTATTCGCGTGGCTGCAACAAACCGCTGGCATAGACGAAAGCGAAATGAATCGCACGTTTAACAACGGGATTGGCATGGTCGCCATCGTGCCAGCAGCCCAAGCCGGCGCCGTACAGGACGCGTTTACGGCGTTAGGTGAGCAGGCCTACGCCATTGGGACAGTGGTCACTACGGATCGCGCGACACCCGTCATCGTTCACACCTGAATCAACTGACTCAAGGCCGCGCTGATTTGCGCACGGTCTGGGGCGTTGGGTACCTGGTCTAGATAGGCCTCAAGGTCACGAACGGCGGCGCGCTTATCGCCTAGTTTTGCCGCGCACAGACCACGGTCGCGTCGTAATGGCCAGTCCTTAGGCGACAAAACAACCAGCCGCTCATGGACTGCGAGCTCACGCACGGGGTCGTCATTGCTGCGATGAATCTCTCGCAGGTTCAGCAACATGCGGCTGAGGATGTCTCCCGCTGAAGCCGGTTGCAAAAACAGATCTACCGGCGCATCGTCTGCGCCCAGCAAGCCATGCAGCTGCTTAAACGGCTGTGCGCGCTCCGACACATCCTCACGGCTCAAGGTGTCGCCAGAAAACGGATCAACGATGACCTGACCTTCGGGCAAGCGCAACTTGCACAAAAAGTGACCGGGAAATGCGATACCGCAGGCATTTAAATCCAAGCTGTTGGCCAACTCCAGCCAGATAATGGCCAAAGAGATGGGTATTCCTATCCGTGTCTTCAACACCAGATGAATGAAGCTGTTGTCGGGGTCGTAGTAATTGTTGACGTTACCCTTGAAGCCGAGCTCATGGAAGAAAAACTGATTGAGAATCCGCGTGCGCTCTATTGGATCGGCATCGGCTAGCACCCGACGGTGTAGGCGACCCATCAATTGGTCCATGGCGTTGGGTACAGCGGTCAGCGAGAGATCGGGGTACTCGTCCATCGCCAGACTCGTGGCCGCCTCGAGCAGGGGCAAATCGCCCTCGTCGGCTACCAACATGGCGAAGTACTCTAACGCCGACGCTTGCTTAGGCTCCCACACTGTCAATCCTCCGATACGCCCTGACGGGTCTGATCCAACCGTGATACCACTGCCTTGCGGCGCATCATGGCTTTGAGCGGCACACCTAAAACGGCCAAACAGCCCAAATAAATAACCGCGCCACCCACGCAAATAAGACCTAAGGTGGCGGCGCGTGTGGCCCAGTAAACGGTTCCGTCCACCCAACTAATCCAGCCCCGCGACCACAACAACCAAGCCAGCAGCGCCAAACAGCCCAGCGCAACGCGCCCCAGTAAACCGCCCCAGCCATGCCCATGTTGTAACACCCCTCGGCGCGCTAAACCAAACCATAAGCAAAATGCGTTCACAAGTGCGCCCAAACCAATGGCCACGGCGAGACCCGCGTGCGCCAAGTAAGGCACCAACAACACATTGAGACACTGGGTCAGGATCAGGACGAAAATCGCGATTTTGACCGGCGTCTTGGTGTCTTGATTGGCGAAGTAACCGGGCGCCAAAATTTTGATCGCGACCAAGCCCACCAAGCCAATGCCGTAACCCGCTAAGGCGGTCGCTGTTTGGCTGACATCCGACGCGGTGAAGCGACCGTAGTTATACAGCGTCGCGACCAAGGGTTCGGCAATCACTAGCAAGGCCAGCGCGCACGGCGCGCTGAAAACGAATACCAAGCGCAGTCCCCAGTCCAACAGTCCGCTATACGCAGCATGGTCACCCTGCGCTTTGGCGCTGGCAAGTTGGGGAAGCAACACCACCCCCATAGCAACACCCAACAGCGCGGTTGGAAACTCCATCAAGCGATCGGCGTAGGTCAGCCAACTCACGCTACCCGTCGCCAGATGCGACGCAATTTGCGTATTGATCAACAGTGATATCTGCGCCACGCTGACCCCAAGTAGGGCCGGCGCCATCAGGCTGAGTATCCGCCGCGTACCCGGATCCTTCCACGCCGCGCGGACAGCGCCCGGATGCAGCCCAATACGCGGGAGCATCCCAATGCGACGCAGGGTGGGGATCTGTATAGCCAGCTGCAACACACCACCAACCATGACACCCGCGGCTAGACCATAGATAGGCTCATACCCACGAGCAGCCAGCCAGGGTGCCCCGATCCAAGCGCCCACAATCATGGCAAGGTTCAACAGCACGGGCGTCGCGGCAGGCACCCAAAAATGCTTCCAAGTGTTCAAAATCCCCGCCGCGAGTGCAACCAAGGACATGAACGCGATGTAAGGAAACATCCAACGCGTGAGCACCACTGCGGTATCAAAGCCCGTCCCGCTTTGCTGCAAGCCGCTCGCCATGGCCCACACCAGCCACGGGGCACCGATCACGCCGACAAGGCAAGTGGCCAGCAACGTCCAGACCAACACGGTCGCAACGCGGTTCACCAAAATGTGGGTGGCATCAAAACCCTCAGTCTCTTTGGTCGCAGCGAGCACGGGCACAAAGGCTTGGCTAAAAGCCCCTTCAGCAAACAGACGCCGAAGTAGATTGGGAATACGAAACGCAACATTAAATGCGTCTGTCGTGGCGCTTGCACCAAAAAGAGCCGCCACCAGCAACTCACGCACCAGCCCAGCGACCCGAGAGGCCAAGGTGAGCAAGGACACCAAAGAAGCTGATTTAAATAGGTTCACCCGGCCAGTGTAGCGACTAGACCGCCATAAATTGCCGCGATTGCACCAAAATCCCACCCTGAAAGGTGGTCAACGCGGTTTCCCCGGGCTATAATGTCGGGTTCGCTGGCAACATCTGCAAACTACAGGAAATCTACACATGGCAACTAAAGCTAAGAAAAAGAACCCGCGCCTGGCCTCCGGTCGGAAACGCGCACGTCAAAACATCAAACTGAATGCAGCACACACGTCGCTGCGTTCAAAGTACCGCACAGTCATCAAGAACGTTGAAAAAGCCGTTGCTGCTGGTGAAAAGGACAAGGCAGTTGAGTTGTTCTCCAAAATGCAAGGTGTTGTGGACAGCATTGCCGACAAAGGCATCTTTCACAAGAACAAGGCTGCTCGTGATAAGAGCCGCCTGTCCGCTAGGGTTAAGGCCTTGGCAACTGCCGCTTAATTGCGGCCTACTGTCTAACGACAGTTCGCACGGTGTTGGGTTTAGTGCCCACACCGCCGTTTGAATCGGGTGCGCTGCCAGCGAATCTATTCAAATAAAAAGCCGCTCCTTGAGCGGCTTTTTTAATGGCTGACTTACGAACCCTTGCTAAACAGTAAGCGCTTACCCTTTAGGCCAGTCGGGAAGCGAGCACGCCTCCGAGACAATCATCTCGTTATCAGCGGCAAAGTTGATGACAAAGTCCCATGCCATGGGCTCGGCATCGCGCAACGCGGCTTGAACGATCACGCACTTTACGCCACCAATACTGGTCGGCACGCACCACGGTGAATAGCTGATGTGGTCACCCGGCTTGGCACCGCCGGGACGGAAAGAGCTCAGCACCCCCGCCAAACGCTCCGCCCAATCACTCGGACGAAAAACCTTACCTTCCGCGTTGACGCCTTGGATAAAGATTTCTTTGACGTCTTTAGAGAGGGCATATTTCGCCATGAATCGGCTCAGGTCTTCGCAGTAAATCGGGGGTGAAATGGGATGAACGTGTCGGTCGTCTCGCCCTGTAAACGACCTGTGAGTAGTATATCTTATATAAGACTTGGCCTGCCGCTTCGCCCTACACACAAGGGGGAATTGCCCGCTGACAACAGATGCAGCGGTTAGCACTATTTAAGGCGTCACTGAACAGTAGAATCATTGTTTACTTTGCAGACCCTCACAACGGAGCGCACGCATGACCATTACCGCCGCATCACCCCACGTGATGAACACCTACGGACGCTTACCGATTGCCATGGCACGCGGCGAGGGCTGCTACCTGTGGGATGTCAACGGTAAGCGCTACCTAGACGCTTTAGGTGGCATCGCGGTGAACACCTTGGGCCATGCGCATCCGCAGCTGGTGAAGGCGCTGCAAGAGCAAGTCGGCTTGCTCATGCACACGTCCAACTATTACCACATCCCTCACCAAGAGGCACTCGCCGCAAAATTGGTGGCGCTGTCTGGCATGACCAACGTGTTCTTTTGTAACAGTGGCCTAGAGGCCAACGAAGCGGCCCTGAAGATGGCTAGGAAATTTGGTCATCAGAAAGGCATCGCCCACCCCAAGGTCGTGGTCTATGAACACGCCTTCCACGGGCGCAGCATTGCCACGCTCAGCGCAACAGGCAACCCCAAGGTTCAAGAGGGTTTCGGGCCCTTGGTGGATGACTTCATACGGGTGCCAACCAATGACCTCGCTGCACTACAGACCGCGACCGACGGACGTGACGATGTGGTCGCCATCTTCTTTGAAGCGATTCAAGGTGAAGGTGGCGTCAATCCACTGAGCGATGACTACATGCAAGCCGTCCGTGCACTCTGCGATGCCAATGACTGGCTCTTGATGATTGACGAAGTGCAGTGCGGCATTGGACGCACCGGGAAATGGTTTGCACACCAATGGGCTGGCATCGTTCCCGACGTCATGCCATTGGCTAAGGGTTTGGGCTCTGGTGTACCCATTGGTGCCGTCGTCGCAGGCCCCAAAGCGGCAGGCATTTTGCAGCCGGGTAACCATGGCAGTACCTTTGGCGGTAACCCACTGGCTATGCGGGCAGGCGTGGAAACGCTGCGCATCATGGAGGAAGAGGACCTCCTGAACAATGCCTCGGCAGTGGGTGCCTATTTCAAGGCGGCTTTGCAGGCGGCGTTTGCCGATGAACCCGGTGTCGTGTCCATTCGTGGCCGTGGTCTAATGATTGGCGTGGAGACCCGCGTCCCCTGCGGTCAAATCGTGATGCAGGCCGCAGACGCTGGCTTACTAATTAGCGTCACTGCCGACACCGTCATACGCATGGTGCCCCCACTGCTGATCACGACGGCGCAGATAGATGAGATCGTCGCTATATTGAGGCCACTGGTTTTAAACCTGTTGCACCCCAAAGTTACGTGAGCAGCAAAAGCCGACAACCTATGAAACATTACCTGCAATTTAGTGACCTGAATGCCGACGAGTACGCATGGATTTTCGAGCGTGCGCGCATCATCAAAGCCAAATTCAAAAGTTACGAGGCCTACCAGCCGCTAAGTGATCGAACCCTGGCGCTCATTTTCGAGAAGGCCAGCACACGCACCCGCGTGAGCTTTGAGGCGGGTATGTACCAGCTGGGAGGTAGCGTGGTCCACCTGACCACAGGCGACAGTCAACTGGGGCGCTCAGAACCCATTGAGGACAGTGCGCGTGTCATCAGTCGTATGACCGATATCGTGATGATTCGCACCTATGAGCAAAGCAAAATTGAAAAATTTGCGGCTTTTTCGCGTGTTCCCGTCATCAACGGTCTCACCAACGAATACCACCCCTGCCAGATTTTGGCGGACATCTTCACCTTTATGGAACACCGTGGTGCCATCACCGGCAAAACAGTGGCTTGGGTTGGTGACGGTAACAACATGGCGAATACGTGGTTGCAAGCGGCCGACATTCTGGACTTTAAGGTCCACGTCAGCACGCCGAGTGGCTATGAGGTTGATCAGGTGTTAGCTGGGGTGAAAAACCAGCAATGCTTTGCCACTTTTAAAGACCCAACGCACGCGTGCGCTGGCGCCGATTTGGTGACCACCGATGTATGGACCAGCATGGGCTACGAGGCTGAAAACGAAACCCGGCGCGCCGCCTTTGCGAGTTGGCGTGTAAGCCAATCCATGATGGCCGTCGCTCAACCAGAGGCCCTGTTTATGCACTGCCTACCCGCCCACCGTGGTGAAGAAGTGGATGCCGACGTCATTGATGGACCGCAGTCGGTGGTGTGGGATGAAGCGGAAAACCGGCTTCACGTGCAAAAGGCACTCATGGAATACCTGTTGCTGGGACGCGTGACCGACTGACACACTGCGAGCGGGCTTACATCGCGTAGCCGTAAAGCCACGCGGGATCCATCAGGCGCCGTCCCATTGCCCACATCGCGGCATCACGACCTAGCCGCGTCAGGCCACTCGCATGAAAGACGTCCCCATTGCGACGTGCGGTTGCCTGCACCCGCGCGCACCGTTGCCACCGTGTGTCGGCATAGTTACTCAAACGCTGCGTCACACCCGATACATCACCTGCCAAGGCGTACGACAGCCCTTGCGCATCCTCTATCGCCATCGCGGCTCCCTGCGCCAGGTAAGGCCGCATGGGGTGCGCAGCATCCCCCAACAAAACCACACGGTCCCGCACCAACGCATCACCCGATTGCACAGGAGCACGATCAAATAATTGCCATGCGCGCCAACCACTGTCACCGCTCGCAGATGCCATAGGCACAGCGGCCATCAGCTCAGATAAGGCCGCGCAGCACGTGCCCAGCGCCTCGTGCACCGTCTGTGAGCGCACGCGGTTTTCCCACGACTCGCGATCGACCACGGGCACGCCCTCTGCGATCACCACGATGTTCATAGTCTGACCACCACGGATAGGGTAGTGCACAACATGCGCGCGTGGCCCAAGCCAAACCGTCACGTCCATAGCGCGCAACGCCTTTGGCAAGTCACCCATAGCAACCGATGCCCGGTAGGCCACGTGGCCTGTCGCCGTTGGCGATCCATCGTTCCATGCGAGCCCCCTCACAGCGCTCCATAGACCATCTGCGCCAACCACAGCGTCGCCTTGGACGATTTGGCCGTTGTCCAATTGCAGACCCACGTCGTCAGTGGATGCTTGAACCAAACCCGTCACCGCCGTCCCCGCGTGCACAAAAACATCCGCGGAGTCGGCAAGCGCACCCAGATGCGAGAACAGCGCCGCATGAAGGTCGCCGCGATGAACCGTTACATAGGGTGCACCATATTTTTCACGTGCGCGGCCACGCAACGGGACCTCCCCGAGCACACGACCAGAAGCCATGGCGCGCGCAACCAAGCGCTCGGGCTCACACGCCTGCTGTGCCAACCGGGGCAACACGCCCCAAGCATCCAATATGCGGGTCACGTTCGGGCCTAACTGTATGCCTGCCCCTACATCGCCGACAGGTGTGGATCGCTCGTACAAGCGCACGGTCAAACCCTTTTGCGCGCAGGCGATACCCGCTGATAAACCACCGATACCGCCACCGGCAATCAATACGTGGGGAGACAATAGAGGAGTTTGCATAAAAATAGCGCCAGCGTGTATCGGTTGGACGTCTTAATTTAACAAAAAAAGACCTCGCAACCCACTGGGTGGCGAGGTCTTAGCAACCGTCAGTTTAGGACTGCGAGTACGAGTACGAGTAACTTGCGATTTACGCTGTCACCGTGCTCGCCTTCTCCACATAGCTATCAATTTCATTGAAGTTCATGTAGCGATACACTTCGGCACCTGCATCGGCGAGCACACCCGTTTGCTCAAGGTATTCCTCAATCGTCGGAATACGTCCCAAGCGAGAGCAAACAGCCGCCAACTCCGCTGAACCCAAATACACAAAACTATTTTTGCCCAAGCGGTTAGGGAAGTTACGTGTGGATGTCGACATGACGGTAGCCCCCTCACGCACCTGCGCTTGGTTACCCATGCACAAGGAGCAACCAGGCATCTCCATACGCGCACCCGCAGCGCCAAACACGCCGTAATGCCCTTCTTTGGTCAGTTCGTCAGCGTCCATTTTGGTTGGCGGTGCGACCCACAGCTTGACTGGGATATCGCGCTTGCCTTCCAACAACTTAGAGGCCGCACGGAAGTGACCGATGTTGGTCATGCACGAGCCAATAAAGACCTCTTCGATGACATTACCCGCTACTTCAGACAACAACTTCGCATCGTCTGGATCGTTAGGGCAACACACGATGGGCTCTTTGATGTCGGCCAGATCAATTTCAATGACCTCAGCGTAGTCCGCATCAGCATCCGCCTCAAGCAACTCAGGCGTCGCCAGCCACTTCTCCATCGCCTCAATACGGCGACGCAGGGTACGGGCGTCAGAGTAGCCGTTGGCAATCATGTTCTTCATCAACACAATGTTCGACTGCATGTACTCCATGACCGGTTCTTTATCCAGCTTCACGGTACAACCCGCGGCAGAGCGCTCGGCGGTAGCGTCAGACAACTCGAATGCCTGCTCAACCTTCAACTGAGGCAAGCCCTCAATTTCAATCACGCGACCAGAGAAGGCATTGACCTTGCCTGCCTTAGCAACCGTTAACAGGCCTTGCTTGATGGCGAAATACGGAATCGCATGCACCAAATCGCGCAACGTAATACCCGGCTGCATCACACCTTTAAAACGCACCAAAACGCTTTCAGGCATATCTAAAGGCATCACGCCTGTTGCGGCTGCAAAGGCGACCAAGCCAGAGCCCGCAGGAAACGAAATACCAATGGGGAAGCGCGTATGGCTATCGCCGCCCGTACCAACGGTATCCGGCAACAACAAACGGTTAAGCCAAGAGTGAATCACGCCATCGCCGGGACGCAACGCCACACCGCCACGGTCACTCATAAAGTGCGGCAGCTCGTGGTGGGTCTTCACGTCGACCGGCTTGGGATAGGCCGCTGTGTGACAGAAAGACTGCATCACCAAATCACTGGAGAAGCCCAAGCACGCCAAATCTTTCAATTCATCGCGCGTCATCGGACCGGTGGTGTCTTGCGAACCAACGGTGGTCATCTTAGGCTCACAGTAGGTGCCAGGGCGAATGCCCTGCTGGTTGCCATCGACAACCGGCATACCGCACGCACGCCCCACCATTTTTTGCGCAACGGTGTAGCCCTTGCCGCTATCCACGGGCGCCACGGGCAAGCGGAACACATCCGTCGCGGGCAAGCCCAAGAACTCCAGCGCCTTCGCTGTCAGCGAGCGGCCGATAATCAGGTTGATGCGACCACCGGCCTGCACCTCATCCAATAAGACATCGCTGCGCAGCTGAAACGTTTCAATGACTGCTCCATCACGCTCAATTTTTCCGGCGTACGGGTAGATGTCTATGACATCACCCATTTCAAGCCGGCCGACATCAACTTCAATGGGCAGAGAACCAGAATCTTCTTGCGTATTGAAGTAAATCGGCGCAATCTTGCCACCCAGTGTCACACCACCAAAACGCTTGTTTGGCACATACGGAATATCTTCACCCGTTGCCCACACCGCGCTGTTGGTGGCGGACTTACGCGACGAACCCGTACCCACGACGTCGCCCACATAGGCAATCAGGTGGCCTTTTGACTTCAAGTCCTCGATGAACTTAACGGGGCCACGCTTGCCGTCTTCTTCCGGCGTGAAAGCGGCATCGGAGCGCGTGTTCTTCAACATGGCCAGATAGTGCAAGGGGATATCCGGGCGGCTCCAAGCGTCAGGTGCCGGCGACAAGTCATCGGTGTTGGTTTCACCAGGGACCTTAAAAACGGTCACCGTAATTTTTTCTGCCACCTTGGGGCGCTTGGTAAACCACTCCGCATCTGCCCAGCTCTGAATCACCTCTTTGGCATGGGCGTTACCCGCGGTCGCCTTCTCGGCTACATCGTGGAAGGCGTCAAACATCAGCAAGGTGCTCTTCAATCCCGTAGCGGCTTCCGTTGCAACGGATGGGCGGTCGAGCAAATCAATCAGCGGCTTCACGTTGTAGCCACCCAGCATCGTGCCGAGTAATTGGGTCGCCTTGACGTCGGAGATCAGTGGGCAGGCCACGTCCCCATGTGCCACTGCAGACAAAAAGCTCGCTTTTACTTTGGCGGCATCGTCAACACCTGGCGGCACACGGTAGGTGAGCAACGTCACCAAGTCATCACCATGTCCTGCGGGTGGGTTTTTAATCAGTTCAATGACGTCGGCGGTCTGCACCGCAGACAGCGGCAAAGGGGGAATACCCAATTCAGCGCGCTCAGCCACATGGGCTTCGTATGTTTTCAAAAAGTCTGTCATGTCAGGCTCCAATTAAAAAAAGTGTTGCAACGACTCAGGCACGGCCACACCGGTTGTGTGTGCACGCTCCAATAGTTGCCAATAAAAACGATAACTCGCACGGTCATGCAATTGGTCGTCAACCGAGACGGGCGCCCACTGCGCCGCCAACGCAGCCGTGATCACACGGCCGGCATGCGCCACATCGTCGGTGCTCGGTGAAAAAGCATCAATGATCGGGCGAATTTGATCGGGGTGAATACTCCACATCCGTGTAAAGCCCAACTCCCGGTTGGCCCGCTGTGCCGCCAAGCGCAGGGCAGCGATATCTTTGAACTCAGTCATCACGCAGTGCGACGGCACTTTACCTGCCGCATGGCAGGCACTCGCGATTTCAAGTTTGGCTCGCACGACCAACGGATGACTAAATTGTCCGTCCACGTTCATCGCAGAATCAGGGATCGCGCCCCCGTGACTGGATATAAAGTCCATCAGGCCAAAGCTCATGGATTGCACACGCGGGTGCGCCGCAATCGCGTGCACCTGATGAACGGCGGCAGGTGACTCAATGAGCACATGCAACGGCATGGCGCGACGTTGAAAGACATTGCCACCGTCTGACACGGCAATCGCTTCGTCGATGACTTTGCATGCCTTATCGACATCAGACACCGACTCGATTTTGGGCACCATCACATAAGCAATCTGAGCACTTGCTTGCGTCAAGATAATGCGCGCATCATCCTCGAAGTGCGTGCGCCGCGGATGAGACTCTAATCCACTATCCAAAGAATGCAGACGCACCCCCACTCGCGCGCCGTTGTGCGCCGGCTGTTGGTCCAATAACAAAGCGGCGATCGCTTCGGCATGGGCAATTTCTTCTCCAACAGGCGCACCGTCTTCGCAATCGAGGGTGACGTCAAATACGCACGTACCAAACTCCTGCATCAGCGTTCTTTGCAACGCCAAGCTCTTGATCATGCGCGGCATAACGCCGCAATAGTGATCACAAACTGGCAACCCTAATTGAGCCGCCTGCGCGCCCAGCAGCACGCTGCGCGGGTGGTGGTTGGTGATGACTTTCACGACGTTGCCTTCAAGCGCTTAGACCAAATGGGCAACGCCCGCTTGCTCGTCAGTCAACTCTTTGAGCGTCTTATCAATGCAGGTTTGACTGAAGGCATCAATTTCCAAACCGTCGACGATGGTGTAGTCACCATTGGCACAGGTTACGGGGAAACCAAACATCACGCCTTCCGGAATACCGTATTCGCCGCGCGACGCCACGCCCATGGTGACCCAAGCACCGTCGGTACCCATCGCCCAATCGCGCATGTGGTCAATCGCTGCATTGGCAGCCGATGCAGCAGAACTCAAGCCGCGCGCCTCAATAATGGCGGCACCACGCTTACCGACGGTTGGCAAAAACGTGTTTGCATTCCAGTCTTGATCATTGATCATGTCCTTCACCGATTCACCCGCGATGGTTGCAAAACGGTAGTCGGCATACATGGTCGGCGAGTGGTTGCCCCACACGCACAGCTTCTCAATATCGGCAACCGCCTTGCCCGTCTTAGCGGCGATTTGGCTCGCGGCACGGTTGTGATCCAAGCGCAGCATCGCGGTGAAGTTACGTGGATTCAAGTCTGGCGCGCTCTTCATGGCGATATAGGCGTTGGTATTCGCGGGGTTACCCACCACCAACACCTTGACATCGCGGCTCGCTACTGCGTTCAAGGCTTTGCCTTGGGCTGTGAAGATAGCGCCGTTCATGGCCAACAACTCGGCGCGCTCCATACCAGGGCCGCGTGGGCGTGAGCCGACCAATAACGCGTAGTCGGCATCTTTAAAGGCGGTCATCGGGTCGCTATGCGCACTCATGCTCGTCAGCAATGGGAATGCGCAATCATCCAACTCCATCATCACGCCTTTGAGCGCGTTTTGCGCCTTCTCGTCGGGGATTTCAAGCAATTGGAGAATAACGGGCTGGTCTTTACCCAACATATCGCCGGAGGCAATGCGGAATAACAAGGCGTAACCAATTTGACCAGCGGCGCCAGTAACAGCCACGCGAACGGGATTCTTACTCATATCGAGACTCCATTAAGAGTGAAAAATAAAAGAGGGGTTGCGAGGGGAAACAAGCCGGCGTGATGGCCGCTTGGAAGCCAAGCGAAAGACGCCGCTGCTCCACCAGAAACTGGGCGTGAGTTTACTCTGGTAAACCCTAGAAGTCAACGTCTTGTGTCTTATATAAGATATAATTTTTGCTGACCATTAATGGCGATCGGCGCGCTACCGCGCCAGCCGAAAAGACGTCACCATGCGAACACCCCAAATAAACACCCCCACAACCAACGCCGCGAATGATGGCAACGCAAGCGCCTTGGGCGCGCCCGCATTCAGTCCGCTGTATCAGCAAATAAAGGCGCAAATTTTGCAAGGCCTTGAAAATGCAGAGTGGCAACCTGGCGAAGTGATTCCCAGTGAGTTCGATCTGGCCGCACGGTTTGGCGTCAGCCAAGGCACGGTGCGCAAGGCCATTGACGAGCTTGCCGCGTCCAACCTGCTCGTGCGCAAACAAGGCAAAGGCACGTTCGTTGCGACCCACTCGGAGCGTCAGGTGCAGTACCGGTTCTTGCGCCTTGAGCCAGACGTCGGCACCATACAGACCGAAGGGCCGGCGGAACGTCACATTGTGTTTTGTCGCCGTGTCAGGGCTTCTGCAGAAATAGCCCGCTTATTGAACCTACGGACTGCCGACCCCCTGCTACAGATGCGTCGGGTCTTGGGGTTTTCTGGCATACCCACCATTTGTGAAGATATTTGGTTGCCCGCCACGCCATTTAAGGGGCTCAGTGTCGCGCAACTCAGCGCCCACCCGGGCGCCATGTACAGCCTATTTGAATCCGTTTTCGGCGTACGCATGGTGCGGGCAGAAGAGCGCATCAAGGCCGTTTCCCCCGATCCAGCCGCGTGCGAACTGCTAGAGGTGAGTGCGGATACCCCGCTTTTGAGCGTGGAGCGCGTCGCCTACACCTATAACAATGCGCCCATGGAGTTGCGTCGCGCGCTCTATCGCACTGACACACACCATTACAAAAATGAGTTGAACTGACACCAGCGCACACGACAAAGTCGCCGAGGTTACGGTTGATACACGTCAATGACGAAATCGCGTAACGATGCGAAGACCTTCAACTAAAAATCTTATTGCATTGCAATAGAATCAGAGATCACGAGTAGTTACATCTGAGTTACGAACCCCACGATACCTTGCACCTCAGCGTTTACAGACGTCTCAAAACAGGAAGCCCTTAGCCATGACCCAGTTGAAAAAACAGCGGCCTGAATTCCGCAACATCAACGCCTTCACCGATCTGACAACCTACCGGCTACCGCCCGCAGGTTGGGTGTCGATATTGCACCGCGTGAGCGGCTTGTTAATGTTTGTTTTGATGCCCTTCATCATCTGGATGTTCGACAAGTCTGTTTCGTCAGAAATCTCCTACAACTACCTCACATCAGCATTCGTTGATGGGGTCAGTGTCTACCCAGGCTGGTTTCTAAAGCTGGTGGCCTTGGCGCTGATCTGGGCTTATTTGCATCACTTCACGGCAGGTGTGCGACACCTTTACATGGATGCCACGCACTCGGTGACCAAATCCTTCGGCAAGTCGTCGGCCTTGGCCACCTTGGTGATCGGTTTTGGCCTCACCGCAATCCTCGGCGCCAAATTGTTTGGCCTGTATTAATTAATCAACCAAGGATTTCTCATGTCAGTAAATTTTGGTTCTAAGCGCGTCGTTACCGGCGCGCACTATGGCTTGCGGGACTGGATGGCCCAACGGGCTACCGCCGTCTTGATGGCCCTGTTCACCGTGTTGCTGTTAGCTCAGGTGCTGCTCACCAGCGGCCCCATTACCTACGCGGTGTGGGCAGGTATTTTTGCCGCGCAGTGGATGAAGGTCTTCACCTTTACAGTCATTCTTTCCCTTCTCTATCACGTGTGGGTAGGCATGCGTGACATTTGGATGGACTACATCAAGCCAGTCGGTCTGCGCCTGGCACTACATCTGTTTACCTTGGTTTGGCTGATTGCGTGTGCAGGCTGGGCCATTCAAGCTCTTTGGAGACTCTAAGCCATGACGACAACCTCAACTCTGCCAAAGCGACGTTTCGACGTCATCATCGTCGGCGCGGGCGGCTCAGGCATGCGCGCCTCATTGCAGTTGGCGCGCGCCGGTCTAAATGTTGCCGTGTTATCCAAGGTTTTTCCCACGCGCTCACACACCGTTGCCGCGCAGGGCGGCATTGGTGCCTCGCTGGGTAACATGTCCGAGGACAACTGGCACTACCACTTCTACGACACAGTCAAGGGCTCGGATTGGCTGGGTGACCAAGACGCCATTGAGTTCATGTGTCGTGAAGCACCCAAGGTGGTGTACGACCTCGAGCACATGGGTATGCCATTCGACCGCAACCCCGATGGCACGATTTATCAGCGTCCTTTTGGCGGCCACACCGCCAACTACGGCGAGAAGCCGGTGCAACGCGCCTGTGCGGCGGCTGACCGTACAGGGCACGCAATGCTTCACACGCTGTACCAGCAAAACGTCGAGGCGCGAACCACATTTTTCGTAGAGTGGATGGCGCTTGACCTGATCCGTGACGCCGATGGCGACGTGGTCGGCGTCACCGCCATGGAAATGGAAACCGGCGACGTGTACGTCCTTGAAGCCAAAACCACCATGCTGGCAACCGGCGGTGCTGGACGTATTTTTGCCGCATCCACCAATGCCTTCATCAACACGGGCGACGGTATGGGCATGGCGGCACGCGCAGACATTCCGTTGCAAGACATGGAGTTCTGGCAATTCCACCCCACAGGCGTTGCCGGTGCCGGTGTGTTGCTCACAGAAGGTTGCCGAGGCGAAGGCGCGATTTTGCTCAATAGCGACGGTGAGCGCTTCATGGAGCGCTATGCACCGACACTAAAGGACTTGGCACCGCGAGACTTCGTTTCACGCTGTATGGACCAAGAGATCAAGGAAGGCCGCGGCTGCGGGCCTAACAAAGATTACATCCATATGAAGCTGGACCACCTCGGCGCCGAGACCATCCACAAGCGGATTCCCTCGGTCTACGAAATTGGTGTGAACTTCGCGAACGTCGACATCACGCGCGAGCCTATCCCCGTGGTGCCAACCATTCACTACCAAATGGGCGGTATTCCGACCAACATCAACGGCCAAGTCGTGACCCCGGGCGCAGACGGAACGCAACAGGTCGTTAACGGCCTGTACGCCGTGGGCGAATGCTCCTGTGTGAGCGTACACGGCGCCAACCGCTTAGGCACAAATTCATTGCTCGACTTACTGGTCTTTGGTCGCGCAGCAGGCAACCACATCGTGTCGTTTAATGACAAGCAAAAAGAGCACAAGCCATTGCCTGCGGATGCCGCAGACAAGTCGCTCGCGCGCTTGGCTCGCTTGGATGCGTCTACAGACGGCGAGTACGCGCAAGACGTTGCCGACGACATCCGCAAGTCCATGCAGTTGCATGCGGGCGTGTTCCGCACGCAAGAGACCATGGACGAAGGCGTCGCGCAAATTAATAGCATGCGCGAGCGCGTCGCGAAGATCCACTTGGGTGACAAGTCCAAAACCTTCAACACCGCACGCATCGAGGCATTGGAAGTTGAGAACCTCATCGAGTGCGCGCAAGCCACCATGACCTCTGCCGCCGCGCGCCACGAGTGCCGCGGTGCACACACGGTATACGACTACGAGCGCCCCTCAGACGATGCCGAATTCCCGCTGGGTCGCAACGACAAAGAGTGGATGAAGCACACGTTGTGGCACAGTGCAGATAACTCGTTGTCTTACAAGCCCGTCAACTTGAAGCCACTCACCGTTGACTCAGTGCCACCCAAAGTGCGCACCTTCTAAAGAATACGGAGCAAACCAACATGTCTAAAAATACCCGCACATTCAAAATCTACCGTTACGACCCTGAAAAGGACGCCAAGCCGTACATGCAAACCATCGACATTGAACTCGACGGTTCAGAGCGCATGCTGCTAGACGCCTTGATGAAGCTCAAAGCACAAGACCCCAGCATCACCTTCCGTCGCTCATGCCGCGAGGGCGTGTGTGGTTCGGATGCCATGAACATCAACGGCAAAAATGGGTTGGCTTGTTTGACAAACTTGCTCACGTTGCCGCAAACCATCGTACTCAAGCCGCTACCTGGCTTGCCTGTCGTGCGCGACCTGATTGTCGACATGACCCTGTTCTTCAAGCAGTACAACTCCATCAAGCCCTATCTGGTCAACACCACGCAGGTGCCCGACAAAGAGCGCCTGCAGTCCCCCGAAGAGCGCGATGAACTGAACGGCCTGTACGAGTGCATTTTGTGCGCGAGTTGCTCCACCAGCTGCCCAAGCTTTTGGTGGAATCCCGACAAATTTGTGGGCCCTGCAGGCTTGTTACAGGCGTATCGCTTTATTGCGGACAGCCGTGATGAGGCGACGTCTGAGCGCTTGGACAACTTGGAAGATCCTTACCGTCTATTCCGTTGCCACACCATCATGAACTGTGTCGATGTTTGCCCCAAGGGTCTGAACCCCACGAAGGCCATTGGTAAGATCAAAGAAATGATGGTTTTACGCGCTGTTTAATTAGACAGCCCAATAATATGCAGACCAGCAGCCCCCTCATTGGCGAACGCGAGTTGAGTAAACTCAAGTGGCGTTGCCGACGAGGCCTGCTAGAGAACGACTTGTTCATCGAACGTTTTTTTAAGCGCTACGAAGCGTCCCTAACGGTCGATCAGGCGCAAGCTGTTACCGACTTAATGGATTTATCCGATAACGATTTACTGGACCTGTTATTGGCACGGAAAGAGCCGCAAGGCGCATTGGCTACCGCCGATGTCATGGCACTCCTGCCTCTCATGCGTGCCAGCGCATAACACTCAACTAGACAAGGAAACTGAGTCATGAAACTTGCTGATAATCAAGCCACACTCTCTTTTAGCAATGGCAGCCCCAGCGTAGAAATGCCCGTTTACAGTGGTAGCGTCGGCCCTGATGTCGTTGACATCCGCAAGCTCTACGCGCAGACCGGCATGTTCACATATGACCCCGGATTTTTATCAACGGCGTCGTGCCAATCGACCATTACCTACATCGATGGCGACAAAGGTGAGCTGCTATACCGCGGCTACCCCATCGAGCAGCTGGCCACTCAGTGCGATTACCTAGACACCTGCTACCTGCTGCTAAACGGTGATTTGCCTAATGCGCAGCAGAAAAAGGACTTCGACCACCTGGTCACTAGCCACACCATGGTGAATGACCAAATGCAATTCTTCATGCGTGGCTTTCGCCGCGATGCGCACCCAATGGCTGTGCTCACTGGTTTGGTTGGCGGTATGTCAGCGTTCTACCATGACAGCACGGACATCAATAACCCAGAGCATAGACACATTGCCGCCATTCGCCTCATCGCCAAGATGCCAACGATGGTTGCGATGGCGTACAAATACAAAATTGGTCAACCTTATATCTACCCAAAAAATTCACTGAGCTATGCCGGTAACTTTTTGCACATGATGTTCGCGACGCCATGCGAAGAGTACAAGGTGAACCCCGTGCTTGAGCGCGCCTTGGACCGCATCTTTATTCTGCATGCTGACCACGAGCAAAACGCCTCCACATCAACGGTTCGTCTGTGTGGCTCGTCAGGTACCAACCCATTTGCAGCCATCGCAGCTGGCGTTGCCTGTTTGTGGGGCCCCGCACACGGTGGTGCCAACGAAGCCTGCTTGAACATGCTTGAGGATATTCAGCGAATGGGCGGCCTAGAAAAGGTTGGTCAGTTCATGGAGCAGGTAAAAGATAAGAACTCTGGCGTGCGCCTGATGGGCTTCGGTCACCGTGTATATAAAAACTACGACCCACGCGCCAAACTCATGCAAGAGACGTGTAAAGAGGTTTTGGCTGAGATGGGTCTGGAAAACGACCCGCTCTTCAAGTTGGCCATGGCACTAGAGAAGATTGCGCTGGAAGATGATTACTTTGTTTCACGCAAGCTCTACCCCAACGTCGACTTTTACTCCGGCATCGTGCAGCGTGCCATTGGCATACCTGTGAACCTGTTCACTGGCATATTTGCGTTGGCAAGGACCTCGGGTTGGATTGCACAGCTCAACGAGATGATCGGCGACCCAGAGTACAAGATCGGACGCCCACGTCAGTTGTTTACGGGCGAAACAGCACGCAACGTTAAGCCAATCACGCAGCGCTAAACGGACGACGCCAAGCACGGTTAGCTTGGCTGAGTGCATAGAAAAAGCCCGCTGGTGTCACCCGCGGGCTTTTTTGTTGTTGGCCTTGTAAGTCCCCCGAACGGGCGGACCCACACCTGATACCCGCGTCAGCCTGCGCTTGCGACCATGGCCTTGGGCGAGGCCACGTCGGCGTGGGCATCCATCAATCGCGGCACTGGGTCAACGCTAGCCTGCGTCTGACCTGCGGTCAACGCCATGGTGCCCGTGATTTTCGCACCGGCCCAAACAGAGACACCATCTGCCATTAGGTGGCCTTTAAAGACGGCTGAGGGCATGCACTCGATACGCTCGCTGGCAGACATACGACCGCTGGCACGCCCAACCAAACGTATATTTTTGGCGTCGATATTTCCAGCCACTGACCCCATCTGGCCAATTGTTAAGAGGCCATCGGTCAGATGGACGTCCCCCTCAACATGCCCATCTATGCGTAATACCGGCGCATCAGAAGAAACATCACCTTTTAGCGTGGTGCCCAAACTGATGAAGCTCATGGATGGACTGCGGTCAACGGCCGCGGGGCGAAATCAATTTGAAAAGGGAGCAACCAACATACAACCACCTTTATGCGTATCTAAGTACTACATAATAATTCATTAATATTCAATGTAACTACTTAATGCTATAAATTTTTTATTATTTACGAGACTTGCGTGGGTAACCCTGCTCAGCCCCCAACCCGCCAAAGCGCTCACCTGTCCGCTAATTGGCATTCTGAGACCGCTGGCAGGGGCAAGGCGCACGCTTAGGGAATAAAATGTCCGGCTGACTAATAGGAAACACCATGTCACGCACGCTTTACGACAAAATTTGGGATGAACACGTCGTTCACTCTGAAGAAGACGGCACAGCCGTTCTGTACATTGACCGCCACCTCGTACACGAGGTCACCAGCCCCCAGGCTTTTGAGGGCCTGCGTCAAGCCAAGCGCCCCTTGTGGCGTGCCAGTTCAATTGTGGCAACGGCTGACCACAACACCCCAACGCAGGGCTGGGACAAGGGCTATGACGGCATTACCGACCCGATCTCCAAAGAACAGGTCGTCACGCTAGACAACAACATGGCGGCTTACGGCGCGGCGGCTTACTTCCCGTTTTTGTCTAAGCGCCAAGGCATCGTGCACGTCATCGGACCTGAGAATGGCGCAACCCTGCCTGGCATGACAGTGGTCTGCGGTGACTCACATACATCAACGCATGGTGCCTTCGGCGCTTTGGCCCATGGCATTGGTACCAGCGAAGTCGAACACGTCATGGCGACGCAAACATTGCTCGCAAAAAAGGCAAAGAACATGCTCGTCCGCGTGGATGGCAAACTGCCGATGGGCTGCACGGCCAAAGACGTGGTGCTGGCCATCATCGGTCGTATAGGAACCGCAGGCGGTACGGGTTACACCATTGAATTTGGTGGTGCGGTCATGCACGAGTTATCGATTGAAGGCCGCATGACGGTGTGCAATATGGCGATTGAAGCGGGTGCCCGCGCAGGCTTGGTTGCCGTTGATGACAAGACCATCCAATACGTCAAGGGACGGCCGTTCTCGCCAACAGGACCTGAATGGCAACAAGCCGAGGCCTACTGGCGCACCTTGCGCTCAGACCCAGGCGCTCGCTTTGATGAGACCGTGGTGATTGATGGTGCGACCATCGTGCCGCAAGTCACATGGGGCACCTCACCAGAGATGGTGGTTGGCATCGATGGTTTTGTGCCAGACCCTGAAAAAATCAAAGACGCCAATAAGCGTGAGGCAACAGAACGCGCGCTAACCTACATGGGTCTGGAGCCTGGTAAGGCCATTGCAGATATCTTCGTCGATAAGGTATTTATCGGCTCTTGCACAAATAGCCGTATCGAGGACATGCGTGCCGCGGCAGCGGTCGTGAAGAAGCTGGGACGTCGTGTGGCGACTAACTTGAAAGTGGCCATGGTGGTCCCCGGATCTGGACTGGTGAAAGCGCAAGCCGAAAAAGAGGGTTTGCATGAGATCTTCAAGGCCGCCGGTTTTGAGTGGCGTGAGCCCGGGTGCTCTATGTGTCTGGCGATGAATGCTGACCGCCTTGAACCGGGCGAGCGTTGTGCATCGACCAGCAACCGAAACTTTGAGGGCCGTCAAGGCGCGCAAGGGCGCACCCACTTGGTGAGTCCCGCCATGGCCGCAGCCGCCGCCGTGATGGGTCACTTCGTTGACGTTCGAACCATCGCGTAAGCAAGCGAGAGTAAACAGCACATGCAAAAATTTAATTTACACACAGGCGTCGTTGCCCCCATGGATCGCGAGAACGTGGATACCGACGCGATCATTCCAAAGCAGTTTTTAAAGTCGATTCGTAAGACAGGGTTTGGTCCCAACTTATTCGACGAATGGCGCTATCTGGACGCGGGCTTTCCCGGGCAAGATCCGAGTACCCGTCGCCCGAATCCCGACTTCATTTTGAATCAGCCACGTTATCAAGGCGCCTCTGTCCTGTTGGCGCGTAAAAATTTTGGCTGTGGCTCGTCGCGCGAACACGCGCCCTGGGCCATCGACCAATACGGGTTTCGCGCTATTCTGGCACCGAGCTTTGCCGACATTTTCTTTAACAACTGCTTCAAAAACGGTCTGTTACCTATCGTCTTGCCTGAGCCGGTTATCTCCAAATTGTTCGACGAAGTGCTGGCATTCCCTGGCTTCGAGCTCACGATTGATTTACAAGCCCAAGTGGTGCGTGGTAGCCAACTGGGTGAGGTGCCGTTTGAGGTTGAAGCCTTCCGCAAGCACTGCTTGACGAACGGCTTAGACGACATTGGGCTCACGCTCTTACACACCGACAAAATTAAGACCTTTGAAGCGGAACGCTTAGCCCGCATGCCATGGTTGGCTCATACGATGGTGAACCCTTCAAGCTGATCGCTAGCCGTCTACCGCCCTGCCCTACGCTGCCCTAGCTGTGCGAGGGCCTCTTTCGTTTCACTAAATTTTACTCATGGCAAAAATTGCAATCCTTCCCGGCGATGGTATCGGACCTGAAATCATTGATGAGGCCGTTAAAGTCCTCACGGCCCTGAATCTGCCATTGGAGATGGCATCCGCACCCGTGGGTGGTGCAGGCTATGAGGCCAGCGGCCATCCGCTGCCCGACGCCACGCTGCAGCTAGCCAAAGACAGTGATGCCATTTTGTTTGGCGCAGTCGGCGATTGGAAGTACGACACGCTGGATCGCCCGTTGCGACCCGAGCAGGCTATTCTGGGCTTGCGCAAGGCGCTGGGCTTGTTCGCCAACTTCCGGCCCGCCATTTGTTACGAGCAACTCACGCACGCTTCCAGTCTTAAGCCAGAACTGGTCGCTGGCTTGGACATTCTGATTATTCGTGAACTCACAGGCGATATCTATTTTGGCCAACCGCGCGGCCGCCGCGTTGCAACGGACGGGCACTTCCCGGGTGCGGAGGAGGCCTTTGACACCATGCGTTACTCGCGCCCCGAAATTGAGCGTATTGCCCACGTGGCATTTCAAGCCGCCCGCAAGCGCCAAGGGCGCGTAACCAGCGTAGACAAAGCGAATGTGTTGGAGACCTTCCAGTTCTGGAAAGATGTGGTTACCGAAGTGGGGACAGCCTACCCAGACGTGGCCTTGGATCACATGTATGTGGACAACGCCGCCATGCAACTTGTAAAAGAGCCCAAGCGCTTTGACGTTATCGTGACCGGCAATATGTTTGGCGATATCTTGAGCGACGAAGCGTCGATGTTGACTGGCTCGATTGGCATGCTGCCGTCTGCCAGCCTCAACACCAAGAATCAAGGCCTCTATGAGCCCAGCCATGGCAGTGCCCCGGACATCGCGGGGAAGGGTCTTGCCAACCCGCTGGCGACCATTCTGTCAGCCGCTATGATGCTGCGCTACTCCCTGAACGATGCTGCGACGGCCGACCGGATAGAGCAGGCCGTTAAAGACGTACTGTCACAAGGTCTGCGTACCCCTGACATCTACAGTGCAGGAACCCAACAAGTGGGCACGGCCGAGATGGGCGACGCCGTTGTCGCCGCCCTAACAAAGTAAGCAGACGCACCGCAACCTACAGAAAGAACTCACCCATGACATCGGGTAACAAAGCACTATCAGGAAACTTGGTTGGCCTTGTCGGCTGGCGCGGCATGGTTGGCTCCGTGCTGATGGACCGCATGGCCGCAGAAGGCGACTTTGACCTGATCGAGCCGCTGTTTTTCTCCACGTCGAACGCGGGCGGCAAGGCACCTATTTGGGCAAAAAATGAAACCGTGCTGCAAGACGCCTACGATATCGACGCGTTAAAGCGGTGTGATGCCATCGTCACCGCTCAAGGGGGCGACTACACATCAAGCGTCTTCGCCAAGTTGCGCGCGACGGGGTGGCAAGGTCACTGGATTGATGCGGCGTCAACGCTGCGCATGGAAGACAATGCGGTCATCACCCTAGACCCCGTCAACATGAACGTCATACGCGATGCCTTGATACGCGGCGGGAAAAACTGGGTTGGCGGGAACTGCACGGTCAGCTGCATGCTCATGGGCGTCGGCGCGCTCTATAAAGCCGGTTTAGTCGAATGGATGAGCACGCAAACCTACCAAGCGGCATCCGGCGGCGGTGCGCAACATATGCGCGAGTTGCTCACCCAATATGGAACCATCAACCAGGCCGTTAAATCGTTGTTAGATGATCCCAAAAGCGCGATTCTGGAAATCGACCGCCAAGTGGTTGCAACCCAACGGCAGTTGTCTAGCGATGAAATAGCCAATTTCGCCGTCCCCCTCGGTGGTTCACTGATCCCGTGGATTGACAAAGACCTGGGCAACGGCGTGTCCAAAGAAGAGTGGAAAGCCATGGCGGAGACCAACAAGATTTTGGGCTTGGGCGAGGGCTTCGGCACGGCCGCCATCCCAGTGGACGGATTTTGCGTCCGTGTCGGCGCAATGCGGTGCCATAGTCAGGCGCTCACATTCAAGCTGAAGAAGGATGTGCCACTCGCAGATATTGAAGACATGATTGCCAACGATAACGAGTGGGCAAGCGTGGTTCCCAACACCCGGGAAGACACGATCAGAGACTTGACGCCAGTAAAAGTGACTGGCACCATGCAGATACCTGTGGGTCGCATTCGCAAATTAGCGATGGGGCCTGAGTACGTTGGTGCATTCACTGTAGGAGACCAGCTGCTATGGGGCGCTGCAGAACCACTGCGCCGCATGCTTCGCATCCTACTTACTCACTAACCAAACCATTGACGCTCCCCGCTATGCACTCACTACATCGCACGATGCACCCCGCCCCCTCCCCTACCAAAGACGGGCGCCCGAGCGTGCAACTCAGTCGGTGGTGCAAGCAGCTGGCGGTTCTGACGTTCAGTGCCACGTGCGCGGTTGCCTCGTGGGCCGTGGACTTTGGCGCCATCACGGTCAACTCGGAGCGCGGCCAATTGCTGAATGCGGAAGTGGCCATTGAGAACGTCCCTGCGGCCGAAAGTGACAGCGTCCGTGTCCGATCTGCCTCCGATGATGATTACGGAAAGAATGGCCTAACGCCTCCTGAGGGCATCATGCACTTGGTGCGTCGGCGAGCCGACGGCTCACTGTACATGCTCATCCGCAGCACCAGCGCCATCCGTGAGCCCGAGGTAACCTTGTTATTCAACGTGCGCTACAGCAATACCTCATCGGAGGGTGACATCGCTCTGGTGGGCACCGTGCAACGTCGGCTAACAATAGACATACCCGCGGCTGCCGTTCAGCCAGCTGCCCCGACATCGCGGGTTGTGCCCCGTGGGTTAACCGCCAGCGAAATCGTCTTTGACGGTCTAAAGTCCGCCCGCAGTCAGGGCGCCACCATGAACCAAATGCTGGTTGCCCTGCAGAATGAAAACGCCTCTGCCTTCATAGCCGACAACGTTAACCTGATCAAGGCAGGTGCCACCGTTCAACTACCGACGGCGGCAGCTGTGCTGGCTATTGACGCAGCCAGCGCCAACCAGACGATTGCCGCTCAAAACGCGGCATTTAAGGCCAGAAAAGAGCGTCTAGCCGCCAAAGTCGACGCAGCTAAAGTCACCCAAGATCCAAGCAAGGGGGCCGTTCAAAACGATGGCAAGGAGAAGGCATCAACCGGGGACCGTCTTGAGCTCGCTGCTGAGCAGCGCGACGCAAAAGCCTTAGAGGCACTCGCCGAGCAAGCCGCACAGGCCGAGCGTGTGGCTGCTGAGACCGAGGCACAGGCGCGCGTCGAAGCGTTGCAGGCACTGACTGAACAAGCGACGCAAGCCGCCGCGACCGGGGACAACGCGACTACCAACGGTAGCAGCGCTGTGGCCACGGGATCCGACGGCGCCCCTGCCCAGCCACTGGTAAGTGCGCCCGCACTCCCTGCAGGACAGGAAAAGGCTGCGGCCTCAGGGTCAATGAGCGATACGTCAGTCGCCACGCTGTTTGAGCGGGTGCGTGCCCACCCCATTTGGTCACACCCACAGGTCAAGAACCCCTGGTTCAACCCGCTGTTGTTCCTCACCCTCATTGTGGTCGTGTGGGCGTTCTGGCCACGCCGCTTCGAGCCCAAAATTGATACCGATGGGGATAGCCCGTTGTACAGCCCAGATGTCAGCAACGCGCTCTCACGGGGACTCAATCCCGCGGCTTTGAGTGAAAACAGCGCCGATGTGCCGGGTGGTGACCCCTTAACCCGGGCCAACGCCTTATGGGCTGATGGTGAGCATGAGCTGGCTATTCACACCATCAACATGGGCTTAGCGCTTCGTCCAGACCGCCCCGACTACTACATGGCGCTGCTGAAGTTTCATCTCGACCAAGGCGCAAACCTCGCATACGAGGCGACGGCACGTGAACTGCAAAACATCAGCGAGCCAGACTCAGCAGAGTGGATGCAGTGTTGCGACTGGGGCCAGCGACTAGACCCAGGTAACCCGCTGTATGGCCCAATGAAGTCACGCGATATCAACGACGTGACCTCATTGAAAGCCAGCGATCTTGATCTGTGACAGGGGTGACACCCGAAAACGCTCGCCCCACTCACCAACGCCTCGCTCTGGGGATTAGCTATAACGGCTTGCCTTTTAACGGCTGGCAAAGCCAAGCAGATGGCAATACCGTACAGGACCACCTAGAAAAAGCGTTGGCTGCGTTCACCACGGGGGAGCGGCCGCGTGTTTTATGCGCAGGACGCACAGATGCTGGCGTGCACGGACTCATGCAGGTCGTCCACTTTGACACGCCGTTTGAACGCAGCGAGTCATCTTGGATAAGAGGAAGCAATCGCTTTCTGCCCGAGACCATCGCGGTGCAGTGGGCACGCCATGTGCCCGAAACCTTCCATGCGCGAGCGAGTGCCACCAAGCGACGCTACGCCTACATTTTGTGCGCCAGCGCCGTCAGGCCCACAACCGACTTGGGTCGTGTCGGGTGGATCCATCAATCGGTTGATGTGGAGGCGATGGCTGAGGCCGCACATACCCTCACCGGCACCCATGACTTCAGCTCCTTCCGAGCGGCGCAGTGTCAATCACACACACCGATCAAGACACTCGCCCCCATACAGGTAAGGGCCCGGGGCGCCTACGTCCGTGTGGACTTCGAGGCCAATGCCTTTTTGCACCACATGATTCGTAACATCATGGGGTGTTTAGTTGATATTGGCCTAGGCCGACAGCCGCCACAGTGGCTGGAAAGCGTTTTGGCCGCCCGATCGCGCCAAGCCGCCTCGCCAACATTTAGCGCAGACGGTTTGTACTTCTTGGGTCCCACTTATGCCCCCGCGTTTGACCTGCCAGACCACTGTGATAACGTCGACAGCCTGCCGCTTTAAATGAGGCCAACCATGACAACCCGTATCAAAATTTGCGGTCTCACCCAACCCGATGATGTCGATGCCGCCGTTGCGGCAGGTGCCGATTACATTGGGTTCGTGTGCTACCCACCCAGCCCCCGATTCGTCGAATCCGACCAGCTTCACGCACTGGCTTCGCGCCTTCCTGCGCACGTGACCCCCGTTTTGCTGTTCGTTAACGCCGCGCCGGCCATGGTGACCGAGGCCATCGCGCGCGTGCCCAACGCCTGCCTACAGTTTCATGGGGAGGAAGTCGAGGCCGATTGCACCCCTTACGCGCGCCCATTTTGGAAAGTTGCGCGTATTCCCACAGGTCCAGGCGCAGGTGGCTTCAATCTTTTACAATTTGTACAACAATTCCCTGCAGCCGATGCCATTTTGCTAGACGCAAAGATAGATGCCTACGGCGGGGGCGGTAAGACATTTGATTGGACAGCTTTCCCGTGGTCACACCTCGAACTAAACGTAAAGCGTCGCCTCGTTTTGTCTGGTGGGCTCACACCTGCAAACGTGACCGATGGCATTCGCACCACGCAGCCGTGGGCAGTTGACGTGAGCTCAGGCGTTGAGCACAGCAAGGGCGTAAAAGATCCCGCGCTCATGCAGGCTTTTTGCGAAGCCGCCAAAGCCACTGCTCCTAAGCCCTGACCCCATAGTCAACGCGCCTACACGCGACGCGCGGCCTACATTGCTAGGTCACGCCACCCCTGTCATACGTTTAAGAATGAGAACCTGATGTCTAACTACCAACAACCCGATGCCTCTGGCCACTTTGGCACCTACGGTGGCGCTTTCGTCAGCGAAACCCTGACCCATGCCATCGCCGAACTCAGCGAGGCCTATGCGACATACCAAAACGACCCCGATTTTTTGGCGGAGTACCAGCGGGAGTTAGCCCACTTCGTGGGACGCCCCAGTCCTATTTATCACGCCGCACGCACCAGCGATGAGTTGGGCGGGGCGCAAATTTACCTCAAGCGTGAGGATTTAAACCACACCGGTGCGCACAAAATCAATAACGTCATTGGTCAGGCGATGCTAGCCAAACGCATGGGCAAGCCACGTGTCATTGCGGAGACGGGTGCGGGACAGCACGGCGTAGCAACCGCCACCATCTGCGCACGCTACGGTTTGGAGTGCGTCGTCTACATGGGTAGCGAAGATGTGAAACGTCAAAGTCCCAATGTGTATCGTATGAAGCTGCTGGGCGCAACCGTTATCCCCGTTGACTCTGGCAGCCGTACCTTGAAAGACGCGCTGAATGAGGCCATGCGCGACTGGGTAACCAATGTGGAAAACACCTTCTACATCATTGGCACGGTCGCCGGCCCCCACCCCTACCCGATGATGGTGCGCGATTTCCAGCGCATCATTGGTGATGAGTGCCTAACCCAAATGCCCGCCATGACAAACCGCCAGCCCGATGCGGTGGTTGCATGCGTTGGTGGGGGAAGCAACGCAATGGGTATTTTTTATCCCTACATTCCGCATTCGGCAGTCCGACTGATTGGCGTGGAGGCCGCGGGTGAGGGCCTGGACAGCGGCCACCACAGCGCGTCCATTAGCCGTGGCAGCCCCGGTGTCTTGCACGGCAACCGCACCTACTTGCTACAGGATGACCTGGGGCAAATCACCGAGACCCATTCGGTCAGTGCCGGGTTGGACTACCCCGGCGTCGGACCAGAGCATGCCTACCTCGCCGATATCAAGCGAGCAGAATATGTGGGGATCACCGATCAGGAAGCGCTAGATGCATTCCACTACCTATGCCGCACGGAGGGGATCATTCCCGCTCTGGAGTCCAGCCATGCGGTTGCTCAGGCTATGAAAATGGCCAAAACCATGAGCACCGATAAAATTATTTTGGTCAACCTATCTGGAAGAGGTGACAAAGACATTGGTACCGTCGCTGATTTAAGCCAAGCAGACTTTTATTGCCGACCCAGTTGTCAGGGACAGCTCGTCAAAGGCCAAGACGGTATCTCTATCGTGGAGTTCCAGAAATGAGCCGCATACAAAGCACCATGAGCGCCCTGGCATCGGCGGGTCGACGCGCCCTGATCCCCTACATCACTGCGGGCTACCCCTTCCCCGATATCACGCCCAGCCTCATGCATGACATGGTGGACGCTGGCGCGGACATCATTGAGCTAGGCGTTCCCTTTTCGGATCCCATGGCAGATGGCCCCGTTATTCAAAAGGCAGGCGAAGCGGCGCTTCGCCACGGCATCGGTATGGCACAGGTTCTGGCCATGGTGAAGCAATTTCGGGAAAAAGATAACCGCACACCCGTGGTCTTAATGGGCTACGCCAACCCCGTCGAGCGCTACGACGGCGTCCACGGTGAAAAAGCGTTTGTCGACCACGCCAAAGCAGCCGGCGTTGACGGCGTGTTGGTGGTGGACTACCCCCCGGAAGAGTGCGAAGAATTTGCTGCGGATTTACGCGCCAGAGATATGGACCTCATTTTCCTGCTCGCACCCACCTCTACGGATGCGCGCATGGCGTTGGTCGGACGCTTGGCGACCGGATACGTCTACTACGTGTCACTCAAAGGCGTCACCGGCGCAGGCCACCTAGATACCGACGCGGTCGCCGCCATGCTGCCGCGTATTCGTAAACACATTGCTATTCCCGTTGGTGTGGGTTTTGGGATTCGCGATGCCGAAACAGCCAAGGGAGTGGGTATCGGTGCAGACGCCGTGGTGATTGGCAGCAAAATTATTCAAATTGCGGAGCAGGCGTCCAAACAAGAAGTGGGGCCTGCAGTGGGCGCATTTTTGAAAGATATACGCAACGCTCTTGACACCTTACCGCCGCTGTAACAAGCTATCGCTCTCAGTCCCAAACGCCTTAAACTGTAAGCCCGTCGCCTATTTAGCGATACTGTCCGGAAGCACATCATCATGTCTTGGTTAGAGAAGCTACTACCACCCCGCATCGCACAAACAGCGGTTGCAAAGCGTCGCGGTGTGCCCGAAGGACTGTGGACCAAGTGCGCAGCCTGTGACGCCGTTTTATACAAGTCAGATCTTGAGAAACACTTAAACGTGTGTCCGCATTGTGATCACCATCACCGCATGGGCGCGCGTGCACGACTGGACTTTTTCCTGGACAACGCAGGACGCTACGATATTGGCCAAGAGGTGCAACCCGTTGATGCATTGAAATTCAAGGACAGCCGCAAGTACACCGAGCGTCTAAAAGAAGCGACCAAAGCAACCGGTGAGACCGACGCACTGGTCGTCATGGGCGGCAGCGTTTTGAACCTCAGTGTTGTTGTGGCCGCTTTTGAATTTGACTTTATGGGCGGCAGCATGGGTAGCGTCGTTGGCGAGCGCTTTGTGCGAGGCGTCGAGCAAGCCATAGAAAGCAAATGTCCCTTCATTTGCTTCACCGCGACCGGCGGTGCACGTATGCAAGAGGGCCTGTTATCGCTAATGCAAATGGCAAAGACCAATGCGGCGCTCACGCGTTTAGCCAAAAAACGCCTGCCTTACATCAGCGTGCTGACCGACCCCACAATGGGTGGCGTGAGTGCCGGCTTTGCCTTTATGGGCGATGTGGTGATCGCGGAACCCAAAGCCCTCATCGGTTTCGCAGGGCCACGTGTCATTGAGAGTACGGTACGTGTGACCTTGCCCGAAGGCTTTCAACGCGCTGAGTTTTTACAGCAAAAAGGCGCCGTCGATTTCATATGCGAGCGCGGCGCGTTGCGCGAACGAATCGCCAACCTGATCGCCATCTTGCAACGCCAAAGTGCCGACGCCGTCGGCTAGTTGCAGACTGCGGCTAAGGAAGTAGCGACATCGCATGCATATAAACGGGATCGACCATCAAGTCATCCCAGCCCAAGGCATCACCGACCGGTAGTAGTCTGCGTCGACGATCCTCGCTCGCATCGTTGTCCGCCCACTCGTTTTGAAGCAGGGCTTGCGTCAGCCCAGACAGCAAGTCATCAATGGGGGCTCCTGCGTCAACCACGCACTGGTTACATAACAGCACGAGATCGCAACCCGCATTCAATGCCAGCACCGCGGCGGCGGTTGGTGTGACTTCAAGCCCCTCAATGGTGCGGGCACCCGCCATACTCAAATCGTCGCTGAAAACTGCCCCTTGAAAACCCAAGCGGCCACGCAAAATGTCTTGTAGCCAACGGCTTGAAAAACCAGCCGGACGCTTGTCCACCCGTGGATACACCACGTGCGCGGGCATGACACTGGTCAGACTGCCGTTGAGCCACGCGTAAGGCAGCGCATCATCCGACAAGATGGCCTTCAAGGTGCGACGGTCTATGGGGATATCTGTATGGGAATCAGCGGCGACAAAACCATGCCCAGGGAAGTGTTTGCCGCAATTGCCCATACCCGCCTGTAACAGCCCTTGCATAACCGATTTGGCTAGTGCGGCCGTCACGCCGGGATCGCGGCTGAATGCACGGTCACCGATCACCGCGCTGTGACCGTAGTCCAAATCAAGAATAGGCGCAAACGTAAAGTCAACGCCACAGGCCCGCAGCTCCGCCCCCATGACGTAGCCACATGCGGTCGCCGCGTTCATCGCATGCAAGGCATGTGTTGCGGGATGCGCGTCGCCCGCTTTGCCTGACAACCAACGCTCGCCGAGCGCCCGCATCGCCGGAATGTGGGTAAACCCATCACGACGGAAGCGTTGCACGCGGCCGCCCTCGTGGTCGACACAAATGAGCAGGTCAGACCGCACCGCTTTAATGGATTGACACAGCGCCAGCAACGTTTCCCTATCGGTCCAATTGCGGCCAAATAAAATTACCCCTCCGACTAAAGGGTGGCTCAAGCGCACCACATCCTGCGCCGTTAAGCGGTCCGTAGCGACATCAATAATTAAGGGAGCATGTTGAGTCATAGCGCGTGATTTATTAAGAGGTTTCTACAATGACATGACTGATCGCATAGGCCGATTCGTCGCTTACGGACACATGCGCGCGCCACCCCTTACCCTCAAACCACGTCGACAAGTCGCCCCGTAGTGCAATGTAAGGCGCACCGCTGGGCGCGTTCAAAATTTCACAAGATCGCCACGTCATCGGCATACGCAAGCCCAAGGAAATCGCTTTGCTAAAAGCTTCTTTCGCTGAGAAGCGCGTGGCAACGAAGCGCACGCCGCGGTCCGCATACCGCGCGGAGCGTGCGCGCCAGACCGCCAATTCACGGGGCCCCAACACCTTCTCGGCAAAGCGTGCACCGTGACGGGTGAGCGCACGTTCTATGCGCACCACCTCACAAATGTCTACGCCGACGCCCACAATCATGGCGACACCCTCTCCGCACCCAAGGCATCAAGGTAGGCCACCACCGCGGCGCTATACCCCATCTCCAGCGCATCTGAGATCAACGCATGACCGATCGACACCTCCGCAATACCCGGCACGTGCGCCACGAAATGCGCCAAGTTGTGCAAACTCAGGTCATGCCCCGCATTAACGCCTAAACCGGCCTGATGCGCGGCCTGCGCCGCTTGTGCATACAACGCAGTCACGCGGTCTTGGTCGGCCGTGCCATACGCACGCGCATAGGACTCGGTATACAACTCCACCCGGTGAGCGCCTATCGCGGCAACCGCCGCCATCGCCGTGGGGTCAGGGTCCATAAACAAGCTTACGCGAACGCCCCATGCGCGCAGCTGCGCCACGACGGGCTTCAAGGCCTCGGTGTCTGCGGGAAACGACCAACCATGGTCTGAGGTGAACTGCTCGGTACTGTCGGGTACCAAGGTGCATTGGTGTGGCCGAGTCGTCTCAACAAAGGCCATCAAGTTGTGATGCGGATTGCCTTCAATGTTGTACTCCGCGTTTGGATATTGGCGCAGAAGTTCGGCAAGGTCTTGCACGTCTTGCGACCGAATATGGCGCTCATCCGGACGGGGATGCACCGTGATACCCTGCGCGCCGGCGTCAAGACAGCGTTTGGCTGCCGTCGTGACCGACGGGAGACCCAAGTGGCGAGTATTGCGAATCAACGCCACCTTGTTGACATTAACGGACAGGGCGGTGGCGGTAGCGGTAGCAATGGATTTGGTCTTCATGTCCTGCATGACACAATCACGTTCTTTAGAAAGGTTGTACTGATCCCTATTGTCGCTGTTTAAGGCAACGCTTACAGAGCCGTGGGCGCGACAGCGTGGCCACCAGTTTGCGACCCCATGGCGTTGACATCTAGCCACATTTGACGTGTCTTAAACGTGTGCACACCACTGTGCTCCTGCAACAAGCCTCGCAATTGCAAACGCAACACCAACGACAGGTCTTGGCTCGCCTCCACGGTCTTTTCCCACGCTTGGGCGCTGTGCATCGCTTGGTCAAGATGCAGCCACTGCTCCCCACGTATGGCGCCCTCCGCGGCCTCAGGCGCATGCATCAAACCCACTTGGGCACGTAGGCGATACGTTTGTTTAGGGTCTAACGGGGTTAATGCCGAGCTTTCGTGCGACAGCGAGGGTAATACACCGAGCGCACGCAAGAAAAATAACTCGAAGGCCCGCGCGACGCTAGCCAACTTGCGTTGTCGCGTTGACAGGTCACGAACCGCCTGATCGTAGATCTCAAATAGCGCCGGATAGGGGTCATCACGCGCAACAAGTCGCATAACCAACTCATTCAAATACAAACCGGTTAGCAACGCTTCTCCGGTGGGCATCACACAGCCGCCCTGCCACTGCGCTGCACGCAAGGTACGGACCTCACCATCACCGCGCCAACTCAACCATAGCGGTTGCAGCGGCAGCAAAATAGGACGGAACTGCGAGGCCGGCTTCTTTGCACCCTTCGCGACCAGCGCTAAGCGGCCATGCTCGGGTGTCCACACATCTAGGATGAGGCTACTCTCACTCCAGTCATACCGATGGAGCACATACGCAGGCTGGTCCTGAACACGTGTAATCGCCATCCGGATTCAGTGCTTATTCGTAACCAAACGAGCGCACCCGCGCCTCGCTGTCCGCCCAACCGGACTTGACCTTCACCCACAATTCCAAAAACACCTTGCCATTTATCAGGTGCTCCAGTTCATGACGTGCCTCCGTACCAATACGCTTGAGTTTCTCACCCCCCTCACCGATCACCATGCCCTTGTGCCCGTCACGCTCGACCACGATTGTGGCGGCGATGCGGCGCAAGTTGCCATCTTCTTCAAACTTGTCGATAACGACTGTGGAGGTATAGGGGAGTTCATCCCCAGTGAGGCGAAAAATCTTTTCACGAATAATCTCAGCGGCGAGAAAGCGCTCACTCTTATCTGTCATTTCGTCACCGGCATATATCCACGGCTGCTCGGGCAAGTATTTCTCGCAAATCGAGAACATCCGGGTAACGTCGCGCGCCGTTTTAGCCGACATGGGAACGTACTCTGCAAAGGGGTGGCGCTCTTGCATGCTGGCCAACCAAGGGGCGATATCACCGCGGCGGTGGATCAAGTCCAGTTTATTGGCCAACAAGATGGCCGGAATATCCGTGGGCAATTGCGCGAGCACTTTCGCATCGTCTGGGCCAAAGCGATTGGCCTCCACCATGAAAATGATCAGATCAACATCACTGACAGCACCCAAAACCGTTCGGTTCAAAGACCGGTTTAGCGCGTTCGCGTGGCGTGTCTGAAAGCCAGGGGTGTCAACGAACACAAATTGCGTGGCCGCCACCGTTCGAATGCCCGTAATACGGTGACGAGTCGTCTGCGCCTTGCGCGAGGTAATACTCACCTTTTGCCCAATCAGAGCGTTCAGCAATGTGGACTTGCCGACGTTGGGTCGCCCCACAATCGCGATGGTGCCACAGCGAGGTGGCAACTCAACCGTAGGCGCCAATGCGGCGACCTCTTGATGAGCCGCTCTGGGCCCCCCCAGCTGACTTAACATCGCCTCAAGGTCAGGGTTGACCCCCTCGACCACCACGGGATCAGCCGGTGAGCGCGCCGCTTTTGGACGCTTTTTGGGTGCGGCAGGCTTATTCATAAGGGGGACTTTCAATGGTCGTTTTAGTAGGCGCAGCGCGCTTTTTTGTGTCTGCAGGGTCTTGCGCTAACAGGCGCGCCAACAACACCTCGGCCGCTGCTTGCTCTGCCGTGCGCCGGGACGTACCCGAACCGACACTACGCGCCTGCAACGCCTCGACAAAACACGCCACCTCAAAAGTCTGTTGGTGCGCCTCACCCAAGGTCCGCTCGACCGTGTACTGCGGTAATGCCATTTTGCGCCCTTGCAGCCATTCTTGGAGCGCGGTCTTTGCATCTTTGCGCATCGCGGCCTTTCCCTCACCCAACGGAATGGCCTTGAGCAACTGGCGCACGACGGCTTCAGCCTTCACAAACCCGGCGTCTAGGTAGACAGCGCCAATCAGGGCCTCCACGACATCTGCCAGTATGGAAGGTCGATCACGGCCCCCACTGCGCTGCTCACCTTCACCCAAACGCAGGCAGGGAGCAACCTGGAGATCGGCGGCGAGGCCCGCTAAGGTATCTTGACGCACCAAATTTGCGCGTACGCGAGACAAGTCACCTTCCGGCAAATCGCGGAGCTGTTCATACAGCAACGCGGACACCGCCAAATTAAGCACCGAGTCCCCTAAGAATTCCAGACGCTCGTAATGAGTCGCACTAAAACTGCGATGGGTCAGCGCCTGCTGAAGCAATGACGGTTGCTCAAAATGGTGGCCTAGCCGCCCACACAGAGCGACCAATGCGTCAGGCCCGCTTTTGGTGGGAGTCGTCGGTTTACTCAAAGCCACCAATGCGTCCTATATCGGAGAAGTTCATCCACACAAAGAACGCACGCCCCACAATATTCTCATCAGGAACAAAGCCCCAGAAACGAGAATCAAGCGAGTTGTCGCGGTTATCGCCCATCATGAAGTAGTGCCCCGCAGGTACGGTGCATGTCACACCTTCCATGGTGTAGACGCAGTTCTCTTTGCCAGCAAAGTCGGACGCGCCTGGCACAAACGCTGGGCTCGAGGCATTGTTCAAAAATCGAAAGCTCTTTTCGCCCAGCTTCGTTTCGAACTGTTGGCTGTAACGCATGGTGTCACTGTCAAAAAAGTCCGGCAGTTCTGTTTGCGCAACTAACTGACCATTCACGCTCAGCTGCTTGTTGACGTAGGCAATACGGTCGCCGGGTAAACCCACGACCCGTTTGATGTAGTCAAGCGAGGGCTGGGGCGGGTACCGAAACACCATGACATCACCACGCTTGGGCGAGCCGAGTTCAATGATTTTGGTGTTGAGTACTGGCAGGCGTATGCCGTATTCAAACTTGTTAACCAAAATCAAATCACCAATGCGCAAGGTCGGAACCATGGAGCCTGACGGAATCTTGAACGGCTCAAATAAAAACGATCGCAATATAAACACCGCGAGCAACACAGGAAATAAGCCTGCGGTCCAGTCCAGCCACCATGGCTGTCGCAACAAGGTCTGCGTCACATCGGAGCGCTCCCAGTCGGTATCGACCTGATGAATGCCTTGATTGGCCAAGGCGTCACGACGCTGACCCAAGCTATCCTGCAACCGCTGTGCAGCCCGTATGCGCTGCGGCTTAAACCACACCTGCTCAGCCGCCCAGTAGGCACCGGTCACCAACGTCAGCACAAATAAAACCAGGGAAAAATTGCCCTGAAACACACCCAAGTACCACGCGACCATGTAGGCAACAAAGGCGCCTAGCAATAGTCCCGTGACCACCATCACGCCCGTGTGCTTACTCTCTTGTATATCGGTTGTCATTCAATCTTCCACTTGAAGAATAGCGAGGAAGGCCTCTTGCGGCACTTCAACAGAACCAATCTGCTTCATGCGCTTCTTACCTGCTTTTTGCTTTTCAAGCAATTTGCGTTTGCGGCTTACATCCCCACCGTAGCATTTTGCCAGCACGTTCTTACGCAACGCTTTAACCGTTTCGCGAGCCAAAATATTTCCGCCGATCGCCGCTTGAATCGCGACATCAAACATTTGTCGCGAAATAACCTCGCGCATTTTGGAAACCACACCACGACCACGGTGTTGCGCTTGGCTGCGGTGAACGATGATCGCCAGCGCGTCCACGCGTTCGCCGTTAAGCAAAATGTCCACTTTCACCACATCCGCCGCGCGGTTCTCCTTGAACTCGTAATCCATGGACGCGTAGCCACGACTGACGGACTTTAGTCGATCAAAGAAATCAAGAACAATCTCGCCCAAGGGAAGCTCATAGGTGAGCATGACCTGCTTGCCGTGGTACTGCATATTCATTTGCACACCGCGCTTCTGGTTCGCCAAGGTCATCACAGCGCCCACATAATCTTGCGGCATGTAGAGATGAACCGTGACAATGGGCTCGCGGATTTCTTGAATCCGCGCAACCTCCGGCATCTTAGAGGGGTTCTCAACCAAGATAACCTGACCGTCTCCCGTCTCTACCTCGTACACCACACTGGGTGCCGTGGTAATTAGATCTTGGTCAAACTCACGCTCCAAGCGCTCTTGCACAATTTCCATATGCAGCAAGCCCAAGAATCCACAACGAAAGCCAAAGCCCAAGGCCTGCGACACTTCGGGTTCATAACGCAAGGCCGCGTCGTTCAATTGCAGCTTTTCCAATGCATCGCGCAGCGCATCGTACTGGCTGGACTCGGTCGGGAACAAACCCGCGAAGACTTGAGGTTGCACCTCTTTGAAACCGGGTAGCGGTTTTTCGGCAGTGAATTGAGCCTGACCGGTGCCCGTACGAACGACCGTGACGGTGTCACCGACCTTCGCTGACGTGAGCTCCTTGATGCCCGCGATGATGAAGCCCACCTCGCCAGCGGACAACGACTGTTTCGCCACCGCAGCGGGTGCGAACACACCCAGTTTGTCGGCGTTATAGGTTGTATCCGTCGCCATCAGCTTGATGCGCTCACCGCGTTTAATCTCGCCGTCAACGACACGCACCAGCATGACAACGCCAACATACGCGTCGTACCAGCTGTCCACAATCATGGCGCGAACAGGGCCATCTGGGTTCCCCCTAGGCGGCGGTACCGAGCGCACGACGAGCTCTAAAATTTCATCAATGCCCATGCCCGTTTTGGCTGAACAGGGAATCGCATGGGTCGCATCAATGCCAATGACCTCTTCGATTTCCATACGCGCGTTGTCAGGGTCGGCCTGCGGCAAATCCATCTTATTCAGCACGGGAAAGACCTCAACGCCGAGGTCCAATGCGGTGTAGCAATTCGCGACTGTTTGCGCTTCAACCCCCTGACTGGCATCGACAACCAGCAACGCACCTTCACAGGCGGACAGCGAGCGCGAGACTTCGTAAGAAAAATCGACGTGTCCGGGGGTGTCAATCAAATTGAGGTGGTAGGTCTGTCCATCTTGAGCCTTGTAACTCAGTGACGCAGTCTGCGCCTTGATGGTGATGCCACGCTCTTTTTCAATGTCCATGGAGTCCAACACCTGCGCGCTCATCTCGCGGTCACTCAGACCACCGCAACGTTGAATGAGTCGATCGGCGAGCGTGGACTTGCCGTGGTCAATGTGGGCAATGATGGAGAAATTACGAATGTTTTTCATCAACTAAAACGACTGTGCGAACGCTTACCGCGTTCGGCTTTAGAAAAAAATATCTCGGTCATCAGGCCGACAAACGCGTAAAAAAGGGCGCGTCAAAAGGAGACGCGCCCTAAACCAATCATGTGCGGCAACTGCAATGAACTGGATATTCATTGTAGGCAAAAACAAAGCTGGATAAGCCCTTCAGGGATACAGGGCCTTTTCTAGCTAAGCTTTCATCAGCTAGTTAATCACATTTTATGCACAACTTATCCACAGTAATCAGGGATAAGGTGTGTATGACTTGGCAGAGCCGTCGCAGTGGAACCACACACTTTCATAATGTGATTTATTATGACATTTAAACGAGGGGAATTTCGGCGATGGCCGTCCTATTCGAACCATTTTAAAACTGAAACGGAGAACAAAAATATTTTGCAGTCTGTTGCAGATGTCCCATTCCTATCGCAAAAATAGTCGCCATAAATCAATTTAGGCGACTATCCAAGCGTGGCGCACCTTAGCGTCGCAGCAGGGTGTATTGCGCCCATTGGCCACGGCGAAACAGCACGCTCATCGCCTTCTTTTTGTCGGTCGCCGCCAGCAGCGTTTCTAGCGCGCCCATATCCTCTATGCTTTTGTTGTCAAGCGTCAGAATGATGTCTCCCGCCTGCAGACCCGCCCGCGCGGCTGCACCCGTCACTTCCGTAATGCGTACCCCACCGGTTAAACGCAGGCTCTGCTTATCCTTTGAACTCAAGTTGGTGACCGTCAGACCCGCCTCTTTGATCGCGCCTGTCGATTGGGGCGTCGGCTCCTCTGTCTTCGCCTCAGCCACCTCTTCGCGCTCGAACTCGCCAACCTTAATAGATAAGGACTTCTCTGCACCACGACGAACCACCGTCATGCGCACGCGTTGGTTGGGCTTGGTGTTACCAACGATGCGCGGTAGGTCGCGTGATTTTTCTACCGCCTTGCCATCAAATTCGACCACGACATCGCCAGGTTCAACACCGGCCTTTGACGCAGGTGAGTCGGCTTCAACGCCGCGCACCAGTGCGCCACGCGGCTTGCCCAAACCCAATGCTTGGGCGGTGTCCTCATCCACATCCGCGATGCTCACACCAATACGACCACGGCTCACAAAGCCTTGACTGCGCAATTGCGTCGCCACACGCACGGCCTCATCAATGGGGATCGCAAAGGAAATACCTTGAAACCCACCCGAACGAGAGTAAATCTGGCTATTGATACCCACCACCTCGCCGCGCATATTGATCAAGGGTCCGCCGGAGTTGCCGGGATTAATCGCCACATCGGTCTGAATGAACGGTAAATAGTCGCCTGTCTCGCGGGCTTTCGCGCTCACAATGCCGGCTGTTACGGTATTTTCTAGGCCATAGGGCGACCCAATCGCCATCACCCACTCACCCACGCGCAAACGGTCGCTGTCGCCCAGCAGAACCGGCTTCAAGCCTGTTGCGTCAATTTTCACCACCGCAACATCGGTGCGTTTATCAGACCCAATAACCGTCGCAGGATATTCTTTTTGATCTGGGAACGTGACCATGAGTGAGTCCGCGCCCTCCACCACGTGCGCGTTGGTCATGATGTATCCATCAGCACTGAGAACAAAGCCAGATCCAATGCCACGCGGGCGTTGTGCACCTTCTCCATCCAATGGTTGATCGCCAGAATCAGGCTGACCACCAAACCCCGGGGGAACGGGGATGCCGAAGCGTTTAAAGAACTCAAGCATTTGCTCATTTTGCTGGCTTGAACCACCGGCAGACGACCGCACTTTTTCCGTGGTGCGAATATTCACCACGGAGGGACCCACTTGATCAACCAAGGAGGTGAAGTCTGGTAACCCCGCTACCAGCAGCGGGCGCTGGACCGCATCAGGAGATGCGTTGGCCGCAACGGTGTGCAGCAAACGGCGATCCAACTGCGCGGCGCGTGTAGTCGCCGTGACTGCATCCGATGACGGCAGCTGGGCCGTTCCTAGCTGCATTGCAGCCACACCAACAGCGGCACCGAGCACACACCCCATGACCGCGATCGTACGGCGTTGGCCGAGTAAGCGCTTAAGACCAAGTGCACGAGAGCTTGGCACCTGAGAATTATTGATTAGTGACATCTGATGTCTATCCTTTCAACCCACGGCGTGGGCAAATATATCTTACGTGTATGGGGTTTTTTAAACAACTTAGTTCCGCTGACTCCACTTTTATTTCCAGCGGATCCCGTCAATCAACGCGTGCATGGTCGTTAACGGTACTTCCCCGACCGCTGTCACCCAATAAGCACCCACGCGGCGTCGCACGCAGTTCGTCGCGCCCAAGCTGACCGATGCCGGTTGGACATTGCCCGCCGTGGTCGCCTCAATAAAAAACGACACGGAGCTTAGACCGTCAGAAAATACCCAGTGCACCATCGGCACTTGGCGCTCAGGCGCATACACAGAAGGGCCGGAGGCCCGCACCACGCTGGTCGGTAGAAAGCCGGGTACGCCTGTGGGTGCCGTCCACCCCAAGCCAGCCATGTTGACCGCCTCGCTCACTTGCCGAATAACTTGATAGTCAGGCGGTATTTGCAGCCACTGCCGCATAGCGTCCGCGCTCAAGCCACTTGCTTTTCCTACTGAGATCTCACTGTAAGCGACCTCCTCCAAAACAGGGCCTGTAGGCGTTGCCAATGTCTGCCACTTGAGGACCACGCCATCTGCCTGTGAACGCCAAATGCGAAATGAATGCCGCCAAGTATCCGTGGCCAAGAGCGCTGTGCCCGAAGCCAACTGACCCGCAATACGCTGGTGACCTAGCGATTGCATGACGTAGTGCTGATCCACCGTGTTACCTGGCTGGGTTAAAACGGCGGGGAAGAGACCCAAGTCGTTGCGGGTCTCGATAAACACTTTCTTTTGTCCATGATCAAAAATCAAGACCTCGTTATTCCGCCGAAACGTGGTTTGTGCCACACCGGTCAATAAATCAACGCGCTCAAATTGATCGGTTCCCGTCCCAAAGTGCCAGATCTTGGCAGAGGCTGTCTCACGCGCCGAACGTATCACCATCGTCCCAACGAACACATGTGACTGGCTGGAACGATTGATATCCATCAACCAGTCCCGTACACCTAGGTTGGAATGTCCTTGCGCCAACGCCCCACTCGTCCCAATAGACAGTGCCAGCAAGGCATAGCAAACAAGCGCCAAATACCTGCGCATCAGGGCGTACCTGCCTGCCAGGCGACGTTACGAACAAAACCCACAGGCCCTTGAAAGGCCGAAGCGCTCCCACGCTGACGGTGCGCGGCGAGCAAGGCGTCCAACGCGGGATCACGTAACAATGTGGATTCAACCGTGGGCATGACGCCTTGCGCGCTAGATGTCGCAGAGACACGGAACGTGTCAACCCCGTCGACGACCGACGGTGCGCTTGCGACCAAGGTCGTCTGTGTTGAGGGGGGTGCCGGTGGCGCTTGCAGCGCCAATTGTGCAGGCGCTAGCGTGTCACCTACCATGCCCGTCCCCCACAAGCCTGCAACGACTACAACGGCTGCCAAGCTCCCAAAGGCTGACCACCGAAAGACCGCCGCATTTGACGCCGAGGCATGCGGATCGATGGTCGGGGATGGGTGCTGCGACGATGCAACGTGCCTATGGGGGTGCACGACATCATCGCGCAAACGCCCTTCCAAGCGCTGCCAAAAGGCATCGCTGTCCTCACGCGCGGGCGCAGCAGCGACACGCTGCGGATTCAGCAATGCCCCAATGCGGAGGTAGTCGGCGCACACGTCCGCCGCGTCGGCTTGCGACAAGACACGGTCGGTCCAGTCAGTAGACGATCCGTCGGTAGGCGCCGCATCGTCTAACCAAGCTGAAATAAGCTCTTCTGGTTGGGGATTGGGGCTGTTAGGCGTCACCATCGCTTGCCTCCTTGGCGATTAAGCATGGGTTTAATACGGTTGGAAATAGCCTCTCGTGCTCTAAATATGCGCGATCGAACCGTTCCGATCGGGCAATCCATAGCCAGCGCAATGTCCTCATAACTCATTCCTTCAATTTCTCTCAGCGTGATGGCCTCCGCTAAGTCGGTGGGCAAGGCATCAACCGCTGCGTTTACGGCTGCCGCAATTTCACGTGAGGCGTACTCCGCTTCCGGGCCGCTATCTTGGGATAGATCTCGCTCCACCCCAGTTGGTTCCCAAATTTCTTCTGAGCCTCCCGCTTCACCCCCAGCCGGTGTCAAATCGGACAGGTACCGAACGGGTTCTCTCGCCGTGCGCATCGCTGATTTTTTTGCCGCATTCGCAGCGATACGGTACAACCAGGTATAAAACTGCGCGTCCCCACGAAAGTTAGGCAGTGCGCGGTAAACACTCATGAACACATCTTGGGCCACATCCTCACAGCGTGCGCTGTCACGCACCCACCGCCCAATTAACCGTTGAACCCGCGGTTGGTACTTGCGTACTAGCAACTCAAAGGCACGCATTTCACCGGCCACGGCACGTGCCACCAAGGCCTGGTCAGGGTCTTCAGCGCGCGGCCCCGTAGGGGTTAAATGCGCAGGTGGTTGGGAATCGGCCATCACGACATTATGTGTCCTTAGGCAATCGTTACGCGGGCATGCCCCGTCACGGCACGGCACAATGCACGCCAACTCGCAGGCTGGTCGGCTGCCGATAGCCACAACCAGCGGCGCGGCGCGGCTGACGTCGTGGACGGCACGTCAATGGCTAGCAACATATGGGTGTTCATTCGCCAAATGCAGCTCACCTGCACAGAATCACCATCGGTTTGGCACGGCATTGGGTGGGCTAGCGTCGTATTCGCCGCTGGATACCAGTGCCAACCGAGCCGCATCGTATGAGAGTCATCTTTTGTGGGCTCCCCCGCCCATGTGAGGGCACCCGTACTAAACAAGGGCAGTGAGCATCCCACGTACAAGCCAACGCCCAACCAACCTAGGGCAAGCATGGTCCATAGCAGCGGCCAGGACGTTCGGTCGCCCACCGCATAGGCTGCGATGCCCACGCCCAGCTGCAGCAGCCAAACCAGCGCTAACAGATAGGGGTAGAAGCGCCAACGCCCCGCTGGGTAAGTTACCTGTGGAGCGCCGTGAGTAGACACCATCGCCATGGTGTCAGGTGCCTGACTCAGTCGCGCTCAGAGGCGCTTAAAGACCAGTGATCCGTTGGTGCCGCCAAAACCAAAATTGTTTTTGATGGCCACGTCAATCGTCATATCTCGCGCGATATTGGCGCAGTAATCAAGATCACACTCTGGGTCTTGGTTGTCAATATTAATCGTCGGAGGGCTCTTTTGATGCGCAACAGCCATCACGGTGAACACACTCTCGATACCACCCGCACCACCGAGTAGGTGCCCAGTCATTGACTTGGTTGAATTCACCACCAACTGATTCGCGTGGTCGCCAAAGGCCGCCTTGAACGCGTTGGTCTCGTTCACATCCCCCAGCGGGGTTGATGTGCCGTGCGCGTTGGCGTACTGAACCTGGTCGGGATTCACACCCGCGTTCTTCATCGCGCTCATCATCGCGCGACGGGGGCCATCCATGCTGGGTGCGGTCATATGACCGGCATCTGCACTCATGCCGTAACCGGCCAGCTCACAATAAATTTTGGCTCCGCGGGCTTTTGCGTGCTCGTATTCTTCGAGCACCATCACGCCGGCACCTTCACCCAATACAAAGCCATCACGGTCCTTATCCCAAGGGCGTGAGGCCGCCGCCGGGTCATCGTTTCGCGTGGACAATGCACGCATGGCTGCGAAACCACCGATTCCCAAGGGGGATACCGTTGACTCCGAGCCGCCCGCCACGATGATGTCAGCGTCGCCGTACTCAATTTTTCGGGCCGCTTCACCGATGCTGTGCAAGCCGGTGGTACACGCTGTGACCACGGCTAGGTTCGGACCCTTAAAGCCATGACGCATGGAGACATGACCAGAGATCATGTTGATGATCGAGGCTGGCACAAAGAACGGAGATATACGGCGTGGTCCGCGATTGGTCAGTTCGCCGTGGGTTTCCTCAATGAGCGGTAACCCACCAATCCCTGAACCAATAATCACGCCAATCCGGTTGGCCAAATCGTCGTCCAGTTCATCCTTGCTGGGCAAGCCTGCGTCCTGGACCGCTTGCTGCGCGGCCGCAATACCCAAGTGGATAAAGCGATCCATCGCACGTGCTTCTTTTGCGTTGATGTAAGGCTCTAAATCGAAATTTTTCACCTCACCAGCAATTTGACAAGCGAACGTGGCCGCATCAAAGGCCGTAATCCGAGCGATACCCGAACGGCCTGCCAACAAGTTGTCCCAAGATTCTTGAACGGTGTTACCCACGGGGCTAACACACCCCAGTCCGGTAACAACGACACGACGACGACTCATGCGACCTTAAGCCTTCTGATTGGCTAAGGCGTAATCGATGGCGTTTTGCACCGTCGTGATTTTCTCAGCATCCTCATCAGGGATCTCGATGCCAAACTCGTCTTCGAGGGCCATCACCAACTCCACGGTATCCAATGAGTCGGCACCCAGGTCGGCTACAAAAGCCTTTTCGCTGGTTACTTGACCCTCTTCAACGCCAAGTTGCTCGGCAATGATTTTCTTAACTCGCGCTTCAATATCACTCATAGTTCCCTCTGAGGGTGGTTACAAACAGGCTCACATTTTAGCTACCAAAACCCAGCTTTCAAGCAAGCTTCGATAACTGACGACTTTTATTGGGTTCAACTCAGGGGTAAACCACTAGGAATTGACCGAATTTAAAAACGAATCGTTGCAGTTTCAAACAGATACGGTGACTTTAGCCGCCTAGGGCATCAACATCCCACCGTTCACATGAATTTCCTGACCCGTCACATAGCCCGCGTTTGCACCGGCTAGGAAGGCGACGGCGTGCGCAATATCAGAGGGCTTGCCCAAATGGCCCAAGGGAATCTGACCAAGCAAGGCCTGCTGTTGCGCCTCCGGTAACGATGCCGTCATGTCGGTTTCAATGAATCCGGGCGCGACGCAGTTCACCGTAATGTTTCGTCCGCCCAACTCCCGCGCCAACGCGCGCGTCATCCCGGCAACGCCGGCTTTGGCAGCGGCGTAATTGGCCTGGCCTGCGTTGCCCATCGCACCCACCACCGATGTAATGTTGATGATGCGCCCGTAGCGCTGCTTCATCATCGGCTTAATGGCCGCACGACTGACCGAAAAAACCGCTTTGAGGTTGGTGTTGGTCACGGCGTCCCAGTCGTCGTCTTTCATACGCATGGCAAGGGTATCGCGTGTAATCCCCGCGTTGTTAACCAAAATCGTCAGCTTGCCATGGGTCGTCACCATGTGGTCGATTTGCTGCAGCACGCCTGCAGCGTCGTTGACATCTAACGCCACCCCCATCGAACCGGGGAAGGCACTCAGCGCCTTGGTGATGGCGGCCGCGCCGCTCTCTGACGTCGCCGTTCCCACGACCAAGGCACCCTGCCTCGCCAACTCGGCGGCGATCGCCGCGCCAATGCCGCGCGAGGCGCCCGTAACCAGGGCGACTTGCCCGACTAACGCAGTGGAAGGTGTGGGGGTTGCTTGTGTCATAACTCAATCAAAAAAAAGAAGGTACCGACCATGGTGTGTGGCAGGTTATTTGTGTACGCAGAATCCAGAACAGCGTGTATGTGGCGCCCGTTAGGCCGCCATAGCGTCCGTGAGCGATGCGGGGTCGTAAACCGGGACCGCCACCAAGCTGGGCTCAATGCGCTTGGCCATACCCGTCAAGACCTTACCGGGACCGCACTCAATAATTTTTGTCACCCCGTTAGCTGACAAACTTTGAATGATTTCAACCCAACGCACCGGGCCAAATGCCTGCCGTACCAGCGCCGCCTTAATCGCTTGCGGGTCCTGCGGTGCAGCCACGTCGATGTTGTTCAGCACGGGGATGGTGGGTGGCTCAAACACCATGGCGTCAAGACGTTCGGCGAGTCGATCAGCAGCCGGCTTCATCAAGCTGGAATGAAAAGGCGCAGAAACTGGCAAAGGCAAGGCGCGCTTGGCACCGGCCTCTTTGATACGCACCATCGCCTGCTCGACCGCCGCCTTGCTGCCTGCGATCACGGTTTGATTCGGGTCATTAAAATTGACGGCCTCAACGACCTCGCCAGAGGTGGGCGAAAAACCATCTTGAACAGCGCGGCAATGTGCCACCACTTGGTCGACAGGCATGCCTAAAATGGCAGCCATCGCTCCCTGGCCCACAGGAACGGCCGCTTGCATCGCCTCGGCACGCAAACGAACCAAGGGAACCGCTTGCGCCAACGTCAGGGTTTTGGCTGCGACCAGGGCGGCGTACTCACCCAGCGAGTGGCCCGCCAACCAACTCGGCTGCGCGCCGCCGGCCGCCATATAGGCGCGGTAAGCAGCGACGCCCGCCACCAACATGACCGGCTGCGTGTTGGTCGTGAGAGACAAGGCCTCCGCAGGCCCATTAGCGATCAACGCGCCTAGGTCTTCACCCAAGGCATCCGATGCCTCATTCATGGTCTCTTTCACGATGGGGTCATCACCCCACGCGGCCATCATCCCCACCGACTGCGAACCTTGGCCAGGAAATACACACGCCGTTACAGCAGCATCTGTCATGAACAACCCTTTACTTTTAGTTTATGAGGACAACCCGAAGACGAGCGGGCCTACATGCGCACCAGCGCGGAACCCCAGGTAAAGCCACCGCCAACGCCCTCCATCAGCACAATCTGCCCTGCCTTGATCTGCCCCGCCTTCACCGCGTGGTCTAACGCCAGAGGGATGGACGCAGCGGAGGTGTTGCCGTGCTGATCAACCGTAACCACCACACGCTCCAAGGGCAATTTAAGCTTTTTTGCGGTGCTGGTCATAATGCGGATGTTGGCCTGGTGTGGCACCAACCAATCGACATCTGCATCTGTTTTGTTGGCTTTTTCAAGCACCTTACGCGCGGTATTTTCTAACAAGCCCACGGCCAACTTAAAGACCGCTTGGCCGTCCATCTGCAACAAGGGGTTGCCAATCACCGCTCCCCCAGAGACAGTGCCTGGGGTGCACAAAATATCGCGGTACTTGCCGTCAGCGTGTAGGTCTGTTGCCAAAATACCGGGGCCATCACCGTCGTGCGTCGCCGCCTCAAGCAGCACCGCGCCCGCGCCATCGCCGAAAAGGACGCAAGTTGTTCGATCGTTAAAGTCGAGAATCCGGGAGAAGACCTCGGCGCCCACCACCAACGCGCACCGTGCCGCGCCCGTTTGAATCATGGCGTTCGCCACGCTGATTGCATAGACAAAGCCGCTACACACGGCCTGCACGTCGAATGCGGCACCGCCAGCGCCCCCCTGCGTGTCACCATCGGCCAGAGCGGCAAGCGTTAATTTGTGCTGCAGGATAGAGGCCGTCGACGGGAAAACCATATCCGGCGTCGACGTGGCGACAATAATCAAGTCAACATCCGCTGCCTTGCGGCTTGCCGCCGTTAAGCAACGCCGCGCCGCCTCAAACGCCAGATCACTAGCGTGCACACCATCATCAACAAAATGGCGATGCTTGATCCCCGTGCGTTCCACAATCCACTCATCGCTGGAATCCAGACCGCGCGCGGTCAGTTGCGTCACCAAGTCTTGGTTGCTTATCTTGCGGGGAGGCAGAAAACTGCCAGTTCCAGTGATGCGGGCAAATAGGGTCATGACACGAGGCAAACAAGTCGCGGGTAAAGTCCGCTCAGGTCTGCGCAACCACGTCAACAGCGCTGGGCGCCTGTTCGGCGAAGGCTTTTTCTATGCGGGTGCGCACACCATCAATTAGTTGATGTTGGGCTGCATCATAAGCCCTGTTTAAGGCCTGCCCAAACGCATACGCGTCGGCAGATCCGTGGCTTTTAAACACCAGCCCCTGCAGACCCAGCAAGGCCGCACCGTTGTAACGCCTATGGTCCACGCGGCTTTTGAATGCTTTTAAGACCGGATAAGCGAAAATAGCGAGTGTTTTGGTGAAGATGTTGCGAGAAAACTCAGCACGAATAAAGCCGCCGATCATCGTCGCCAGACCTTCGCTCGCCTTGAGCGTGATGTTCCCGACAAACCCGTCGCAGACCACAATATCGACGGTGCCCTTGAAGATGTCATTGCCTTCGACATTACCGTAGAAGTTCAAGTGGCCACGTTCGCCCGCCTCACGGAGCAAGACCGCAGCGGCCTTGATCGTATCGCTGCCTTTTATCGCTTCCTCGCCGACGTTGAGCAGGCCAACGCTCGGATGTGCATTGGCACTCGTAGAGGCAACCAACGCAGAGCCCATGACAGCAAACTGAAACAGATGCTCAGAAGTGCAGTCCACGTTTGCACCCAAGTCGAGCACCGTTGTGGCCTGCCCTTTGGCGTTCGGGAGTTGGGTCGCAATCGCGGGCCGGTCAATGCCGTCGAGGGTTTTTAAAACGTAGCGAGCGATCGCCATGAGGGCGCCGGTGTTTCCAGCGGACACCGCGGCGTCAGCCTCACCGTCTTTCACCGCATTGATCGCTAGGCGCATGCTGGAATTTTTCTTGCGCCGTAACGCGACCTCAATCGCATCATCCATTGCAACGACGTCAGAGGCATCGAACCACGCACAGCGTGAATCTGCCAGCAAGCTGTTGGCGCGTTCACGCGCTTCAGGCAGTCCGTAAAGGCGCAAACGCCCTGAGGGGTGGGTATCTAGAAAGAGTTTGCAGGCGGGCAAGGTCGCCGCCAGCCCCACATCGCCGCCCATGCAATCCACCGCGATCGTGATGGATCTCTCACCCGAGACCGACGACTCGGTAGCGGGCAAGTCTGTTTTTAAAACAGTCATCTGTTCACACAAAACAAAGGCCCGCGCAACGATGCACGGGCCTGAATCTGTGTCAAGAAATTAAGAATCTGATTTCGTCTTCAAAACCTTGCGACCACGGTAAAAGCCGGTTGGGCTAATGTGGTGACGCAGGTGCACTTCACCCGTGGTGGGCTCAACCGCGATACCGGGTACGGTCAACGCGTTGTGTGAGCGGTGCATACCGCGCTTTGAGGGCGATTTCTTGTTTTGTTGGACGGCCATGATCGGCTCCTGAAATAAACGATGCTCTAAAAAGAGCGATTAAAAGACAGACTACTTGCTACCACTGCTAAAAACAACCGGACCCGCACGCATGATGCCTTGCCTTGCCTGCCCGTAACGTACCTTGACTTTAGCGTGGAAACACCGCTACGCCTGAGGTACTTGTTGTCTCAGCGAAACCGTAGATTATAGCTTGGGAATCCAGTGATGTCCAAACCCACCCACAGATGTTGCGCAAACCCAAATGCGGGAGCGGCGAACGCCACACCCTGATAGCGCCCGCTTAAGTCGGTTTTTTTAGCGACGCCAGCACCGCAAAGGGGCTAACCTTTGCCTCGACCACCGCATCCGGCTCCGGCTGGTAGCCCTCTGCCTGGCAGACCGAGTGGGTTGCCACAATGGGAATACCCATAATCAGCTCATCCTCTAGCAGGGCGGCAACATCCACCTCCGGCTCCAGCGCCAGCACGTCCTCCTCACAGTCATCGTCCTCCATGGCGGCCTGCGCCTCCGTTGCCACAAAGCGAATCTTCTGCGCCGCATGGATGTCCACGACGACCGGCTTGAGGCAGCGCTGACAAACCATCGGTAGACGGGTGGAGGCCGCCAAGTCCAGCCACAAGGCGCCCTGAGCCACCCCATTCGACGGTGGCCCATAGTAGGCGTGAACGTTTAGCGTTGCGATCAGATCATCTACCGACTCGGGTACATCAGCGGTCAACCGTGTAAACACAGCCAACGGCACCGATTGGGTGGCCTTAAAGCCGTCACTGCGCTGTTGCGCCCAATGGGGCAAGTGGACAGCTTGCCACTCTTTGATCGAAAAAGTCATGCTTGTAATTGGCCTGAAACAGTTGCACAGAATCCCGTCAGAAGCGGCGCAGTCCCCGCGCAGCCTCGCTGTGCAAAATGAACACATTAGGTACTAACCCAGCAGTGTAAGACAATGGGGCCTGCCTCAACCACCCCATACATCCGATTCCCATCATGTCTCCTCAGACAACGTCACACCGAACACAACCGCCACTGATTCTCGGCTCCACGTCGGTATACCGCGCCGAATTACTGCGCCGCCTGCAGTTGCCATTCACCACCGTCCAACCCAACGTAGACGAGACGCCTCTGTCGGGCGAAACCCCACTTTTGTTAGCTAAACGCTTGGCCCTCGCCAAGGCCAACGCCGTCGCAGACCGCCACCCAGACGCCGTGGTGATTGGCAGCGATCAAGTAGCCGACCTTCATGGCGAGGCGCTGGGCAAGCCCGGCAACCATGCCCGCGCCACCCAACAACTCAAGGCCATGAGTGGCCAGCTCGTTATCTTTCACACCGCCGTGGCTGTGGTTTACAAAGAGCAGGCTTGCACCCTTGAGGCGGTCAGCCAAATACGCGTGCAATTCAGAACGCTCACTGATGACGAAATCGATCGATACCTCCGAATAGAGCAGCCCTATGACTGCGCGGGCAGTGCGAAAAGCGAGGGACTGGGTATTTCATTACTCAGCCAAATAGACAACGATGATCCGACTGCCCTCATCGGGCTTCCGCTGATAAAAACCTGCGAGATGTTGCGCACCGCAGGCATCCAGGTGCCCTAAGCAAAGCAAAGCCAAGCCGAGCCTCGCAGACACACAGCAACCCACCATTGGATCTCTATGACACGCGCAACACCTGCCCATGCCACCAACGCAACAGCCCAAGCCGCTGGCGCACAGGACGCGCCAGCAGTCGCGCCAATCGGGCGTTTATTTTTAGTCCCCACTCCGCTAGACTTCGGGTGCGACGAGCGCCTCATGCAACCCATTGCAGCGCTGCTCCCCCAGCACACCATCACCACGGCGGCGCGTATCAGCCATTGGGTGACCGAAAACGCCAAGTCGACTCGGGCATTTTTGAATCGCGTACACGAGCACACCCCGCTGGCACGAACGTTACAAGATATGGATATCAAGGCGCTCCCCCGCTCTGTGCACAAACAAGGGGATCACCGCACCGATGCATTTGATGAAGAGGCAAAAGCCTTTTTGACACCGGCATTAGCGGGCAACGATGTGGCCCTGGTCAGCGAGGCCGGCATGCCAGCCATCGCCGACCCAGGGTCCTCCGTCGTGCGTGCGGCACACACGCTGGGCATCAGCGTGGTGCCACTAACGGGCCCCATCTCATTGATGCTCGCGCTCGCTGCCAGCGGCCTAAACGGCCAACAATTTGCATTCGTTGGCTATCTCCCCAAGGGGGCGGAGCAGTTGGCCCATATTCGGCAATTGGAGTCGCGGGCTTTAAAAACCCTGGAAACTCAAATCTGCATAGAGACGCCCTACCGCAACGACGCACTCCTGCAAACCATGCTCGCGACCTTGCAGCCCACCACTAGGCTGGCCATTGCCAGTGGCTTAGCCGTTGAGCCCACCGTCATTAGTCTGACCATCGCGCAATGGAAAAAACAGTACAAAGCGGGCAATATTCCCCGCTTTCCGTTGCCAGCGGTTTTTCTGTGGGGCGCCTAGCCGGCTTGATGCCGTAGCGCGGGAAACAAAATAACGTCCCGAATACTGGCGCTGTCCGTCAACAACATCATCAAACGGTCAATGCCGATGCCGCAACCACCTGCAGGCGGCATACCGTATTCCAATGCGCGCACAAAGTCGTGGTCAAAGAACATGGCCTCATCATCGCCGCCATCCTTTGCTGTGACTTGTGACTGAAAACGTGCCGCTTGGTCTTGCGCGTCATTCAGCTCGGAAAAACCGTTTCCAAACTCGCGTCCTGTGATGTAAAGCTCGAAACGTTCGGTCACTTCCGGGTTCTCGTCGCTGGCGCGCGCCAGTGGTGAAATTTCAACAGGATGCTCACAGATAAACGTCGGTTGCCACAGTTTCTCCTCGACCAACTCCTCAAAATACATCACCTGTAAGCCAGCCAAGGACTTGCCCTTTATCTTTTCTGGCGCCACACGCAGACCACGGAGCGCCTCCGCCAACCAAGTCGCATCATCGGCGTTGGCGCCGGCCTCGGTATAGGTGTCGATCGCTTGTCGGATCGTGAGACGCGCAAACGGTTGTTCCAAGTCCACGGGCTTGCCGCCGTAACTCAGTTGCAAAGACCCCGCCGCCTTTTGCGCCGCATCTCGGATCAGCGCTTCCGTAAACGCCATTAAGTCTTGGTAGTTCCAGTACGCCGCATAAAACTCCATCATGGTGAATTCAGGGTTATGCCGTACGGAAATACCCTCGTTGCGGAAGTTCCGGTTGATTTCAAACACACGATCAAAACCGCCAACCAGCAAGCGCTTGAGATATAGCTCTGGTGCGATACGCAGGTACATCTCTTGATCAAGCGCATTGTGATGGGTCACAAATGGCTTGGCATTGGCACCGCCCGGAATAGGATGAAGCATGGGCGTCTCGACCTCCAGAAAGTCATGTGCCACCATGAACTCACGCATGCTACTGATTGCCCGGCTGCGCGCCGCAAAGCGGGCACGCGCCGACTCGTCCGTAATCAGATCAACATAGCGCTGACGGTATTTAACTTCTTGATCCGCCACACCATGAAACTTGTCTGGCAATGGGCGTAGACTTTTGGTGAGCAGTCGCACGCTATCGGCATGGATGGTGAGCTCACCCGTACGGGTTTTAAACAAAACCCCTTCCGCCGCGACGATATCGCCGAGGTCCCAATGCTTGAACGCTTGGTGTAGGTCTTCACCCACACTGTCGTTGTTTAGGTAAATTTGGATACGCCCACCCGCGCTGCCCATGGACGCATCTTGCAAGCTCGCAAAACTTGCTTTGCCCATGACGCGCTTGAGCATCATTCTTCCGGCCACACTGGCACGGACCGCGAGCGGCTCTAGCTCTTCCTTGGTCTTTTCGCCGAAGGCATCAGCGAGTCCTTGAGCCTGATGTTGCGGTTTGAAGTCATTGGGGAACGCCGCCACGCCAGCCGCTTTAGCATCCGCACGAATAGCGACCAATTTCTCCCGACGCTCGGCCATCAACTGGTTTTCATCGACAGCAGGTGATTGTGAGGGGGTGGTATCCGATGGATTTGACATGGGCTGACTTTACGAGGCGTATCCGCTCGCGGGGCGCGGACACTAAATTAGTGAGGGAACGTGGTGCCTATTTTAGTCGGCTGTTTGTGCGCCCAAGCAGGGACGGCATCAGGCGCCAGAATCCATGACGTAACCATGAGTGTCTTGGATGGTGTCGGCAGCCCCGACGGTCTCTGGGTGGCTCAGTTTCGGTTTGTTTCTGCCCTGTTTCGCGCACGAAGCGCCAACAATCGTTCTCGAATTTTGATTTCAAGGCCGCGCTCGACGGGCTCGTAAAACGTCTGCGTCGTTAGGCCTTCTGGCAAATAGACCTCGCCCGCGGCGAATCCGTCTGGCTCGTCGTGGGCATAGCGATACCCGGCACCATGGTCCAAGGTCTTCATCAGCGCCGTCGGCGCATTGCGCAAATGCAGCGGCACCGGCCGTGAACCGTCCGTCTTTACCAAGGCATTCGCCGCCTTGTACGCTACGTAAGCCGCATTAGACTTAGGCGCAACCGCTAAGTAAATCGCGCACTGCGCGAGAGCGAGCTCACCTTCAGGCGACCCCAGCCGCTCGTAGACCTCGTTGGCATCCAATGCTGCTCGCAACGCCCGGGGATCCGCCAGCCCAATATCTTCGTTGGCCATACGAATCAGGCGGCGCGCCACATAACGGGGATCCGTGCCGCCATCTAGCAACCTGACCAACCAATAAAGCGCTGCATCCGGGTCAGAGCCGCGCACCGACTTGTGCAAGGCGCTCATCGTGTCGTAAAAAATATCCCCGCCCTTGTCACTGCGCCGCAATGTCTCGCCCAGTAACCCCATCAGCCATGTGTCACTCACCTGGGTAATTTGTTGCTGCGTCGCAGAGACGGCCACCACCTCAAGGGTGTTGAGTAAGCGGCGGGCATCCCCGTCGGCGTGACGCACCAAGCGTGCACTCGCCTCTTCATCACATGCCGGTACATCCGGCTGCGCACACGCGCGCGCCAGCAGGTCGTGTAAATCATCCGACGACAAAGCCTTGAGCACATACACTGCGGCACGAGACAAGAGCGCCGAATTAACCTCAAACGACGGATTCTCGGTGGTTGCACCGATAAAGGTGAAAAGGCCTGACTCCACGTGCGGCAAGAAAGCGTCTTGCTGACTTTTGTTAAATCGATGCACCTCGTCTACGAAGACCAGCGTGGCACGTGGCACCAGGCCCTGCGCGGCCTCGTGCGCACGCTCCACGGCCTCGCGAATATCTTTTACCCCACCAAGAACGGCGCTGATCGCGATAAATTGCGCATCAAACGTATGCGCCATGAGCTGCGCGATGGTCGTCTTACCTACCCCGGGCGGGCCCCACAAGATACAGCTATGGGGCTGACCACTCTCAAACGCCAAACGTAACGGCAAACCGTCGCCTAGCAAGTGGCGCTGCCCAACGACATCCCCAAGCGTTTGAGGCCGCAAGCGCTGAGCTAAGGGGATACGGCGCCCTCCGTTAGGGGATGACTGCCGCGCTGCCGTCATGGTCGAATGACGTCGGCGCCGGGTGGCGGCGTGAACCGAAAGGCCGCATCAACCGCCTCCGGTGGTAGCGCGCGCAGGCGGTCGAACCGCATATCCGATGTCTGCCCAAAGTTGTCCAGCATGACCAATGCGCGCAGCTGCTGGCTATCAAAACCAACACGCACCGATTGCAAGCTGCCATCAACCAACTTGGGTATCGCCTCCACCCACTGCAGACCGCCCTGATCAGGACGGGCAGTCAGTGTGTAATGCACCGACAGCGCCGTCAGGTCGCCATTGCTCACAACCAAGGCCGCCGGGGTGTTTCCCAGAGCCGCCTGCTGGTTGCGCGCGGTTACTTGGTTTAAATCGGGGTCCCATAGCCAAAGCGTTGCACCATCGCCCACAATGCTTTGCGCAAAGGGCTGGGTGTAATCAAACCGAAATTTTCCCGGTCGAAAGAACCGCATAGTCCCATTCGACACCGCATTTTTACGCTTGGTTCGGTTGGCTTTTGCCGGCGCGGTCACCGTTTGCGTAAAGGCCATTTCCCCACTCGCCGTTGCGCGCAGCAAGCTCTGTAAGTTGGCCAGGCTGTCACCAGCCACCGCCCACCCTGGCAACA
>JABBAS010000031.1:117633-168999 GCA_018607835.1 Methylobacillus sp. | reverse complement strand
AGCAAGCTCTGTAAGTTGGCCAGGCTGTCACCAGCCACCGCCCACCCTGGCAACACCGACAACGACACCAACAGCATCACGCACACCGCTTGCCCACGCAGCCAACGCGCCCGACAAAACATATGCAGCCTATGCAAGATAGACAACAAACGCAGGGAATTATTCTTCACGTGCAGGTACCAAAATTTCACGCTGACCATTGGTCCCCATACTGCTAACAACACCGGCATTCTCCATCTCCTCAAGCATACGGGCCGCACGGTTGTAGCCGATTTTTAGGTGACGCTGCACCAGCGAGATACTGGCTTTGCGGTTCTTCAGCACAATCTCGACAGCCTGATCGTACATAGGATCCTTTTCACTGCCCTCTTCCGAACCGCTCAAGTCACCGCCGTCCACTGTGCCGCCCTCTAACAAGCCATCAATGTAATTGGGGGCGCCCTGTGTCTTCAAGAACGCGACCACACGGTGCACTTCCTCATCACTGACAAATGCACCATGTACGCGCTGCGGAAACCCCGTGCCACTCGGCAGATACAACATGTCACCCATGCCCAGCAACGCTTCCGCGCCCATCTGGTCCAGAATGGTTCGGGAGTCAATTTTGCTACTCACTTGAAACGCAATACGCGTCGGTATGTTGGCCTTAATCAGGCCTGTGATGACATCCACACTCGGCCGCTGGGTGGCCAAAATCAGGTGAATACCTGCCGCGCGCGCTTTCTGGGCTAAGCGGGCTATCAACTCCTCGATTTTTTTACCGACCACCATCATCAAGTCGGCCAGCTCGTCAATCACCACGACGATATGAGGCAAGGTCTCTAGCGGTTCAGGCTGCTCAGGCGTCAGGGAAAACGGGTTACCAATAAACTCACCCTGCGCGCGCGCCTCCTGTAATTTGACATTGAAGCCCGCCAAATTGCGCACGCCCATTTTGCTCATCAGCTTGTAACGCTTCTCCATCTCGGCGACGCACCAGTTCAAGCCATGCGCCGCTTGCCGCATATCTGTCACCACTGGCGCCAGCAAATGCGGGATGCCCTCGTAGACGCTCATCTCCAACATCTTCGGATCGATCAGCAGCAAGCGCACCTCTTGTGGGTCTGCCTTATACAGCAGGCTGAGAATCATGGCGTTGATCCCCACCGACTTACCCGCCCCCGTGGTACCAGCCACCAAGCAATGCGGCATCTTCGCGAGATCAGCCACAACGGGGTTGCCCACAATGTCCTTACCCAAACCCATGGTGAGCATCGATTTCGCATCGTTATAAACACGTGAGCCCAACACCTCGCTCAACAAAATGACCTGACGCTTGGCGTTAGGCAACTCCAAGGCCATGTAGTTTTTACCCGGAATGGTCTCAACAACGCGTATGGAGACCAGGCTCAGGGAGCGCGCCAGATCGCGCGCCAAATTTACGACCTGCGAGCCCTTAACGCCTGTCGCAGGCTCAATCTCATAACGCGTAATGACCGGTCCCGGTGCGGCAGCCACCACACGCACCTCGACGCCAAAATCCTTCAGCTTCTTCTCGATCAGGCGACTGGTCATTTCCAGCGCATCACCGGATACCGTTTCACCCTGCACACCCGCTTGGTCCAATAGGCTCACCTGCGGCAATTTAGAGTCGGGCATCTCATCAAACAAAGGCTTTTGTGCCTCTTTTAGCACCCGTTCACTGGTCCGCGCGGGCTGTAGCGTGGGCTCGATCACCACGGGTACGGGCTCCAAACGTGGCTCGGCGTCGGGGTCCAAGCCGCCAAAATCCCCCAGTACGATCTCCTCGCGCTCCCGCGATGCCGCCAGCCCAATACGCTCGTCCTCACGCTGCTCCAAACGCTCCCGGCGATTGCGCAACCAATCTAATGGCAATGCGCCCAAGCGCTCACATAGTTGACCCCAGGAGAACTTAAAGACGACAGCAATGAGTGCGGACGCCAATACCAGCGCCAGCAGGGCCGACCCCGTAAAACCTAGCCAGCTTTGTGCATAGGCACCGATCGTGCCCCCCAGTAAACCACCCGCCTCACCAGGTAAGTGCACATCAAGGGAATGCAGCCGCGTCCACTCTAACGTGGCACTGGCGGCGAGCAGGCCAAACCAAGCCAATACACGGCCCGAACGGCGCAACTTCATCAGCAGCAGTGCGCGCGTTGATGGTGAGACCGCTTCGACCTTCGACCTGCTGGAGCGGGGCTTTACCTCTGATTCAATCGGTGGTTGCATCCAACGCAAGACGCTGATACGCCAGAGATTCCAAGCACCCAACACCAGCCACCAAGCGGAGAAGCCGGTCAAGAAATAGGTCAGGTCGGCAAGCCACGCACCGACTCGACCCATCCAATTGTGGATATGGTCGCCCACGCCAGACGTTGACCACGCGCTGTCCGTCACGCTGTAGGTCAGCAGTGCGGTTAGCCAAAATAACAAAACCAGCGCCGTTACGAAGAGAGATATCTCCTGCGCGAATCGAAACTGGCTAGAGGGCGGCGAGCCATCTCGGCCGCTCCCCTTGAGGGTATTTATTGAGTAGGTCATTGCAATCGCTTGGGCTTATAGTCACCGTTAGCCTCAAGCTTACCCCAAGCGCGGACAAAAAAAGCGTGAAGGCCCCGCGCGCCCGAAGTCCACGCCCAAGTGTCTACAATTCTGAGTGATCAGCCAGAGACTGATGCTGATCACTGTTATTTACGTTAAGACATTCGCTAAGGAATTCGTATGCGCCACTGCCAAGTGCTTATTTTGGGCTCAGGCCCCGCTGGTTACAGTGCGGCCATCTATGCCGCCAGAGCCAACCTCAAACCCGTCGTGATTACAGGGATTGCACAAGGCGGACAACTGATGACCACCACAGAGGTCGACAACTGGCCCGCCGACGTTGATGGCGTCATGGGCCCCGATCTCATGCAACGCTTTGAGGCGCACGCAAAACGCTTCAATACCGAGGTGGTACTCGACCATATCAATGCGGTTGATTTCAGCAAACGCCCCTTCACCCTCACAGGGGATAGTGACACCTATACCTGCGACGCCCTGATTTTGGCGACCGGTGCATCGGCCAAATACTTAGGTCTACCCTCTGAGCAGGCCTTCATGGGGCGCGGCGTGAGTGGATGCGCCACCTGTGACGGATTCTTTTACCGCGACCAAGTTTGTGCCGTGGTGGGAGGCGGCAACACAGCTGTGGAAGAGGCGCTTTACCTGTCCAACATAGCAGCCAAGGTACACCTTGTGCACCGCCGTGACACCTTCAAAGCCGAGGCCATCATGATTGACAAGCTCATGGAAAAAGTGGCCGCTGGCAAGATCGAGTTGCAAACGAAACAGACTTTGGACGAGGTATTAGGCGATGCCTCTGGTGTGACTGGCGTCCGCCTACGCAGCACCACCGATGACAGCACCCGCGACCTGCCCCTTTCGGGCTGCTTTATTGCCATTGGCCATCAGCCCAACACCGATATCTTCAAAGGCCAGCTCGACATGGAGAATGGCTACATCCTCACCCGCTCAGGCAGCGTGGGCATGGCCACCATGACCAGCGTACCGGGAATATTTGCTGCGGGCGATGTACAAGACCACATTTACCGCCAAGCCATCACCAGTGCCGGAACCGGGTGCATGGCCGCGCTGGATGCGCAGCGCTTCCTAGAGCAAGCGGGAGACTGAACGCCATGGCGCCGCGCATTGTTGCGCGGGCGCCAACCCAGCAAAACAGGACAGAAAAGCGCTATAATTTCAGGCTTTGCTGGAATTCCTTGGTGCATCACTGCATTTTGGATCTCAGTGATTTTTTACCGCTGACATAACTGCAGACTAAGAGAAAGCATTGTTTGGCGTGGTCAACACGCCTTTCGAACCCGTCTTTTAGCTGGCTCAGCGAGGTGCGGCGCAAGCTGTTAACGTTTTTGGGAGTGTCCAAATGGCACGCGTATGTGAAGTAACGGGCAAGAAGCCCATGTCGGGGAACAACGTTTCCCACGCCAACAACAAGACCAAGCGTCGTTTTTTGCCTAACCTGCAATACCGCCGCTTCTGGGTTGAGAGCGAGAACCGTTGGATTCGTTTACGCGTATCCAGCGCAGCGCTTCGCCTGATCGATAAAAACGGCATCGACTCCGTGCTGGCCGATTTGCGCGCCCGCGGTCAAGCTTAAATAGGAGACGAATCATGGCAACCAAAGGTACACGCGAGAAGATCAAGCTGGAGTCCACTGCTGGAACCGGTCACTTCTACACCACCACAAAAAACAAAAAGACAACGCCCGGAAAAATTGAGATCATGAAATTTGATCCCAAAGTCCGTAAGCACGTTGCCTACAAAGAGATCAAGCTGAAGTAATCAGCACGACGCTCTAGCGAAACCGCTGGCATCCTTGGGTGCTCAGCGGTTTTTTTTCGCCGGAGTAATTTGTTGAGATCCGCCGGTAGCCGTAAAAAAACCACCCGAGCGCAAAGCACAGGGGTGGTCTTTGGTTGCACCCAGCGCGTGCCGGGTGCCACGGTCGTAAGGCTTATACTTTCGCGCGACGCAATTTCGTCGAGAAATCATGCAACGCAGCGATGCCACTGGCCTCCGCCTTCGCACACCAAGCCTGCAGATCCGCCGCAAGCTGCTCACGCGTCTGGGTGGTGCTGCTCCAGACCTGACGCAACTCTTCACGCATGGATGTCATGGTATCCAACACAGGGTGTGCAGCGCGCACCTCAACCAAGGTCGGCTGAATGTCGGCAGGAACCTTCTCTGCATCCCGGTGCAACCAACGCTTAGCGGCTGTCAAGTTGACCAAATCATGGCCCTTCTCCTTGGCATGCAACATCTCTTTACCCGCAGCGGTACGTAACGCTTTGGCGAAGTTAGCCATCACCTCGTAGCGGTTGGCAATCACCGCCTCCAGGGTCGCTTCGTCGGCGACTGCTTTGACATCACCCAAAACCAGCTGTGGCGGCACCTTGCGCACTTTGGCCAAGCCCAGTGTCTCGAATGCACGAATATAGAACCACCCCAAATCAAACTCATAGGGCTTAACTGAAAATTTGGCAGACGTGGGGTAAGTGTGGTGGTTGTTGTGCAACTCTTCGCCACCGATCAAGATACCAACGGGTGAAATGTTGGTGCTGGCATCGGGCGCTTCAAAATTACGGTAACCCCAGTAGTGGCCAATTCCGTTGATGATGCCGGCCGCCATGATTGGGATCCACGCCATTTGAATCGCCCAAATCGTCAGACCCAACACGCCAAACAACGCCAAATTAATGACCATCATCAAGGCAACGCCTGAGGCGCTGAAACGGGTGTACAGGTTGCGCTCGATCCAGTCATTTGGCGTGCCATGACTAAACTTCTCTATCGTAGCGGCCACTTTGGCCTCTGCACGGTACAGCTCCGAGCCCCGGAAGAACACCGTGCCAATGCCACGTGTGACCGGGCTATGCGGGTCATCAACGGTTTCGCACTTGGCGTGGTGCTTGCGGTGAATCGCCACCCACTCACGCGTCACCATACCCGTTGTGAGCCAGAGCCAAAAACGGAAAAAATGCGATGGGATACCGTGTAAATCAAGGGCGCGGTGCGCCTGATTGCGGTGTAGATATACCGTCACGCCAGCAATCGTGAGATGGGTCACCACGAGGGTATACACAACCAATTGCCAACCGGAAGCATGGGTTAGACCGTTTGCCAACCAGTCAATAACGAAATCCAGCATGAAGAATCCTTGTAAAGCGTTTTTTTATACGCAACCCAGACAAGCTCGCGCTCGGGCTACTCATGGCCGTAATTTTAAGGGCTAAGAGCGTTTTCGCCTAATCAGCAAGCGATTTTTATGTACCAGAAGGGAATAAGTCATCAAATTACAAAAAAACAGCTTTTTACGCCAAATACCATCCATCTATCATCTTCAGGCATCTACACACAAGAAATTCCATCATTCCATCACACCACATTAGCCACTATTAGCGCCCTTTCACCCGTCAGACAGGGGGCTAACGACCCCCCTCACATGCGACGCTGCCAGACCGCGGCGAAGAAGCCATCTGTTTGATGCAAATGCGGCCACAAACGCAGGAAATTCCCCTGACATAGCTCAAGCGCCAATGCGTCTCCGTCCTCGGCAGCCCCCCCTTGAGGGGTCAACACCGTTTGTAGCAGGGGGGCAACAGGCATCAGCTCAAAGTCCTCCGAACCCTCTGTAAACGCGTTGGCGATCGCTTCGTTTTCATCGGGCAACAGACTGCAGGTCGCATAGACCAGACGCCCCCCGGGCTTCACCAACTGTGCCGCGCTACGCAAAATCGTACTTTGTAAGGCCGTGATCTCGGCGAGCTCTTTCTCTTTCAGTCGCCACTTGAGGTCGGGGTTACGGCGAATCGTCCCCGTACCCGAACAAGGTGCATCCACCAGCACACGGTCCATCTTTTGAGCCAGCCGCTTGATGCGGTCATCACGCTCATGGGCGATCGCGGCCGTTTGCACGTTGCTCAGGCCGCTGCGTGCGAGCCGCGGCTTTAAGGCATCGAGCCTATGCGCGGAGGTGTCGAACGCATACAAGCGCCCGGTAGACCGCATCATGGCGCCAATCGCCAGCGTTTTACCCCCTGCACCCGCGCAGAAGTCAGCGACCATCTCACCCCGCTTGGCACCCAAGATACCCGCTAATAGCTGTGAGCCCTCGTCTTGCACCTCGAAGGCGCCTTGCTCGTAGGCCTTGACCTTCGCTAGGGACGGATTGCCCTCTAGACGCAAGCCCCAGGGTGAATAGGGCGTTTCTTGCGCCTTGATGCCCAAGCCCTTCAAGGCTTTTTGAATCTCTTCGCGCTTGGACTTAAAGGTATTGACCCGAATGTCCAACGGTGCCGGTGTATTTAGCGTGTCCGCCAAGGTATCAAACCCCGTACCGAGTTGGGACTTGAGCGCGGGGACCATCCACTGGGGTAAGTTGTGTCGGTGAATATCCATCATGACCGCCTCGCCCTCGCGCTCACAGGTCTCCAGCCAGGTTTTCTCATCTGGCTTCAGCGCGCCCAACAGAAAGTCGCGCGGCGCACTAAACCCCAAGATCGCTAACTTGCGCTCCCGCCCTCCTGGCCCTGATCGGGCCAGTAATTCGAAACGCGCCTTAAAGCGAATAACCGCATAGACGGTTTCAGCGATCGTGTTTCTTTCACGTGGGCCCAGCGTTCGGTTATCCCGAAAATAGCGACCCACCACGGCATCTGCCGGGTGAGAAAAGGTTAAAACCCGCGTTAAAAGTTGCGCGGCGTGGTCAAGGATGGCGTTTGGATGCATGGCGCTATTGTCCCATGCTGGATAATGCGAGCCTATGTCTGAAATCGCCCACCAAGTTCGTCGTCGTCGCACCTTCGCCATCATTTCCCACCCGGACGCAGGGAAAACCACATTGACTGAAAAGCTGTTGCTTTTCTCGGGTGCCATCAACATTGCCGGGAGCGTAAAAGCCCGTAAGGCGGTGCGACACGCCACGAGCGACTGGATGGAAATTGAAAAGCAACGCGGCATCTCTGTCGCCAGCTCGGTGATGCAAATGGAGTACCGCGACTGCGTGATTAACCTTCTAGACACGCCTGGTCACCAAGATTTCTCAGAGGACACCTACCGCGTACTCACTGCAGTGGACGCGGCGTTGATGGTCATTGATGCCGCCAACGGTGTAGAGCCACAGACGCGACGGCTATTGCAAGTTTGCCGGGCGCGGAATACGCCTATCCTGACATTCGTTAACAAAATGGACAGAGAAGTCCAAGCCCCACTCGATGTGATGGATGAGATCGAGCGCGAATTGGGTATGACCGTCATTCCCTTTACGTGGCCCGTGGGTATGGGCAAGCGTTTTCATGGCGTCTACGACCGGCGCACCGACCAAATGCGCGTGTTCAGCGCGGGCGAGAACCGACGTGGCGGCGAAGAAGAGGTGCTGTCCGGCTTGGACAACGCCACGTCTGCTGCGCGTTTTGGTGCCGAATTTGCAGATGCAAAGGGCGAGCTGGAACTCATTGATGGTGCAAGTCCCGTGTTTGATCAGGCCGCGTTTTTGGCTGGTAAGCAAACCCCGATGTTGTTCGGTTCGGCCGTCAACAACTTTGGCGTGCGTGAGGTGTTGGACGCCCTCGTTGACTTAGCGCCGCCGCCCTCTGAGCGCTCCACACTGCAACGTATCGTTGAGCCCACAGAGAAAAAATTCACCGGCGTTGTTTTTAAGATTCAGGCCAACATGGACCCGGCACACCGTGACCGTATCGCATTCGTTCGTGTGGTGAGCGGGCACTTTGAACGAGGCATGCGGCTCAAAGTCGTGCGCTCAGGCAAAGAACTCCGTCCCAACACGGTTGTGAGTTTTTTGAGCCAGCGCCGAGAACTCCTCGAAGAGGCCTACGGGGGGGACATCATTGGTATACCCAATCACGGTGTCCTGCAACTGGGCGACACGCTAACAGAAGGCGAGACCTTGCAGTTCACCGGGCTCCCCTTCTTTGCACCGGAAATGATTCGCACCGTAGAGGTGGCCGACCCGCTGCGTACCAAACAACTGCGTGCGGGTTTGACGCAGCTTGGCGAAGAAGGTGCGATTCAGGTCTTCCGACCGATCGCCGGTTCTGTTTTGCTGCTGGGCGCCGTCGGACAGTTGCAATTTGAGGTTGTTGCGCACCGATTACAGGCCGAATACGGCGTCAAAGCGCGCATAGGTAATAGCAACTATTCGCTCGCGCGGTGGGTCACCTGTGAACCCGAAGACGGCGGGGAAACCGAGCTAAAGCGCTTTATGCAAGCCAACGCGCACCGCATCGCACTCGACGCCGTGGACGCGCCCACCTTGCTGGTGGACCACAGCGCGACCTTGCGGGCGGTAGAGGCTAACTGGCCAAAAATTAAGTTTCACGCCATGCGCGAGCATGCGGGGCTGGTCTTTCAAACCACGCTGTAAGGCCATAAAGCCGCAGGCCGCCTATGTCCGCACGCCTTGCGCGAGCAAGGCCTCTATGGCTCTGGGGTAAATGCGGTGCTCTTGGGTTAAGACCCTCGCCGCTAATTGGTCGGCATCGTCGCCCGGTAGGACGGGTACAACCGCTTGCGCGAGAATCTCACCCTCATCCAACACCGGTGTCACCCGGTGGACGGTTGCGCCCGCAAATTGGCAACCCATCGCCAATGCGCGCTGATGGGTGTGCAGCCCAGGGAATGCGGGTAGCAAGCTGGGATGAATGTTCAGCAACCGATTTTCAAAGTGCCCAACAAACCCAGGGGTCAAAATACGCATAAAGCCCGCTAAAACGACGAAAGCGGGGCGCTGACCGCCATTTAGCGCCTCAATATCGGCGATTAGAGCTTGGTCAAAGGCTTCGCGTGAGGCGAAACCGTGATGCGACAGGCTACGCGTCGCAATACCCTGGCTGGCCGCCCACGCTAAGCCAGCGGCATTGGCCTGATTGCTCACCACACCAGTCACCTCCGCGCCAAAGCGCGCCAACCAAGCGCGACGCGATGCGGTCTCGACGATGGCGCGCATGTTAGACCCTCCACCAGAAATGAGAATAACGATCGATTGTGGCGTTGGGTTCGTGACAGACATAAACTTAAATTTTTCGGACAATTGCCTAAGCGTGTTTCGAGTGATATGTTAGCAATTGGGTGTATTTTGCCCCAGTAAGACTCAAGGACTTCTGTATGGATTTAGCTTTCACGGCCGATGAACAGGCGTTTCGCCAAATGGTTCGCGAATGGGTCACGGCCAACCTACCCAAAGATATTTCAGCCAAGGTGCACGGCGCACAACGACTGCACCGTGATGACATGCAACGTTGGGCCCAAATATTAGGCACCAAGGGTTGGCTGGGATACGGTTGGCCAGAGCAGTTTGGTGGCCCCGGCTGGGATGCCATTAAAAAACACCTCTTTGAGGAAGAGTGCGCTTTAGCAGGGGCGCCGCGCGTGGTGCCCTTCGGCCCCGTCATGGTGGCGCCTGTGATCATGGCATTCGGCAATACCGAGCAGCAGCAGCGCTTTCTGCCCGGTATCGCCAGCGGCGAGGTCTGGTGGAGCCAAGGCTACAGCGAGCCTGGCGCGGGCTCGGACCTGGCATCACTGAAGACGCGCGCAGAGCGCAACGGCGACCACTATGTGGTGAACGGACAAAAAACGTGGACCACCTTAGGGCAGTTCGGCGATTGGATCTTTTGCTTGGTCCGAACCGACACCACGGGCAAACCGCAAACCGGCATCAGCTTTCTGCTCATTGACATGACCTCTCCCGGCGTCACCGTGCGGCCTATCCGCTTGCTTGACGGCGAGTGTGAGGTCAACGAGGTGTGGTTCGATAATGTCAGCGTGCCTGCCGAAAACCTCATTGGCGAGGAAAACAAAGGCTGGGATTACGCCAAGTATCTGCTCGCGCATGAGCGCACCAATATCGCCGATGTCAACCGCGCAAAGCGTGAGCTTGAGCGCTTGAAGCGCATCGCCAAATCGGAAGGTGTCTACGACGACAGCCGGTTCCGTGACCAAATCGCCAAACTAGAAATCGATATCGTCGCGTTAGAGATGATGGTACTGCGCGTGCTGTCAGCGCAAACCGCTGGCAAAAGCAATTTAGACATCGCGGGGCTGCTGAAAATCCGAGGTAGCGAAATCCAACAACGTTACACCGAACTCATGATGCTGGCTGGCGGACCATCTGCCCTGCCGTTTATTTTTGATGCCATGGAGGCTGGCTGGCAAGGCGACCAAGCGCTTGGCTTATCGGGATTCCCCGGTGGGAATGTCGGCAATGCCCCGCTTGCGAGCAGCTACTTCAATATGCGTAAAACCACCATCTACGGCGGTAGTAACGAGGTACAGCGCAATATCGTTGCCCAAACGGTACTCAGTACGTAAGGAAACACAGCATGGATTTCAATTTCTCAGACGAGCAAGTCCAACTTGCAGATGCCGTCGCCCGCTGGGCAGACAAAGCCTACACATTTGATAGACGCGTGGCGACCAGTAAAGCAGGCGGTTTTTCCGACGATGCGTACCAAGAAATGGCCGCCTTGGGGCTATGCGGCCTCGTGACCGACAGTGACTTTGACGGTATGGACATGGGTCCCGTCGAGGCCATGGTTGTGATGGAAAAGTTAGGTGCGGCGTTGGTCGTCGAACCGATAGCGCTCACTTGGATGGCGAGTGCCACCTTGCAACAGTTTGCCAGCAGTGCGCTCAAGACGCAGTGGCTACCCGCGCTGGCCAGCGGTGAAAAACGACTGGCGATTGCCCTCAATGAACGTGGGGGGAGATACCGCGTATCGGTTTGTACAACGCAAGCCACCTCTGCACAAGGCGCGGGAGCCGAGGCCGGCTCCGCCACCTTAACGGGTAGCAAACACGTGGTGCTGGGGGGAGGTAGCGCGCACGCATTCATCGTGAATGCTCAGTTAGATGGACAACCCGCCCTGTTTATCGTGGCGCGCGACGCAGCAGGTGTCCAGTGCGAGGCTTACGGCACGCAAGATGGCGGCAATGCGGCCGAGCTACACCTAGACAATGCACCCGCGCAACTGCTCACCACGTCTGGCGCTGAGGCCTCTGCGCTGATCGAGGCGATGGGCATTGCCTTCTTGGCAGCAGAAGCCGTTGGCGTGATGGAGAAGACGCTGGCCATGACGGTGGACTACATGAACACCCGACAACAGTTTCGCTCGGCGATTGCGAGTTTCCAAGCCCTGCGACACAAGGTGGCAGACGTGAAAATGGCGCTAGAACTCGCACGCTCCATGAGCTATTACGCGACCCTGAAGCTCAACGCCCCGGCCGCGGAAAGACGTCAAGCGATCTCCCGCGCTAAAGTGCAACTCGGAGAGAGCATGCGCTTCGTCGGCCAAACCTGCGTGCAGCTGCACGGCGGTATCGGTGTGACCGATGAGTATGCCGTTAGCCACTACTTCAAACGGCTCACGCAAATGGAAATGACCTACGGCGACACACTGCACCACTTGGGTGTCGTCAGCGATGCGATGGATGAAACGGCTGGGGTATTTGCGTAAGGCCTTCGCGTACCGTGGGATAACGCAGTTGCAAGCCTAATCGGGTTTTCATGCGTGTATTCACCAACCTGCGTGACTCCTGCATGAAGCTGAGCGCCATCGGTGTTAAGTGCGCCTGTATCTGCTCGAGCGTCATGCGGGGCGGCTTGTCGAGCTGATACACGGCTGCCGCAAAGTCCATGTATTGCGACATACGCATGTCAGAGTCGTCGGTGACATTAACGGCCGCATAGGACGCGCGCCCCACAAGCGACAGCCAACACGCGCGGGCCAAATCATCGGCATGAATGTGGTTGGTAAATACATCAGCCTCTGGCACAAGCACCGGGGTCTTGCGCTCTAAGCGCTGTTTTGGCGTACCGCCAGCCCGATCTGGCGCATAGATACCGGGTATCCGCAGCACGGTATAGGGCACACCAAAGCAGCGTGCAAACCGTTTAATCGATGTCTCTGCGCTCACCCGACGATGGGCGCGTGCTGTCCCTGGCGCAAGCGACGCGCACTCGTTGACCCACGCCCCACCGCAGTCACCATAGACGCCTGTGGTCGACCCGTAGACCAGCTTGATGGGGCGTGAGCGCCTACCCAGCGCGCGCACCAGTGCGCGTGTACGTCTATCGACATCGCCATCAGGGTTGGGGGGAGCGAGGTGCAAGACATGGGTGGCCACACCGGCTAACCGCTGTAGGCTGGCCAAGTCGTCTAAATTACCGATCAGAGGGCGCACACCCATCGCGCGCAAGGCCGGCACGCGCTCAGGAGTGGAGGTCAACGCCATCACCTGCCAAGCCGACGACGCGTACGCCGCAGATGACGGCACAACGCGGCTCACGCGTTGGCCAACATCGCCACAACCGACGATCAGCAAACGCGGTCGACGAAAACGTGCTGGCAATGCGCCAATACCCACCATGCGAAACCCTTGTCTATTTTTTGCGACAATACAACGTGTTGCAACCACGTTTCCCATTGCTTACCGCAGCCTGCGGTACACACATCAGTATGACATTTAATATAACCGTCCAGCCCAGCGAACGCGCCTTCACCACCCAACCCGATGAGGCGATTTTGGCCGCTGCCATTCGCCAAGGTATTGGCATGCCCTACGGCTGTAAAGACGGCGCATGCGGCTCATGCAAATGCAAAAAGATCAGTGGTGACGTTGTGCACGGTCCACACCAAGCCAAGGCACTCTCTCCCGAAGAAGAGGCGGCAGGCTATGTACTCACCTGCTGTGGGGTTCCCACCAGCGATGTGGTTTTAGAGTCTAAACAGGTGACCGCCGAAGGGGCCTTGCCGATTAAGAAGATGCCTGTGCGCGTTGCGCACCTGAGCCGCCCCTCTGAGGACGTGGCCTTGTTGCGCTTACAAGTGCCCGCCACGGAACCCTTTGTTTACCGCGCAGGGCAATATGTGGAATTTTTGCTGCGTGATGGCGATCGTCGCAGCTACTCCATGGCCAATGCGCCGCACACACAAAGTACCCTCCCCGGCATCGAGCTGCACATTCGCCACATGCCAGGCGGCAAGTTCACGGACGCGGTGTTTAGCACCATGAAGGAAAAGGATATCCTGCGTATAGAGGGGCCTTACGGCAGCTTTTATCTGCGCGAGGACAGCGACAAGCCCATGGTTTTCGTGGCCTCGGGCACGGGATTTGCGCCCATCAAGGCCATACTAGAGCACATAGACTTTACCCAATCTACCCGCGATATCGTCGTCTATTGGGGAGGCCGTCGTCCGGCAGACCTATACCTCCACGACTGGATGATGGCCCTAGCCGAACGCTTGCCAAACGTGCGCTATATCCCTGTCGTCTCTGATGCCACGGCGGACGATAACTGGACAGGTCGCACCGGTTTTGTGCATGCTGCGGCGCTTGCAGATATTGCGGACATGTCCGGAATGCAAGCGTATGTCTGCGGCGCCCCCATCGTGGTGGACGCGGCAAAACGCGACTTCGTGAGCGAACGGGGTCTGCCAGAAGAAGCCTTCTTCGCCGACTCCTTTACCAGCGCTGCCGATACAGCGCAAAATTAGCTCGCCTCAGCCAGTAACCGCTTGACGTCTGACGCCAACCCGGCCGCCCCCGTGTTGTATCGGTTGTACAAACGCAGCTGGCCTGTGGTGTCGTACACGTAGCTACCCGCCGAATGGTCCATGGTGTAGCTCGTGGGCGTGGGACCCGGGACCTTCTTGAAGTAAATCTTGAAGTCCTTGGCCAACTGTTGCAGCGCACCGGGCTGCGTATACAACGCCAAGAAGCTGTCATCAAAGTGCGACACGTAGGCCCGCATGATCTCTGGCGTATCTCGCTCTGGGTCCACACTCAGAAACAGCCCTTGAAACCGGTCGCCATCCGCGCCCAGTAGCCGCTTGGCTTCAGCCATCTCCGTCATGGACGATGGACAGACGTCTGGACATTGCGTGTAACCAAAGAAAATAACCACCACCTTGCCTGCAAAATCACCCAGCGAGCGTTCGACGCCATTGTGGTCAGTGAGCGTGAACGCATTGGCGTAATTCGCACCCGTCACGTCAATGCCAACGAAGGGCGGGCCATCATCTGCGCATGCGCTGAGCAACAAAGCACCAACGGCCACGACGGCCACCGCACCCATGCGGCGCACGCTCACCGCGAGCTTATTCTTTAAACCGCATAAATACATGTCATACCTTCTCTGTGAGGCGTAGCGCACCATCACACCATATAGTGGTCAATTAGCAGGGCTGCAAACAACACAGATAAATGAATCAGTGAAAACTTAAACGTCTTACGCGCCAGTGCATCTGAGTAGTGACGCATCAAAGCCACCGCATAGCCCGTAAACCCGATAGACAACACCACCGCCGCAAAGAGGTAGAGCCAACCGCTCATGCCAACCATAAACGGCAGCAAACACGCTGCGGCCAAGATGAGTGTGTAGAGCAGTATTTGTAAGCGGGTAAATTCTGATCCATGCGTCACGGGCAACATCGGTAGTCCGCTCTTGCGATAGTCTTCGACGCGGTAAAGCGCCAAGGCCCAAAAATGGGGTGGTGTCCACAAGAAGATGATCAAAAACAAAATGAAGGCCTCATGACCCACACCGTTGGCCATGGCTGCCCAGCCTAAAACCGGCGGCATGGCACCCGATGCACCACCGATCACGATGTTCTGTGGTGTGAGCGGTTTGAGAACAACGGTGTAAATCACCGCATAACCCACAAACGTTGCAAACGTTAGCCACATAGTGAGCGGATTCACCCACACGTACAGCAGCAAGGAGCCGGCTGCACACAGCAACGCAGAAAAAGTGAGGGTTTGACGGTTGCTTAGCTCGCCCTTAGCTGTTGGCCGCCAACTGGTTCGACGCATCTTGGCATCAATATGACTTTCCACAACACAATTGAACGCAGCGGCTGCGCCGGAGACCAACCAGATCCCTAAGCACGCAATACCCATCAATTGCAGCTCGCTGATGCTGGGAACTCCGGGCACCGCTAACACCATACCGATCAAGGCACAGAACACAATCAACTGAATCACGCGTGGCTTCATCAAGGCATAGAACTGTCGCCAGATGGGCATGGTAGCGATAGGGGCTGCTACCGATGGGTGATCGACATTGGACGTCATGACAGGGGTACTTTCGATGGAATAACGTAGCGATCGCGGCGCGCACGCAGAATCGCACCCGTGAGCAGTAGCACCGTCACCGCAGCGCCGCCAGTATGACTCACCGCAGCCGCCAGGGGCCAGCCTAACACCACATTGGACACGCCCGTTAACAACTGCCAGCCTCCCGCCAGCCATAGCAAACTGCCAGTCATATGCCAGCCCTGCGTCTGTCGCAAGCGCCAACCGGCCCAAGCCAGACCCGCCAAAACCACATACGCCAACAAGCGATGCACATAGTGAATGGCCGTCAAGGCCTCGAACGCAATGGGCTGACCATCGCTACGCAGACCAAGCGGCCGCCACCATTCAAACCCTTGCGCAAAGTTCATGGCAGGCCACCAGCTTCCCTGACAGGTCGGAAAGTCTTGGCAGGCCAGTACGGCGTAGTTGGTGCTGACCCACGCGCCTAAGCCCATCTGCACCCACACTAAGACAAACACCGCGACGAGAAACACCCACAAACCCATAGATAACTGCCCAGCTGGCTGCGCCTTGGCTGGTTGTACCTGTATCTGTTGTACGCGCAACAAGGCGAGTAAGACCATCGCGCCCAGCAGATGGAGGGTCACAATTGCGGGAAACAACTTCATGGTGACCGTCAGCGCGCCAAACGCGCCTTGCACGCACACCCAGAACAAGGTGAACGTCGCCACCCAAGGCGACACACCAGCCACCGCCTCTGACTCAGTGGTGCCGGTGTTGCGCTGTGACCGGGTGCGCCAGGCCATCAGGCACATGACCAAAATCAAACCACCCACGCCGCTGGCAAGGTAGCGATGCACCATTTCTATCCATGCCTTGCCCGTGGTCACTGGCCCCGTTGGCATCGCAGTTTGCGCCGCATCAATCTGTGCTGCCGCACCCAGCGGCGTTGCCGCGCCATAGCAACCTGGCCAATCCGGGCAACCCAGCCCCGAATCGGTGAGGCGCGTAAACGCACCAAACAAAATAAGGTCGAACGTCAGAAACAAGGTGACCGTCACCAGCAGGCCATAGCGCTGGCGCTTGGCTTCCGAGGCATGCGCCCCTGCCCGCACATGACGACTGCGCCACCAAACCCATGCCAACGGCATACTTGCGATCAGCGCGCCAACAATTAACAGGTGGGCGGTCGGCGACAGGTTGTACAGGTCGACGTCAGTACTCACCGTTGGCGCCCCTCGTTATCCCAAGATGAGGATGCTTTCAACAGATGGGTCAGGTCCTTGCGAGCCTGCTTGGGATCCAAGTCGGCAGGAAAACGCATCATCAAGTTCCCCAGCGGATCAACAACGTACAGGTGTTCGGACATTGCTTTACCTGGCGCAGCGGTCAACCAGGCCGAGGCATCCGCCTCTGACATCTCGAGTACGGTCGCCTCAGTCAGTGCAGGGGTTAGTCGCTCAGGCAGCGCTTGCGTATCCGTGCGCAACCACACCCAATCAACCCGCCCTTTATCGCGCCCCATAGACTCACGTAACTGACGTTGCAGATATAGATTTTTTTCGCATATCGCAGGGCAATCGCCGCTTGAAACGCTGATCAACAACCACTGATCCTTGAGGTCCTTGAGGGACTTCAGGTCGACGGGCGTACCACTTACACCCGTCACCAACACATCAGGCAGCGGACGTTGCGGTTCAATGAGTTCACCATAATTGCGACGGCCCTCTGGCCTGACAACGTAATACATAAAGTACGACGCAATGACAGGGGCAGCGCACATGAGCATCACCAAAATCATTTTTAGCCGCCCTGAGCGCATGCGCTTATCTGCCGCTGCGGCATCGGTCATATCGAAAACCGTCATGGTCAGGGGCTCATCCTGCGGAGAAGTCGTTGGGCGGTCGGACTGGGGGAGATTAGTTTTTGACACGATGCGGAGCGATCCATTGAAACCAAATATAAAGCACGAAAATTAAGGCGGCGAGTGCAAACCATTGCGCGGCGTAACCATAGTGGGTGTAAATTTTGGCGTCCACTTGAGGCCACTCTCGTAGCAAGCCCTCGCTCATGACACCTGTTTGCACAACGCTGTAGGAGCCGAGAGGCTCACCAAGCTCTTTCTCATAAGCTGACCAATCTAAATTCTGCCGTATACGTGTTGGTTGTGCCTCACCCAGACTGTAAAGCTGTGTTGGCGGCGGGGCTAAACGACCAACAATCTCGATAGGTCCCCCCGGTGTAAGGATCTCGGGGACACGTGCGCGATCTAAGAAGTCGCGCGGAACCCAGCCCCGTTGCACCACCACCACTAGCGGCGTTTCAGACCCGGTCACATCCACCAATTGCAAGGGTGTCACGACGTAGAATCCCACGCGGCCGTTCATTTGTCGATTGTCGAGAAACACGGTATGGGCGGGTAGCCACCGACCCGTTAGGCGAACCGGCCGGTGCACATACTCCGCCACCACGGAGTTACTACCTTGGGACGCTACTTGAGCGACACCCTGGTTATCCAGTGCCGGCCGAGACGCTTGGTTTGCAATCGCCGCCACCCAGGCCTCCTTTTGATGTGCGCGGTCCAGTTGCCAGACCCCCAGTCGCACACCCACAGCTGTCAACAGCACAGCCGCGACCGTGATCACCCAGAACGCTTTCCCCCGATCAGCCATGACATCAACCATCCGAATTATTCTCAAGGTAGCATTTCAAAAAAAGGGGTAGAGCAACGATAATCACCACATGACTTGGATAATTGCACTGGGATTCATCGCCATTCTCGGCAGCTTGGTTGCCGCGCTCATCATCATGATGCGAGGCAGTACGGAAACACCGCCCGTTGACGAACACGGTGCGGCAACAGAAGCGCCTGCCAAGCCCAAAGGGAACATGGCGAAGGCCTTGGCTTTTCGAGTAGGGTTTTCTGTTTTGTTGTTCATTGTCGTCTTAATCAGCTACAGCCTAGGATGGATAGAACCCACAGGCATTGCAAACGGTCGGTAAACCACGCACTGCTTCGTACACCCCGTGCAAACAAAAAGGCGCCCTAGGGCGCCTTTTCTATGCCCGCTAGGCGCTGCCCTACAGCCAGTAAACCAGCACGTACAAGCCAAGCCACACGACGTCGACGAAGTGCCAGTACCAAGCAGCCCCTTCAAATCCGAAGTGACGGTCTTTTGAAAAGTGGCCTTTTTGCAAACGCAGTGTGATGAACAGCAGCATCAACATACCAATGAAGACGTGGAAACCATGGAAACCTGTCAGCATGTAAAAGGTTGAGCCATACACACCGGAGGTCAGCTTCAGGTTCAGATCCCGATACAAGTGCACGTACTCGTAGCCTTGAACGCCCAGGAAAACAATACCCAGAGCGACTGTCAGCCACATGAACGCGATGGTCTTGCTACGGTTCCCCACTTGCAACGCGTGGTGTGCAATCGTGAGTGTGACACCAGACGTTAGCAACAATGCCGTGTTAATCGTGGGCAACCAAAATGGACCCACGGTACTAAAGGTCTCAATGAGGGCACCCGGCGCGGCAGTGACACCCGCCGCCGCCGTTGGCCAAACGGCTTGGAAATCCGGCCAAAGCAAGGCATTCTCAATGTTCCCGAGTGCGGGGACTGAGTGCATGCGTGCCCACCACAATGCCGTGAAGAAAGCACCGAAGAACATGACCTCTGAGAAGATAAACCAACTCATGCTCCAGCGGTAAGAGAGATCAACTTTGTGGCCATAGTGCCCGGCCTCGCTCTCATTGATCGCATCCTTAAACCAGAGGTACAAAACCGTCAGCCACCAGACAAGGCCAAACAAGAGTACGTAGGCACCCCAACCGTGGTCGTTGACCCATTGGCCAGCGCCCAGAATGACAAAGAAGAGACCGATCGCGGACATGACCGGGCGGCTTGAGGGCCCCGGAATGAAGTAATACGGTGTACCACCGTGCGATGCTGCGGACATGACCAACTCCTGCTTATCTAAAGTTTTCAATTGCCTTGGCTTAACCGTGGCTAGGCGGCAATGTTAACGGGTAAAAACACTTCTTATCGGGTGGCTGTTGATATTTTCACATCAACAGCGTCCGTCTTCTCAGGACACGGCAACCACCCAACGCACAAAGACCATAAGTCCAAGTACAAACAGGATGGTGGCAACTAGCCCCACCACTGCAATATGCAGTGGATTTAATTTTTTTATGTCTGACTGATATTCAGCGTGGCGGCGAACGCCCAAAAACGCCCACAACACAGCGACCACCGTTGCAACCCACGCACCCTTGCGCTTGTATACGGGCACCTCTTTAGGCTCACTCACAGCGTCGCCACCTCGGGCACCAAGCCATCGTCTTGTATCGCTTGCGGCGTCACTGCCGCAGTCGGCGCGGCAGGTGTACGCCCGCCCACCTCAAAAAAAGTATAGGACAAGGTAATCGTTGTCACGTCTTTGGGTAACTTTGGATCCACGATGAACACAACCGGCCAAGACTTCTTTTCTGCAGGCGCCAATGTGTACTGCGTAAAACAGAAACACTCTAGCTTGTTGAAATAGGCTGCAGAAACCTTGGGCGCATAACTTGGAATCGCCTGCGCGGCCATGGTCCGGGCCTGTGAATTTTCAAACTCGTACATCACCGTCGCCATTTCACCGGGATGCACCTGCATGCTGCGCACGGCAGGATGAAATTGCCACAAGCCACGGGTGTTGGTATCAAACTCAACCGTGATGGTCCGCGAGGTATCCACTTGGGTATTTTTCGGAGATCGTTGTTTGCTACCGGGAACCGTCAACTCGGTCAAAGACAAGATGTTGATGCCTGTCACCTCGCAAATCGCACGATAAAGCGGCACCAAACCGTAGCCGAAGGCAAACATACCGATCACGATGATCGCTAATTTGCGCACCATCAAACCATTTTGTTTGCCCCGCAACATCCCTTAGGTTCCCAGCACCAGAAGTTTGGCAACAAACCCGATGAGAAACGTCAAGGCCACGCTGGCCAATATCAAGCCAAGTCGTTTATTTGCGCGCTTCTGTTCGGGTGTCATAGTCAATCCTGTTTAGTGTTAGGCAACGATCTTGTTCGCTTCAGCATTCAACTTTGGTGGGGTTTCAAAGGTATGGAAAGGCGCTGGCGAAGCCACTTCCCACTCCAGCCCTTCGGCACCGTCCCATGGCTTCTGAGGCGCTTTCTCACCTTTGCCACGCATCCCTGGCCACACCACAAACACGAAGAAGTAAACCTGCGCCAGACCGAAAGCAAAGCCACCCAAAGAGGCAACCAAGTTGAAGTCAGCGAACTGCATGGGGTAGTCGGCGTAGCGACGCGGCATGCCCGCCAAACCCAAGAAGTGCATAGGGAAGAAGGTAATGTTGAACGCGATCAATGACCACCAGAAGTGGATCTTGCCACGTGTCTCGTTGTACATCACGCCTGTCCACTTGGGCGACCAGTAGTAATAGCCCGCAAACATCGCGTACAAAGAGCCCGCCACCAGCACGTAGTGGAAGTGAGCCACCACGTAATACGTATCTTGGAGTTGTGTATCCACAGGCGCCATGGACAAAATCAGGCCGGTAAAGCCGCCCAAGGTGAACACGAAGATGAAACCCACTGCAAACAGCATAGGCGTTTCAAACGTCATGGAGCCCTTCCACATCGTCGCGATCCAGTTAAAGATCTTCACGCCAGTGGGCACAGCAATCAACATGGTTGAGTACATAAAGAACAACTGTCCCGTCACGGGCATACCCGTGGTGAACATGTGGTGCGCCCAAACAACAAAGGACAAAATCGCGATCGAGCCAGTGGCGTACACCATTGAGGCATAGCCAAATAACTTCTTACGCGCAAACGCCGGAACGATCTGACTCACGATACCGAAGGCCGGCAAAATCATGATGTAGACCTCTGGGTGACCAAAGAACCAAAAGATGTGTTGATACATCACGGGGTCACCGCCACCGGCGGGGTTAAAGAAGCTCGTGCCGAAGTGACGGTCAGTCAGCGTCATGGTGATGGCGCCTGCCAACACGGGCATCACAGCGATCAACAAATAAGCCGTAATCAACCATGTCCAAACGAACATCGGCATCTTCATCAAGGTCATGCCAGGCGCGCGCATGTTCAGGATGGTCACGATGATGTTGATGGAGCCCATGATGGACGAGGCGCCCAAAATGTGCAGCGCAAAGATACCCGCATCCATTGAGGGGCCCATTTGCAAGGTCAGCGGTGCATACAGTGTCCAGCCTGCTGCGGGTGCGCCGCCAGGCATAAAGAACGAACCGGCTAACATCAGGCCCGCAGGGATCATCAGCCAAAAGCTGAAGTTATTCATGCGCGCAAACGCCATATCGCCAGCGCCAATCTGCAACGGAATCATCCAGTTAGCAAAGCCGACGAAGCCAGGCATGATGGCGCCGAACACCATGATCAAACCGTGCATGGTGGTGAGCTGGTTAAACAACTCGGGGTTAACCAACTGCAAACCAGGCTGGTACAACTCGGCACGGATGCCCATCGCCAGCAAGCCACCAAACATCAGCATCGAGAAACTGAACAGCAGGTACAGCGTGCCAATATCTTTGTGGTTGGTTGCAAACACCCAACGACGCCAGCCCGTAGGGGCGTGGTGGTCGTCATGTGTGTGGTCGTCATGATGGTCAATTACGGCGCTCATGGTTTCGTCCTTCTAATACAAAAATTTATTAACTTCGATCAGTTGTTGCGTGCGGCCTGGACTGCAGCGGGCTGCACCAAATCGCCGGACTGGTTTGACCAGCTGTTTTTGGCGTAGGTGATTACGGCAGCGATTTCGGTGTCACTCAGTGACTTCCACGCAGGCATCGCACCGTTGGCGCGACCATTCAACAAAACGTCGATCACCTCAGCGTGGTCTTTGTTCAGCACAATCGCCGAGCCATCCAATGCCTTGATGGGGCCGGCACCTTTACCTGTCGCCTGGTGGCATGCGGCACAATTTGCGGCATACACCGTGGCGCCGCGCTCAACCAGCGCGGTCAACTCCCACACCTTGGCAGGATCATCGGCCAAGGCCGCCATGGCCTTCTTCTGGCCGTCAACCCACGTGGTGTACTCGTCAGCGCTGACCACCTTCACGTTGATGGGCATGTAGGCGTGCTCCTTACCGCACAACTCCACGCACTGACCGTAGTACATACCTTCTTTTTCAGCACGGAACCACGTGTCGCGAACGAATCCAGGAATCGCATCTTGCTTCACCCCAAAGGAGGGCACCATCCAAGAGTGAATCACATCGTTTGCCGTCGTGATCACGCGCACTTTCTGACCAACGGGCACCACCAACGGGTTGTCCGCCTTCAGCAAATAGTCGTCAGGCTTAGCACCGGTGCCGGCATTGGACAACGCGCGGTGCGCAGGGTCCAGACGTGACACGAAACCGATGCCCTCACCCTCGCCCTTGATGTAGTCGTAACCCCACTGCCACTGCATACCGGTGACCTTGACCGTCAAGTCCGCGTTGGTCGTGTCTTTTTGGGCCACCAATACTTTGGTCGCAGGCAAAGCCATACCAATCACAATCAAGAAAGGCACGATGGTCCAACCCAACTCCACCCACAGGGGCTCAGGCAGCTCCTGCGCTTTGTGACCGACTGAGCGGCGGTGCTTCCAGATGGAATAGAACATCACGCCGAACACAGCCAAGAAAATGACCGTACACAGAATCAACATAAACCAGTGCAACCACGCCTGTTCAGCCGCAATCGCCGTCACCGCAGGGGGCAGGTTGAGTTGATTCACTGCCGGACCGCCAGGTAAGTCGCCGGTTGCGTAAGCAACGCCCGCGGTTAGACCTGTCAAGGTCACCACTGCTTTCGCTACACCACGTTGCATGGCCGCCCAGCGGCTTTGAGGGACGGTACCCAATGTCATTTTCGTGCTCACTTGTTCTTACGCCTCAAATATAAGTCTTGAATGATATATCAAGCTCGAATTAAACCAAACTTTGCCGACGCCCTGCTAGGCGTCTAGCCCAAACTGTCTCAAAAACCCCGCACAGCGAAGCGCATTTCTCTCGCCACCAGGGGCCGCCAATCGGCCCGCACATGACGACCAAACTCCAACCGATCGCCGCGGGCGGTCACCTCAATGAGGTTCCCTGAATCGGCCAACGGCTCAATTCGGACGGAGGCCCTTGGGAACCGGGTTTCTGCCCGCTTACCACCGATCTCCTGCTCAATGACCAGCCAATTTGCGTCCAAACGGGCCGTTTCGCTGTCAGTGGCGTGGCGCGCGTAGGCAAAAAATGCCACCGCTAACATGGACACCTCTATCAGCGCAAATGGCATCACAAAAACAGCACCCTGCCACCAAAACGCACTGGCAACGCCTAACGACACCGCGCTCAAAAAAGCGAGTACCGCGAGCAACTGACTCGGCTTCATCGCGCAGTTGCGGCGGAAGCTCCATAACAGCCCACTCTCAGTTGCTTGTCCAAAACGCATGGCAGACGCGGTTACCCGTGGTATCAACAATGAATTCGGTGATCCGTATGAGCCGACCACCACCTACACGTAACCTCTTCGTAACCGCGCCAACCAATCAGTAAACACGGGGAAGAGGTCGATCAGAAATCAACGTCACATTGTAGCGCGACCTAGGGGCAACCCGAATACCCAAACCCCACGGTTCGCACGGATTTCTACTTATTTGACTTAGGGGGGGCGCCCTTGCGCTGCTGCAGCATCGCCTGCATGTCACTCAGTGCCACGTGAGTGGTGGCAGACGCGGGCACCGTCACATCTGGTTTGACCGCGTGCCCGTATATAAGTTCCACCGTCACCTGTAACTGGCCATCAGCCGTTCGGGGCAACTGCGCCTCTAACGACCGGCACAGTTCGGCGCGCCACGCCTTGCCACGCAGTTGACCAAAACGCGCCCGCGACGTGTTACCGCCGTAATCGCGCAAGTCTTTAATCAGGCGCTCCGCATTTGGGTAGGTCAGGGTCAGGGTCTCCATATCCATGACCGGCTCTGCAAAGCCTGCCTCAACCAACATATCGCCCCAATCGTGCATATCGGTGAAGTCATGCATCGCATCGGCCCAACCCATGGCTGCGTAAACCTGCCGAACCTCACGCAAGGTATCTGGCCCTAAAGCAGAAAACATCACGTAACCTTGGGGCTGCAACGCCTGCTTCCAAAGCGCAAACAGTTCCATAGGATCCGTCTGCAGGTGAAGCGACATATTGGCCCAGACCATGTCAACCGGCTTAGCACCTGGCTCCCAAAGCGGCTCTGCCGAGCGCCAAAAGGCCCAACTCGGTCCCGTCGGTTTAGCAGCAAATTGCCTGGCAGACGAACTGTAGCCACCCGTAACCGTCGTCGCAGTGGGCAGCTTGTCAGTCAGCAGGCGGTGGGCATTCAGCCCACCCCACGTCGGCTCCCAATGTAACCAGCGCTTGGGCTGCTGGGTCATCCAGTCAAGTCGACTAAGCATGCGTTGCGCGACCTCTTCATTAAGCCAGCTAGACGCCTGCATCGATCGCACGCGCGCAATGTGCCGTTCAGCGGCAAGCGCGTCGAGGCTGGGAACAAGGTGAGTCGCCATGATTCTTTGTATGTAAGTTGTCCGCGCTCGGCACCGGGTTTGTCCACCTATACCGTCGCGGTGGCCCCAAGTATATTGAAACGACGTGAACCTGCTACAAATTCCAAGCCTTTGCTATGTGTGCGGCTGTTGGCATCGCACCTTAAATGGCGGCGGTGCATGGGCCACCACGGGGGCATGGTGTCAAGCGTGCGAGGACGATTTAATCCAGGCCACCGACCGCTGTCGCCAGTGCGCGTGCGGCTTGGCAGACGGCGCGGCCGCCACACGGTGCATCACGTGTCTGTGCACTCCGCCGCTTTGGCACTTGGGCGCCGCGGCGGTCGCCTATGTCTACCCTTGGTCGGATTTAATCAAACGTTTTAAGTACCGTGGCGAGAGCCACTTGGCATCAAGTTTGGCAGGGCTGATGCTACGTAGCGCCGACATCAAGACTCTCTTGCTAGCCGCCGATATTTGGATACCCGTTCCGCTAACAACCAACAAGCTACTGGCCCGTGGCTTTAATCAAGCTAGCCACCTTGCGAACGCGCTGCGCCGCCAACTGAACGCAGCGGCCCCAGTAGCGATCGCGACGCTATGCCGCACTCGGGAGACACGCCCGCAAGAGGGGCTAGACCGGGCGGCGCGTGTGCGAAATGTCGCCAACGCGTTCGTGGTCGACGGGCAGGACAAACGGCGTATCACAGGGCGGCACGTCTTGCTCATTGACGATGTCAGCACCACGGGCGCGACACTCAATGCGGCGTGCAAAGCCCTTCATGCACAGGGGGTTGCGAGCATCAATACCGTTGTTTTCGCTCGAACACCCGCCGCAGGCGGCTAACATTGGGCACCCTTACTTTCTGCTCAACATGTTTCACATTGTTCTCGTCCACCCTGAAATTCCGCCCAACACGGGTAACGTGATTCGGCTCTGTGCCAATACAGGCTGGCACTTGCACCTGATAGAGCCGCTTGCATTCTCAATGGATGACAAGCAGTTGCGACGCGCGGGGCTCGATTACCACGAGACAGCGCGTGTCAAAAGCCACACAAGCTGGGAGGCATTCCTCGCGGCCGAAGCCATCACAGGGGCAGACTGTTTTGCGCTCACAACCAAGGGCGAAAACAATCCGTATGGCGTGCGTTTCGCGCCAGGCAATTATTTGGTATTTGGCTCGGAGACCAAGGGCTTACCCGAGACGATTCGAGCCCAAATCCCCCGCGCCAATTGGCTTCGCCTGCCCATGAAAGACGGTCAGCGGAGTTTGAATTTATCCAACGCGGTTGCGATCATGGGCTATGAGGCTTGGCGACAAAACGACTTCGCTTAGGCGTAACTACGCACCACCGATTCCGCAACGCAAACGGGCCGATCGCCCCCCTCGCGCTGGATCTCGCAGCGCCAGGTGATTTGAACACCGTTGTTGTCAACCGGCGTCACGTCCACCAAGTGAAAGTGTGCTCTTAAACGGCTATTCACCGGGACTGGCGCGGTAAAGCGAACTTTGTTCAAGCCGTAATTGACCCCCATCACGGCACTTTCGATGAGAATCGCCGAGCTCAAAAAATGGGGCATCAGGGACAGCGTCAAAAAGCCATGCGCAATCGCCGAACCAAACGGACTGGTCGCCGCCCGCTCAGGATCCACATGAATCCACTGTTGGTCGTGGGTGGCATCGGCAAACTGATTAATCATCGCCTGATCGACCTCTACCCAGTCACTGTAGCCAATATCCTCACCAATGCACGCCATCAAGGCGCTGGCGTCTTTAAACCGTCGCATAGCCACTCCTATTAAATCCTACACAAATCGCCACTCGCTCAACAGCTTCAGGCCCGTAAGCAACATACCCACTTCTATCATCCGATAGAAATGTGCCATCTGAATGCGCCCCGCGATCCGCACCCCAATCATCACGCCCACAGGCACCAGCGGCATGAGAACCAGCGAGGTGTGAAAATTTTCCCAGTTCAACAGCCCCAAATAAGCATAAGGCCCCCACTTGCTGAGGTTGATGGCAAAGAAAAATACGGCCAACGTTGCCGCGTACTTCATGGGTTGCAAGCGCATCCCCATGATGTAAGCGCTAATCGGTGGCCCGCCCGCATGAGCGACGAAACTGGTAAAACCCGACATCATGGCCAAGACCGCGCCAACCGGTTTAGGCCAAGGGGCGCTACCAGAGAGCTTGGGAAGCAATAAACGCTGCGCCAAGAAGATCAGCGTCAAAGCCCCCACAATGCCCGACACCGCCGGTGCAGAAAGGTAATGGAACGTCAGCGTACCCAACACGGTACCCATCAATCCCAGAGGCAGCAAAAATCGCAGGACACTCAGGTCAAAGTGTTTGCGAAAGACCACCAAGCCCATCAAGTCCATAACGAGCAAGATGGGCATGAAGATCGCTGCCGCCGTCGGGACCGTGCAAGCCAACGCCATGATGGGCACCGCCAAGCTACCAAAGCCAGACCCAAAACCGCTTTTACTCACCCCCATGAGTAAGACTGCCGGAATCGCGGCCGCATAAAACAGGGGGCTTTCTATCGGCGCGAAAAACATCACACGCGTTCGATCACCACCGCAATGCCTTGGCCAACGCCGATACACATGGTGCACAAGGCGTAACGGCCCTTCATTCGGTGCAACTGATTAACGGCGGTCGTCACCAAGCGGGCGCCACTCGCGCCTAAAGGGTGACCCAGCGCAATGGCACCCCCATTGGGGTTGACCCGCGCGTCGTCATCCGCAACGCCCAGTTCACGCAGAACCGCCAAGCCCTGCGCCGCAAAGGCCTCGTTCAACTCGATCACATCCATATCGTTGATCGATAAACCCGCCATGGCCAACACCTTCTGCGTCGCCGGCGCAGGACCAATACCCATCAAGCGCGGCGGTACGCCAGCCGTCGCCATCGCGACGACACGCGCCCTAGGAACCAAACCATGGGCCTTAGCCTGCGCCTCGCTTGCGAGCAACAACGCACACGCACCGTCATTCACACCACTGGCGTTACCCGCTGTCACCGTGCCATTCGGATGAACGATGGGCTTGAGCTTTTCCAGAGAGGCCAACGTGGTGGCACGGGGATGCTCATCGACGCTCACCACGATGGGGTCGCCTTTCCTCTGAGGAATCACCACGGGCGTTATTTCGGCGTCAAAGAAACCCGACGCCTGCGCCGCTGCCGCTTTGACCTGGCTCGCGAGTCCCATCAGGTCTTGGTCTGCGCGGGAGACACCAAAATCCGCCGCCACGTTTTCAGCGGTCTCAGGCATGCTGTCCACGCCGTACTGCGCCTTCATGAGGGGGTTCACAAAGCGCCAACCAATCGTGGTGTCGTACACCGCGTTACTGCGTGCAAACGCCGTAGCCGCTTTGGGCATGACAAACGGTGCACGGCTCATGCTTTCCACGCCGCCAGCGATCATCAGACCTGCCTCCCCGGCGCGTATCGCGCGGGCGGCCGTGCCAACGGCATCCAAACCCGACCCACACAATCGATTGATGGTGGCCCCGGGTACCGCCATGGGTAAGCCAGCCAAGAGAGAGGCCATGTGCGCAACGTTGCGGTTGTCCTCACCGGCTTGGTTGGCACAGCCCATCAACACGTCACTTATCTGCTCCCAGTCGACCGTGGGGTTTCTCTCCATCAAGGCGCGCAAGGGGATCGCGGCCAAGTCATCTGTGCGCACACCGGACAAGGCGCCGCCGTAGCGACCGATTGGGGTACGTATTGCATCGCAAATGAACGCGTCCGTCTGACTCATGACATCTCCAATCCTTAAATAGTAGGCTTTAAACTATGCCCGACAACCAGCGACGTATGCGTCACACTGGCGTCGAAAATTTGCCCCATTGTGGAACATTTTTCTCACTAGAAACCCCTATGTTCGCTCCCAACCAAGCCGACGTGCGCCGCTTTTTCTGCGGCGCCTATACCAAGCACGCTCAGCAAGCGCCGATGGAGGCCATTGAGGTGCTTGCAAACCAATGGATGCTTGAGCACCCTGAGTACGCCGAGACCTTTGCCGACGAGACATCGGCGCTGGCAGAGCTGGCCGCCGAGCCAGCCGCGACCTCAGATCAAGGGACCGCAGAGAACCCCTTTCTGCACCTTTCCATGCACCTCACAATTAGCGAGCAATGTGCCATCGACCAACCCCGAGGCATTCGCCAGGCTGTCGAACTGCTGACGGCCAAGTTAGGTGACTTGCACAACGCACACCATCAGGTCATGGATTGCTTGGGGCGCATGGTCTGGGAAAGCCAGCGTAGTGGCCGTCCTCCTGACGGTGAGGCCTACATCGACCATGTACGCCGCTTAGCCACTAAAGACTGACGCAGCAGACGAAAAAAATGCCGCTTCAGCGGCATTTTTTTATCAGTTTGGCTTAGCGAAAGCGCGACTGCGGTTTCACCACCAACTCACCATCCAACGTGGACAGGTATTTGGACATGGCCTTTAACTCCGCATTGTCGAATTGGCTCACCACGCCCGCCATGATGGCGTTGTTGCGACCCGCCACTTTATTGCCCGTGATTTTATAAGCGCGCAAGGCCGAGTACAGGTAATCCGCGTGCTGTCCGGCGATCTTTGGGTAGCTGGGATCCAAAGGCTTGCTGTAGTTCACGCCGTGGCACGCAACACAGCCACCTTTGGCCAACAAGGCGGCCACGTCTGCCGTCGCAGCTGTTTGGGCTTCAGGCGCCGCTTCCCCCGTGCCAGATGCCGCGTAAAAAGCAGATAAATCAGCGATATCTTCCTCATTCAACGTGCCGGCGATGCCGCGCATGGTGGGGTGCTTGCGGTCGCCTTTCTTGTAGGCATTCAAGGCCGCGGCAATGTACTCGGCTGACTGGCCAGAGATCATGGGCACTTTGTACACTTCAGGGAACACGTTTTGGTAGCCGACAATGCCATGACACCCAATACACATCGCCGCCTTTGACTGCCCCGCCTTGACGTCACCGTCAGCAGCAGTCGCCATCGTTGAAAGGGTCAGCGCGGCCATACCCATGGTCACTGTGGTCGCCATGGCGACAAATCGGGGCAGCATCTTGGTGAACAGTTGTTTCATAGTTTTCTGCTTTAAGCGGGCATTGTCAAAAAATCAATCCCTGATTATATAGACTGTCGGTAGACCCAAAATGCCCTAAAGAACTGAAACACCTCCCGTGGTGACCCCTGATCCGACCGACTCGGGTTGCCCTCTACTTCTCCATCGTTTACAAAACACCATGACCACCAAGTTTCAAGGCACTCAAAACTACATCGCCACCCCAGATTTAATGCTGGCAGTCAACGCCGCCATGGCCCTGACGCGCCCATTGCTGATCAAGGGCGAACCCGGTACAGGCAAAACCTTGCTCGCGGAAGAAGTGGCCGAGGCGCTAGGCATGCCATTGCTGCAATGGCATATCAAGTCAACGACCAAAGCGCAACAAGGCCTGTATGAATATGACGCCGTTAGCCGTTTGCGGGACAGCCAATTGGGAGATATCGACGGCGGCGAGCGCGTTAAAAATATTGAGAATTACATCGTTCCCGGCGTGCTGTGGCAAGCATTTACCGCCGACAAACCGGTGGTTTTATTGATCGACGAGATCGACAAGGCGGATATCGAATTCCCGAACGACTTGCTGCGTGAGATTGACCGCATGGAGTTTTATTGCTACGAGACCCGCGAGACGATCCGGGCAAAGTTCCGACCATTGGTCTTCATCACGTCTAACAACGAGAAGGAGCTACCCGATGCGTTCTTACGCCGATGCTTCTTTCACTACATCAAATTTCCCGACGCAGACACCATGAAAGACATTGTGGCCGTCCACTTCCCAACCTTAAAAAAGGACTTGCTCACTGTCGCGATGAAAACGTTTTACGACATCCGCAACCTACCGGGCATCAAGAAGAAACCAAGCACATCAGAACTCATAGACTGGTTGAAGTTGCTCGTCGCTGAAGATATACCGCTCTCTGCGCTACAAAGCGCGGATGACAAAATCAGCCTGCCACCACTGGTCGGCGCGCTACTTAAAAACGAACAAGACGTGACGCTCTTTGAGAAGCTCGTGTTCATGAACAACCGCAACCGCTAAAGCTGGCGCTGGCGCCTCTTATGACGACACTCGCCACCCCCGTGACACTCCGCAATGACGTGGTCAGGCTGGAGCCACTCACGCACCAACACACCGATGACCTGTGTGAGGCGACTGCGGATGGTGACCTGCACACGCTCTGGTTCACGCTGGTGCCCAGCCCCGCAGAGATGACAACGGAAATCGATAGGCGACTGACCCTGCAGCGTGAGGCATCAATGAACCCGTTTGCCGTCATCTCGCTGCTGCCTGGCGACACCTACGGTAAGGCGGTCGGCATGACAACCTTCATGCACATTGATCAATCTAACCAGCGGGTGGAGATCGGTAGTACCTGGTATCGCGCAGCAGTGCAACGCACACCGCTGAATTCGGCTTGTAAGCGTTTGTTACTGGGTCACGCGTTTGATACGCTGGCGTGCATCGCCGTCGAGTTTCGAACCCATGTCATGAACCACCGCAGTCGACGAGCGATTGAGCGCTTAGGCGCCAAGCTAGATGGGGTCTTGCGGTCCCACCAAATAAACCGACACCCGCTAGCCGGTAACAGCCTGCGCGACACCTGCGTGTACAGCCTGACGCAAGCCGAGTGGCCAGCGGTACGCGCGCACCTAGACAGCGGCCTGTCCCTTGCAATCCCACAACCCGCCAACATAGGTTAAAGCGCGATGTTGACCCAATTTTTCTTCGCTATGCGGGCCGCTAAACTGCCCGTTTCCATCAAAGAGCATCTGGCATTACTAGAGGCGTTTGAAGCCAACGTTATCGGCCCCGGTAACCCCGACGCGTGTTCGCTTGAGGATTTTTATTTTCTCAGCAGAACGATCTTGGTGAAGGACGAAAAGCATTACGACAAGTTTGATCGCGCCTTTAGCGCCTACTTTCAGGGCGTCGACACGATCGCCGATTTTTCAAAGCCAATTCCTGCCGAGTGGTTACGCAAAGAAATAGAAAAACTACTTTCCGACGCAGATAAGAAAAATGCACCCAAAGTCGACTACGACGACTTACTCGACACCCTCAAAAAACGCTTAGAGGAGCAGAAAGAGCGCCATCAAGGCGGCAGTAAGTGGGTGGGAACCGGTGGCACATCACCCTTTGGCAACAGCGGCCACAACAGCCAAGGCGTCCGAATTGGTGGCAAGGGCGGTAACAAAAGCGCCGTCAAAGTATGGGAAAAACGCGCTTACCGCGACTACGACGACAGCCAAGAGCTGGGCACCCGCAACATCAAAGTGGCACTGCGCCGACTCCGTAAATTTGCACGACAGGGGCTAGAGGAAGAGCTAGACCTCGACGACACCATTCGAAAGACAGCGGCCAATGCGGGTTACTTGGATATCAAGCTGGTGCCGCAGCGACACAACAACGTCAAGGTCCTGCTGCTGATGGACGTGGGCGGCACCATGGACGAGCACATCACCCGTGTAGAAGAGTTGTTTTCTGCTGCGAAAACTGAGTTTAAACACCTAGAGTTTTATTACTTTCACAATTGCGTCTACGACTACGTTTGGAAGAACAACCGCCGTCGCTACGCGGAAAAATTTCCGACGTGGGACATCATGCGCAAATACAACAAGGACTACAAACTGATCTTTGTGGGCGACGCCACCATGAGCCCCTACGAAATATTGCAACCGGGCGGTAGCGTGGAGTACGACAACGAGGAGGCCGGTGCAGAGTGGCTGCAGCGACTCACACAGACCTTTCCGAAGTTTGCATGGATTAACCCCGAGCCTCAGGGCGTGTGGCAATACCGCCAGAGCATTGATATCGTAAAGCAGCTTGTAGGGGGACGCATGTACCCATTGACCCTCAAAGGGTTAGAAGACGCCATGCGCTTGTTAAGCAAGTAAGACGTAACCGCCTGCCCTAACGGGTAAATACGCTAGCTGCGTTGGTGGTGGTGCGGGACAGTGGGTGATGCATGGCGACCCACTCACCGCCCCCGACCTGTGGCAGTACCTGCTAACAGTGGCCTGTGCGCAGCGCGCCAGCGACATTCACCTCGAACCCACGTCTACCGGACTCTGCTGCCGGTTACGCATTGACGGCGTCTTGAGTCAACCTGCGGCAGTGAGCGCCGTCGCAGCAGCGGTCGACCTAGGGACACGCGAGGCACTGTGCGCACACATCAAGGTCTACGCCGGCATGGATATCGCTCAAAAGCGGCTCCCCCAAGACGGTCGCTTCAACTTTGTAGACAACGCCGCACACACGTGGGATTGCCGGGTCAGCACACTCCCCACCGTACACGGCGAAAAATTGGTGGCACGCCTGTTAAGTCAGCAGCAAACCGACTGGGACTTGACTGACCTCGGCTACTCACCCGATCAACTACAACACCTCCTAGAGGCACTCGCATCCCCGAATGGATTGATCCTAATGACGGGGCCAACTGGCTGCGGAAAAACACGCTCGCTACACAGTTGCCTGCGCCGCCTCAATGCGGACAGCGTCAATATCTGCGCCGTCGAGGACCCGGTAGAAATGCGCATCGCAGGCATTCAACAGGTACAGATCAACGAGAAGGCAGGGCTCACCTTTGTCGCTGCCCTCAGGGCGTTCCTACGACAAGACCCAGACATCATCATGGTGGGAGAAATACGAGATGACCTGACCGCCACCGTTTCTGCACAGGCAGCGCAAACCGGTCATTTGGTCTTGTCTACGTTACACACCAACGATGCGCCATCGGCATTGCTCAGACTCACACACATGGGACTGGCACCCCTTCACATTCGCTCGTCTGTGCGTCTAGTGACCGCGCAACGCTTGGTGCGACGGCTATGCCCCCTATGCAAAGAAACCATCACGCCGACCTATGAGCAAAGCACGCGCTTAGCCCGCAGTGGCTTCCCGACTGGAAAGCGACTGTCCATCGCACGGGGGTGTGAGGCGTGCGTTCATGGCTACTTGGGGCGCATCGGCATCTTTCAGGTGCTCCCCATCACCAAGCGCATTGGAGACGCCCTCACCCAAAACGCCGATACGGAGGCCATTGCAGCCATCGCCTCGGCACAGGGGCTCAAGACCTTGTTACAAAGCGGCTTACAGTTACTCGAGGACGGCATCACGTCATACGACGAGCTGGCGCGCCATGTTCAACTTTAAGTGGTCGGCCCAGAGCTGGGCCGGTGAGCATACCCATGGGTCCGCGCGCGCGCCATCTGCAGACGCCCTACGCGGGCAATTACAGGACGCGGGCTGGTTTGCGGTCACGGTATCACGCGCAGAGTGGGCCTTATCTCCTGCCAACTTTCGGGTTCAGGCAAGCGCCGCCTTTGGCCATAAGCGTACGCCCTCATTGACCACACCAGACCAGCTGTGGCTGGTGGCGCAACTGGGTCTGTTGCTCGATGCAGGTCTGTCGCTGATTGATGCCATCACACTACTTCAGGAAACCGGGCCAAGCCATGCGCTCGCCACTGTACTGCACCGCATTGAAGCCGAACTACAGCGCGGCCAAGCCCTGAGTCAGGCCTTGTCTGCATTGCCAAAGGCATTTGATGCGCTCACCATCGGCGTCATCGCCGCGGCTGAGGAAGGTGGGCAGTTGGCAATCGGACTGCGTCATTTAGCCGGACACTTGCGTAAGTCGCAGCACATGCGGGCGCAGCTTCGCGCCGCGCTCACCTACCCCACGGTAGTTGCCTGCGTGGCAGCGATGGTCATAGGCGTGATCTTGGTCTGGGTGATACCGGGTTTTGAAGCGCAATTCGCCCGTGAAAAAATACCCTTGCCATGGTTAACCCAACAGCTTATTCAATTGTCAGCCGACTTGCGGTCGCACGGTTGGCTGCTGCTAATGGGTAGTGGGCTGTTGTGGCACCTCATGCATCGCCAGAACCAAAGCCTACGCGGTCAACTCCGACTAGAACGCATACTCTTCTTGCTGCCCCGTGTGGGCACGTGGCTTCTCACAACGCACAGCGCCGCTTTCGCGCAGACACTCAGCAGTCTGTTGCAAGCGGGTCTGCCCTTGCGCAGTGCGCTCAGCCACCTACAAGCTGCCCTGCAGTCTGCAAGCTTTCGCGCCATCGCTGCCCAGGCCAAAAATGATGTTGAGCAGGGCGTGCCCCTGCATACCTCATTGCGAGGCAGTGGTCGTGTCTTGCCCTTGCTGGTGCAACTCTGTGCGGTGGGAGAAGCGACGGGGAAACTTGACCAACTGCTCGATAATGCCGCTAACGCCTTGTCAGATGAAGCCGACCGATCGCTCAAACTCTGGGCCAGCCTACTAGAACCCATCGCCATTTTGATCCTTGGTCTCATCGTGGGTACCATGGTGTTGGCCATGTATTGGCCGATTTTTCAAATTGGACAAACCATTTAATGTTCGCGCTTGAAACCATTGAACTGCTGCTTTTCACCGCGCTCGGCTTGGTTCTTGGCAGCGCGGCCAACGTCCTCATCGTGCGTCTGCCTGCGTGGCTGGATAAGACCTACGCGGGCGAATGCGCCCGCAACGACGCCGCAGGCACCCACCATGCGACACCCCCGCTACCCCCAGCTTCTGGACCTAGCGGCGCGCGCTCGCAATGCCCTCATTGCTTACACACGTTGACGGCCATCGAACTCCTCCCGCTGCTAAGCTATTGCTGGCAACGAGGCCGCTGTCGACACTGCCGCGGCGTCATATCGTGTCTTTACCCACTCATCGAATGTGCCTCCGCCGCCTGGTTTGCCCTTTGTTGGCTGCACTTTCAGTCTCAACCAGCGCTCGCCGCGATGTGGGGGCTATGGGGGTTGGTCCTGCTGTGCATGGCCTGCATAGACGGGCGGAGTTTTTGGTTGCCCGATGTACTCACACTGCCATTTTTGGCCGCCGGTTTGCTCCTCAGTATGCTGGGTCATGGGCCCACCGATGGGCTAAGTGCCGGCATTGGCGCCTTGGTGGGTTGGGGAACCCTCACCGCCGTTGGTTACATTTTTTACCGCTTAACCGGGCGCATGGGCTTTGGCGGAGGAGACGCCAAACTGCTTGCCGGCCTTGGGGCGTGGTTGGGCTGGCAACTACTGCCTTGGGTGCTCATGGGCGCTGCATTGGGCGGCGTTGTATTCGGTCTATGGCAACGCGGGTCTGCACACGTCAAACCCGTCGCCCGGAACGTCCCCGATGGGGCCATTCCTTTCGGCCCATTTCTAGCGTTGGCAGCTGCCGTTTTAGCGGTCCATGTTTGGCCCTGAGCTAGGTCACAATAGCGCAATGGGGCATAAACGTATTTGGGGACTGACAGGCGGCATCGGCAGCGGTAAAAGCACCGTCGCCGGTTTATTGGCTACGCATGGTCTAAGCATCATCGATGCAGACGCCATCGCGCGCGCGCTGACGCTTGCCGATGGCCTGGCCATACCAGCCATCAGGCAAGCCTTCGGCGATGCGTTTATTTCGCCCACCGGTGAAATGGACCGGGGCCGTATGCGCGACTGGGTGTTCGCCAACCCCGTTGAAAAGAAGCGACTAGAGGCGATTCTTCATCCCTTAATCCATACCCACACCGAGGCAGCCATCGCTGACGCACCCAGCGAGGTGGTGGTCTGCGATGTCCCGCTATTGGTCGAGTCACCTCGCTGGCGGCAACGCGTGCATTTGGTGTGGGTGGTTGACTGTGCGCAAGAGACTCAAATTGAACGGGTCATACGCCGCAGCGGCCTGCGCCGCGAGGCCATTGAGGCGATCATCCAGCAACAAGCCAGCCGAGCGATGCGCCTAGCCGCCGCCGACATAGTGGTCTTTAATGACGGTATGTCACAAGATGTCTTAGCGCAGCAGGTAACGCACTGCCTACAGCATCTCGGGATATGATTGGGGTGCCGTCAATATGACCCAACAAACCAAGTGACCTGAGCCCTTGATTACCTACGAGTACCCTATCAACGAGCGCGTACGCACGTACTTGCGTGTCGAGCGCTTACTGAACCGTTTAAGCACATTGCAGGCAGGCGTTGAGGCTAATGACCACCACTTTGCGCTTCAAACCTTGTTTGAGCTGATGGACATCGGCTCGCGCGCCGACATACGCGGCGACTTGCTCAAGGATATAGACAGGCAGAAGGGGGTCTTATCAGGCTACGCCGAGAACCCGAATATCAACCGCAAGGCGCTAAACGACCTACTCGTTGCACTTGATAGCGCCTACAAAGGCGTGAGTGGCGTGGTGGGAAAGCCAGGGCAGGCCCTGAACGAGTCTGATTTTTTGATGGCGTTGCGCGGACGTATGGGTATCCCTGCGGGCACCTGCGAGTTTGATTTGCCCGCCTATCACAACTGGTTGCACCGCGACGCGTCACGGCGCCGCGCAGACCTGGATAGCTGGATGGCCTCGTTCAAGCCGATTCAATCGGCGCTGGCCTTGTGTTTAGGCTTGCTCCGAGACAGTTCTTCGCCGCAATCGGTGGTGGCGAAAGCGGGGACCTACCAGCAAAATTTGCCACATGGGCGTAGCATCGGCTTGGTACGTATTGAACTGCGCGGTGAGAGCGACTTCGTGCCAGAAATTAGCGCCAACCGCCTACTGCTGTCAGTGCGCATCATGCAATGCGACGCGCATCAAAAAATGCAAACAGTGAAAACGGATGTCGATTTCGTCATCAGTCTTTGCAGCTGATCCACCCACATTTTCAAAATAACCGCTATGAACGAGGCGCCACCACCGATTCGGGAAACCATCGTCAAATGTCCTACCTGCGGCGGCGATAGCCTGTACGCGCAGAGCAATGTTTTCCGACCATTTTGTCGCGAAGCCTGTAAAAACATAGACCTTGGCGCGTGGGCAAGCGAGACCTTTCGCGTACCTGCTCCCGAAACAGACCCGCTGAGTGATCTAGACGCGCCCAACTAAGCAACCGGGGCTGCTGGCTCTAACAGGGCTTGATCAAGTCGGCGGTCTAAGATTTTGGCAGCTTGCCCACGGTTGCCAGCCAAGCTAAGACGGGAACCGTTCCGGGTAGGATGGGGCTTAGCGCGGTCGGTAAGTCGCTCCAAGCAAACGTTTGCTGCTCTCGCATCTGTATCTCACCCGACCACTGGGTTATCAAGCAAAAATGTAACCGGACCAGTGCGTGCGGGTAGTCAACCACATCGGTACGCACCATTTCGGCATCCGCAATGGTGATGTTTATTTCTTCCTGTAACTCGCGACGCAAGGCGGCGACAACGCTCTCCTGCGCTTCTAGCTTGCCACCAGGAAACTCCCAGTACCCTGCGTATGCTTTCCCTTGTGGTCGGGTCGTCAATAGGTACTGGCCATCAGACCGCTGCACAATACCCACCGCCACCTCCGTTAGGGTGCGCGACGCAGCCACCCCCTCATCGCGACGGTGCACCTCGGGTGCCACCATCAGCACCTCGCTAGACTGCTTGCCTTGTGTTGTCACGCGCCGGGGCTATTGCCCGCCTGCTGATTCGCAGCAAAGTCACGGGCAAACTGGTAGGCCACACGACCGCTGCGTGACCCGCGCTCTAGCGCCCACAATAAGGCTTGCGGACGCGCCGCCTCAAGCAGGGTCTCGGGGACGCCAAAGCTAAGCAACCATTGGTTGGCGATAGCGATGTATTCATCTTGAGAAAATGGGTAAAAGCTAATCCACAGGCCGAAGCGCTCAGACAGGGATATTTTCTCTTCAACGCCCTCACCTGGGTGCACCTCACCATCGGCGGTATGCGTATACGTCGCGTTTTCACTCATGTACTCGGGCAACAGATGGCGTCGATTACTGGTCGCGTAAATCAGTACATTGGCACCGGCCGCGGATACCGTTCCGTCCAAAATCGATTTGAGGGCTTTGTACGCGGGCTCACCATCATCAAAGCTCAAGTCATCACAGTACACAATGAAGCGCTCAGGCCGACCCGCAACGGTATCGATCAAGTCTGGCAAGTCGATGAGGTCGGACTTATCCACCTCAATCAAGCGTAAGCCATCTCCGCTATAGGTGTTTAAGCACGCCTTGATTAACGATGACTTTCCCGTCCCACGCGCACCGGTCAAGAGGACGTTGTTGGCGGGTAAGCCCGCCATAAAGTGCGCGGTGTTACGTTGGATTTTTTCCTTTTGATCGTCAATCTCTTTCAGGTCGTCTAACCGCATGGTTGCGACATGCGAGACAGGCACCAAAGCAGCGCGGCCGTTTCGAAATCGACGGTAGCGAAAGGCGACACTGGCAGCCCAATCGGGGGGCTCGATGCCCGTACCCTGCTGCTGTTTGCCCAGCACCTCGAGCAGCTGGTCTGCACGCTTAATTAGCTCAGTAAGTAACGTATCTGTTTGCGACATAAAGGCAACCATTAACTGCGGTAATCCGCATTGATAGAAACGTAGTCATGACTAAAGTCACAAGTCCAAACGGTATCGCGCGCATCGCCACGTCCCAAGTCAATGCGCACCGTTATATCGGATTTCACCATGACGGCCGCTCCCTGGGCTTCGGTATAGCCAGCGAACAAGCCGCCCTGATGGGCTACCTGCACGTCGTCTAGGTAGACATCTACCCCGTTGACATCCAGGTCGTCCACACCGGCATAGCCTACCGCCGCCAAAATACGTCCGAGGTTGGGGTCGCTGGCAAAAAATGCCGTCTTAACTAAGGGCGAGTGAGCGACTGCATAGGCAACCTTTAAGCACTCGTCTGTATTGCGCCCACCATTCACTTGGATCGTTATGAATTTGGTGGCCCCCTCGCCATCACGCACAATGGCGTGTGCCAAATCTCGCGCAACGTCTTTGAGGGTGGACAACAACACGGCCGCATCGCTCACCGCCCAATCGGTGATGGCGTCGTTGCCGGCTTGTCCGGTCGCCATCACCACGAAGCTGTCATTGGTCGAGGTGTCCCCGTCTACCGTCACACGGTTAAAGGACTGATCGGCCAAGGTCTTCGCTAAACCGACCATCGCCTTTGGGTCAATCTGTGCGTCTGTCGCGACAAAACCCAACATCGTGGCCATGTTGGGCCGAATCATGCCAGCGCCTTTGGCGATCCCAGTGACCGTGACGGTCTGACCCGCCACCACACATTGCCGACTGCAGGCCTTGGGCTGCGTGTCGGTCGTCATGATGCCCTGGGCAGCTGTCAACCAATTTGCTTCTGACAGCGCCTCCGCTGCTTTCGCAATACCCGCGACAACACGCGCGATGGGCAGGGGCTCTAAGATAACGCCCGTTGAAAACGGCAGAACCTGCTCGACATGGAGACCCAAGGCCTTCGCACCGGCTTCAGCCATTGCGCGTGCATCGCGCAGACCGGCTTGGCCGGTACCCGCATTCGCATTCCCCGTGTTGATGACCAACGCACGAATCTCCGCGCCAGACGCGAGGTGCGTTTGACACACCTGCACCGGAGCCGCACAGAAACGGTTCTGCGTAAACACCGCATCAACGCGCGCGCCCTGAGGAAGGACACAAACACTGACATCTTTGCGGTTAGCCTTGCGGATACCCGCCTCCACAACACCCCAACGAACCCCTGGCACCGCCAGTACATCCGCGGCCGTCGGCGGAATCAAATTCACAGGCATGGCAACCCTCTAGTTAAATAAAGTTAGGTGAGCAGCAGTTAGGCAAGCGCGCCATGGCAGTGTTTGTATTTTTTTCCGCTACCGCATGGGCATGCGTCATTGCGACCCACGCGCGGCACATCATCCAGACGCGGACCGTCGCTGAACAAGGCTTGGGTAATATCTTGCGCCTCGCCTGTCTCCGTCGGCGCTGTGTACTGTGCTTGCGACAAATCATCTCCGCGTGCCTCGATCGCGGCCGCTGCCGCGTCCACACTCTCGGGCTCGGTAATACGCACGTTGGTCAATATACGCGTCACCTCATCGCGTACGCTGTCTAGCATCAAGCCGAAAAGTTCAAATGCCTCACGCTTGTATTCTTGCTTGGGCTGTTTTTGGGCATAACCGCGCAAGTGAATACCTTGACGCAGATAGTCCAAAGCACTGAGATGCTCGCGCCAGCTACTATCCACCGTTTGCAAAAGCACCATGCGTTCGAATTGGGTGAAGTTCTCGTCGCCAACACGCTCAACTTTGGTGGCATACATGGCATCTGCCTTGTCGGTAACGATTTTCACGATATCCGCATCATCGATGACGTCGGCTTCTGAGACAGTCGCCGCCAGATCGGCCTCAATCTGCCAGTCATCGCGCAGGACGCGCTCCAGCCCGGAGAGGTCCCATTGCTCCTCAACGCTTTCCTCCGGTACATACTGCCTCGTCAGACTAATGAAGCAGCCTTCGCGCAAACCTGCAACCTGATCACGCAATGACGTCGCATCCAAAATGTCGTTGCGTTGCTGGTAAATCACCTTACGCTGGTCATTGGAGACATCATCGTAATCAAGCAACTGCTTGCGAATATCAAAGTTGCGGGCCTCCACTTTGCGCTGGGCCGACTCGATGCTGCGGGTGACCATCCCCGCCTCAATGGCCTCGCCCTCGGGCATTTTGAGGCGATCCATAATGGCGCGGACGCGGTCACCAGCGAAGATGCGCATCAGCGAATCATCCAAGCTCAAGTAGAAACGCGACGAGCCTGGATCGCCCTGGCGCCCAGATCGACCGCGAAGCTGGTTATCGATACGGCGAGACTCGTGACGCTCGGTCGCAATAATGCGCAGACCGCCTAACGCCTTCACCGCCTCGTGCTCGGTCTCCCACTGCGCACGCAACGCCGTTGTTGCCTCGCTGGTGTCATCATCAACATCCAGACCCGCATTCGCAAACAACTTCTCCAAATTGCCGCCCAACACGATGTCGGTACCGCGCCCAGCCATGTTGGTCGCAATCGTAATCGCCTTCAATCGCCCCGCCTGCGCAATGATATCGGCCTCGCGCTCATGTTGCTTCGCGTTCAAGACCTCATGGGGTAGATTTGCCTCTTTGAGCAAGTTGGCAATAATTTCTGAGTTCTCAATCGACGAGGTACCCACCAAAACAGGCTGGCCACGGTCGTAGCAACTGCGAATGTCTTCAATCGCTGCTTGGTATTTTTCGGGCGTCGTTTTGTAGACCCTGTCCAATTGATCGTCGCGTCGGTTGATGCGGTTTGGCGGCACCACGACGGTCTCCAAACCGTAAATGCTCTGGAACTCAAACGCTTCGGTGTCGGCTGTACCGGTCATTCCGGACAACTTGGTATACAGGCGGAAGTAATTCTGGAACGTGATCGACGCCATCGTCTGGTTTTCAGACTGTATCTTCACGCCCTCTTTTGCTTCCACGGCTTGGTGCAAGCCATCACTCCAGCGCCGACCCGACATTAGGCGCCCTGTGAATTCATCAACAATGATGACCTCGCCGCCTTGCACGACGTAATGCTGATCGCGGTGATACAGGTGGTTGGCGCGCAAGGAACCACTCACGTGGTGCATCAAGGCAATATTTGCCGGGTCATAAAGGGAAGCACCTTCTGGCAAAAGGCCCGCTTCTGCGAGCAGCGCCTCTGCATGCTCGTGGCCTTGCTCGGTCAGATGCACTTGGTGAGACTTCTCGTCTACGGTGAAGTCACCGGCGACAATAACGCCCTCACCCGTTCTTGGATCAGCCTCACCCTCTTGGCGCGTCAGCTTTGGAATTAAGGCGTTAATGGCCTGATACGTGCTGGTGTGGTCCTCAGCAGGCCCGCTAATGATGAGCGGGGTTCGGGCCTCATCGATGAGAATAGAGTCGACCTCATCCACGATGGCGTAGTGCAAAGGGCGCGCGACGCGGTCGGTGGCAGCGTAGACCATGTTGTCACGCAGATAGTCAAACCCAAATTCGTTGTTGGTTCCGTAGGTAATGTCCGCGTTGTACGCGGCTTGCTTTTGTTCGCGCGACAGGTCTGGCAGGTTGACGCCAACACTCAGCCCCAAATAGCTATAGAGCCGCCCCATCCACGCCGCATCGCGACTGGCCAAGTAATCGTTCACCGTGACGACATGGACGCCTTTGCCAACAAGCGCGTTGAGGTAGACCGCCAGTGTCGAGGTCAGCGTTTTGCCCTCGCCCGTGCGCATTTCTGCGACTTTCCCTTGATGGAGAGCCATCGCGCCGACGATCTGAACGTCAAAGTGACGCATCTTCATGACGCGCTTACTTGCCTCCCGCACGGTCGCATAAACGTCGGGAATCAGACTATCCAAGGATGCACCGGATGCCAGTTGCGCTTTGAAGGCCGCCGTCTTGGCTTTTAGCTCATCGTCGGTTAGGGCTTCGTACTGTGACTCTAGTGCATTGACCGCAGACACCGTCTTGCGGTATTGCCGAAGTAAACGATCATTGCGACTGCCGAATATTTTTGTAAGTAATGTAAAAGCCATAAATGCGATCGTTTCTTGGCGCGCTTAGACGTGCCCAGCCCCAGGTTATATATACAAAAAAAAACCACGCTTGGGTGCAGCGTGGCCTTGTCGCTTGCGTCTCTGATTTTAGCGCGCTTAGCGGGCCTTCCCAAACAGGGGCGTTTTGCCCAAAGCCAGAAACTTGGCAGGATCTTTATAGCGACCGCCAACCCACACCTCAAAATGCAAGTGCGGCCCCGTAGAGCGCCCGGTCGTGCCGATCATCGCAATGGCCTGCCCACGTTTAACCAAATCACCCCGGGTTATCAAGATTCTGCTGGCATGGGCATAACGGGTGATAACCTCGTTGCCATGGTCAATTTCAACCATATTGCCGTATTCCGCATGCTTGTAGGCCGTCACCACAACCCCGCCCGCGGCGGCGTAAATCGTTTGGCCAACCACGCCTGCAAAATCCAGCCCGGTGTGCATGGCACTGCTGCCGGTAAAGGGGTCGATACGCCGGCCAAAACGTGACCCTAAGTAGCCACCGCGGACTGGGCGCGATGTCGGGATTTGTGCACGTTCCATTTTTTGATCGGACACACGGGATTCGAGTACGGTCAGAAGATCAAGGCTGGCAGCGCTCTGCCCTTCCAATTGGGTAAGCGCCGCGTTGAACTCCTCAAGCGAAACGGGCTTGGGCGAGACCAATACGCCACCGGAACCCGGCGGCTGCTGTAAATTTTTTGCCTCAACGCCCGCCATGTCCGCCACATGCTCGCCCAGCGCATCCAACTGAACCATCTTGGCCTGCAGTTCACCGAGGCGTTTAGACATGACGTCCAAGTTTTCACGGAGATAGCGGTTTTGGGCATCGATTTCGCGGGTATCGACGACGGCGTAAATGGATTGAATGATTGGCCAACCCTCACGTTGACCGATTTTTAAGGTGCCGTGATACAGCGCCGCGCCGCCTAAGATGGAAAACACCAGCAACGCAAGGATAGACAGGACTATGCGCCGCGGGCCACATTCAATGGTGTGCGTAGCGCCGCCACGCGCGTCTGTAATAATGACGTGCATACGAGTAACTATCCTCGGTCAATGCGACAAAAAACTGGGGTGGCCATTGAAACCTTCTATTCCAAATGCAATTCCGATCAACAAAGCCCTAGAGGCATCGGTACCCCTACATGACTTGCTACAACGTATGAGGCTGTCTGAGGACAGACTCAAACGACTCTCGTTACTCATCCCCAGGAGCTTGCACGGCCAGTTGCGCGCGGGACCAGCCGACGCGGATAACTGGACTGTGTTGGTCAAGTCACCTGCCGTTGCGGCCAAATTGAGGCAGCTTTTACCCACGATTGCAACGGACATCCAACGTGCGGAGAGCCGCGCTGTATCGGTGCGTGTAAAAGTATCTCAATAGAGTCGCTTAAATGATGGTGCCGATTGTCTGACTCGAACAGACGACCTACGGTTTACAAGACCGTTGCTCTACCAGCTGAGCTAAACCGGCACGGTATTAATTCTACTTTACCCTAGACAGGTTTTTTTTCGCAAGACCTTAAAAAATGAGAAATTTAAACGTCTGCGAGCGAAGCAACCGCCGTTCATCGCTTATTTCACCCGGCGCAGACCCCCACCGCGCGGCGGCTCCGGTGGTGGCGGCTCATCTGTGTCCTGCGGCGGCGTGACTCCCTCAAGTTCCGAGGCAGTCAGTTTGTCACGACTTGAGCCGCTATCACGTGTCACCAAAGAAACCACCGCCGGGCGCGCGGCAGGGCCTTTAGGCTCTACGACCGAGATATCGGGGAACACGGCTTCGGTGGGCTCAAATGCCATACCTTGCCCGTTCTCCTTGGCGTACACCGCAATCACCCGTGCGATGGGTACCATGATGTCTTTGACTTGGCCATTAAACCGACCCTTGAATGTAATCAGATCATGGTCAATCTTTAGCCCGTCCGTCGCGCCATAGCTCACGTTCAATACGATTTGTCCGTTACTGACATAGCCCATAGGCACCTCGACGCTGGCATCTACAGCGACCCCTAAGTAAGGGGTGAGGCCCTGGTCGGTGCACCACTCATGGATTGCCCGCACTAAATAGGGCTTGGTAGTCGGTATGAGCCCAAAATCCATGTCGTGTGCGTCCCGTGCGCGCTTATTTGCGCATCACCTTTTCAGAAGGTGTCAACGCTTCAATGTAGGCCGGGCGAGAGAAAATGCGCTCGGCATATTTGAGCAACGGCGCCGCATTTTTACTCAACTCGATACCGTACATATCCAAACGCCACAGCAACGGCGCAATCGCCACGTCCAACATGGAGAAATTGTCACCCAGCATGAATTTGTTCTTCAAGAACACGGGCGCCAGTTGTGTCAGCCGGTCCCGAATGTGGCTACGCGCCTTGTCCAACACCTTGTCGTTACCCTTGTTGCCGCGCGACTCCAAGACCGCAACATGCACGAACAATTCTTTTTCGAAGTTCAGCAAAAACAAACGTACGCGCGCACGATCAACGGGATCCCCTGGCATCAGCTGGGGGTGTGGAAATCGCTCGTCGATATACTCATTGATGATGTTTGATTCATAAAGAATCAAGTCGCGCTCAACCAAGATGGGCACTTGGCCGTACGGATTCATAACCGCAATATCTTCGGGCTTGTTGTACAGGTCGACATCACGGATTTCGAAGTCCATGCCTTTTTCAAACAAGACGAAACGGCAACGGTGTGAAAAAGGGCAGGTGGTACCTGAATACAAAACCATCATGAGTGAACACTCCTAAACGAAAAACAGTGGCCCCACCAGATGGTGACGTGGCCACTGCTTAAACGGCAAGACGAGACGTCTCGCCAAAAATTACTTGATATCTTTCCAATATGCGGCATTCAAACGCCAGGCCACAATGGTAAAAATACCCAAGAAAAACAACACAAACACACCGATGCGCACGCGCGTGTTTTGAGCAGGCTCACCCATCCACTGCAAGTAAGCCGCCAAATCCCCAACGGCGTTGTTGAACTCTACAGGCGACAACGTGCCAGCGCTCACTTGATTCCAACCCGTAAGCACCTGTGTGTCATGGCCGTGTGAGTCGACGGTTTTGTACAACGGCTCCCGCTCACCTTGTAATTGCCATAACGGATTGGGCATCGCCACATTGGGGTAGACCACGTTATTCCAGCCGGTCAGCTTGGCAGGATCGCGGTAGTAGCCACGCAAAAAGCTGTAGAGATAGTCAGCACCTGACCCATTGGAGCCCGCGCGCGAACGCGCGATGACACTCAAGTCCGGCGGCATAGCGCCGAGCCAAGCCTTGGCCTCGGCGGGGTCCATGGTCACTTCCATCAAGTCGCCCGTCTTATCGCTGATGAAGTTCAAATTTTCTTTGATCTGCTTGTCGCTTAAACCGATATCGGTCAACCGATTAAATCGCATGTAAGCCGCCGAGTGGCAGTTCAAGCAGTAGTTTGCAAATAATTGCGCACCGCGCTGCAAGGCTGCCATATCGTTGATTCGATTGGGCGCTTTATCCCAAGCCGCCCCGCCGCCAGCGGCGTTGGCTTGCATGCTCATAGACGCGCACACCGCTAGAGCCAGGAGTAGTTTTTTAATCATTTAGGGTCTCCGCTGGGCTTAATGGGGTTCAAAAACAATACGGTCAGGCACGGGCTTGAACGTGCCCATCCGGCTCCACCAAGGCATCAACAAGAAGAAGCCAAAGTAGAACAAGGTGCCCACTTGAGAAATACGCTCAAACACAGCTGATGGTGCCTGAATACCCAAGTACCCGAGGATGAAGAAATTGATAACAAAGATGCCATAGACCACTTTGTGCGCATTGGGGCGGTAACGCATGGACCTCACAGGGCTGTGGTCTAACCACGGCAAGAAGAACAGAATCACGACCGCCGCGCCCATAACCACCACGCCCCAGAATTTGGCATCGGTGGTCAACATTGCGGCAATAGAGACCGCCGCCCCGACCAAAATACCGACCTTGGCCATACCCGACATTTTTATCTTGATTGCACTCAGGACAGCAGCTAGCGCGATGAGTAGCATCAGTATGGTCATCATTTCACCCGTAATCGCGCGCAACATCGAGTAGAACGGTGTGAAGTACCAAACGGGCGCAATGTGTGCCGGTGTTTTCAAGGGGTCGGCAGGGATGAAGTTGTTGTACTCCAAGAAGTAGCCACCGAACTCAGGCGCGAAAAATACGATGGCTGAGAATGCCATCAGGAACACTGAGATACCCAGTACGTCGTGCACCGTGTAGTACGGATGGAAGGGAATGCCATCCAGCGGCTTGCCGTCAGCATCTTTATGCGCTTTGATTTCAACACCATCTGGGTTGTTAGAGCCTACTTCGTGCAGCGCAATAATATGCGCGACCACCAAGCCCAGCAAGACCAGCGGTACCGCAATGACGTGGAAGCTGAAGAAACGGTTCAGTGTGGCATCGCCCACCACAAAATCGCCGCGGATCAACAAGGCCAAGTCAGGTCCCACAAAAGGAATCGCTGCGAACAAGTTCACAATCACCTGCGCACCCCAGTAGCTCATCTGGCCCCAAGGCAACAAGTAGCCCATGAAGGCCTCAGCCATCAGGCACAAGAAAATTGCACAACCGAAAATCCAAACCAGCTCACGCGGCTTACGGTAACTGCCGTACAACAGACCACGGAACATGTGCATGTACACCACAACAAAAAACGCAGAAGCGCCTGTGGAGTGCATGTAACGGATTAACCAGCCCCACGGCACGTCGCGCATGATGTACTCGACCGACGCAAATGCCAAGCTGGCATCCGGTTTGTAGTGCATGACCAAGAAAATACCGGTCACGATCTGAATCACGAGTACCAGCAAAGCCAAGGAGCCGAAGAAATACCAAAAGTTGAAGTTTTTGGGCGCGTAATATTCGGCCAAATGCTCGTTGTAGAGCTTGGACAGCGGGAAACGGTTATCAACCCAATTGAGCAACTTTTGCGCTGGTGGCGCGTCCGCAGCAATCTCTTTAAATTCAGCCATTTTTTTTGCCTCAAAAGCAGTGCGTCTCAAGCGCACAGGTAATGCCAGTACGGTTATGCGGTTTCCGTGTCTTCACCAATCAAGATGACATCATCCGACAGGTACATATGGGGAGGCACTTCCAAGTTGTCAGGCGCCGGCTTGTTCTTGAACACGCGGCCTGCCAAGTCAAACGTCGACCCATGACAAGGGCACAAGAAACCACCCGGCCAGTCTTCGGGTAACGAGGGCTGTGGACCTGCCGCTAACTTATCGGAAGGCGAGCAACCCAAGTGGGAGCAAATACCGATGGCGACGAAAAACTCGGGCTTGATGGAGCGATGACGGTTTTTCGCATAGGCCGGCGTGGGATATGCGGTGCGGTCGGACTCAGGGTCGGCCAACTCGGGTTCGTCTTTGCCCAGGGTTGCCAGCATCTCAGGGGTGCGACGCAAAATCCAAATCGGCTTACCACGCCACTCGGTCGTGACTTTCTCGCCCGGTGCCAACGCGGCAATATTCACTTCAACAGACGCACCGGCGGCTTTGGCGCGCTCGGAGGGACTAAATGACGTAACAAACGGAACGGCAACGGCAGTAGCGCCGACGCCGCCCATAGCGGCGGATGCAATCAACCACGTGCGGCGACCACTATCAACTTTTTCTTCGCTCATGAATCTCTTTCGGTGAGAGGACTGATCGGAGGGATAACCCTAGGGACAACCCTGCATTGTACTGGAGGCAGCGTCTTGTTTCCAAGCCGAAAACCATCGAAACAGCAGTGTCTTAGTAATAAAACAGGGCTACTTTGACCCGCGCATCGCCCATTCAATGGCTTTCAGAAGGCTTTGTGGGCTGGCAACACCTTGTCCTGCAATGTCAAAAGCGGTTCCGTGGTCGGGGCTACACCGCACGAACGGGAGCCCTAGCGTGACATTCACACCATCATCGACACCCATATATTTCACGGGGATCAAACCCTGGTCGTGATAGGCGGCAACCACCACATCAAATTCGCCGCGCCGCGCACGCATGAAGACCGTATCCGGGGATATCGGGCCGACCACATTGATCCCGGCCGCTTGCGCCTGCGCGATAGCGGGGGTCATGATGTCTATCTCCTCACGCCCAAATCGGCCAGACTCGCCCGCATGCGGGTTGACACCTGCCACGGCAATGCGCGGATGCAAACCGGAACCCTGCAGCACACCCGTGTGCGTTAAACGCAGTGTCTCGCCCAAGTTATCGAGGGTGACACGATCCAATGCCTCACGCAGCGACACATGAATACTTAGCAAGACGGTTTGTAATTCGTCGTTGGCGAGCAACATACGGACCGGTAACTGCGCCACCTCACAGCCCACATGGCGCGCGGCCAAGGCCTGCAGGTACTCGGTATGCCCTGGGTACGGGTAACCCGCCAGTTCAAACGCCACCTTATGAATCGGCGCTGTAACCAGAGCCCGCGCTTGTCCCGCCAGGCAAGCCTCGGCCGCGATGGCGATCGCACGCCCAGCGAGCTGGCCCGCGACTGCAGAAACGCAACCGGGAAGTAGGCCTTGCTCTGACACACCCACATCCACCAAAACCAAGGCCTGATTTCTGGGGTTTTGGCGCCAAAGCGTTAACGCCTCTTGCGCACTAGCAACCACCTCCATTTGCTGTTCCGGCGCATGAGCGGCCATCAAATCTGCGAATACCGCGGCAGAGCCCGCCACCCACAGCGGCAAGGGATGCGTGCCCATGGTCGCGGCCTGCGCGAGCAACCGTTGCCACGCTTTAACAATGATCTCCGGACCGATACCCGCCGGGTCACCCATGGATAGGGCAATGGGCAGGCTATTCGCGGGCGTGGGCGCCGGCGCCGATGTTATCGCCACAGGTGGTGTTGATAGCGGAGCCTGTGTGGTCGAAGCAGTCATGCGGGATTATCAATATCAATGAAGGTGTGGGCGACTCCAAACTGCGCGGCAAGTGCCTCACCCAGGGCGGCGACACCGTAACGCTCGGTGGCATGATGGCCACAAGCCATGTAGGCCACACCCGACTCCCTGGCATAGTGCGCCTGCGGTTCTGAAATTTCACCGGTGATAAACACATCAGCACCCGCGGCTATCGCGGCTTCGAAAAACCCTTGCGCGCCGCCCGTGCACCAAGCGACTGTGCGGATAGGTTGACTAGCCTCCCCAATCACAACGGGTGCGCGTCCTAGGCTGTCGCCAACCGACTGCGCGAGGCTGGCCAAGTCTTTGTGGTCACTGGTCCCTAACCAACCTAAGCGTTGGTCCCCAAAACGGCCGACGTCGATGGGTAATGGCGTCAAGCCCAAGTGTCTCGCCAGGGCCGCGTTGTTACCGTAGATGGGGTGGGCATCTAAAGGCAAATGGTAGGCCAACAGGTTCACGTTGTTAGCCAGCAGGCACGACAGGCGCTGTCGCATCCACCCGGTCACCACGCCGGTCTGTCCTCGCCAAAATAGGCCGTGGTGTACCAAAATGGCGTCGGCTTTGCAGGTAACTGCCGCCTCAATCAACGCGAGGCTCGCTGTCACACCGCTCACCACGTGGGTGATCTGTGCGCCACCCTCCACCTGCAAACCATTGGGCCCGTAATCTTTGAATTGGTCTGGCACCAGCCAAGTGTGCAGTTGGTCAACGACCGCTTGCGTGGTGACGGCGCGAGGCCGGGTGGTATGGGGGATAGCGGTGGCGATTGGGGTGGAGGTGGACATGGGCAACTTCAACTTGCGTTAGGTGGGCGCAGCAGGCGCT
>JABBAS010000031.1:11240-117533 GCA_018607835.1 Methylobacillus sp. | reverse complement strand
CAACTTCAACTTGCGTTAGGTGGGCGCAGCAGGCGCTCGGTGGCTTTTGTGAGAATGTACCAAACAGCGCTCAATGCATGCGGACAATCACCATGCGGCGTGCAGAAACCACCCGTACCGCGCCACAATAGCATGATGAAACGTCTTTGGCTCTTATTCTCGCAGGCGGCAACTGTCTTGCTCGCTACGTATTTTGTGGTCTTGACACTCAAGCCGCAGTGGCTGCAGCGGCTGGACCACCTCGCTTGGTCATCCCACACCCTGGTCACGCGCGCACCGGTCACGCAAAAAGCGCCAAGCGCCGCAGGTAGCCTGCGCGCTGCGGCAGAGGCCGCGCTGCCCGCCGTGGTCAGCATTCAGGCTAGCAAGGCCGGTGACGCCCAACAAGACCCGCGCAGCAATGACCCCTTGTTTCGTTTCTTCTTCGGTGACCCTGAGCAGAACCCAACAGCGCCCGGCCGCGCCAATATGGGCTCTGGCGTGATTGTGAGTCCACGCGGCTATATTTTGACCAATCACCATGTGGTTGAAAACGCTGACACGATTCAGGTCACGCTGGCCGATGGACGACGAACGTCCGCCAGCCTGTTAGGCGTTGACCCCGACACCGACTTGGCCGTGCTACAAATCGCCATCGGCGAGGTTCCCGCCATCACCATGGGGGATTCGAACGCGATTTTTGTCGGTGACACGGTGTTGGCTATTGGCAACCCATTTGGCGTAGGGCAAACGGTCACCAGCGGTATCGTGAGCGCGCTGGGTCGCACGCAATTGGGGATCAACACCTACGAGAACTTCATTCAAACTGACGCGGCCATTAACCCCGGCAACTCCGGGGGCGCGCTGGTCGACGTTAACGGGGATTTAGTGGGCATCAATACCGCTATTTATTCGCAGTCGGGTGGCTCCCTAGGAATTGGTTTCGCCATTCCCGCCTCGGTGGCTTCTAGCGTGTTGCAAGACATCGTAGAAAAAGGATCTGTTACGCGCGGCTGGATTGGAATCGAGCCGCAAGCATTGACACCAGAGATGGCTAGCAACCTAGACCTCAACGTAAACAAAGGTGTGTTGGTCGCAGGCGTTTTACAAAGTGGACCCGCATCGCGTGCAGGCATACGACCGGGCGATGTCATGCTCAGCATCGACAAGCAAGACATTCAGAGCGTCCGTGATTTGCTGAACATCGTATCGGCATTGGCGCCCGGCGCAACGACGGACGTCGCCATTTGGCGGAATGGTCAACAACTCGCCCTCTCAATCAAGCCTCAACAGCGACCGCATCCACACCAGCGGAGTCGATAACGCATTTTCAGCTCTCGTCGGTGTCCTCAGACTTGATCGGCTTGGCAAACCATTTAGCGCCCCAAATGCCGCACTGATAAAGCAGGCACATGGGAATCGCCAAGGACAGTTGTGAGATCACATCGGGTGGCGTCACCAACGCAGCGATGACAAAGGCGAGCACCACGAAATAGCCTCTGAAAGCCGACAACTGCTCCACGTTCACCATCCCAAAACGTACCAATAGCATCACCACAATCGGCACTTGGAAGGCAAGGCCGAACGCGAGGTAGAGCGACAAAATAGCCTCTACATAGGACGCAATATCGGGGGTCGCTGCAACGCTTGGCGGAGCAAAGGCTTGGATAAACGCGAACATTTTGTCCAGCACTAAGAACTGAACAAACCCAATGCCCAGATAGGCCAACAAGCTACCGAAAATGATTAACGGCACAGCGAAGCGCTTTTCCTTGCTATACAAGCCTGGCGCCACAAACGACCACGCCTGAAACATCAGCCAAGGCAGGCACAGTAAAAACGACGCCATCATCAGTACCTTTAGCGGTATGAAGAAGGGTGAAAAAACGCCAACTGCAATGAGCTTGGTGTTGGGCGGCATGTGCGCCTGTATGGGTATCGCAATCCAGTCAATCAGGGTTGCAGGCCCCGGCCAGATCGCAAGGGCGCCCATGCAAACAAGCAAGCCAAAAAAGGAATACACCAAGCGGTTGCGCAGCTCCAAGAGGTGCTGCACAAAGGACTGCTCTGTACCCGCCAACTCGTCTGGCTTGGAAGTGGAATCACTCATTTTTAAGGGTATTTAGTCCGCAATTGGTTTCACACGGGGGCGAAAACGAGCCACGCGCGCCGCGCCTGACTGAATATGTGAGCGGCCACCGCTGCGGGCTTTAAACCACTTGGGTACAGCAGACTGTTTTGACCGCCACCGCTTCTTGGGTGTCTTGTAAAACGGGGTTTCACTGAGATCGGGATAGCCGTAGTCAAATTTTTCAATATCTCCGGAGGCCTCACCGTCCGAAGACTCTAGGCCTTTAGTCGCTTCGGACCAAGACTCTTCAAAGTCCTTACCGGAAGACTCTACCGCCTTGGTTGCGTCCTTGACAGCCCCCTCAAAGCCCTCTTTAGCCTTGCGCAACTCGTCGAGCTCCATCGAACGGCTGACCTCTGACTTGACGTCGGAAATATAACGCTGGGCCTTACCCAGCAGGGTACCAACGGTACGCGCTACGCGAGGGAGCTTTTCTGGCCCAATGACGATGAGCGCAACCACGCCGATCATCGCCAGTTTTGAAATACCTAAATCAATCATGTGTCATCTGTTCGCTCGTGGCTTCTGGCAACCGATAGTGGCGCCAGCCTACCCACCGGGGACTCGCCCCATGGAGACACTTAGGATTTGGCCTTCGCTTCGACGTCTATGGTTTCAGCCGTCTTTTCCGTTGCGGTAGCCTGCGCAACCTGCTCTGGTGTCTCGTCCGACTCGCCCTGTTTCATGCCGTCTTTGAAACCCTTAACGGCCCCACCCAAGTCTGAGCCTAGGTTTTTGAGCTTTTTCGTGCCAAAGACCATCACAACGATCAGCAGAACGATAAGCCAATGCCAAATTGAAAAAGCACCCATGAGAATCTCCTAAACTTTTAGTCCACTAGCCTAGCGCCAGCCTGTTATTCCGTCAAATTCTACGTCGCCCAGAGCGGATATCGGCTTGCCGGTGAAAATTCACCTACAAAAAGATCTGCTCAGCCCTTAGCCCTTATTCCAAGGCCTGGGACCACCCATGACGTGTACGTGTAGGTGGTGTACCTCTTGGTGACCGTGCGCACCCGTATTCACCACCACACGGAAGCCCCCATTCGGGTAGGGCGCGCAACCTTGTTCTAACGCCAGTTGCGGCGCCAGCGTCATTATTTTCCCCATGACGCCTGCATCGGCCGGAGTCAGTTGCGCCATAGACGGAATATGCTTCTTAGGAACGATCAAAAAATGCACCGGTGCCCACGGGGCAATGTCGTGAAACGCAAAGATGTCTTCGTCTTCGTAGACTTTTTTACTGGGTATGTGACCGCTTGCAATTTTACAAAACAAACAGTTTTCGTCGTGATCTCTCAGCTCGGCAGACATGGCTTATCGCTTCCTTTTATAAAAATTGCCTCAAGCAGGCATATCTCGCCCGGCGTTTAACCCCATGAAACCACGAACGATTCGAATTAAAAACCAAATCGAAATCAGCAGCCAAGCGAGCCACCCTGGCCAGAGAAACAGCAGCCACAAAGGCAAGGTGACGAGATAGGCAAAGCCCGCCCAAAAAACCGAGCGCAAGCGCCACGAAAAATGAGAGGCGTACCACGTCCCTTGGGCATCGTTGCGCTTATACATATCGATCACCAAGGCCACTAACAACAGTAGTGGCCCCCATTGACCACCTGGAATCAGGGCACCAATGGCGACGATGGTGTGCAGGACATAACTGACCACGCTGGTTGTATTGAGCCCACGTAGGCGCGCCAAGGCGGCCTGCTGCGCGTCGAAAGTGGGGTTGTCGTGAGGATGCATCAAACGCGACTACTTGTGCGTCGACGCGGGGATTGCGTCATCGACGTCGCGTTGAGCCGACTTGCGCAACGCTTTTTCCTCCAAACCGCCAAGCCCTTCGCGGCGTGCGAGTTCAGCCAAGACGTCGTTGGGTGTCAGGTCAAAGTGCGCCAAGGTAATCATGGTGTGGAACCACAAATCCGCCATCTCGCCCACTAAGCCTGCGCGTAGCGCCGGCAGTGCGGCGCTATCGCCGGACGCGTGGTCTACATCTTTGGCCGCCATCACCACCTCGGTGGCTTCCTCTCCCACCTTTTTTAAAAAGCTATCGGGCCCCTTTGCCAGCAATCGCGCCACATAACTCACATCGGGATCACCCCCGTTTTTTTCTTTGCGCGACTCAATCACCTCGGCTAAGCGCATCAGCGTATCGGTGTTACTCATGTCATTCACCCTGTTTGTAAATGTCACCGGGATCTTTCAAAACCGGATCAATAGCGACCCATGCATCGGTCTTTAATTCGCGAAAAAAGCAACTATGGCGACCCGTATGACAGGCGATGCCTGGGTGATGCCCCAGTTGCGTCACTTGTAAAAGCACCACATCCCCATCGCAGTCGAGACGAATGGCATGCAGCTGTTGCACATGACCCGACTCTTCACCTTTATGCCAAAGTTTCTGGCGCGACCGACTGTAATAAACCGCCCGCCCCAACGCATTCGTTAAGGTCAGCGCCTCTCGATTCATCCAGGCCACCATCAGGATATCGCCGCTACCCTGCTCCTGCGCAATCGCCGGAACCAGCCCCTGGGCATCCCACTTAACCTTGTCTAGCCAACTCATGAGGCCACCTGTTGAGCCGCTGGCTTATCCAAGCGCACCGGTATGCCACGGCTGTGCATCATGGCTTTCGCCTCACCAACGGTGTGCTGTCCGAAGTGGAAAATACTTGCGGCCAAGACCGCATCGGCATGTCCCTCACTGATACCTTCAACCAAGTGTTCTAACTGACCAACGCCGCCAGAAGCGATCACTGGGACGTGCACCGAGTCACTGATCTCACGGGTCAGCTTCAAATCAAACCCAGACTTGGTCCCATCCCTGTCCATACTCGTCAGCAAGATCTCACCCGCCCCCGCAGACACCATTTTTTTAGCCCATTCGACCGCGTCTAGACCGGTGTTTTGACGTCCGCCGTGGCTATAAACATCCCAACCCGGTCCGCGCAACGCGAGTTCATCGCCGCCGCGCCGTTTGGCATCGATGGCCACCACGATACACTGCGACCCATATTTGGCCGAGGCATCATTGATGACATCGGGATTCGCAATGGCAGCGGAGTTGAAGCTCGTTTTATCCGCGCCAGCGTTCAGCAGGCGTCGCACATCCTCGACCGTGCGTACGCCGCCCCCCACCGTCAAGGGGATAAACACCTGCGAGGCCACCGACTCAATCATATGCAGCGTGAGATCACGCCCGTCACTGGTTGCCGTGATATCTAAAAACGTAATTTCATCCGCGCCCTGCGCGTTATAGCGTGCGGCAATTTCGACAGGGTCACCCGCATCTCGCAAGGCCACGAAGTTGACGCCTTTCACCACGCGCCCACCCGCTACGTCCAGACAAGGAATGATCCGCTTTGCCAGCATTAGCGCACCCCACTTATCGGCGGTACAACATCAACCATTCAGATCATCCGCAAGCGCTTGTGCCGCTTCAAAATCCAAATCGCCTGAGTAAATGGCGCGGCCACAAATGACACCCTCAACACCCTCTTCCTCGACGGCACACAGGGAGCGGATGTCGTCCATATTGGACAGGCCGCCAGACGCAATCACCGGGATTTTTAGCGCTTGGGCGAGTTTCACCGTGGCGTCAATATTGATGCCTGACAGCATGCCATCCCGGCCAATGTCAGTGTAAATAATGCCTTCGACGCCGTAGTCTTGGTACTTAAGCGCAAGGTCAACGACCTCATGCCCCGTCAATTTACTCCAACCATCGGTCGCCACTTTACCGTCTTTGGCATCTAAGCCCACAATAATGTGTCCGCCAAATGCCGAGCAGGCGTCTTGCAAAAAGCCAGGATTTTTCACGGCGGCTGTGCCAATAATCACATAAGCCAAACCCGCATCCAAATAACGCTCGATGGTGTCGAGATCGCGAATACCGCCCCCCAACTGCACATCGACCGTATCACCGACTTCGGCCAAGATGCGCTTAATCGCCAACTCATTTTTGGGTTGCCCAGCGAACGCTCCGTTGAGATCCACCAAATGAATGCGACGCGCGCCCTTATCCACCCAACTGCGTGCGACTGCGGCAGGGTCTTCTCCGAACACGGTGGTTTGGTCCATATCACCCTGTTTTAGGCGAACACATTGACCATCTTTTAGATCGATAGCAGGAATCAGCAACATGGCTATTTTTTGGTTAGGTTGAGAAAGGGCGAGGCAAAAACGGGTGGGCACGAAGGCCTCACGGGTTCCAGTTTAAAAAGTTTTTGTAGAGTGTCAAACCTTGATCGGCACTCTTCTCCGGATGGAACTGGGTCGCAAACAGGTTGTCACGCGCAATCGCGGCGCAAAACCAATCCCCATAATGGGTCTGTCCTGCGCAGTGCGCAGGGGTCTGCGTTGCTGCAAAAAAGCTGTGCACAAAGTAAAAATGTGAGCCATCTGCCACGCCGTTAAATAACGGGTGAACCACGCCATCAGCCGAGTAATGGACCGTATTCCAACCCATTTGAGGTACTTTGAACCGGCTACCATCCGCCTGTAACGCATCTTGTAATTGAAATTTTCTGACGCTGCCGGGAATCAAGTTCAATCCTTGGGTGTCATTTTCCTCGCTGTGTGACAACAACATTTGCATCCCCACACAGATGCCGAACAGCGGCTTACTCTCTGCAGCGCGCAGAACGACGTCGCGCATACCCGACCGGTTGAGCTCGGCGACACAGTCGCCCATAGCGCCTTGCCCGGGTAACAAAATACGGTCGGCGTTGGCGACATCAGCGGGTTTATTGGTTATTTTGACGTCCAGCCCACTACCCTGCGCCACAAAAGAGAGCGCGTTGTACACCGAACGCAGGTTGCCCATGCCGTAGTCGACGATGGCCACAAAGGGGGCGGATTTTGAAGAAGACGACACCGTTCAGACTCGCATTTAAAGGAGGCCACGTCTAGGTAGAGGCCGCGCTTGCCAGATAATTACAGGCTACCCTTGGTGGAAGGCACCGCCGTCGGCGCACGTGGGTCACGCGTCAGGGCGGACCGCATCGCACGCGCAAAGGCCTTAAACACCGTTTCCGCTTGGTGGTGCGCATTCTCACCTTTGAGGTTGTCAATGTGCAGTGTCACACCGGCGTGGTTGACGAAACCTTGGAAAAACTCAAATGCCAACTGGGTGTCAAACGCGCCGACCATGCCACTTTTAAACGGCACGTCCATATGCAAGCCAGGGCGACCCGAGAAGTCAATGACCACGCGCGACAAGGCCTCATCCAGCGGCACATAGGCATGGCCATAGCGCATGATGCCCCGCTTTTCGCCAATGGCTTGCGCCACCGCTTGACCTAAGGTGATGCCGACGTCCTCCACCGTGTGGTGGCCGTCAATGTGCAAATCGCCAACCGCTTGAATATCCAAGTCAATCAAGCCATGGCGAGCGATTTGATCCAGCATGTGGTCAAAAAATCCAATGCCCGTCTGCAAATGTGCCTGTCCCGTGCCATCTAAATTCACTTGAACGCGGATTTGCGTCTCAGCGGTGTTGCGGGTGACATCGCCCTTGCGGGGTGTCTCTATGACCGGGGCGTTCATAAGGCAGCTTTCAAAGCAGTCAGCAGTTGGGCGTTTTCGTCGGGCGTACCGACCGTGATGCGCAAGCAGTTACGCAGTAATACGTGCATTGTAGAAACATTCTTCACCAAGACCCCCGCCGCCTTGAGCGCCTGAAAGGTCTTTGTTGCGTCTGGTACACGCATCAAGATCATGTTGGCCTGACTCGGATACACCTCACAACGGGGAAAAGCCGCCAAGCTAGCCTGTAGCTGCGTTCGATCAGCGCGAATAGCCGACGCTTGCCCGGCAAAGACATCTGCGTGCTCCAGCGCAAACAGAGCGCACTCGGCATTCAGCACACTGATGTTGTAGGGCGGCCGCAATTTATCGATTTGAGAAATTAAAGCGGCGGCCCCGACCATATAGCCCACCCGAACGCCTGCCAAACCAAATTTAGAGAGCGTTCGCATCAACAAAACATGCTGGTTAGCGGCAGCATCTCGTCGTATTTCATCCAACCAAGTGGTGTCCGCAAAGGGCTGATAGGCCTCGTCGACGACCACCAATCCGGGTGCCGCGGCGATGATCTGACGCATCGCATCCACATCCCAAGCATTTGCCGTTGGGTTATTGGGGTTGGCAAGGTAGATGATGGCGGGCTGATGCTGGTCTATCGCCGCCAACATCGCATCCACATCCAAGGAAAAATCGGGCAGCAAGGGCACACCCACATAGGTCAAACCTTGCAAGTTGGCGCTGACGGCGTACATCACGAAGCCGGGCTCTGGGGCTAACACGGTCGCATGCGGGCGGTCACAGGCCAATGCCAGCAGCGAAATAAGCTCGTCAGACCCATTGCCCAACACAAGACCCATGTCAGATGGGAGATCCACGTACTGTGTCAACGCCTGCTTCAACGCATCCACGCGCTGACCAGGGTAGCGGTTCACCGCGACGTTGGCCAACCGCGCGCCGAGCGCTGCCTGCAAGGTGTCTGAGAGCCGGTACGGGTTCTCCATGGCATCTAGCTTGACCATGCCCGCTGCATCTTGGACCACATAGGCGTGCATAGCCGCTAAATCAGGGCGCAAGACGCGCATGGCCGACGCCAAGGTCGCCCGATTGCCGTCGGCACGCGTTGCCGTAGGTGCCTCGGCGGATGCCTTTGAGAGCGCTTGGCTGTGGTTATAAGTTTGGTTATTGGCGGACATAAGCGGTTAAACAGAGAAAGGGCAATGAGGTGCAGACTCTGCCATCATTTTTTTAAGCGCATCGCAGCAGATTGCGCATGGGCCTGCAAGCCTTCGCCCATGGCCAACGTCTGCGCAATCCGACCCAACACCTGCGCGCCCTCCACACTCACCTCAATCAGACTACTGCGCTTTTGGAAGTCATATACGCCCAGTGGTGAACTAAATCGCGCGGTGCCAGAGGTGGGTAAGACGTGGTTGGGACCCGCACAGTAGTCGCCGAGTGACTCGCTGGTGTAGGCGCCTAAAAACAGCGCACCCGCGTGCTTCAAAAGGGGTTCCCAGTCGTGCGGTTGCGCGCTGGAAACCTCTAGGTGCTCAGGGGCAATCCGGTTGCTAATGTCGCAGGCTTGCGCCATATCGCGCGTAATCACCACCAGACCTCGGTCATTTAATGAGCGCTCAATGATGGCCGCCCTTGGCATGGAGGGCAACAGGCGGGTCATGGCCGCAAGCACCGCTTGCGCGTAGTCAGCGTCAGGCGTCAGCAAAATGCTTTGTGCCAGCTCATCGTGTTCGGCCTGACTGAACAAGTCCATGGCCACCCAATCGGCCGGCGTCGACCCATCAGCGAGGACCAAGATTTCGCTTGGCCCGGCGATCATGTCGATACCGACTTGGCCAAACACACGGCGCTTCGCGCTGGCCACATAGGCGTTTCCGGGGCCAGTGATTTTGTCAACCTTTGGAATTGTCTCTGTGCCATAGGCCAAGGCGGCAACGGCCTGCGCACCACCAATGGTGTAAGCCTTGGTCACCCCTGCCACGTAGGCGGCGGCGAGTACCAAGGCATTTTTTTCACCCCACGGCGTCGGGACGACCATCACGATCTCGTCGACACCAGCCACATGCGCGGGGATGGCGTTCATGAGCAAGCTGGACGGATACGCAGCCTTCCCGCCCGGGACGTAAATACCGACACGGTCTAGCGGTGTCACCTTCTGACCCAATAAGTTACCTTCCGCATCAAGGTATTGCCACGACTGTCCGTTAGCCGCCTTTTGTGCCTCGTGGTAGCTGCGAATCCGCCCCGCCGCGTCAGTCAGGGCCTCTCGTTGGTCGATGGGCAACCCCTCGTAGGCCGCACGCATCTCCCCTTGCGTAATCTCCAAGTCACGCATCGTTGGCGCCTGCAGGCTATCAAATTGATGTGTGAACGCCAATACGGCCGCGTCACCATCTGCCCGCACAGCCGCAATGATGTCCGCTACACGCGCTTCAATCGCATCGTCTGTGTCACCAGACCAATGCAAGCGCGCGTGAAATTGCGCTTCGAAATCTGTCTGCGACGTATTCAGAACGGGGATGTTCAAGACACCTGACATGGTTGTTAAGTCTTTCTATTTCGCGTTAAGGGCAACCGCATCGCGTATGGCCTGCACGAGGGGCTGCAGGGTCTCACGCTTCAACTTCAGGCTCGCAGGGTTCACGACGAGGCGTGAACTGATGTCCATGATGTGCTCCACCTCAACCAAGTGATTGGCCTTCAGTGTGTTACCAGTGGAGACCAAATCAACAATCGCGTCGGCTAAACCGGTTAGGGGCGCAAGCTCCATACTGCCGTACAACTTAATTAAATCAACGTGCACACCCTTGCTAGCAAAGAACTCACGTGCCGCGTGCGTGTATTTGGTTGCAACCCGCAGTCGTGAGCCTTGCTTCACGGCACTCGCGTAATCAAAATCCGCACGAACGGCGACACTCAATCGACACTTGGCAATGTGCAGGTCAATGGGCTGATACAAATCATGACCACCGGTCTCCGCTGCATGCTCAATCAAGGTATCTAGACCAACCACCCCCACATCAGCGCCCCCTTGCGCCACATAAGTAGGGACATCGGTTGCCCGAACGAGCACCACTTGCACATCCGAGCGCGAGGTCGGCAAAATCAACTTACGCGAGGTATTTGGATCCTCCAGCACAGAGATATTGGCGGCAGCGATCAGCGGCAGCGTTTCATCAAAAATACGTCCCTTGGACAAGGCCAATGTAATCACGGGCTTACTTCCTCATGCGCGAACGCGTTCAATGTGGGCACCCAATGCACGGAGTTTTACCTCCATGCGATCGTAGCCACGATCCAAGTGGTATACCCGCTCCACGATGGTCTCACCATCCGCGACCAGGCCCGCAATAACCAAGCTGGCCGAAGCCCGCAGATCCGTCGCCATCACGTGCGCACCGCTCAGCGCAACACCGCCATTGATGATAGCCGTCTTGCCTTCCACCGTAATGTGGGCACCCAGGCGCTGCAACTCCTGCACGTGCATAAAACGATTCTCAAAAATCGTCTCTGTGACCGTACTCGGTCCCTTAGCAGCGACGTTCAACACCATGAACTGCGCCTGCATGTCCGTCGGGAAGCCCGGGTATTCGGTTGTCCGAAAAGACTGCGCCTTCAACGCCAAGGCGCCCGCACTGCGCACCCGCAGGCCATCCGACTCGGGCTGCACAGACACACCGGCTTCTCTTAATTTATCAATCACCGCATCCAGGTGTGCGGCTTGCGCGTGACGCAAAAACACGTCGCCACCGGCCGCCGCCACCGCACACAAAAAGGTACCCGCCTCAATGCGGTCAGCCACTACCGTATGCGTGCAACCAGTCAGCTCGGCAACACCGCGAATGCGAATGCGACGGGTCCCATGGCCCACAATATCGGCCCCCATGCCGATCAACATTTCCGCCAAATCAGTGATCTCTGGCTCCTGCGCCGCATTCTCCAGCACGGTTTCCCCGTCGGCAAGCGATGCCGCCATTAGGAAATTTTCTGTCCCTGTCACCGTCACCATGTCGGTGGTGATATGCGCCCCTTTGAGACGGCTTTGGCCCGGTGGCAAGCTGGCCTCGATGTAACCATGCGCCACGGTAATGACCGCGCCCATGGCCTCCAGACCTTTGATGTGTTGATCCACCGGTCGCGAGCCAATCGCACAACCACCGGGCAATGACACGCGTGCGCGACCGAAACGCGCCAGCAAAGGCCCCAAGACCAAAATGGAGGCTCGCATGGTTTTAACCAAGTCATAAGGCGCTTCAAGCGTCGCGACCTGGCCAGCGTTTAGGCTCACCGTGTGGTCTTCGCTTCGCTCTGCGACCACGCCCATATTCTTGAGCAACGTCAGCATGGTGCGGACATCTTGCAGCTGCGGGACGTTGCGAAGCACCACCGGGTGGGACGTCAGCAACGCCGCGCATAATTCTGGCAGCGTCGCGTTTTTAGCACCCGCGATATCAATCTCGCCTTGGAGATCGCGTCCGCCCATAATCTTTAGCTGGTCCATGGATTTAAGCCACTAAATAAATATTGTGTAAGTGCATCTGGGCAAGGCTTTACGCGCTGGCCCACTCAGCCGGTGTCAATGTGCGCATAGACAAGGCGTGCACCTCATCGGTTGCCATGCGCTGCCCCAGCGCCGCATATACTTTTTGATGCCGCGCGATCGCGCGTAGCCCCTCAAAAGCGGGCGACACAATAACAGCCGTCCAATGGCGACCATCGCCGCTCACTTCTAGGTGAGAGCAGTCCAGGCCGGCGGCGATAATTTGATGTAGTTCTTGATCGGTCATTGAATTGGTTCTCGCTTAATAGGTAAGGAATCGCATGCTCATTGCCGCACTTTGTAGCCCGTGCGCAGCATACGCTCAGCGACGCCACCCGCAATTAAAAACGCCGTCGCCACAACCGACAAGCTCAACCACGGCGTCACATCACTGTGACCAAAAAAGCCGTAACGAAACCCATCAATCATGTAAAAGAAGGGGTTGAAATGGCTCACGGTTTGCCACAACGGTGGTAACGACTGTATGGAATAAAAAACACCACTTAAAAAAGTCATTGGCACAATCACGAAATTTTGGAACGCCGCCAACTGGTCGAATTTTTCTGCCCACAACGCGGCCACAATGCCCATGGCGCCCATCAAACCACAGCCTAAGGCTGCAAACATCAGTATCCACAGCGGGTGTTCGAAGTGCGGCTGCCCGTACCAACTGGTCACCAGCATCACACCCACGCCAACGGCTAAGCCACGCACCACCGATGAGGCAACATACGCCCAGAACCACGCCCAATGAGACAAGGGTGTCAGCAAGATAAAGATCAGGTTACCCATCACCTTGCTTTGTATTAGCGATGACGAGCTGTTGGCGAAGGCGTTCTGCAACATACTCATCATGACCAGGCCAGGCGCCAGAAATGCGGTGTACGACACACCATCAAAGACCTCAACCCGACCTTCCAACACATGACCAAAAATGAGCATGTACATCATGGCCGTCAGCACCGGCGCCGCGACCGTTTGGAAACCGACCTTCCAGAAGCGCAAGACTTCTTTATAAAAAAGCATTTCCCAGCCGTTCATGATGGGTTCTCCATAACCGCCAGAAAGACATCCTCGAGATCAGCTGGTCTGATTTCAACCTGCTCTGCGATGCCACCCGCCGCACGCACTTGCGCCAAAATCTGCTCGACGATCTCTGCATTTGGGGCGGGCAACTGCACCACACGCCCGGTAACGCGCGCCTGCGATCGCAACCCCTCGGGCAGCGGGGTATCGAGCTTGAAACGCAGCACGCTCGCCGATGCACGCTCTAACAAATCACTGGTTTTCTCTAACGCAACGAGTTGTCCCCTCTTCACCATCGCGATACGCGCGCACAAGGCCTCGGCCTCTTCTAGGTAGTGTGTCGTTAGCAGCACAGAGGTACCGTTCTTATTTAGCTGACTGACGAATTGCCACAGCGTTTGACGCAACTCCACATCAACGCCGGCAGTGGGCTCATCCAAAACCAGAACCGGGGGCTTGTGCACCAAAGCCAGTGCCATGAGTACGCGGCGCTTCATGCCGCCGGACAACTGACGCATGTTGGCCGTCGCTTTGTCCGCAAGCCCAAGACCTTGCAGCAAATCGTCAATCCACGCACCGTTGTTTCGAATACCAAAGTAACCGCTCTGAAAGCGCAAGGCCTCGCGAACCGAGAAGAATGGGTCGAACACCAACTCTTGAGGCACCACGCCCAGCGCGCGTCTGGCATTGGCATAGTCGCGAACAACATCAAAGCCATTCACCGTGACAGCTCCTGCTGTGGCACGTGTGAGCCCCGCCAAAATGCTGATGAGTGTGGTTTTACCGGCCCCGTTGGGGCCAAGTAAGCCAAAAAACTCCCCTGGCTCTATGTCAAAGCTGACATGGTTCAGGGCGTTGAATGGGCCTTTGGGAGTGAGATACGTCTTAGAGACGTCTTGAAAGGAAATAGCGGTCATTAGCCGCTTATTTTAGTCTGTGCGGCCACCTAAAGCGCGGTCCACGCCGTAAGCCACCGCCAACTGCTGTAATTTAACGGGGAGCGAGGCGACCTCAAACGACATCGACTGTGCGACCGTCAAGCGCCTGAGGCCTAAAAGGACGCTCAACGCGCTTGAGTCGAAGACCTGAAGCGCGCCTGCATCGACGACCAAGTGCTTGCTGCTTGCTGAAGCCAACAGCCGATTACCGAGCAAGTCCAGCGCCTGCGCGCTGGTTTCGTGCGTCAGGCTTTGAGGGAGTGCGATGGTGACAGGGAGCGACATAGGGTGCGGGCTGTTTGGTGTTTCTAACGTGTACGGGAGCCGATTTGGGCTCGCCTGCCCCGCTTATCCTGCTGTCGCTTCGTTTGCCGCATTCAAGGCCTTGAGCGCATTGAGAAGCATCTCAACGTCCCCGTCCGGGCCGCTCACGGAAGAAAACTGGGTACGGTAGGTCTCAACCAACCACAAGCCCAGTACATTGATGTCATAAATCAACCAGCCATTCGGCGTCTTCTCTAAACGGTAATCTAATTGTATTGGCTGACCACCACCCACGACCTCAGAGCGCACAATCACGCGCGCGTCGTCAGGCAACAACCGCAAAGGCTTCACGGCTACGCGGCGGTCTTTCATCTGGCGGACCGCACCGGCATAGGTCCGGATAAGCAAGGTTTTGAACTCGGTTTGCAGAGCCATCCGTTGTGCGGGGGTCGCCGTGCGCCAAGACCGCCCGACCGTCGCTGCCGTCATGCGCTGAAAATTGACATGCTGCATGATTTGCATATCAACGACACGTTGCAGACCCGCTACGTTCCCAGCAGACAAGCTGGGGTCGGTCTTGACCGTCTCGATGACCCGATCAGCAATGCGTTGAATCAGGACGTTGGGGCCCTCCATCTCTACCGCGCTCGCCTGGAAGGCGCCCAACGCAGTGAGTGCGAAAACAACAACCCGCGCAGGGTGGGCAAGACGTAAAAAAATATTTTTCATGGTTTAGCTTATCAGGTTATCGCCCGGCGCTGCCACGATGCCCCACCTACCAATCGGCAGGATCGTCCGAATCGGCCTGATCGGCTTTGGGTGGGTCGCTGAACATAGACTGGGTTGCCAACTCGCGTCGCTTCAAAAACACAGTCCGTGTGAAACTGTATTTATCTAAGGCGATCGAATCAAGCGCATTCGTCGCTTGCAATAGGCTCGCGCGCGTATCTAGGGCACCAACCACACGCAGGGTATTGCGGGTTGAGACATCGTCCACCTGTGCAAGCGCCGGGTTACCAGAGATCAACACAAGCCCTGCGGTGTCACGCAACGTCGAAGGCCCTAGCAAGGGTAAGACGACATATGGTCCCATCGGCGCTCCCCAGCGACCCAGTGTTTGACCTAGGTCATGCTTGGAGCGCGGAATGCCCATGGGTGTCGCCCAATCAATGAGGCCCACCACACCCACTGTCGAATTAACCAACACGCGTGCGCCATTACTGACAGCTTCTTTAGGGCGCAGTTGCAGGGCCGCGTTGACCGTGGACCATGCGTCTTCTAAATTATCAAAGAAGTTGCTCACCCCCGTTTGCACCACCTGGGGTGTCGCTTCCACGTAGGTCTCGGCGATGGGTTTTAGCGCGGCCTTGTCAATCGCTTGATTGAACGCGTCCACGCGGCGGTTAAATGGCTCAAAAGGATCTTGGGGATTGGCCTGGGGACCCGACGCGCAACCCACCACCACCACACTCAAAAGCATGGACACCAAAAATCTCATGTGTCGTTCGGTCATGGACAGATCATAACGCGGTCGCCACCCACGGCGCAGGGCGTCATGGCACTACTTCGCAGGCGCGCCGGCGGGTGTCTTGCCCGCTTGGTTAAAGATGAACTGACTAATTAAGTTCTCTAAAACAACAGCAGACTGGGTCTCCGCCACCCGGTCGCCGTCAGCCAAGAAGTCCTCAGCATAGCCGGGTTGAATACCTATGTACTGCTCGCCCAACAGACCGCTGGTTAGAATTTTTAGCGAACTGTCCTTAGGGAAGGTGAACGCCTTGTCCATCGCAATAACCACATTGGCTTGGAAGCGCTGGCTATCAAAGCCTATGGAGCGCACGCGCCCGACGACGACGCCTGCGCTTTTAACGGCGGCCTTGACCTTCACGCCACCGACGTTTTCAAAACGGGCGTGTATCTCGTAGGTTGACTGAAACCTTGTCTGAAGCAAGTTCGCGGACTTCAACGCCATAAACAAAATGGCGAGCGCCCCGATGAGCACAAACAAACCCACCCATACATCGTTACTATTTTTTTGCATTCCCAACCCCTTTAGGCCGTTTTCAAACAGGCCAATCTGCCGTCGTTAAATACTAAACATCAACGCCGTCAACAAAAAGTCCAACCCCAAAACCGTCAGGGAGGCAATCACCACCATGCGCGTTGTTGCGCGTGAAACGCCTTCCGGTGTCGGCAAAGCCGCATACCCCTGCAGGACGGCAATGAAGGTGACGGCAACCCCAAAGACAACGCTCTTGATGATGCCATTACCGACATCCCGCCAGAAATCAACGCCACCCTCAATTTGACTCCAAAAGGCGCCGGTATCGACGCCGATCAAAACCACCCCCACCAACCAACCACCGACGATACCCACCGCGCTAAAAACAGCCGCGAGCAGAGGCAAGCTAATCACCCCACCCCAAAACCGCGGCGCCAACACCCGTGTGATCGGGTCAACCGCCATGATTTCCATGGCCACCAGTTGCTCACCGGCACGCATCAAGCCAATTTCGGCTGTGAGGGCTGTTCCAGCACGCCCAGCGAACAACAGGGCCGCGACAACAGGCCCCAACTCCCGCACCAGGCTGAGCGTCACGACCAAGCCTAGGGCTTCGGAAGCTCCGTACCGTTGCAAGGTGTAGTAACCCTGCAGCCCAAGGACAAAGCCAACAAACAGGCCTGACACCGTGATGATGGCAAGTGAGTGGTTGCCTAAAAAGTAGATTTGATCCCGTATCAGACCAAAGCGCTTAAACGACGCGGGCGCAACGCGCAACAAGGCGACAAAAACGCGACAAGCGTAGCCGATACCCACCAACTCTCGGCGGGTTGCAAAGCCGATCTGGCTTAACCGTTCAACGATATTCATGCGTTGGCCTCGCCCAATAAGTCGGTGACCAAATCGACCGCTGGGTGATGAAACTGCACCGGGCCCGTGGCATGCCCGCCAATAAACTGCCTAATTAACGGATCGTGGGAGGCGCGGACTTGGGCCGGGGAACCCTGTATCGCTACACCGCCGTTGGCCAAAATAACGACATGATCGGCCATGGCAAGCGTCTCGTCTACGTCGTGCGAAACCAATACCGACGTCATACCCAGCGCGTCATTCAACTCCCGAATCAGCTTGGCTGCCGTTCCAAGGGAGATAGGATCCAAGCCCGCAAACGGCTCGTCGTACATCATGAGTTGTGGGTCAAGTGCGATCCCACGCGCTAAGGCCACACGTCTCGCCATACCGCCAGATATCTCGCTAGGCATCAAGTCGCGCGCACCACGCAAGCCCACCGCATTCAGCTTCATCAGCACAATGTCCCGCACCATGGAGTCCGGTAACTGGGTATGCTCACGCAAGGGAAACGCGACGTTGTCGAACACCGACATGTCCGTAAACAAAGCACCAAACTGAAACAGCATGCCCATGCGCCGACGCAAAGCGTAGAGGGCCGCGTGCGGCAAGTCCGTGACATCGGTGCCGAACACATCAACACGTCCAGCATGCGCACGGTACTGGCCACTCAACAACCGAAGCACGGTTGTCTTCCCACCGCCAGACGCACCCAACAAGGCCGTCACTTTACCAACGGGTATCTCTATAGATACGTCGTTCAATATTGGACGACCGCCGGCCGTGTAAGCAAAGCTGACGCGGTCTAGTCGAATGCGTTGTGAATCGGTCAAGCAACTCCCCACAGCTATTAGATGGAAATCAATAAGAGACTAGCAGGCTCAGCGAACGCTTGCAACGGCCCGCCTTGCCAGGCGATCGCCCCCAGTTTGCGCCGCTATCGCGGCAGCACGCTGGCGCCCATCAGGTACTGGTCAACCGCCCGTGCGGCCTGCCGGCCTTCGCGGATTGCCCAGACAACCAAGCTCTGTCCACGGCGTATGTCGCCTGCAGCGAACACCTTGTCGACATTTGTCAGGTAGCCACCCACCTCATCGACACCCGCCTGTGCGTTGCCACGCGCATCAACATCGACCCCAAAGGCAGACATCACGGTCGCAACGGGGCTTACAAAACCCATGGCAAGCAGCACCAAGTCCGCCTTAATCAGCTCCTCGCTTCCTGCCACCTCGACCATCTTGCCATCTTTCCACTCCACACGGACGGTCTGCACACCCGTCACTTGCCCTTTTTCGCCAACGAAGGCCTTGGTTGAAATCGCAAACTCGCGCTCACAACCTTCTTCATGACTAGAACTTGTGCGCAGCTTCAGCGGCCAGTACGGCCACACCATGGGCTTGTTCTCCTGCTCGGGTGGTTGAGGCATCAGCTCAAACTGCGTCACTTTCACCGCGCCGTGGCGGTTGCTGGTACCCACGCAATCGCTACCGGTATCGCCGCCACCGATCACCACCACGTGCTTGCCATCAGCGCGCAGTTGCCCCGTCAACTCATCACCTGCATTGACTTTGTTTTGCTGGGGCAAAAATTCCATTGCGAAATGAATGCCGGCAAGATCACGCCCAGGCGCTGGCAGATCGCGCGACTGTTCGGCCCCACCGGTGAGTAGCACGGCATCAAACGACGCTTGCAGCTCTTCAGCAGAGACGACAGTTTTTGCCCAGTTGGTCACCACACTGCCTTCAGGCATTGCACCGACCAAAACGCCCGTCTTGAACACCACGCCTTCCGCTTCCATCTGGGCAACGCGGCGATCAATATGGATTTTCTCCATCTTGAAGTCGGGGATGCCATAGCGCAACAAACCACCTACGCGGTCATTTTTCTCAAATACGGTCACCAGGTGCCCCGCGCGCGCCAGCTGCTGTGCCGCGGCTAACCCAGCGGGTCCGCCGCCAACAACGGCCACGGTTTTACCGGTTTTTGTCGCACTGGCTTGCGGCTGAACCCAGCCCTCCGCCCATGCCCTGTCGATAATGGCATGCTCAATCGACTTGATGCCCACCGCATCGTCATTCACATTCAGGGTGCAGGCGGCCTCACACGGTGCGGGACAAATTCGACCCGTGAACTCCGGGAAGTTGTTCGTGCTGTGCAAGACATCGATCGCGTTCTTCCAATCACCCTGAAAGACCAGTTCGTTGAAATCAGGAATGATGTTGTTAACCGGACAACCGCTATTACAAAACGGCGTGCCACAGTCCATGCACCGCGCAGACTGCTGCTTTGCGCCTACGTCATCCAACCCAATGACAAACTCTTTGTAGTTTTTCAAACGCTCTTTTGCGGGCAAGTAGCCCTCTTCAAGACGCTCAAATTCCATGAAACCCGTAATTTTTCCCATGCTGTTCTCCTAATGGTGTCTACCGCTTAAGCGGTCACACCCGGTTTAGCTTTTGACTCAGTCGCCTTCGCCACCTTAGCGGCGTGCAGTTCGCCCAATGCACGCTTGTACTCGTTGGGGAAGACCTTCACAAACTTGCTGCGTGCCGTCGCCCAGTTGTCTAACAACTCACGTGCACGACGCGAACCGGTGTAGCGCAAGTGGTCGTTCAACATGGCTTTCAACTGACTCTCGTCGGTTTGGTCACGGTGCCAAATCGAGGGGTCAATCGCATGGCGTTGCTCCGCCTCTGACAACACCCGCTCCAAAGACACCATGGCCTTATTGGCACGTGCGTCAAACTGGCCGTCCTCGTCGTACACATAGGCGATACCGCCACTCATGCCTGCCGCAAAGTTCCGCCCCGTGCGACCCAGCACGACCACCGTACCGCCTGTCATGTACTCACAACCGTGGTCACCCGTTCCCTCAACCACAGCAGACGCGCCTGACAGACGAACGGCGAAGCGCTCGCCGGCCACGCCGCTAAAGAAGGCCTCACCCGTGGTTGCGCCGTACAAAACGGTGTTGCCCACGATGATGTTTTCCTCAGACCGACCGCGGAAATCCAAGCTGGGGCGCACCACGATCCGTCCACCGCTCATCCCTTTGCCGGTGTAGTCGTTGGCCTCACCAATTAAGCTCAAGGTAATGCCCTTGGCTAAGAACGCGCCAAACGATTGACCGCCTGTACCCTCTAATTGAATGTGAATGGTGTCGTCAGCCAAGCCATCTGGGAAGCGCTTAATCAACTCACCGGACAACATCGCGCCAACCGTGCGGTTGACGTTGCGCGCCGTGTCCATGAATTTCACTTTCTCACCACGCTCTAGGGCTGCCTTGGACTTTTCAATCAACCGCACATCCAGCGCCTTCTCGAGCGCGTGGTCTTGCACATCGTTGTGCAAGCGCGCGACATCTGCAGGCATATCTGGCATGTAGAACAAGCGCGAGAAGTCCAAGCCCTTGGCCTTCCAGTGCTGCAATCCTTGGCGGGTGTCCAGCAAGTCAGCACGACCGATTAGCTCGTCAAAGGTGCGCACACCCAACTGCGCCATAATTTGGCGCGCCTCTTCGGCGACAAAGAAGAAGTAATTGACCACATGCTCAGGTTGCCCTGAGAACTTCTTACGCAATGTCTCATCTTGCGTTGCCACGCCGACGGGACAGGTGTTGAGGTGACACTTACGCATCATGATGCAGCCCTCCACCACCAGCGGTGCGGTGGCAAAACCGAACTCATCTGCGCCCAACAAGGCACCGATCACGACGTCGCGGCCTGTCTTCATTTGGCCATCGGCTTGCAAGCGCACGCGGCCACGCAAGCGGTTCAACACCAAGGTTTGTTGGGTTTCAGCCAATCCGATTTCCCATGGGCTACCCGCGTGCTTGATAGACGACCAAGGTGAGGCACCCGTGCCGCCGTCATGTCCCGCAATGACGATGTGGTCTGACTTGGCTTTCGCTACACCGGTGGCAATCGTACCCACACCAATTTCAGACACCAACTTCACGCTGATGCTGGCGGCGGGGTTCACATTTTTCAGGTCATGAATCAACTGCGCCAAGTCTTCGATGGAGTAGATATCATGGTGGGGCGGCGGAGAAATGAGGCCAACCCCCGGCACCGAGTAACGCAAGGCACCGATGTACTCGCTAACCTTGCCGCCGGGCAACTGACCGCCTTCGCCGGGCTTGGCACCCTGCGCCATCTTGATCTGAATCTGGTCGGCACTGGTCAGATACTCGGTGGTCACACCAAAGCGCCCCGAAGCTACTTGCTTGATGCGAGACCGCAATGAGTCCCCCGCCTTCAGCGGGATATCTACCTCGACGCGGCTCTCGCCAATCACGGACTTCAATGACTCACCGTCGGTAATGGGGATGCCCTTCAGTTCATTACGGTAGCGCGCCTTGTCCTCGCCGCCCTCGCCCGTGTTGCTCTTACCGCCGATGCGGTTCATGGCGACTGCCAACGTGGCATGGGCTTCCGTCGAGATGGAACCCAACGACATCGCACCAGTAGCAAACCGCTTCACGATTTCGGTGGCGGGCTCGACGTCATCAATTGGTATGGCCTTGGATGGATCGAGCTTAAATTCAAACAAGCCGCGCAACGTCATATGGCGACGCGTTTGGTCGTTGATGATTTGGGCGTACTCTTTGTAACTATTCCAGTTTTTGGAACGCGTGCTGTGCTGCAATTTTGCAATGGCATCCGGCGTCCACATATGCTCTTCACCGCGCGAGCGCCAAGCGTACTCTCCACCGGCGTCCAGCATGTTGGCCAACACGGGGGAGCCGCCAAAGGCGAGCTCGTGCATGCGCAGGGCCTCTTCGGCGACCTCGAAAATACCGATGCCTTGGACGCGGCTTGGTGTGCCGGTAAAGTACTTGTTAATGAGGTCGGAGTTCAAACCAATCGCTTCAAACAACTGCGCGCCGCAGTAGCTCATGTAGGTCGACACGCCCATCTTGGACATGATTTTCGACAAACCTTTGCCTATGGCCTTCACGTAGTTTGCGATGGCTTTTTCCGCCGACAAATCACCGGGCAACTGCGCATGCAAGCTGTTGAGCGTCTCCATGGCCAAGTAGGGGTGAACCGCCTCGGCACCGTAGCCAGCCAGCACCGCAAAATGATGTACTTCGCGGGCTGATGCCGTCTCCACAACCAAACCCGTCGAGGTGCGCAAGCCCTCGCGCACCAGGTGCTGGTGCACCGCGGACATGGCGAGTAGCGCCGGAATGGCGACTTGGGTCTCACTGACGCCCTTGTCGCTCACGATCAAAATGTTTGATCCCGAACGAATGGCGTCGACCGCTTCGGCACACAGTGACGCCAACTTTGCTTCAACACCCTCACGTCCCCAGCTGAAGGGATAGGTAATATCCAACGTGGTGCTACGGAACTTACCGTGTGTGTACTGGTGAATGTTGCGCAACTTCGCCATGTCATCGAAGGTGAGCACCGGCTGGGCCACCTCTAAGCGCATGGGCGGGTTGACTTGGTTGATGTCCAAGAGGTTGGGCTTGGGGCCAATAAATGACACCAGCGACATCACAATCGCTTCGCGAATCGGGTCAATCGGTGGATTGGTTACTTGGGCAAACAGTTGCTTAAAGTAGTTGTAAAGGGGCTTGCTACGGTCTGACAAAACCGCCAGTGGGCTATCGTTACCCATAGAGCCTAGCGCTTCTTCGCCATTGGCAGCCATGGGGCTCATCAAGAACTTGATGTCCTCCTGCGAGTAGCCAAATGCTTGCTGCATGTCCAACAAACCGTCAAACGGTGCTGGCGCCTCGGAAACGGCGTCGATACGATCCAACTTGTAACGCAGGTTCTCAATCCACTGGGTATACGGTTTCGCATTCGCCAAGCCCGCTTTTAACTCTTCGTCGTTGATCATGCGACCCTGCTCTAGGTCGATCAAAAACATTTTTCCAGGCTGCAAACGCCATTTGCTAACAATCTTTGACTCAGGTACGGGTAGAACGCCCTGCTCAGAACCCATGATCACCATGTCATCGTCGGTGATGCAGTAGCGCGAAGGGCGCAAGCCATTGCGATCAAGCGTGGCGCCGATTTGGCGGCCATCCGTAAACACAATGGACGCTGGGCCATCCCACGGCTCCATCATGGCAGCGTGGTACTCGTAAAACGCGCGACGACGCGGGTCCATCTGCTCGTGGTTTTCCCATGGCTCAGGGATCATCATCATCACGGCTTGCGCAATGGGATAACCGGCCATCGTCAACAACTCTAAGCAGTTGTCAAACGTAGCCGTGTCGGACTGACCTGCAAAGCTGATGGGGTACAACTTCTTCAAGTCATCGCCCAAGACGGGTGAGCTCATGACGCCCTCGCGGGCACGCATCCAGTTGTAATTACCTTTCACCGTGTTGATCTCGCCGTTGTGGGCGACATACCGGTAGGGGTGTGCCAGTGGCCACTCTGGGAAGGTATTGGTCGAGAAGCGCTGGTGCACCAACCCCAGAGCGGAGACGCATCGGGCATCCTGCAAGTCAAGGAAGTACTCACCGACTTGGTTGGCCAACAGCAACCCTTTATAGACAATCGTGCGCGTCGACATGCTCGGCACGTAATACTCGCCGCTGTGCGTCAACTTCAACGCCTGTATGTTGGCGCTTGCCGTCTTACGAATCACGTACAGTTTGCGCTCTAAGGCGTCCTGCACAATCACATCGTCGCCACGTCCGATGAAGACTTGACGCATGACGGGTTCTTTCTCACGGACCGTGGGTGACATCGGCATCGCTTGATTAACCGGCACGTCACGCCAACCCAAGAGCACCTGGCCTTCTGCCTTGATGGCACGCGCCATTTCTTGCTCACACGCCATGCGTGAGGCGCGCTCTTTTGGCAAAAATACCAAGCCAACGCCGTACTCACCCATGGGCGGCAGCGTCACCCCTTGCTTCGCCATTTCTTCCCGGTACAACTGATCCGGTAGTTGAATGAGCAAGCCCGCACCATCGCCCATCAGGGCATCGGCACCCACGGCGCCTCTATGGTCTAGGTTTTCTAGGATTTGAAGGGCTTGCGACACAATCGCGTGGGTACGGTGCCCTTTGATGTGCGCGACAAAGCCGACGCCACAGGCGTCGTGCTCTTGGCTAGGGTCGTAAAGTCCACCGGCGGTTGCGGCTAATCGTTGTTGCTCGTTATTCACCCTGCGCTCCTGTTGCATCCATGAAGGCAAGGAGAATAAGGTAAAACCCTTAAGCTGGCAAGAAGATAAATTAGGGTCAGTACCTTATTTAAAAGACCGCAACGACCAAATTGAATTAATTGGGGTCAGATAAAGGGTTTGACTTGTTGGGACGGCCCGCTTTCCCCTTGCTAACGCGGCGAGAAACGATGCCTTGCAACGCTGTTAGAAACGCCTCATCGCCCAAGGCCCAGCCGTTGTGCGTGTGGTCGCGAATCGTCTGCACCAGCGCAGCACTTAAGCCGGCCACGACGCGATCCCGGTAAGCCGCCTCGCGGGCAAACGGCGTATTGCCTAACGTCCAAACCCGCGGCGATGCGACCAACCAAGGCTCTTGCGTTACGCCCACGTAATGGGCATAGCTTCCCCACGAATGGGCGCTCGCCTCAGCCACCTCCCCCGCACGCACGGGGGCAAGGTCCATGTAGACCATGCAGGGCAGCAAATACGCATCGGCCTGAATCAGGCTACAGCGGTAGCGGCCCTCCCATAAGGTACCTGTTTGGCGATATTTGCGATTGAACGTCGTGACGTATTGCCGGCCGATCGCTTGCATCATCCGCGACACACTTCCCGTGCTCTCAGGCGTAACCAGTAGCTGAACCTCATCTTTCAGCAGCACATAGGCATGGACAGTCACCTGATTGGACGCGCTAAAACGCCTTAAGCAGTCAACCCAGTGCGCACGGTCTGATACATCCCGGAATACCGCTGCGCCGTTGTTGCCTCGAACCACGATGTGGTGCACAAAACCCGGCGCCGTCAAACGGGCCAACCTAGCCATGCGGCCTCAACGTCGCGCCCGCACCAAACACATCCTCCCCCGTGATGCGTGCGTGCTCGCGCATGGCGAACCGATCCGTCATACCCGCTATGTAGTCCGAGACCGATCGCTGCACCGTACTCGCCTTGGGCGCTGAGGTGTCCATCATGTCGGGGGCTGCGAGGTAGGCCGCAAACAAGTCGGTGACCACGCCCTTGGCTGTTGCTGTCATCTCCGCCACCTGCGGGTGGCGGTACAAATTGGCAAATAAGAATTGTTTTAGCACGATGGATTCACGGCGCATGGCCGGTGAAAAGCCAACCAAATCACCGGGTAAAGCACGCACGTCGTCGACTGTCGCGACGCCGGCATCTTGGATATTTTGGCGGGTCTGCGCTGTGACATCAAATACCTGAGCCGTCAATATGCGGCGAATCGTCTCGGCCAACAAGCGTCTTCCAAGCAAGTGAGGGAATGCACGCTTGGCCTCGTTGGCATACGTCAGCACCAAAGGAACCGACTGCAGTTGCTCAAAGTCAATGAGGCCCGAGCGCACGCCATCGTCAACGTCGTGAGCGTTGTAGGCGATTTCGTCGGCCAAGTTACACAACTGCGCCTCTAGCGATGGGGATGTTTTGTTGATGAAGCGTGCGCCCACATCGTTAGGTCGCTGTGCCTCTAGCCGCCTCGCATGGCTTAATGCGCAGTGCTTCAGCACCCCTTCGCGTGTCTCAAAGCTTAAATTCAAGCCATCAAACTCAGGGTAAGACCGCTCCAAGGTATCGACCACCCGCAGGCTCTGCAGGTTGTGCTCAAACCCCAATCCATCCACCAGCGTGTCCGCATGATCGCTTACATGTTGACGCATGGCTTCATTCAACGCGTCCTGGCCAGCGTGGCCAAATGGCGTGTGCCCAAGGTCATGCGCAAGCGCCACGGCCTCCACTAAATCCTCATGCAGCCCTAAATTACGGGCAATGCTTCGCCCTATCTGCGCCACCTCCAGAGAGTGCGTCAGTCGCGTGCGAAACAAGTCGCCCTCATGGTTCAGGAAAACCTGTGTTTTGTATACCAGACGGCGAAATGCCGTGGAGTGTATGACGCGGTCCCGATCTCGCTGGAACTCATTCCGTGTCAGCGCGGCCGCTTGCGGATGGAGGCGGCCTTGGCTCGTTGACGGGTCGCTTGCGTAGGACGCCAGCGCGCCCAAGGGGTGTTGAACCACATCACGCAACACAACAGGCCTCGATGACGGCGCGCACCACGTCATCATCCGCGGCACCCACCTGCGCCAGACCGCTGTCACAGATTAAAACGAAGCGTATGTGGCCGCCCTGCGCCTTCTTGTCCACGCGCATGTGCTCTAGGTAAATATCTTCGGACGACTGCCCGGAAGCATCCGTCAATTTTGGCCCTTTTATGGGCAAGCCGGCACTATCAATGATGCGGGTCAAACGCACCACCGCATCCATGTCAATCAAGCCCAACCGCTGCGACAAGTGGGCGGCCATCACCATACCGCAACCGACCGCTTCACCGTGCAACCACGTCCCAAAGCCGAGGCCCGCTTCTATCGCGTGTCCAAAGGTATGCCCAAAATTCAGAATGGCCCGCACGCCCGACTCGCGCTCATCCTGAGAAACCACCCAGGCCTTGATCTCGCAACTGCGCTTAACCGCTTGGCCCAGTAAATGGGTATCCCCGCTTCGCAGGCCCGCCATATTGGCTTCTAACCAATCTAAGAACGCCGGATCGGCGATGGGCCCATATTTAATGACCTCGGCCAAACCCGCACTCATTTCACGCGCCGGCAGGGTCTGCAAGGCCCGCAAGTCACAAATGACGCGCTCCGGTTGGTAGAACGCACCGATCATGTTTTTACCGCGTGGGTGGTTAACAGCGGTCTTGCCTCCCACGGATGAGTCCACCTGCGACAGCAAGGTCGTGGGCACCTGTACGAAAGGGACGCCACGCATATAGCACGCCGCAGCAAAGCCGGTCATGTCGCCAATCACGCCGCCACCGAGTGCAAACAATACGGTCTTACGGTCTGCATGCTCGTCGAGCAACACATCAAAAATGCGCTGCAAATGCACCCAGTCCTTGGTGGCCTCGCCATCAGGCAACTCCAACACCACGACACGTGCATACACGCCGTCAATCGCCGCTTTCAATTGCGCCGTGTAGAGGGGCCCCACCACGGTGTTGGTGACGATGAGCGCGGTTTGCGCCTGAGGCAAGCCGTGCCAAACGCTTTCATTGCGCCATGTATCCGCACCAATGTAGATGTCGTAACTGCGCTCCCCCATGGCAATTGGAACCCGCGTTAACTCACCCGCATCTGCGGCAGTGGACACGTCAAGGGGGGGTAGTACAGGCGCTGTCATGGTGGGCTTTGGGAACGTTGGGTTGCGGGTGTCACCGTCGCCAGATCGCGCATCTCGTGCTGCATGGCAATGGTGTTAACCAGCATATGGACGCTTGGGCGCCCGGTATCGACCGAAAAATGGGCCGCTTCTTGATACAAGTGGTCGCGCTGTTCAAACAAGTTTTGCAAGCGCTCACCCGCATGCCCCCCTTGTAGCAAGGGACGTGTTTTATCGTAACGCAGGCGTTTGGCCAATTCGACGGGTGACGACCGGAGGTAAACCACCCACGCCTGCGCACGCAAACAAGCTCGGTTTTCAGGCCTAAGAACCGCACCACCGCCTGTTGCCAAAACGATGCCGGAGACCTTTTCCCCTTTGTCAGCATCCACGCATAAGCGTGCCAGTACGGCGGACTCGGCATCTCTAAAACTTGCCTCGCCATGCACCTCGAAGTACTGCTTTACTGTGCAGCCCAGTTCGCGCTCCAACTCGTGATCGCTGTCGACAAACTGCCGCCCTAGGCGTCGCGCCAGGTGACGCCCCACCGTCGTCTTGCCAGACCCCGGCATTCCAACAATTGCGATGACAGACATGGTGTAGTTCGGTCGGCTAAGTACAGGTCGGCGCTTATGACGCGCCATCCTGCTTCAAAATATAAGGCGTGAGAAAAATCAGCATCTCTGAGCGATCCGCACGCTCGCTTTGCGTCTTAAACAAATAGCCTATACCCGGCAAATCGCCGAGAAAAGGCACTTTTGTTTCTTCGTTCCTATCGTAACGCTCAAATATACCGCCGATCACCACCGTCCCTGTGTTTTCCACCAAAACCTGTGTTTGCACATGTTTGGTGTTTATGGCGACACCCTGCGCTGTCGTTTCTCCACGACTGTCTTTGTGAATGTCGACGTCCAACATCACGTGTCCGTTGGGCGTCACATGCGGCGTAACCTCTAGCCGCAACGTCGCCTTTCTAAATTGGACAGAGGCGCTCCCGTTGGCGTTGATGGATTGGTAAGGGTATTCCGTACCTTGTTCAATCAGCGCCTTCACGAGGTTGGCGGTGACGATGGTGGGACGCGAGACAATTTTCCCTTTGCCTGTCGCCTCTAATGCCGTGAGTTCCAAGGCAATCAAATGGTCTGTTCCCGGACGAAAAAGTGACAATGCAAGCACGGCAGGTTCGCGACCACCTAGGCCAACGGCTGGGAGTTGGACAATGGGTTCGGCGTGCCGACTTAACCGCACCCCCAGCGACTGGCTAAATCCATCATCTGCCTCCACGATCCGCGCCTGAATTAAGACCTGCCGAACGGGCTTATCTAAGAGCCGAATAAATGCCGCAATCCTCGCCATACGCGGCACCTTGTCACTGACGAACAACTGGTTGGTTCGGGTCTCTGCAATAACGACACCCCTGCTGGATAACAAACCACCCAAACCACCCTGACCGCTCAGCCCAAGCCCAGCCTGATTGGTGCCACCGGCGAGGCGTGGTGTCACCCGCACGGACCCACTTGCCTCCGACTGCGCGGCAACGTCCTGCACGAGCGGCTCCTTTGCCGTTCGCTTGTTCCCCTCTCCTTGCAGGTAGGCCGCTACATCCTTGGCGCGCGCGTAATTCAACGCAAAGATACGCGTCTCCAGCGGTGCAGCCAAGCGTACGTTATCTCGGCGTCGCTTTGCCTCTAGCTCAAGGCTAGCCACCTCATCCAAGGCAGCCACCCACAAAATACCGGCTTGTTGCTGAACCAGTAACCCACTGACACGCAAGACACCGGTCATGGCAACATACCAAGGCACATCATGGAGGCTCAGCGACACCTTACCTGTGACCCCGTGGGCGATGACGATGTTGCGCTCAGCCACCATGGCAATTGCCTGGAGCGCGACCTGCGCGTCGACTTGGTCAAAAGTGAGCCGTAGAAGAGGCGATGCGCGTGCGTTGGGTAGCGGATACACGCGGTCAGACCAAGCAGGCACACGCCCACCATACCCAACCCACACGTCACCTACATCCGCACCCCCGCCTGCACCCGCACCCGCACCCGCTGCTGCACTTTCTGCTTGTTTTAAGGGCACTAACGGCGGCCTCTTTTCCGACGCGGGCGGCGGTGAGACCCTGGCCACCACCGGCGAAGCGAGTAGCCCGGCAGACAACGCGCCTGCCGCGCGCGCCTCCTCGGCCACAACCAGCAACGTGGGGTCTACGATGGCGGTGGTCACGGGGGCAGCCTCAGGCAAAGCCGTACACCCCGACGCTAACAATGCCATCACGGCGCACAAGACGCCTACCGCCACACCACCCATTCCTGAGCCTGTCTGCTGGCTCACGGCGCCCCCCGTTTGTGGCTTTGGCTCGTATGGCCGGTTGGCCTACCTTCTCTCCCAGGCTGTGCGTTCGGCATACGTATGAGTAATGGGCCATGCAAACCCATCACGGCGGTTGGCTTAATGGCCACCACAAGCGCACCGATTAGTCCAATACGATCGCCAACTGCGACGCGATAAAGACGCCCCGCAGCGCGCACAATGGCCACCGACCGCTCACGCGATTCAACAGAACCCGCCCAAAATAACTGATTCAACGGCACGGGCAGTCTCGTCTGAACCGCCGCGTTTGCAGGACCCACTGGATCGGCTACGTTTGCCACCTCTTCCGGCTTTGCCACCGCAGGTACCGCTGCCGCCAGCAAAGGACTAGGAACGGCGCCGAGTGCCTTAGCGCCCAGTGCCTTAGCGCCGACACTGGTTACCTGCCAGCGCTGCGACGACTCGGCTTGGGGCCCGCCCCGCGAGCGGGCAACGTCCACACGCAGCTTCCACGCACTCAACCGACCCGGTACGAAACCACCCTTGCGCGCGGTCTCGACGGATGGCCGCGTCATCTTAAATTGATGCACCCAAAAGCGCTGCACTAAAACTGCCAATAGGTCCAATACCTGGCGTACGTCACCCTGCCCGCCCAGCGTGACAACAGACACCTTGGACGCATCACGTGCGCCGATTGATGCCGACTTCCAAGTCGGGGCTTGCAGGCGTGCATGGGCAAGCTGTCGCAGCAGCAACGGCAGCAGGTCCTCAGGTTGTGTCGCCCCAACGGGCCTCCCAAGTCGCGCTGTACCTGCGGCACCGCCCAAACCCCGCAAGTGCGCCGTCTTCTGGACGCGGTCCGCCAGCGTTTTCGAGCGCTTAGACAATGCGACTTCACGCGCCACGTGTTCAGACCAGCCATTGGCGTACACCACTGCACACGCCAGGACCGCCACAGCCAACACACCACACGCCGCAAAACAAAGACGCTGCCACCGTGGTCGCAATAAAAACGGTAAGTTCGGCGGACCGTGCGTCATGGTGTAACCGCCGATGGGGGCGTTAGACGCACGTGCATAACGAAGTCGCAACACCGTCCCAGACCCGCTTTGCGAATGGGGCCCGCTGGCGCTATACGCACGCTGGCACGCGGGCGCCAATACGTTACCAATATGGCGTGAAATACGAGCAGATCTGACAAACGCTGTGCTGAGCCATTGATCACAACGTGACCACCATCGGCCTGGAAGCCCAACACACGAATGCCCTTTGGGACGCTATGCAATGTGTGGGCGACGACGGCTAGCTGCCACTCGGTCCGCGACTGCGCCAGAAGATCTTGTGCACGCACGCTGGCAACGCTTTTCAGCGCACGCGTGACCGCTATCTGCTCCGCCTGGGCTTGGGCGAGCGCTTCATCTACTCGCGCCAACTGCGCACGATACAGCTCGTAGTGCTCACGCGTACGCTGCCAATCCGACACGGCCAGCACGACAACCGAGAACACAAGAAACACCATGGCGCCAAGCAGCAGCCAGAACTCTCGGCGATACCGACGCAAGGCAACCGTCCGGTAAGGCAGGAGGTTGACCGCAATGAAGCCGTCAGGCACTAGGTTCGTAGCCACCAAGGGCCTCCTCGACGTTGGCTCTCACCCCAGCGCGCAACCGCCATCAAGGCGTGCAAGGTCGGCCGCTCAAGGTCGTCACGGTCGTCAGGGCCTCGCCCTGTCAAGGGGACCACAGCGGCCAATGACCAACCCGCAAGGCCAATGGGGTTTAACGGCTTAAACCGGCTACCCCAAGTGCGCGGCGGCTCGGCCACCGGGCGGACGGGCCGCAGTTCTTGGAGTGCATCCCACCGTTGCGCGATGGCGATAACCGGCATGCTGTAAAGCGCCCACTCCACCGCCTCGCCGCGCGACCGTATGGGATGCGCATCAAACCACCAGTCCTGAGCCGGCGTGCAGCTGCGCGCCGCTACCAACTGTACCTCTGCCCATGCTTGTAATGGGGTTAGCCAAGCCGGTAAATCAAACAACTGTTGATGCATCGCCGTTGCCGAGATGCACACCGCAACCGAGGTCCGGCGGCGCAGCTGGAACGCCCCTTGACGCCTCGGTCGACGCACTGATTCCGGTGTCACAAGGGGGCGCAAGCAACCTGAGACGTCGTCTCCGCGGACAACCCCGGCATAACGAGACGCATCGACATCCACGGCCACGCGCCATTGGTGCGCCCGAGCGCGCGACACACCCCGCACAAGCGGGGATGCCGCCACCGCGCGTTCGCCATCTGACATAGCCGACCCCCTCACCAACACAACCAAACACACCCTTAGCCTAGGGCGGGCAGCGGGCGCCCACAATGGCAACACGCACCTAGGGGTGAATACGCAGAAGACGCGGAAAATAACGACGATACGCGCCCGCTTGGTTTCTATAATGGTCAATCGAACTGTGAAACCACACATGTCCAAAAACACTGGCCCAGACACCCCTAAGAAGCCTTACAAAGGCGCGCCCGCTGGCGGCAAGCGTTCAGGCGTTGCTGCTGAGGGGACGGCGTTTGGCATTCTCTTTAAGGGCCTGGCGTGGCTGTTTGGTCTGGCCGCCGCCGGGGGAGTGGCCGCAGCCTTGGGTATCGCCTTCGTTCTAGCGGTTGCTTTCCCCAACCTGCCCAGCGTCGGCGAACTCGCCAACTACCGGCCTAAATTACCCTTGAGGGTGTACTCAGCGGACAAGGTCCTGATGGCTGAGTTTGGCGAGGAGAGGCGGCAATACATACCTTTTAATGAGGTACCCCCCGTCTTGACCAACGCCATTTTGGCGGCTGAAGATGCTAATTTTTTCCAACACAACGGGGTGGACTACAAGGGTATGGTGCGTGCCGTTTTAGCCAACCTAGGGCGTTCGAAAAGTCAAGGCGCATCCACCATCAGCATGCAGGTAGCACGCAACGTCTATCTGACCGCAGAAAAGACCTACACGCGAAAAATTTATGAAGTTTTGATGACGTTCAAGCTGGAGTACGAACTCTCAAAAGAACAGATTTTGCAAATTTACATCAACCAAATTTACCTCGGTCGACGCGCCTATGGCTTTGGTGCCGCATCACAAACCTACTTCAATAAACCGCTACGCGACATTTCACTGGCCGAAGCAGCCATGCTAGCCGGCCTACCTAAAGCACCCTCCGCCTACAACCCCGTGCGCAACCCAAAGCGCGCGAAACTGCGTCAACATTACGTACTCAATCGCATGGAGGCACTGGGGTTCATTACAGCGACAGAGGCGAGCAACGCCAAATCAGCGCCTTTGGGTATCAAGGGCTCCGTTAAAAGAACCTCTGTTCATGCTGAGTTTGCAGCTGAAATGGTGCGACAAGCCGTCGTGGATCAGTATGGGGTTGCGGCATATACGCGCGGTTTGAATGTGTTTACAACCATTCAGTCGAAAGAGCAAATCGCGGGCTATCAAGCGCTCCGCCGGGGCTTAATCGACTACGAGTCACGCCAGCAATACCGCGGTCCTGAACAGTATATTGACTTACCCAAAGATGCCGAAGAGCGAACCGATGCCATAGATGACGCATTAAGCGAAGTGGCAGACAACGGCAACTTGTTGGCCGCAGTGGTTTTAAAGGCAAGTAGTAAAAGCGTGACGGTGATCCGCGCGGACGGCGAAGAAATCACAATCAAAGGTAACGGCCTCAGGCCTGTTCAGTCAGGTTTACAAGCCAAGGCGCAACCCAAAATAAAAATTCGCCGGGGATCCGTCGTCCGTATTGTGCAAGACAGTGATGGGGAAAATTGGTCAATCACCCAAACACCTGAAGTCGAGGGCGGACTCGTTAGCTTGGATCCCCGCACCGGAGATATCAAAACCTTGGTCGGTGGATTCGATTTTAGTAAGAGCAAATTCAACCATGTCACGCAATCATTGCGCCAACCAGGATCAAGCTTTAAACCGTTCATTTATTCCGCCGCTATCGAAAAAGGGATCACGCCAAGTACCATCGTTAATGATGCACCGCTGTTCTTCACCGCGGCAGAAACGGGTGGTGAGCCATGGGAACCACAAAACTACGATGAAAAATTTGACGGTGCACTAACCATTCGGCGTGCGATCGCTTTGTCGAAAAATATGGTCTCCATTCGCGTGCTACAGGTGGTCGGCACCATTAGCGCCCAAAAATGGATTACCCGGTTTGGCTTCGATGCCAGCAAGCACCCTCCCTATCTCACGATGGCGCTTGGCGCAGGCAGCGTCAACCCCATGCAAATGGCCGTCGGTTATAGCGTTTTCGCCAACGGGGGCCACTTGCTGCCACCCCGCCTGATCACGTCAATCAAAGATCAGCAAGGCGAAGTGGTTTATCAGGCACCAGAGGTCGTTTTGGCAGATGACAGCCGGGTCGTGTCTCCCCGCAACGCCTTCATCATCAGTGACTTGCTGAACGAAGTCGCTCGTTCAGGAACGGGCGCGCGCTCACAAAGAGAACTGAAGCGCACCGATCTATTTGGAAAGACGGGCACCACCAATGACTCGCAAGACGCTTGGTATGTTGGCTTTCACCCGACACGCACGGCCGCTGTCTGGGTCGGCTACGACAACCCGCGTCCGCTGGGAAGCCGAGAAACTGGGGGCGGCTTAAGCCTCCCCATCTGGATTGATTACATGCGCGTCGCGTTGGACGGCGTGCCTATCCAAAACCCCTTGGTGCCAAACGGTATTTTCTCATCGGGCGGGGACTGGTATTACAGCGAAATGGGACCCACGAGAAGCATACGCAGCCTAGGAATGAATCAAGGCATTGAAGGCGGGGGGGCCGAGAAGCGCGGCGATGAGGTTGACTCTCCACGTGCAAACGAACGCAGCAACATTTTGAATCTGTTCCGAAATTAACCCTGGGCTGTGAAATGCAGGGGAACACCCGATTGTTGGGTTGCGTACTGAGAGACGTCTGCAAAGAACTCACTGCCTTGTTTGGTATCTCGCCATTGACCGTCCACTAGTTTGTAATGGAAGCCACCCGCCTTGGCCGCCAGCCAAATTTCATGCAGTGGCTTTTGTAAATTAACGATCAATTGGCTATTGTTCGCAAACGAGATCGTGATCATGCCCCCGACGCGCTGGTTATCGATGTCCGCATCGGTATCATCATTTATTCGGTCACATGCCAGCTCAAGCGCACTCAGCGCTTTTTCGGCGGCGTTTAGATAGTCAGCATCGGTCATTACAATGATCTCCTAGGAATTCCGTTATTGTAATTTTTAAGTCTCGCCCCTTTCCTCCCGTGGTTTTACTCAACTAACTTTTTAACGCCTACCCTCATGCGCACCACCTCTTTACTCGTCCGTCTCCTGGTTGTCACTGGCGCTGCCATGCTGGTTGCTTGTGGTCAAAAAGGCGACTTACGGTCGCCGACTGCTCAAATGAACACGCCCAGCATCACCCCGTTAGCCAGCGCTACCCGCGACCTCGCGTAACCTTAGGACTGGCCCACAGGCCAACGTAAAAATGACTACCCCAAATCTCCCCCGTGGTACACACCTGCAATATCGTGTGCAACAACTCACTCTGGAGGAGGTCGACCTCAAGCAACTGGCTTCGACACATGGCACGCCCTTGTTTGTGTACTCTAAAGCCGCCATGCTGGACGCGCTAGCGGCTTACGAAACCGGTTTTAAGGGAAGACAGTCGCAGATTTGTTACGCCATGAAGGCAAACTCTTCGCTCGCTGTGTTGCAGTTATTCGCTAAAGCGGGCTGCGGCTTCGATATCGTCTCGGGTGGTGAATTGGCAAGGGCATTAGCCGCTGGAGCAGATGCGAAAAAAATTATTTTTTCCGGCGTGGGTAAAACACGCGAAGAAATGTGGGCGGCACTCGGCGCAGGCATAGGCTGCTTCAACGTGGAGAGTCTGGCGGAACTCGACGTCTTAAATGAGGTCGCTTTGGACTTCGGTGAGCGAGCGCCCATCAGTTTGCGTGTTAACCCCGATGTCGATGCAAAGACCCATCCTTACATTTCCACTGGGCTCAAAGGTAATAAATTCGGCATCGCACACAAGGAAGTGGTGCAGGCCTACGCCTACGCCGCTCAATGCCCGGGGCTTAGAGTCGTTGGCATCGACTGTCATATTGGGTCGCAAATCGTTGACGCATCCCCTTACCTAGACGCCGCAGATCGAATGCTGGATTTAGTCGATGCGATTGAGGCGAATGGTATCGCCTTAGAGCACCTTGATTTTGGCGGTGGCTTGGGTATTGACTATGCAGGCGACACACCACCAAGCGCCGATGTTCTCTGGATCAAACTGTTTGAAAAACTAGACGCACGCGGTTACGGCAACCGCAAGATACTCATAGAACCGGGGCGCAGCTTGGTCGGTAATGCGGGCGTTTGTTTGACCGAGGTGCTTTACATGAAGCCCGGTGAGGACAAGAATTTTTGCATCGTCGATGCCGCTATGAATGACCTGCCAAGGCCGACCTTATACGATGCCTACCATGGCATCGTGCCCGTCGATACAACGGGCGACACCCCAGCGCAGATGGTGGACGTGGTTGGACCGATCTGCGAAAGCGGCGACTGGCTAGGGCGTGACCGCAGCCTGGCTGTGCAAGCGGGTGATATCTTGGCGGTGTTATCGACAGGCGCCTACAGCATGAGCATGGGCAGCAACTACAACTCACGCAATCGCCCGATGGAAATCTTGGTCGACGGTACCGAGCCACACATCATTCGAGAACGAGACCGAACCGAAGACCAATGGGCCAATGAGCGCTTGCTGTAAATTATTTTGCAGGTCGGGGGCGCTTTAGAAAGGTACGCAAACGAACCCCTAGCAGCACGGCGAGTATGCCGCCGTAAACCCATACCTCGGCAAAATCTTGCTTGCCACTGCGCATCCAGAAGAAGTGGAGCACCGCCAAGCAAGCCACCACGTATACGGCCTGATGCAGCCGTTTCCAGCGTCTGGCGCCCAAACGCCTCACCACCGCGTGTGGCGAGGTAATTGCCAGCGCGGTCAGTAGCGCAAACGCCACCATCCCAACGGCGATGAACGGGCGTTTGATGACGTCGAGCACGATATCCCCGAACAACCACGACATATCTAGCCACGCGTAGCTGAGCAAGTGAACCAGCACATAGAAATACACGAACAGTCCCAGCATCCGGCGCAAACTCAGTAGCGCACTGACACCCGTCCATTGGCGCAAAGGCGTGACCAAGAGCACTAGACACAGAAACCGGAGCGCCCAATCGCCTGCCGAGCGAATCAGCGCTTCCGCGGGATTCGCCCCCAAGGCATTAGCAAAGACTGCCCAGACTAGATAGGCAAACGGTGTACACGCGAGCAGGAAAACGGCGGGCTTAAGCCCTCGCGGGAAGCGCGTCCGCCAAGAGACAGTCGCCATCCCTTAGAAGTAGCGGCGCAGGTCCATACCTGCGTACAACTGACCGACCTCATCCTCATAGCCGTTGAACAACTTCGTCTTCAAACGTTTCGCGAACAGACCGCCCTCGCCCAGACGGCGCTCGGTTGCTTGACTCCAGCGCGGGTGGTTCACATCGGGGTTCACGTTGGAGTAAAAGCCATACTCTTGCGGCGCAGTCGCATTCCAAGCGGTTGGCGGCTGCTTCTCAGTCAAGCGAATGGTCACAATTGATTTAGCGCTCTTAAATCCGTATTTCCACGGCACGACGATACGAACGGGAGCGCCACTTTGATTTGGCAAGGTTTTACCGTACATGCCCAGCGTCAAAAGCGTGAGTGGATTCATGGCTTCATCCAAACGCAGTCCCTCGGTGTAAGGCCAATCCAAGCCAGCGTACCCCAAGCCTGGCATCACGTTCGGATCAGCCTTGCTGATAAACGCGACATATTTCGCGCTGCCTTGTGGCTCCACAGCCGCGAGTAACTTAGACAATGAGTAACCCAACCATGGGATGACCATAGACCAGCCTTCAACACAGCGCAGTCGATAGATACGCTCCTCAATGGGCGCAAAGGTGCGCAGATCATCGATGTCGAAGGTCATGGGTTTATTGACCAAACCCTCCACACGGAGCTGCCAAGGCTCGGTGATCAATCCATGGGCTTTCTCGTACGGGTCTTCCTTGCTGGTCCCGAACTCATAAAAATTGTTGTAGGTGGTCGCATCTTTCCACGGCGTCACCTTGTCGCTTGCCTGCGCACCGGCAAGCGCGCTTGGCACGGATGGCATCGCCACAATCGGCTGGACCTGCGGTGTACGGGTTTGCGCCAAAGCACCAGGCCCCATAACCAGCCCCGACGCGGATGCGGCCCCAGCCCATTGAAGCCATTTGCGCCGCTGAAGCCAGACAGATTCAGGGGTGATGTTTAGAAGGTCTCTTGACATGGAGATATCCTGTTCATTCAGTTTTTGTCAAACGTGCGAACAAGCATGCCGGTGCGGCACCCTTTGTTGCAACTATAGGTAACTATACCCAAATAAACAGCGGTAATAGTCCTATAGTTCTAATTATTACATCATAATTCGCCGTAACTGTGCAGTCCCGACAAAAACATGTTGACGCCTAAAAACGCAAATGTGGTGATTGCGAGACCCACCAATGCCCACCAAGAGGCCACCGTCCCACGTAGGCCCTTCATCATGCGCATATGCAACCACGCGGCGTAATTGAGCCATACGATCAGGGCCCACGTCTCTTTCGGATCCCAGCTCCAGTAGCCGCCCCACGCTTCTGCCGCCCACAGGGCGCCCAAAACAGTCGCGATCGTGAAGAAGGCAAAACCAACCGCAATCGCCTTGTACATGACGTCGTCCAACACTTCTAGGCTGGGGAGGCGTGCGGCGATGCGTTTACGTCCAAACAAAATACCCGCGACCATCAGCGCGGAAACACCGGTGTAAACCACCCAATAGCCCGTTCCACCATCCTGCGTTGACACCCTAAAAACAATAGGCTCAAAACACAAAACGACACCCAATATCCACAGCGGCGCCAACTTGAGCCAATGGGTCTCATTGGCTTGCTGCTTGATCAGATAGGCAAACGCCACCATCGCGGCAATAGCAAACGTGCCGTAGCCAATAAAGTTAGCAGGAACATGCACCTTCATCCACCAACTCTGTAAGGCAGGCACCAACGGTTGAATCGCCTGAGCCTCTCGAACCACGGTATACCAAACCAAGAACGCCACGGCAGCACTCACCACCAACATCACAAAGGCGCCCAACGCGCGGGTCTTGTAGTGGGACTCGTAGTACAGGTAAAAGGTCGTCGTCATCCAGGTGAACAGGATGAACACCTCATAAAGATTACTCACAGGAATATGACCAATGTCCGGGCCCATCTGGTGCCCCTCATACCACCGGACCAGCGTCCCCACCACCGCCAGCACCACCGCGACCCACGCCATACGTGAACCAATAGTCTCCATCGCATCGCTGTGTTTCTGCATGAACATACCGAACCAATAAAAGGCCGTACTCATAAAGATCAGGACGCACATCCACAAAACAGCAGACTGGCTGGAGAGGAAATACTTCAAAAGAAAGGCCGTCTCCGCACGGGCTAGGTCAGCGCCCGCAGGTCCCTGATAAAGCCAAATCGCGAATAATGCGATCGCGGCTGTGCCAATCATGAGCTTGGCCAATGGGCGCCAAAACCACCCGAGCGCAATCGCCGCAGGCGCTACGCCAATCAAAATGCTTTTTTCGTAGCCATCCATCGCTTGGTGATACAAACCGAATGCCGATGCCGTTCCCAGCAACAACAAGACGGCGAAGAACCAATCGAATCGGCTCAACTTGGCAAAGTAGCCCTGGGGCTCATCATCCTCTGGGGGCATGCCCCCCCCGCTGGTTGGGAGGCTGGTCGTGGTGGCTGCAGTCATGGTTTTACCTGTAACAGTCGATTAGAAAGTTGCTCAAATTCACGGTCACCGTCCAAGGTCCGACGATTGGTCGACAAGGCCATCTCGGCCTCGGTGCCACCATCTGCCCTGGGAGACAACCAAACCCATACCCGTCGATCACGGACATAGAGCATGGCGAAGATACCAATAATCAAGAACAAGCAGCCCAAGTACACCACGGTCTTACCCGGTGCGCGCGCTAATTGGAAAACACTGGCCTGTACATGCTCGAAGTTATCCATAGCAAAGGTCATGGGCGCGGGATAAAAGAAAGAATCGCTCAGAGCCAGTACAGCCTGGCTTAAGAAAGCCTGCGCTGTCTCATCGCGTGGCAATGGTGCCAGCCCAGCCGCATCGCGGCTTTCTTGAATCAAGTCAAAGATAAGCGCGTTTAGCAACGTAACCATCGCGTCACTGGTCCGCTCACGGTCGTTCTCTGGTACCACTTGCTCTAAGAAGTACGACATCGCTGAAAGGCCACCTAAGCGCAAAGGCCGCTCGTTCAAACCCGTGCCAGGCGATGGAGCGGCATCCAACCAAGGGTCGGCCCCCGCGAACAGGCCCAGAATACGGGTCGCTGAGGTACGTAAGTTTTCACGTTCAGCGGCGGTACGTCCGCGCGCCGCCTCCACCATGTAACGATCGACGGCCTTTTCCCGCATGCTGGGATCCGCCAATGCCGAACGCAAGGCAATAAAACCATTGATGCTGTCGGTCTCATCCACCGGAATTCGTAGGTAGCGAAACGGCTCTGCAGGCGTGTTACGGACCCCCATTAAGTAGGCACGCTGCGCACCCAACCCCACAGGCAACATGTAGTTGTTGAACTCGATCGCTTGTCCAGATGCATCGCGCAATTTATAACTAAAGCTGGGGCCAACGTTCAGCAACTCTTCTTCACGCGTGGACTTGGCACCTGACCCTAGGTGGTCTTTTAATCGCGCACCCAAATCAACAGCGCGCACATCGGTAGCGCTGCCGCCGTCATCGGGCCCCATCTTTGCGCCCGCCATGTTCTCCACGTTAATCACGCGCAGGCCCGTAAACTCAACGGTCAACTGCTCGTTATCGCGAACCAACGGCACACTGGAGCCAATCACGCCCTCAATCTTGAAAGGCTTGGTCAACGCGCCCATAGGCAGGGCGTTGGCAAAGACGGTTGAGCCACCATCGTCAAAACTGGATTGGTAGATTTGCACACCCCGGTAACTCACAGGATGGTTGACCTCTACCCGCTCCGCAAACTGGGCACCCGTCTCTTTGTCGTGAATAACGATATCGCTGGCAAACAGCTTCGGCATACCGGTGTCGTAGTACTCAACGACAAACTTTGTCAGCTCGATGGAGAAGGGCAAGTCTTGCAACACCACCCCATCCGGCTGACTCAAAATAACGGTACTGGCTTGCGCGCCTTCGGGCACCAGCATGTTGCCGCGAAAGGTGGGGTTATTTAGAGATAAGCGATTCTCTGCCGGGACATCGGCGATGAGGCCACCGCCCTTAAAAACGGTCTTATCACCAAGCCACATTTGCGCGCGAACCACCATGTCGCCATCAAATAATGCGCCGATGCAAATCAACACGATGGCGCTGTGGGCCGCCAAGTAACCCACCTTGTTAACGGCACCCGCTTTCGCCGCCACCATCACCCCTTGGCCATGTGGGGTCTCACGCGTTTGCGTCTTAACGCGCCAACCACCCGCACGCAATTGACGGCTCACACGCGCCGCCGCCTCCAACGTGGGCTCGGACAATGCGCCACTGGCGCGGTTGCCAAATGCTTTCAGGCTCTGTGAGCGCATTCCTTCTTTGAATACGCGCCAATCCACCAGTATTTTTGGGGCGTGACGCGCAATGCACAAGCTGGTGCTGAGCACCAAGAACGCCAAAATGAGTAGGAACCACCACGCGCTGTATATGGTGTGCAAAGAGAAGGTCACAAACAGCTCAGACCAAAAAGGCCCAAACTGGTTGACGTAGTTATTGATCGGCTCGTTTTGCTTGAGTACGGTCCCGATAACAGACGCAATCGAAATAATGCTGAGTAGCGAGATCGCGAACCGCATGGAGGACAGTAACTCCATGGCCTGGCGCACCCATGCGCGACGGGTTTTTATCTCGATACCTTGCGTGGAAACAGTCATGAAAGGGTACTTTTACAGGCGATCAACAAGGGACTACGTGCGCGATCAAACAAAAAAGCGGGCTTCATGTGAAGGCCCGCCTTATGTGATGGTCGGAACCACTAAAGGTTCCTGCTATTTTGACGCTAAATATGGTTTATTGCTTATATTTAAGTATAAACCGTTCAGAAGCCTAGGGCTTCTCAGCAGACCTAGCGAAGACCCGCAATGTAGTCAGAGACTGCCGCTATTTCTTTGTCATTCATGCGTGCGGCTACACCGGTCATTGCCGCGTTGTTATTGCGCACACCGCTACGGAAGTTCCGCAGTTGGGTAGCGGTGTACTCGGCGTGCTGACCGCTTAAACGCGGGAACTGCGAGGGCATGCCCGCGCCATTGGGACTGTGGCAACCGGCACAAGCGGGGATGTTGCGCTCCGCAATGCCACCGCGATAAATACGCTCGCCCATAGCAACCAAGTCTTTATCTGTCGCTGCACCGGGCTTGCCCTGTTGTTTGGCCAGCCAGTAGGAAACATCACGCATATCCGCGTCGGACAAAATGCCCGCAAAACCAGCCATCACCGCGTTGGCGCGCTTGCCGGACTTAAATTCTTGCAACTGCTTTATGAGGTACTCGGGGTGTTGCTGTGCCAACTTGGGGTTGGCTGGCACCATAGAGTTGCCGTCAGCAGCGTGGCAGGCCACACAGACTTGACCATACTTCGCTGCGCCGGCGGCCAAATCTGGCTTTCCCGTTTCAGCGTGAGCGGACTGCAGCGCAAAGGCGCTAATTACGGAGACAATAGAGACAAACAATTTCATGGCGATTGGGCCCACGGCGACAAGTTGATGTACAAAAGAGACGGGCTGCAAGACATTCCTGCAACCGGCTTAACCTCTGATTTTACAATGAGCGAGCGCCCAAACCAGGACGCCCACCCCAAGGGGTTTTAATTTAGGCCTAATTTTGAACTATCCCGCACCTACAAACGCCACATCGGGCAATAAAGACCACCTTGTCAGTCCGGATGATCCAAGCGCAGAGGTGACCCCAGAAGCGGCACTCGGGTGGCTACACACCGCCAAATTTCTGACCACTGCCCCTCAGCTAACCCATTTGCCCGATTTGGACGTGCCCGAAATAGCGTTTGTCGGGCGGTCCAATGCGGGGAAATCGACCAGCATCAATACCCTGACACAAACGAGGCGTATGGCGTTTGCATCCAAAACGCCTGGGCGCACCCAAAGTATCAATTTATTCTCACTGGGTCGACATGGGGTGACGGATGCCGTCTTGGCAGACCTCCCTGGCTACGGCTATGCGGCCGTCCCCAAGGAAGCCAAACTTCGTTGGCAACGTGTGATGGCCAATTACCTCATGACGCGACCTAACTTGCGTGCCGTTGTCATGTTGTGTGATCCACGGCGCGGCCTCACGGAACTAGACGAAATTTTGTTAGACGTTATTCGACCGCGCGTGATGGACGGCTTGGACTTTTTGGTCCTGCTCACAAAAGCCGACAAACTCACACGCGTCGAGGCCAACAAGGCCATGTCCATCGCAAAACTGCAAACCGCAGGTGGCTCTCTAAAGTTGTTCTCAGCGCTCAAACGGCAAGGCGTGGACGAGGTGGCACAGCTGCTGCATCAGTGGGCGCACGACCCCACATGGCAAGGGAATGGCCAGCAGCCGGAAGCGCAAGCAGGCGGTGGCGACGATAAGAACGCCGACTTTGGCGACCAGCGTCTGGGCGATGCTGATCCAGCAGCCTAAGGGCGGCGTGGCCCTTTAAAGCGGTCATAACCCCACAGATATTGCTCGGGGCAGGCTTGGATAGTCTGCTCGACCCAGGCATTCACCATGGCGGCAGCACCCTCTGGGTCCGCTGGTAACACACCCACGGGCTTGGCCACGTGCAAGCGAAAGCCACGCCCCCAAGGCAGGCGCTCTCCCCACATCATTAACACCGTATCGGCCTCTCTCGCCAAGCGACCTGCCAAGGTCATTGTGTAAGCGGGCTGGCCAAGAAATGGGGCCCACACACCCATGCCATCCGGGGGCACTTGGTCGGGTAACAGGCCCACGGTCTGCGCACCCTTTAGGGCCTTGATGAGCTGCTTCACACCGCTGAGTGTCGCCGGCGCCGCAAACATGCCGCTGCGCTCACGGCCACGATGTACGAGTTGTTGCAGCGTCGCCTGGCGCGAGGGCCGGTATAAAACGGTAATGGGCTTGGCTGCATCGCCCAGCGCAGGATGAGCGAAGGTCTGCGCATAGCCTTGCGCGCACATCTCAAAGCACCCCATATGAGGCGTCAACAAACAAATCCGGTCTTGCCGCTGCACAGCGGCATGCAGCAAGTCCACACCAGACCACTCAAAAGGCATGGGTTCACCCAGCCACAAACGCGGCAACTCGGCCACCATGCGTCCGGTATGTAAGATGGCTAACCACCGCTGATAACGACTCAGGCCCACGCGCCCTGCGTTTTCTCGTAGCTGCCGCCGATGGCGTGGAGAACCCAACCAGATCCCCACACCCAACGCACTGCCGCCCAACTGCAACAGCCACAGAGGGCAGCGCGACAACAGGTTAAAAAAGCGTATCAACATAACAGCCACGCGGGACAAAAGGACAGGTTGCAAAGTGTAAGGACGGCGACCTTGATCATAGCGCCCACTCCTATCTATAATAGGGGCTCGCCGAGTTACTGAACAACTTGCAAGGCGATTTATAAATGTTGCTAAAGCGTTCGCCATGTGCTCCCGAGGCTCAGGCAACGCCTGATTAACCAACCTTACCTAGGAGCTTTTCATGGCCAATGACTTTCTATTTACTTCCGAATCTGTTTCGGAAGGTCATCCCGACAAAGTAGCAGACCAGATTTCCGATGCCATCCTCGACGCCATCTTGGCGCAGGACCCCGTTGCACGTGTCGCTGCTGAAACTCTGACCAACACCGGCTTGGTCGTTCTGGCAGGCGAAATTTCCGCCAACGCACACGTTGACTACATCCAAGTGGCGCGTGACACCCTTCAACGCATTGGCTACGACAACACGGACTACGGCATCGACTACAAAGGCTGTGCTGTGATGGTCTGTTATGACAAACAGAGCAATGACATTGCCCAAGGCGTTGACCGCGCCAGTGACGACTACTTAAACATTGGCGCTGGCGACCAAGGCCTGATGTTTGGCTACGCCTGTGACGAAACCCCCGACCTGATGCCTGCGCCCATCTACTACGCGCACCGTCTCGTCGAGCGCCAAGCGCAATTACGTAAAGACGGCCGCATGCCTTTCTTGCGCCCAGACGCTAAGAGTCAAGTCACCATGCGCTATGTGGACGGCAAGCCACACAGCATTGACACCGTGGTGCTGTCAACCCAGCACAGCCCTGATCAAAGCGAGTCACCGACCAAAATGAAGGCCTCGTTTAACGAAGCCATTATTGAAGAGCTGATCAAGCCTGTCCTACCCTCCGAGTGGATCACAGCAGACACCAAGTACCTGATCAACCCAACCGGCCGTTTCGTTGTCGGTGGCCCACAAGGCGACTGCGGTTTAACTGGTCGCAAGATCATTGTGGACACCTACGGCGGCGCTTGCCCACACGGCGGTGGCGCTTTCAGCGGCAAAGATCCAACCAAGGTGGACCGCTCTGCCGCTTATGCCGCACGTTATGTCGCAAAAAACATCGTCGCCGCCGGTCTGGCTCGACAGTGCCAAATTCAAGTTGCTTACGCCATTGGCGTGGCAGAACCAATGAACATCACGGTATATACAGAGGGCACAGGCGTCGTTTCCGATGACCAATTGGCGTTGCTGGTGCGTGAACACTTTGACTTGCGTCCTAAAGGCATTATTCAGATGCTTGATTTGCTGCGCCCCATCTACGAACGTACGGCCGCCTATGGCCACTTCGGTCGTGATGAGCCCGACTTCACATGGGAGCGCACCGATAAGGCTGCCATCCTGAAGGCCGCTGCCGGCATGTAAGCTTAAGCACCGGCGTACACAGCCTGTCGCTGTGTACGCCGGTGAGCTCATCCGCCATTAGTGGAACTCGTGCTTGGGGTAAATCAGCGGCGACGCATTTAAGTCGACCAGCCAATGGCTCACATCCTCTACCCGCTTGGCAATCAAGTGGGTTACCTGCCCGGGTAGACCCGTTTGGGTGTCTGTATCACGCTGCCAAACCCCATAAACCGCTAGCAACTGAGCCCCCATCATGGCCCGCCGTTGCTCAGCTTGTTGCTGTAAATCTTTCCAGATCACTACATTCACTTGCCCAGTCTCGTCTTCTAAGGTCAAGAACAACACCCCCTTAGCCGTACTGGGTCGCTGACGCACCGTTACCAACCCACACGCTCTGGCCAAACGCCGATCTGGGTAGGTATTTAAAACGCTAGCCGTCATCAAACGCTTCTGCGTAAGCCGTACGCGCAACAAGGCGACCGGGTGCGCACGCAAGCTCAGTTGTGTACTGGCATAGTCTTGTATGACCTCCTCCCCCAAAGAGGCGGCAGGCAACCAATCGGTGTTGGCTGTATCACTCTCTACATCGACATCTGCACCGACACCAACACCAACACCAACACCAACATCACTATCGAGCAAAGGCACGCCATCGTGTGCCGCACTCGCCGCCCACCACTGCAAGCGACGGTGTCCTGCCAAATGACGCATGGCATCCGCCTTCGCCAAGCAAGCCAGTTCATGCTGAGCCAGACCTGATCGCTGCGCCAAATCAGCGATATCAGCAAACGCCGCAGACGCCCGCGCAGACAGCAGACGCTGCACGGCCGCCTGCGACAAACCCGAAATTAAACACAGCCCCAAACGCACGCGCGGCGCCGTACTGCCTATCACTGTGCACAGCCACTCACTGTGGGCTACGTCAACGGGTAAGACCTCTACGCCATGGCGTTGCGCATCTTGAACCAATTGAGATGGGCCATAAAACCCCATAGGCAAACTATTCAACATGGCCGCTAAGAAGCAAGCCGGTTCATGTCGCTTCAACCACGCACTGACGTACACCAAGAGGGCAAAACTCGCCGCATGACTCTCTGGGAAACCGTACTCACCAAAGCCCTCTATTTGTTTAAATATTTGATCTGCAAACGCCGGGGTATAACCGTGCGCCAACATGCCTGAGACGATGCGTTCATAAAAATGATGGACACCGCCTTTGCGCTTCCAAGCGGCCATAGAGCGACGCAACTGGTCGGCTTCTTCCGCAGAAAAGCCTGCCGCCAGCATCGCAATTTGCATGACTTGCTCTTGAAAAATGGGTACGCCCAAGGTACGCCCCAAGGCTTTTTTTAGCGCCAGACCAGGATACGTCACCGACTCCATGCCCTGACGACGACGCAAATATGGGTGAACCATGCCCCCTTGTATGGGGCCGGGCCGCACAATCGCCACCTGCACCACCAAGTCATAAAAGCAGCGTGGCTTAAGTCGCGGCAGCATGCTCATTTGCGCTCGACTTTCCACCTGAAACACCCCCACGCTATCGGCGCGGCAAAGCATCTCGTAAGTCGCCGCATCCTCTGAGGGAATATCTTGCATGCGCAAGGGCGCGGTTAACCCACGGCGCTGTCCCACCAAAGCCAAGCAACGCCGAATAGCGCTCAACATGCCCAGCGCCAACACGTCTACCTTCAGCAGGCCCACCGCATCCAAGTCATCTTTGTCCCATTGAATCAAGCTGCGCTCAGGCATACGCGCGTTCTCAATGGGTACCAAATCGCTCAACCGACCTTGTGTTAAGACAAAGCCGCCCGAGTGTTGCCCTAGCTGCCGCGGCGCGCCCATCAGCTGCGCCGATAGCGCCAGCCACTGATGCCACTGCGCATATTGCGCCACGCTGGCCGCTGTTATGCCGGCTCGGCGCAGACCCTCATTGAGTAAATCGGCTTGTATCTCTCGCGTATACAGCCCAGGGTGTGCCTTGCTAATTGCATCAACCAAGCGCGCATCCACACACAACACCTTACCCACATCACGCAATGCACTGCGTGGTCGGTAGGTCATCACCGTGGCTGTAATCGCTGCACGGTCACGACCATATTTTTGGTAAATATATTGAATCACCTCTTCGCGCCGTTGGTGCTCAAAGTCAACGTCAATGTCAGGAGGCTCTTTGCGCGCACGGCTTATAAATCGCTCAAACAACAAGGTACTTTTCGCGGGATCGACCTCGGTGATCCCCAGTGCATAGCAAACCGCAGAGTTGGCTGCAGAGCCCCGACCTTGGCACAAAATACCGCGCTCTCGGGCAAATCGGACCAGATCGTGAACGGTCAAAAAATACATTTCATACGTCAACTCAGCAATCAGTACCAACTCGTGCTCGATCTGTTGCTGTATCTCAGGCGCTACGCCGTTGGGGTAACGCTGTAACAGGCCTGCGCCGGTCAATCGGCGCAAGGTTTGTGTTGGCGTCTCGCCTGGCGAGACAGACTCAGTCGGGTAGCGGTACTTGATGTCATCCAGTGAAAACACGCACGTCTGCATAATCTGCACACTGCGTTGCAACCACAAGGGCGGCATGATGCGCGCCAACTGCAAGCGGCGACGCAAGTGCATTTGCGCGTTGGCCGTCAGCGCGGCGCCGGACTGCGACAAGGTTCGCCCCAAACCAATCGCTGTGACCACATCGAGCAAGGGCTTACGAGAGCGCGCATGCATACGCACGTCGCCCACACACACCACAGGCACGCCGCTTTGTACCTCTAGCCAGCGCAGTTGTTGTTGCCACCAGTCGTCATCCGCCGCTTGGTGTAGGGCCGCACCTAGCCAGAGGCGTTGGGTGTCAGGCAACACCTTTTTCCAATCTAACAACCGCGCGAGCACCGCATGCATCGCGGCATCGCCATCATCCAAGGGCAAGCGTGGCGGAACGAGTATCAACACGCAGTCATCCAACTGCGGCGCAACCGCTGACCAAATGGGTAGGTGAACATGTGCCTTCTCAACCCGCTGCGCCGCACCGCTGTGCGCGTCGGACGCCATCCCGGTGCGCGCGTGTGTAATCAACCGACACAGGGCAGACCAGCCGCTGAGCGTCTGCGGCAACACCACCAGCCGCCACGCATCCGGCCAAGTGAGCGTCGATCCGGGAATAAACGCCAAGCCCAATTCCTTGGCTTTAATGTGTGCACGGACGACGCCTGCCACCGAGCAGTGGTCGGTTAGTGCGAGCGCTTGATAACCCAACGCGTGTGCACGTTGCACCAACTCCTCGGGTGATGACGCACCCATTTGAAAGCTGAAGTGACTCACCGCCATCAACTCGGCATACGCCATCGGCTGGGTTGGGTTGATGTTGCGTGAATTACTCATACAGCCCGTGCAAATACCAATGGGCAGTTTGTGGCACTTTATAAATCCAGACAAAGCCCCACTTCGGACTCCGCGCCACGTAGTAGTCCCGCATCAACGCCATCGATTGCGCATTGGTGGGCTTGGACCAGTCCAGCACCTCGAGACGCTCAGGCCCCAGTAACAGACTTAAATCGCCACCGTAAACGGGCCGTTCACTTTTGGTTGCCAAGCGTTGCGGTGACTCCAACAACCAAGGTGGGCGCAAACGATGCATCGCCTCCACGCGCTGTATGTGATGCACATACACCGCTTGGCGGGGGTCTACTGCGGCGCTAAACGCCGCTTCGCAGACGTCGGTGGAATGGCTCGCCTTGACCGGCTCTGCACACGCCGCAATGGGCAATGCCTGATGTGTATGGGGCAACCAACACTGTTGATGCTCAGGCGCAATCGCATCTACCTCGGCGGGTTGACGTACCGCCTGTGCACCCAAACGCGCCTGTAAACGATCGAGGCACGCGCCGAGTCGTTCCTGCGTAGCCTCTCCTGTTGTGGATAGCGCTTGAAACAGGCTGGGCGTTTGCAAACGCTGGGCCTGCGCAGACACCACACGCAAGCGCAAAGCGACCACCGGCTGACGCAAGCGTTGCTTATCCCAATGTGTTGCACTTAAACGCCACCACGTGCGCGCATCTGCATGCGCCTCACTGGCCCGCAGCACCTGCACCACCGTCGCGGCAGATGCAGGGTGTTCTGCATGCTGTCGGCGCACGCTGTACCACGTCCACTCAATGGCCTCTGCTTCCAAGTGACGCACACGCAGCCATGCCGCCATACCCTGAACCAAGGCCTCTGCACACCCCGCCAACTCGCTCACCTGCATCACCTCCGTCGGCAAATCGTGGCGGGCATCAAAGGTCTCTGATAACGGTATGGCGATGCAGGGTGTTTCCGCCAAGGCATACGCTTGATCCAGCTGCGCGATCACCCCCCGCCCCCAACGCCGCATCACCCCTGCACGAGGAATGGATGCCAAGGCCCCCCATGTCCTGACGCCCATCGCATCCAGTGCTTTCAAACCGGGGCGTACTGCGGGTAGGGTCCACAGTGGCAACGTGTCGACAGCGGGCGTTTGATAGACCCCCGAGGGGGCGCTAGGCGTCTGATGCAGCACACACTGGACACGGGCTGCCGCCTGCCACGGGCTACTCCCCAAACCAATATGTAAGGCGTTCTGCACGTCGTGTGTCGCCGCCCATGCCATGCAATCCCCCAGCAACTGGGCAGCCAGCGTATCGGTATGCCCGCGCCACAACCGCTGCACACTGCGCAGATCCAGCAACCAGTACGCAGGCGCTTGGGTAAGGGTGTAGAGATGCGGCGTATAGCGCGCACAACAAGCCAGCAACGGCGCCCAATAAGGGTGTGTTGCTTGCCAGGCTAGCCCTTGCAGGTCATCACGTAGCCAGTGCAGCGGGTTCGTTGCTAGCCAGAGCATGGACAGATTTGGGTAGTGGGAGCGAAGGGTGCGAAGGATGCGCAGCGTGCGGGGTGTGCGGGGTGTGCGCGGTGTGCAGGGGCTGTAGCGCGTCTTGCTCACGCCGCCACCGCCTCACTGTTTTAGCGGCATGTACTGCCTGCTGTACCGCTATATTCGCGTGGGAGACCGCAATCAACTGGTGACTCATCGCACCGCTGCATTTCAACATGCGCAACCACGTGTCTACGCCCGATGCCTCGTGTGCGCACCACTGCAAGCGCAGGACAGCAGGAGATGCGTGCGCAGCCGCTTCGGCAGGACGAATAACCCACACATATTTGTGATGACGGGACGCGGTGTACTGGAGACGGCGTAATACCTGGCTCGTCTGTGTGCTTTCAGGCAAGCCGTATACCACCACAGCCCCAACGTCCTGACAGCGCAACAACTGCTCTGCCGCCCAAGCGTTGTCCATAGCGCCGCGAGCTTGCTCCGGAGCACTTACCCATACAAAGCGTCTGATATCAACCCCCTGTGCGGCCCAAGTCGGCGTGAAAGGCTGGGTACGCACCCCGTCGTGCCCGGGGGGTGCCAACCCTGGACCCACCCACGCCACCCACGGACGCACGGCACCCGATGCCGCATCAGGTTGCATTTGAATGCTTTTTAACGCCGGCAATAGCAACGCCGTATTGGCTTGCCATGCACGCACCCCGGTGGTCTGCTTGGAGCGTTGGGCGTGAATCAGCTCAATCACGCCACCGCATGGCCAGCCCCCATCAGGGAGGCAAGCGTCCAAAGACGGTAAGCCAGAGGAGCAAACCACAGACCGTCTAACAGCCGTACTAGCAGGGGGCAACATACACAACCTAAAGAAGCAAAAGGGGAAAGCAGTATGCCCCAAATACTGTGTTTATGTACAGTACTTTTGAGGCATTTAATACCGCGACACCACACCCCTAGCCGTCGTTCAAACGTAAAAAAGCCCTGAAGCCATCTACTGGAATCAGGGCTTTTATGTTTTTGGTAAAAGAATTAAACGATAGTGTGTACTTACTTTTAAAAGGATGTCACGGTATCCCGCACCGCGCGTTTAGGCCTGCAATGCCGCCCACATTTCTTGGTCACGCGCCGCGGTCCAAATGCGGGGGTGCTTAATCCCTTGCGCCTCGTCAAAGGCACGCGAAACATCAAAGGGCAAGCAATGCTCATAAATAAAGACATGGCCAAAGATGGGGTCCATGGCTTGGCGGGTATGCGCCATCGCGGCCTTCAAGTCCAAGTTCTGAGCGGCAGCCTCTTGCCCACAGCGGTAAAGCGTCTCCACCCAACGCTTGGTGTAATCCAGCGCCTTATTCACCCCCGCGACCCCCTGCATCGCCTCGCCCCGTCCTGGAACCAAGGCGGTGGCATTCAAGGCACGCAAAACCTCCAAGGTCGCAGGCCATTCGGCCAATTGCGCATCACCGGTGTACACACCGGCCTCGTACTCGACCAAATCGCCGCTATACAACACGCCCTCTTCCTCTACCCATGCAATCGTGTCCCCTTTGGTATGACCCGGCCCGGGATGCCACACGGCAACACGAACGCCACCCAAATCCAAGGTCACTTTTCCCGGCACCTCGCCAGCCACCGGATTGCCACCACCGACAACCAAGGTAGGCCATGTCAGGCCTGGCACAGAATCAGCCCCTTCAAACAAACGTGGAAAACGCTCCATCTCGCTTTGCATGTCTTGCGCGCCACGCTCGCGAATCAGCTCCAACGTGCCTTGACTGGCGATGATCTCGGTCGCACCTTCTGCCTTATACGCACTCGCACCCAGCACGCGCACCGCATGGTAATGGGTCAGCAGGACGTACTTGATGGGCTTATCGCTCACGGTGCGAATTTTCGCAATCAAGTCTTTCGCCATCAGCGGCGTCGCCGTGGTGTCGCACACCATGATGGCCTCATCACCAATGATCACCCCGCTATTGGGGTCACCCTCAGCGGTATAAGCCCAACAATGCGCAGATAGCTGCTCAAACGTGATGTTTTTGGCTGATAAGTCAGCCTGACTTGCAAACGCCTTGCTCATAGACAACTCCAAAGAGACAACTTATAAAACACAACGGACGTGCTAATTAAACAAGTCCGCAAACCGTAAACAGCTTACAACAGGCCGACACACACCTCAGTCGCGCTCTCCCAAGCTGGGCATCACCAACGGCCAGACAACGCCGTTCTCGTTCAAGATGGCATCTAAAGGGATATCGTGTGGCTCCGGCTCTAGATCAGGTAAAAATGCATTCGCAAAGCCCAACCCCACGGTAAATGGCCTTGGCGTGAGTTGCGCCAAGGTTCTGTCGTAAAACCCCCCGCCATAGCCCAAGCGGTAGCCGCCGGGGCCGTAGCCAACACAGGGGACAAACAACAAGGTGGGGACCAAAATTTCAGTCCCTTTCGGCTTGGGGATACTGTAGGCGTCTGGCTCCATGGGACACCCGGGATACCAAGCGTGAAATTTCAGGGTTTTATCCTCTGGATTCATCACAGGCAGCCCAATGCCACGCTGAATCGGTGCCTCCAAGGCATCGCCTTCTCGCCCAGCCTCCTGCCACCGAAAGAGGGCAGGCAACACATCAAACTCGCCCTTAATTGGCCAGTAAGCACCAATCACGGTATCGCTACGCTCAACCAACCACACACGCAAAACACGCTGTAGCCAATCCGATCGATCCTCGTGGTCACCCATGCGCAGGCGCTGATCCACCAAATGTCGCCGCCAACTCGACTTATCCGCTTGAGGGATTAAACCTGATTTTCTTGGGGAGTCGCCGCTACTTGTATCCATAATTGATCCATGTCTCTTCTGGCTATTACATTCATATCCGATACACGTCTGTACAAGCGCATTTTGCACTGGCTTGGCCGCGCCGTCTGCATCGTCCTCATCCTGACCAGCCTCTACCTGCCAACGGGTTCAGACGCCATCGCCGGTACCACCCGAGCAGACAAAGCACTGCTGTCCATGCAAAAGGCCTACGCACGAAACAACACCAAGCAATTAAATGCATTGCTACCCAGAGTCAAGGGGCACCCACTCGAGAGCTTGGCCGCTTATTGGACACGCAAGTCCAACCTCGCGAATGCGACGCCTCAAGACATGGCGACTTTCTTTGCGCGCTGGCAAGGCACTTATTGGGAAGATCGGCTGCGCAACGACTGGATGCTGTTACTCATTAAACGACAAGATTGGGAGACCTTGTTGCGTGTACACCCCCGCTTCCGCATGCAAGATGACCCGCAGGTCGAATGCGGTGTGTGGCGTGCACAGCGGGCAAGCGGTCGTGCCGCACAAGGCGTATCAGACAAACGCATGGTCGACCTTTGGTTTCAAGAAAGCTCGGGGCATACCGCCTGCTTAGGCGCCGTGAGCGACTTGGTGGCCGATAAAAAGGTGAGCAACGACACCTTGTGGATGCGTGCCCGACAAGGCGCAGAGTGGGGCAGTCGCTCAACCATGTTGGGCGCCTTGGCATTGATTGATAAGCGCTCAGGTGCGAACGGGAAAACCCTTTATAAGCAGCCCTATACATGGTTGCTTAAAAACATGCCCTCCTTAGCGCGCAACCGCACACAGGCCGGCAAAAACAAGACGTCAGAGTGGCTAAGCTTGGGCCTGATACGCATGGCCGCACATAACAACAAGGCCTTTGACAAAGCATTTAAACGCTGGAAGAAACACCTGCGTCCCGAACAGCAGCAGGCGGTGCAAGCTGTCGTGGCGACACGAATGGCATTAAGAGGCAATGCCGCCGCGCACGACTTATTTTTAAACATAGCGCCTGCCCACCTCAGTGACAGACAGCGCGAATGGCAGGTTCGTGCGGCCTTGCGGGCAGGCGACTGGTCAGCCGTATTGGCGTCTATTGACGCGATGCCCTCCACACAAAAGAGCGACAGTCGTTGGCAGTTTTGGCGCGCGCGCGCGATGCAAGCGTCTACTAAACAAGGCCAGCGTGCACGCGCCACTGCGGTTCTCACGCAACTCGCTACGTCCGATGATTTTTACGGCTTATTGGCCAAACAAACATTGGGGCAAGCTATACGCAGACCCGTCGACGGACCGCGACCGACGGCTGCCGCGGTCAAGCGCGTTGCGGCTGACCCCAATATCAAAGCGGCACGCAGCGCCTATGCGTTGGGCCTCACCAAAGAAGCGGCGCGCCAGTGGACGTACGCAGTGGCACTCCATCAACCTGGCGGTATGGCTCAGGCCGATCTGGCGGCGGCAGGGGCGATCGCCTGCGGTATGCAGTGGTGGAGTCGCTGCATACAGGCGGGTGAGCGCATGCCTACCGGCGCGCCATTGGCCTATACCCACCCAACGCCCTATGCACGCAATATTTCTCAACAGGCGCAATCATTGGACTTAGACCCCGCCTTGATCTACGGTGTGATTCGTCAAGAAAGTCGCTTTGATGCCCAAATAAAATCAAGCGCAGGGGCAATCGGCCTCATGCAGGTGATGCCCAAGACCGGACGATGGGTGGCAAAACGGATGAACATCAAACGGTTTAAAACCCGACAACTGGCGACCCCTGACGTCAACCTGCAACTGGGATCTAACTACTTGCACACCCTGTTAACCAAGTACTCAGCATCTGTTCCCATGGCCACAGCGGCCTACAACGCAGGCCCAAGCCGAGTAGCACAGTGGCGACCAAAGGCCAACGAACCCGCTATGGAGGCCGCTATTTGGATGGAGCTCATCCCCTTTTCAGAGACACGGAATTACGTACAAAAAGTAATCGCCAACCAGGCCATCTATCGAACAATGCAAGCGCAAAGCCCCTACGACCTAGGTGCTTTACTGCGTCCCGTGGCGCCTGCCGGCGATAAAGTCGGCGAGGATGACGTCCCATAACAGGAGAACCCATGCGTATATCGAAAGTCGTTATTTTTGGCGGCACCGGATTTGTCGGGCAAAGCCTGTGTGAGCAGCTACAACGCCTCGGCATACAGGCGACCGTGCCAACGCGTCACCCCAGCAAAGGCACGCGCTTGGCGCATTTACCCAACGTCACCGTGGTGCCTAGCCCGGCCGATGACCCAGCGGCACTGCAGACGCTCATTGCAGGTCATGACGCGGTCATTAACCTGATCGCTATCTTGCACGGAACGCCCGCCGCTTTTAAGCAAGCACACGTCACCTGGCCCACCCAGCTCGCGGACGCGTGCACCGCCGCACACGCCACGCACCCCTTGCAACATGTGGTGCACGTGAGTGCGCTCGGGGCATCGCCAGACGCCCCCTCAGATTACCAACGTAGTAAAGCGGCTGGCGAAGCCGTATGGCAAGCATTCACTGCCTGTCCCACCACGGTGTTGCGCCCTAGCGTTATCTTTGGCGCACGCGACCAGTTTTTGAACCTGTTTTCAAAGCTGGTGGCACTCACCCCCATACTGCCGTTGGCGGGTGCAAACACGCGTTTCCAGCCCGTTTGGGTCAACGATGTCGCCAGCGCCATCACCCATAGTCTGCGCGCACCTCGCGGAACTGACGAGACACGCGTCATTGACTGCACCGGCCCCGACGTCTTCACCCTACGCGAACTGGTGCAACTAACTGCCCGTTGGAAACACACGCGCGTGTGGGTCATCAACGTCCCCTATGCCGTGGCCATGATGCAGGCGTGGGTCATGGAGCAGCTACCGGGACCCACATTGATGAGTCGTGACAACGTGCGCTCCCTGCAGGTTGACAACGTAGCACAAGCGAGTAGCCTCAAAGACGATGCGCTCAACATGATGACCCGCACCTGGGGGCTCTCCCCAACCAGCTTGCACGCTGCCGCGCACCTGTATAGAGCCTAAAAGGCAACATGAAACTAATCATTGGCAACAAGAACTACTCTTCCTGGTCTATGCGCCCATGGGTCTTGTTACGCGCATTCGACATTCCATTTGAAGAGGTGTCGTTGCGCTTTGACAGCTTTGACCCCGGTTCACAGTTCAAACAAAGCCTCCAACGATTGGGAGTGATAGCTAAGGTTCCCGTTCTCATAGACAACGCCGTCACTTTGGGGGGTAAGCCCCTAACCATTTGGGACTCGGTTGCGATTGTGGAGCGCATCGCGGAGTGCTTTCCCAAGCATGCCATCTGGCCAGCCGACTCAGCGGAACGGGCCGTTGCCAGAAGTATGGTGGCGGAGATGCACAGTGGCTTTGGCCATTTACGGCGCCTATGCCCTATGAATATAGAAGCAGACCTGGTGGGTATTGGACAGGACTTGTACAAAAAGAACAGCGGCCTGCAAGACGAACTCACACGACTGGATACGCTCTGGTCCGAGTGGCTAAACCACAGCGGCGGGCCCATGATGTTCGGTCCGTTCAGCGCGGTTGACGCCTTTTTCGCACCGGTTGTTTTGCGTATCAAAACCTACGGGCTACCCGTCTCACCGGTCAGCCAAGACTACGTCAAACGGGTATTGGCGTTGCCCAGCGTTCAAGCGTGGTGCAACGAGGCACTGGCCGAAAACGACTTCTTGGATTTTCAAGAGCTCTACCGATCTGGCAAAGGATAGACTGTGGCGGTTAACGTCCCATTTTCACCATGACCCCTGCTAAACCGTCACCCCACACCACGACGACCGACACCGCTCCCCTCGCAGAGCCGCGTGTGTTTTTGGTCGGGGGTGCGGTGCGCGACGCACTGATGGGACAGACCACCAGTGACCGCGACTGGGTAGTAGTCGGTGCCACACCTGAGCACATGGCCAGCCTAGGCTTCCACCCAGTGGGCGCAGACTTCCCTGTGTTTCTACACCCCCTCACGCAAGAAGAATACGCGTTGGCACGCACCGAGCGAAAGACAGCCAGTGGCTATCACGGCTTTAGCTTTTACGCCGCGCCTGACGTCACGTTGGCACAGGATTTGGCGCGCAGAGATTTGAGCATCAACGCCTTGGCCATTGCCTATCCAGAGACACTGGCGCAGGTGGCAACCTCCCGCAGCGACCGATGGCAACCGGACTTAACAGCGGTCATTGACCTCTTCGACGGTGTTGCTGACCTACAAGCCAAGCGCTTACGGCATATCAGCGCAGCGTTTTCAGAGGACCCTGTGCGTATCCTGCGGCTCGCGCGGTTTCATGCCCGTTGGCCTGACTTTTCAGTGGATCCGACTACCCACACCCTGATGCACCGCATGGTCGACAACGGCGAAGTAGGTGCCTTGGTTGCGGAGCGCGTATGGCAAGAACTAGCCAAAGGGCTCATGGCGACGCAGCCATCGCGCCTGTTTGAAACCCTGCGCGCCTGCGGTGCCCTACGCGTGCTGTTGCCCGAGCTCGATGCCCTGTGGGGCGTCCCACAACGTGCAGACTATCACCCCGAGGTCGATACCGGCATACACGCCATGATGGTCTTGGACATGTGCGCGCAACTTGATTGCGACCTCACTACGCGGTTCGCAGCGCTTTGCCATGACTTTGGGAAAGGCACCACCCCTGCCGACGTCTTACCGCGACACACCGGGCATGAGGAACGCAGCCTGGCCTTGCTACGCGATGTTTGTGTGCGCTGGCGTGTCCCCAAGCACTGTCGCGAATTAGCGGAGGTCGTGGCGAAAGAGCACGGTCACGTTCACCGATGCAAAGACCTGAGCGCATCCGCCACGCTGAAGCTGTTAGAGCGCTGTGACGCCCTGCGCCGACCCGCGCGTTTTCAGCAGGTGCTACGCGCCTGCGAATGCGATGCACGGGGGCGTCTGGGCTTAACCGAGGTCCCCTACTACCAAGCGGATTGGCTCAATACGGCCCTCAACCAGGCGCAGCAAGTAGACACGCAGGCCGTAGCGAAACGCGCCATGCAAGACCCCGCTTACGCAGAAGGCAAAGGCGATTGGATTGCCGCGCAAATACATGCGGCACGCCTCAGTGCGTTGGCGCCACTGTTTAACGCCTAGCCCGCGCTAGGTTGCACTACGGGCGACCGTCGTGAGCAACTAAAACCAGCGAGTCAGCAAGCTCAACAGACCGCTGAGCACCAACGTCGACCCCAGCGGAATCGGCCACACCCGCCCGAAGGCCTTGAGTTCGAAGTCACCGGGTATGCGCCCCACCCCAAACCGCTTGAGCAGGGGCAGCAAGCCATTGATAAGAATCAAGGCTAAGAAAACAACCACCACCCAACGGATCACCGTGACGCCCTCATAAACTGTGACAACGGTCAAAAGCGGTGAAGCCGATAAAACCACCTGCATTGTTGACCGCCGCCGTATGCGTTTGTGCGCAGAGCACCATGACCTTGAACAACTCACCCATTTCGTGTTCGTGGATGAGCTTGAGCGCTTGGACCTGCTCTGCGTCTGTCACCGTTGGCAACACCTCTACAAAGCCGCAGTTAATTAAAAATCGGCCTTGGCTGGTGTAACCCAACAAGTCCAGACCATGCGCCTGCGCCGCCAGGGCAACCGCGGTGAAGTCGACGTGAACCGTGAGGTCTTTGAGTCCCACCGCTGACAACGGGTCGGTATCGGATCGGTGGCCCTGATGACACATCAATGTGCCCATATGGCGCTGTGGGTGGTAGTACTCCGCCTCGCTAAAACCATAATCAATTAGCAAGACACACCCTGTTGTCAGCCGTTGCGCCAACTGCCCCACCCAAGCCTGCGCTTGCTGATGCCACTCGAAAATATAGTCGTGTGTCCCTGCAACGGCGATGGGCGGCTGCAGGTCGCTGGGACGGTCAGACCACGCTAATTGCCAAGCCTGATGATCTAGAGCCTGGCCTTCGGCAAGGGCGTCATCAGGCGGCACCATGGCGACCCCACGCTCCGCCCACTGCCCATCGGTTCTTGCAAGCAAGCGCACGGGCATGGCATCTAGCACCTCGTTGCCCACAACCACCGCGTCCAATGTCTCTGGCCACGCCGTCGCCCACTGGATATCCAACTGCGTCATCAACGGTGCTAAGCGGTCTTGCTGTCTGGCGCGCAGTTCGCTGGAGAGCTCCACAATGACGTAACGCTTCAGTCGCGCGTCTGGTGTGGCCAGCAACGTGGTGATCAGCGTCTCAGCCAAGGCACCCGTTCCGCCGCCAAACTCCCACACGGTGTCCACTTCACAGAGGCGCAAGGCTTGGTCTACCTGCTTAGCAAGCGTGCGCCCAAACACAGTGCTCAACTCGGGGGCTGTCACAAAGTCACTGCCATCGCTGGGCATACGACCCAGTTTGGGCAACGCGTTGGCGTAATAGCCCAAGCCTGGCGCGTAAAGGGCCTCGGCCATAAATTGATCAAAAGGCAGCCAAGCGTCGGATTTGGCAAACACCCGTGCCAAGTGGGCCCGCATTTCGGGTGGTATCGCCGCCGCGTCAGCAGGAGTCGGTACACTTGAGGGTTTCATATCCAAGGTGTTTGCGGGCGCTACAAAGACAGTCAAAACGCCATTGTCGCTGATCTGCCAACCCCCTTCCTATTGATTGACGCTAAAAGCCCATGACCACCGACACCCACCCACCGCTAGGGGCATTCGACGGCACGCGCATGCCGCGATCCGTACTTGTGACGGGCGCTGGGACGCGGCTAGGTCGGCACATTGCGCTGCATCTTGCCAAGAACGGTTGGCAGGTCGCTGTGCATTACCGACACTCTGAACAGGCCGCCGCAGAAACCCTTGCAGCCTGCCAACAAGCGGGGCCCCAAGTGGCACACATGATGGTCGGCGGCGATTTGGCCCATACCAATGCGTGCGACGCCATCATCGCCGAGGTGATCCAGACCTTCGGGGGCTTAGGCGCGGTCATCAATAGTGCGGCACTGTTTGAGCAAGACGATGCCCACACCGTCGATAGCCCTCTGTTCGCCGCGCATTGGCAAACCAACACCCTTGCGCCTGTCCGTTTGGCACAGCAGTTGTTCAAGCACCTCGAGGCGGCACAAGGCTGCGGCGTGGTCGTAAATTTATTAGATCAAAAATTGTGGAATATGAATCCCGATTTTTTCAGCTACACGCTCTCGAAAGCTGCACTTGAAACCGCGAACACCATGCTCGCGCAAGCCTTCGCGCCACGCGTTCGCGTCGTTGGCGTGGCACCTGGCCTGACCCTCACCAGCCACCTTCTAAACGATGACACGTTTCAAGAACGCCACCGCCTATCGCCACTCGGCAAATCAAGCACCCCTGAAGATGTCGTGGCAACGGTGGCCTTTGCGCTAGAGAACCACTCGCTAACAGGCACCACCTTGCTGGTTGATGGCGGCCAGCACCTCACTAAATTTGACCGCGATTTTTCGCTCATGTAGCCGGACAACACAACCATGACGACGAACAACCTAGCCACGGGCAATCAAATACTGACGCTGTCGGGTCTGCGCTTTTCTGCCAGCCTCGGCATTCTCGCGCATGAGCGCACCCAACCACAGCCCATACAAGTTGACGCCGAATTGAACCAAGGCCGACAGCCGTTGCTGCCGCACGACGACGACATTGGTCACGTGCTGGACTACCGCAAGGTGCGTCAAATCATCATTGACGAGTGCACTGCGACGCACATCAACTTGCTTGAGACCCTGATTGGGAAAGTCACGACGCGACTCATGCAACTGCCCGGCGTGATTGGTGCGCGCGTCAAAATAGCAAAACTCGAAATATTTGACGATTGCGAAGTCTCTATTCGCATGCAAGGAGGTGAATGGTGAACGCTATCGTAGAAGAACCCACAACCCAGCAAACCGCTGAGGCCAAACAACAACGCGAAGACCACAAGTTGGAAAAGCGACTCTGCCGACTCGTTGGCAAGGCCATCGTTGACTACAACATGATCGAAGAGGGCGACCGTGTAATGGTCTGTATGTCCGGCGGCAAAGACAGCTACACCATGCTAGATATTTTGCTGAAGCTGCAGCGCCGAGCGCCGATCAATTTCACCTTGGTGGCGGTCAACCTCGATCAAAAGCAACCTGGTTTCCCAGCCGATGTACTCCCCAACTACTTGGCGGCTTTAGGGGTGGAATACCACATTGAAAACCAAGACACCTACAGCATCGTCAAAGACAAGATCCCAGAAGGCAAGACCATGTGTAGCCTGTGCAGCCGACTGCGCCGGGGTATTTTGTATCGCGTCGCAGAGGACTTGAAGTGCACCAAAATTGCACTTGGCCACCACCGTGATGACATCCTGCAAACGCTGCTGCTCAACATGTTCTTTGGTTCGCGCTTAAAAGGAATGCCCGCTAAGCTGGTGAGCGACAACGGCAACAACATCGTGATTCGTCCGATGGCGTATGTGCCCGAATCTGATGCCGCGCGCTGGTCTGAGATTCAGCAATTTCCCATCATCCCGTGTACCTTGTGTGGCAGCCAAGAAAATCTACAGCGCGTACAGGTCGGAAAAATGCTGAAGGACTGGGAGACCCGTTTTCCGGGGCGGGTTGAAAACATGTTCACCTCGCTACAAAACGTGGTGCCAAGCCACCTCATGGACACCAAGCTCTACCCTTTCACCACACTGCAGACCACAGGGATTGCGGACGAAGAGGGGGACAAGGCCTTTGATGCAGACCCATTGCCCAGCCCCGAAGCCATCAAGTGGCCGGGTCTGGGAGCCATCGCCGTCCAAGCATCCGAGCTGTGACACCCGCGACCGCTCAAAGAGGCTCATAACTATGGACGTCACCCGCATCATTGCCATCCGACACGGCGAAACCGACTGGAACGTGGCAACACGCATACAAGGCAGCACCGACATACCCCTGAACGAGACCGGGCGACAGCAAGCCACACAGGCGGCCTTGGGCTTGAAGGATGAAGCCATCGATGCGATTTACAGCAGCCACTTATCACGCGCCCATGACACCGCCAAGGCCATTGCCGCTCACCACGGGCTGATTGTGCACACTGAGCCCGACTTACAAGAGCGTCAGTTTGGCCACTTCGAGGGCTTGTCTTGGCAGGAAATAGAACAGCAGCACGCCAACGACGCGCGAGCGTGGCGTAGCAGAGACCCCCACTTCACACCGACTGGCGGCGAAAGTTTACTGACGCTGCGCCACCGCATCATGGGCGTGGTTAACGTGATCGCGGCCCAGCACATAGGCCAACAAATAGTCATCGCCACCCATGGCGGCGTGCTCGACGTGCTGTATCGCTTGGCGACCGGACAGACCATTGAGGCGCCCAGAACCTGGCACCTGGGTAACGCGGCGATTAACCGGCTGATCTGGACCCCCGACGCACTCACCATGGTGACTTGGGGTGAGCAAGGGCACCTGAACAGCGCCGCGCTGCCTAGGCCGGCTTAGCCACCCAGCAAATCACCACCACGATCGGCGGGGGCGGTCACGCCAAGGTGGCGGTAGGCGGCCAAGGTGGCAACCCGCCCTCTAGGCGTGCGTTGTAAAAACCCTTGCTGAATCAGATACGGCTCGATGACATCCTCAATGGTGTCACGCTCCTCGCCAATACTGGCCGCGATGTTGTCCAAACCCACGGGCCCACCATCGAAGCGGTGCACCACGGCCTCCAGTAACTTGCGGTCCATGACATCAAAGCCCTGCGGATCAACGTCAAGCATTTTCAAGGCCTGGTTGGCAATGTCCTCTGTGATCAGACCTTGCCCCTTCACCTGCGCGTAGTCACGCACGCGGCGCAACAAGCGATTGGCAATGCGCGGGGTACCGCGTGAGCGGCGCGCCAACTGCGTTGCACCTTCTACATCGATGGGCACCTTGAGCAATCCGGCGCTGCGTGTGACAATTTTTACCAACTCATCGGGCGTGTAAAACTCCAGTCGCGCAACAATACCGAAGCGGTCACGCAAGGGGTTGGTCAGCATACCGGCGCGCGTGGTCGCACCGACCAAGGTAAACGGCTGCAAGTCCAACTTAATCGACCGTGCGGCAGGGCCTTCGCCAATCATGATGTCGATTTGATAGTCCTCTAGCGCGGGATACAAAATCTCCTCAACCACGGGCGATAAGCGGTGTATCTCATCAATGAACAACACATCGTTTGGTTCCAAGTTGGTCAGCAAGGCCGCTAAATCCTTTGGCTTCTCAAGAACGGGGCCGCTGGTCTGTCGCATATTCACGCCCAACTCGTTGGCAATGATGTGCGAGAGCGTGGTCTTGCCCAGCCCCGGCGGGCCAAACAACAAGACGTGGTCCAAGGCTTCCCCACGCTGTTTCGCCGCACCAATGAAAATCTCCAACTGCTCGCGCGCCTTGGCCTGCCCAACATACTCGGTCAAGGCCTTGGGTCGCAGCGCCCGCTCCATGGCCTCCTCGGTTCGAGAGACCGGCGCGGCGGACACCACCCGTTCGGGTAGTGCGCCAAAGTCGTCTGTTTGAATGCTCATAACCCCATTGTCTCCGACAACCCGGCTCAGTTAGCCAATGCGCGTAACGCCAATTTAATGCCCTCGCTCACACCAATATCAACCGGCATATTTTTCAAGGCCGCGCCAGCGTCCTTCTCACTGTACCCAAGAGCGACCAACGCCTGCAGAATATCGCCTTGGTGATCTGTGCGCACCACACTGCCTGCGACCATGCTGTCGCCGAGCTTGCCCCGTAACTCCAATAGCAGGCGCTCGGCAGTCTTTTTGCCTATGCCTGGGACTTTGACCACCCGCGCGGTGTCTTGACTCGCAATCGCCGCCACCAAATCAGTGACGCCGATACCACTCAAAACGGCCAGCGCCATACGCGGCCCCACGCCAGAAATCTTGATCAACTGACGAAAGGCATAGCGCTCTTCCGCCGTTGCGAAGCCATAGAGCAACTGCGCGTCCTCGCGAACGACGAAATGGGTGAGCAAACTCACGCCCTGCCCCAGCTCCCCAAGGTTGTAGAACGTGCTCATGGGCACATCGACTTCATAGCCTACGCCGTTGCAGTCCACCAACACCTGTGGGGGATTTTTCTCTAACAAGACGCCCGTTAACTTGCCTATCATTGGGGTTCCTCTTTTTGACCTAATTACCGGATTATCCGTTTGATTCTTAAACACACCTTTTCGCCGCCCGATAACGACCGCATGGCCAACCTGTGCGGTCCGATGGACACCCATCTACGCACCATAGAGGCGGCACTGCAGGTGAAGGTCGCGCACCGATTCGAACAATTTCGGATCGAAGGGCCCAAAGCCCGTGCAGAGCAAGCCATGACACTGGTCCAGGCGCTTTACGAAATCGCGCAGCGCAGTATCCCACCTGAAACCGTACAGCTGATGTTAAGCGGTGACATGAACATGGCCGACGACAGCCATGCCCCCAGTGTGCACACCCGCCGTGGCGAACTCAAGGCGAGAACAGCCAATCAAGCCCTGTACCTGAAACAAATTTTGACCTACGACATCACGCTGGGCATTGGTCCCGCAGGAACAGGGAAGACGTATCTTGCCGTTGCCTGCGCGGTTGATGCCTTGGAGCGTTCGGCGGTGCAACGCATCGTCCTAACCCGCCCCGCCGTCGAGGCCGGTGAAAAATTGGGCTTTTTACCGGGTGATTTAGGGCAAAAAGTAGACCCGTACCTGCGCCCTTTATACGACGCACTCTACGACCTCATGGGCGCTGAGAAGGTTCAAAAAGCATTCGAGCGTCAGCAAATCGAAATCGCGCCACTGGCGTTTATGCGTGGGCGGACGTTAAACCACGCCTTTGTTATTTTGGATGAAGGGCAAAACACCACCCCCGAACAAATGAAAATGTTCTTAACCCGTATCGGCTTTGGATCCAAAGCCGTGATTACGGGGGATGTCAGTCAAATTGACTTGCCCAAAACGCAAACCAGTGGACTTGTGGATGCAGAACGTATTTTGCGGCGCGTGACGGGCATTGCCATGACCCACCTGACCAGCGCCGATGTGGTGCGTCACCCATTGGTCGCACGGATTATCGATGCCTATGACGCTAAGTTTGACCGGGGTGACTCCGTACCTGCACCCAAGCGAGCCAGCACACCGAAGGGACGTGCATGACGCGGCCACGCCCTGCCTTATCGCTGTCACTTCAATTCGCCCACTTTGAAGACCGTGGCGTTTTGACGCAACACCGCGCCGCGCTACCCCGACACCTGGTCATCAAATGTCTGCGCCACGCCTTGGCCCCGTTAGATGCGCAGGCCGGTGAAATAACCGTGCGTATTGTCGACACCGAGGAGGGGCGGGCCTTGAACCAAGCGTATCGTCAAAAGGATTACGCCACCAATGTGCTGACCTTTGACTACACGGCGCACCCTATCGTCGCCGCTGACCTGGTTTTGTGTGCCCCCGTGGTCGCGCAAGAAGCGCACGAACAGCGCAAGCCGTTGGCGACGCACTACGCCCACCTCTTGGTGCATGGTTGTTTGCATGCACAAGGTATGGACCACGAAACCAACGAAGCGGATGCCGAAGCGATGGAGGCCTTAGAGGTACAGATTTTGGCCGGTATGGGCTATCCGAATCCCTATTAATTGCGAGCGCAGGGCGTTGCTCAGGCGATGTCCAAGGGAATCGTAATCGGTCCGTTATTCACCAGATGAACCTGCGTGTCTGCCGCAAAGCGCCCGGTAGCCACCACCGCGTGCCGTTGTTGGGCTTGCATGACCACATAGTCAAACAAGTGGCGCGCCAGATCGGGCGGTGCCGCCGCTGTAAAACTCGGCCGGTTCCCACCCGTAACGTCTGCGGCCAAGGTGAACTGGCTAACCAGCAAGAGACCGCCAACGGTGCCCGTGCCATCGATATCCGTCACCGCGTGGTGTAGCTTGCCCGCGTCATTCTCAAAAATACGTAGCTTTAATAGCTTATCCAAGAAGCGACCAGCAGCCGCCTCGGTATCGGTGGGCATGGCGCACACCAACACCAATAAGCCTTGGCCGATTTCGCCGACCGTTTCGCCGTCAATTACCGCTTTCGCGGATAACACCCGTTGTACGACGCCTCGCATAAGATAGGGTATGGCCGATAGCGCCGGCTTAGGCGCTATCTACCTCACTCACATGCACGTGCGTCTCCACGTCATTGGGCAACAACTGAATGGTTGCAATCAGACCCGGAACCGCATCAACCAGTGCAAGCTCCACATCGCCTCGCAAGGCGGCGGCCCGCCCCAACGTCCAGTGCGCTGGCATGTGCATATGCATGTCGACGAAACATCGGGGACCCGCGCGGCGCGATGTCACATGGTCAAAACGAATGATCTCTGAGCCCTCTCGACTATGCGAGAACAGGGTCAAGACCTTTTGAATACTGGCTTTCACCTCGGGCTCAACCGCCTCATCCATCAAGGACTGCGAGGAGCTCCATATGAGGTGCCAACCTTCACGCAGAATGTTTATCGCCACCGCAATAGCGACAACGGCATCTAGCCACAGCCATCCGGTGAGCGTCGCCGCCACCAGTCCAACCACCACGCCGCCAGACGTCCACACATCGGTCATGAGGTGGCGCGCGTCACCCTCTAAGGCCGCAGAACGGTACTGCCGCGCAGAACGCAACATCACCATGGCCAACGCGCCGTTCAAAATGGCGCTCACTACGGACAGCGTCAAACCCACATCAAGTTGGCCCAAGGCTTGCGGGTGCAGCAAGCGATTAATCGCCGACACGATGATGCCCAGTGCCGCGCCGACGATAAGAATGCCCTCAAAGCCAGCCGAAAAGTACTCGGCTTTGTGGTGGCCGTAAGGGTGGCCGTCATCGGCGGGGCGCGCAGCCACCGTCACCATGTGCAGCGCGAACAAGGCGCTCGCCAAGTTCACGAAGGACTCCATCGCATCAGACAAAAGGGCAACGGAGTCGGTTAACCACCAAGCCAGCGTTTTCAGCACGATGGTGACAATCGCCACCACCACTGACACCTTCAACAAATTGCGAGGTGCTCGCCAATCATTTTTTGTCATCCGCACGGCCCCACTTTCATGTCAAGGTGACACGCGAAAATTTGCGCTTACCCACTTGCAATACGTAGGTGCCTGCTGCCAACTTCAGCGCCTTGTCGCTCACCACCACCGAGTCAATGCGAACTCCGCCGCCCTCGATCAAACGGCCTGCCTCGGAGGAACTGGGTGCCAAGTTACTGGCTTTCAACAAGGCGCCAATGCCCATGGGCGCACCTTGTAGCATGCACGCTGGAATGTCGTCGGGGATACCCCCCTTGCTCCGATTAACGAAGTCTTGCTCGGCGGCATCTGCCGCAGCGGCGTTGTGGAAACGTGCCGTGATTTCTTTTGCCAGCATGACCTTGGCATCCCGGGGGTTCATCCCGTTGGCGACCTGGGCTTGTATGCCAGCAATCTCCGCCTCAGAGCGAAAACTCAATAACGTGAACCAGCGCCACATCAAAACATCGCTGATGGACAAGACCTTGGCAAACATCGTGTTGGCGTCTTCAGAAATGCCGATGTAGTTGTTTTTGCTCTTGGACATTTTGTCCACGCCGTCTAAGCCCTCCAACAAGGGCATGGTCAAAATACACTGTGGCTCTTGACCATATTCCTGCTGCAGGTGGCGCCCCATGAGTAAATTGAACTTCTGATCGGTGCCGCCCAACTCAAGGTCCGCATGCAGCGCGACGCTGTCATAGCCCTGCATGAGGGGATACAAAAACTCATGCACGCTGATACTTTCACCCCCGTGGAACCGCTTGTGGAAATCATCCCGCTCCATCATGCGTGCAACGGTGTATTTGGCCGATAACTCAATCATGCCGCGGGCCCCAAGGGGCTCGCTCCACTCGCTGTTGTAACGAATTTCGGTTTTCTCCGGATCCAACACCATGGCGGCTTGTTGGTAATAGGTCTGCGCGTTCACTTGGATTTGCTCTTTGGTCAACGGCGGTCGGGTACTGTTACGGCCAGATGGGTCACCAATCAGGCTGGTGAAGTCACCAATTAAAAAGATGACTTGATGCCCAAGGTTTTGCAACTGGCGCATCTTATTTAGAACCACCGTATGGCCGATGTGAATATCGGGCGCGGTGGGGTCTAAGCCCAGCTTAATGCGCAATGGCTTGCCCGTCTTGAAAGACTGGTTCAGCTTCGCCACCCATTCGCCCTGAGGCAGTAACTCTTCACAGCCGCGCAGACTCACGGCCAAGGCCTCGGCGACCGTGTCATTCAGGGGTTGAGGCAACTTGGCCGCTTGTGATTCATTCGAACTCATATCATCTCGATTTTGCAAACCAAAGGTTGCATATAATGAAGGCTTTAACGGGCGCACTCGATATTTGGATCGCCCATTGTAGTAGGGTCACACGACCCTGAATCACCGGACATTCTCTTGCTTACCGACTATCAACGTCAACGTACTCATGCAGCTCGCTCGCCTGACGATGCCGCCTCAGCGGTTACTCAGCAGTCGAGTTGGGCATCGCGGCTTTTTATCAGCGGGTTTGGCCTCGTTGTCATCGGTTTGGTGTGGGCCGCCTTTAGCTCATCAGACCCCGCACGCAATGTCAACGCGGCCTCCTCACGGGCGTCAATCAATGCGGCTGGCGAGCCGGTGGCCGATATCGCGAACAAGGACACAACAAGCTCTCAACTTTTTCGATCACTGCTAAAGCTACCCATACCCATCGCCTCGCTCACGGCAACCGAACGCTCGCGCGACATATTGCTGTTCGCCGACGACTGGTTGCGCCGGGGCGATACGCCCAGTAGCGTGTTAAACCGCTTGGGCGTGACGGATGACAGCTTTGATGCGTGGGCGCGCCAATCGCCTGAGATGCGCGCGGCCTTCGCATCCACTCGGAACACCCGAGCAACTGTCGGCTATTTGCCCGATGTTGGTGTTCGGCAATTCATTGTGCGTTGGCCTGACAGCGCCGCTCCCGACCACTTTTCCCGGCTCACCGTCACACGCCGGACCACGTCGCCATCCGAGCCGACAGACGCCAACCAAGATGAGCGTGCGACCGCTACAGATAGCCAAGCGACCTTCACCGCTACCCTAGAGTCCGTGCCACTCACACGCGTCCTGCGTCTTGCCAGCGGAGTCATCACCTCGTCCTTGTTTGCCACTACCGATGCGCAGGACATTCCCGACGCTGTGGCGATGAACTTGGCTGAGATCTTCTCCAACGATATTGACTTCAACCGTGACCTACGAAAAGGCGACTCATTTGCGATCGCCTACGAAGTGCTGGAAGCTGACCATGAGCCCCTAGAAACGGGTCGTGTTGTCGCGGCAAGCTTCATCAATAAGGGACAAGAGCATCAGGCAATTTGGTATCAAAACGGCAAAACCAAGGACTACTTCACACCCAAAGGCGAGAGCACCAGACGGTTTTATTTGGGCTCCCCAATGGCTTTTTCTCGCGTGACCAGCGGCTTCGCCATGCGCTACCATCCGGTACTCAAAACCAAGCGGCGTCATCTCGGTGTCGACTTCGGCGCACCCACCGGCACCCCTGTGCGTACCGTGGGTGACGGGAAAGTGGTCTTTGCGGGACGCAAGGGGGGCTACGGCAACGTCATTGAGGTGCAACACGACAGCCGCAACCGCACCCTTTATGCGCACCTGAGCCGTATTTTTGTTAAGCGTGGTCAACGCGTTGAGCGTGGCGACAACATCGGCGCAGTGGGCACCACCGGGCTATCAACCGGTCCCCACCTACACTTTGAGCACCGCGTGAATGGCGTGCACAAAAACCCCGCGTTACTCGCTAAAAACAGCCGCGCCAGAACCATCCCCAGCAAGGATATGCCGGCCTTTGAGAGTCAACTGAAAATGGCACAAACACAGCTGGCAGCTGCCCGAGAAATTCGCACCGCTAGCGCCGAGTGACGTAACGCCTTGGGCCAAGCGTGCCGAGCATGCATCCAATCCGTGATAATGCTGACATGACCACACCGGCCCCGACCCGTTACTTCATTGGGCTGATGTCCGGCACCTCCTTAGACGGCGTTGATGGGGTGCTCTGCCAGATCAATGACCACGGCGACGTGCAGGTCGTGCAACACGTGCACGAGGCATTTCACCCGCGAACCCGAGAAGTCGCTTACACCCTCAACCAAGCGGGCCATAACGAGCTGCACCTCGCCGCACAGCTCGGGACGCAGCTGGCCCACGACTACAGCGCCGTGTGCAGGCAACTACTCCAAGCCCATGACCTGAGCGCGTCCGCGGTCTGTGCCATCGGCGCGCACGGGCAAACCGTTAGGCACCAACCCGAGGCCGCAAGCACCCTCGCTGGTGACGCCAGCGTGGGCTACAGCGTACAAGTCAATCACCCCGCGCTCCTCGCCGAGCACACTGGCATTGACGTTATCGCGGACTTTCGGGCCCGGGACCTCGCCGCCGGCGGGCAAGGTGCGCCGCTGGTCCCCGCTTTTCATCGTGGGGTGTTTGGTCGAGCGGGCGTAGACGTCGCCGTTTTGAATATCGGCGGGATTGCAAACGCGAGCGTACTCGCCGGCAATGGCGGCTTAGCGGGCTGCGACACAGGCCCCGGTAACGTCTTATTAGACCTGTGGGCGCAACAACACCTTGGCACCCCATTTGATACCGATGGCGCATGGGGCGGTAGCGGTCGCGTGGCACCCGCGCTTTTAGCGCATTTTCTTAGCGATCCATTCTTTCAGCATAACCAAGCACGCCAGCCAAGCAGCACAGGTCGCGACGATTTCAATGCCACGTGGTTGCACAAGACCTTGACGGCCTTCCCCGCAGTAGAAGCGTTGGAAGCGGTGGATGTACAGGCCACATTGGGGGCGCTAACGGCACAATCGGCGGCTACCCAGGTGCGTCACCTGTTACAGCATCTCCACACGATATCAACGGAGCCCGCTCAATTGTTGGTTTGCGGCGGCGGTGCCTACAACCAGCAACTGATGCAGTTGCTCCAGCAGGCACTGCCGCAAACCCACGTCACCACCACAGATACCGTGGGACTGCCGGTACTGCAAGTGGAGGCCGCCGCATTCGCGTGGTTGGCTTGGTGCTTTGTGACACATCGGTCCGGTAACGCGATTCAAGCCACGGGTGCCAAAGGCCCGCGAATCTTGGGCGCCCTTTACCCAAAATAACCGATGGCGACTGCCCACAAAAAAGCCCGACAACGCCGGGCTTTTTTTGGGTCTAAAGCGGCTTACACGCCAAAGCTCGAACCACATCCACAAGTGGTCGTTGCATTGGGGTTCTTAATCACAAACTGCGCACCCTGCAAGTCTTCCTTGTAGTCAATCTCAGCACCGGTCAGGTACTGATAGCTCATTGCATCGATCAGTAAGGACACACCGTTCTTGGTCATGGTGGTGTCATCTTCGTTGGTCACCTCGTCAAAGGTAAAGCCGTATTGGAAGCCAGAGCACCCACCGCCCTGCACAAACACACGCAATTTCAAGTCAGGGTTGCCCTCTTCCGCGATCAAATCCGCGACCTTTGCTGCCGCACTGTCCGTAAAGATTAGCGCAACAGGCATTTCCATTTCGGGGGCTGTTTCTACGATTTCGCTCATGGTGTTCTTTCGGAATGGAGACAGTGGGCAAACGGCTCACTGCTTCTTTATAAACTTGACTTAAATACTACGCTACTAGAAAAGACCCTGCCTTCAAGAGGCTTTTGATGCGAGCTTGAGCGCGGGCTTGTCTTCTTGCAAAGCAGACAGCGGGCTCAGTTGACCATTCACCAGCGCACCCAAGTGCAACTCGATGGACTTATAGGTCACATTACCCTCTACCCGAGCCTTGGGCTGCAGTTCGATGACATGCTTAGCCAAAACCGGACCATTCACGACCCCGTTGATGATGACGTGGTCAGCAACCACCGCCCCATCGATAGATGCGTTCTCACTCACAACGAGCACACTGGGTTTGCCGTCACGCCCAATGACGTCGCCAATGACTTGGCCATCGACACGTAAACCGTCCTCAAACGTAATGCCGCCGCCGATGGTCGTACCCACGGCGATCAGGCTTTTAATCAGAGGCATTTTTTTCTTACCAAGCATGGCATTTCCTTATTATTCAGCTCTCAAAGCTGCGTGCTCGCCCGTGACAACATCCTTAAAAATTAAAGGTCTGTACCGACTTCACCGCCCCATTTTGACTCAATTTAACCGTTAATGTCTTGGGCTTCACATCAGCCGGGATGTCAAACAGTCCACCCACCCGGAGATACTGTACCAAGTTAACCTCACGCGGGCTACCCACGGGCTTGATACTCAGGGGACGTCCGTCCAAGCTGCCGGTAAAAACCAGCTCGATGCTGCCCTCAAAGGCCTTGGGGTTCTTCGCCGCTTGAATGATCAAAAGTTGCCAGCTGACTTGGGTCAGACTGACCATTTCCGCCTGCAAAGAGCGGATACGCGCCGCCGAGGTGCCCCCGGTCGTCGGTATCAGCTGTTCAAAAAAGTTTAAGTCGCTGCGCAGGCTTTGATTTTCAAGCTCTAAACGCTTCAGCTGCAACGCCAGCTCGCGCTGCGAGGTCTGCTCGGCAATAATTTGGCTCTGCGAGGTGTTGATGACTGACTGCGACGACTCGAGGTTCGCACGCAGCTTGATGGCCTCCTGACGCAACGCAATCAGCTCTTCTTTGGCCTCGTCGTCAAAACCGGCCAACTGCTTACCTTGCTCGAACGCCCACAAACCCACGGCGGCAGAAAATCCTAGCACCAAGGCCACGACCAACGACCGAATAGGCCATGGCAACGCACTGCGCACGGACATCCGTGGTGCACTTACCGTGAGTCGTCGTCTCCATAGGCGAAATCTCATTACGGCCTATTTCCCATCAATCAAAAGCAAAGCGTACCCAAAAGGGAGAAATAAAAAAACCGCCCCAAGACAAGTCCCGTGGGCGGCTTTCTCCTGCCAACACAGCGAATTAACGCTTGCTGAACTGCTTGCGGCGGCGCGCCGAACGCAAACCAACTTTTTTACGTTCCACTTCGCGTGCATCACGCGTGACGTAACCGGCAGCAGACAGCACGGGCTTCAAGTCTGCGTTGTAGTCCATCAGCGCACGGGTAATGCCGTGACGAACCGCACCAGCTTGTCCAGACTCGCCACCGCCATGAACGTTAACTTGCACGTCAAAAGACGTGACGTTATCGGTCAAAACCAATGGTTGCTTGGCAATCATGATGGAGGTTTGACGACCGAAGTATGCTTCGATGTCTTTACCGTTCACCATGATCTTGCCTGAACCTTTTTTCATAAACACACGCGCGACGCTTGATTTGCGACGGCCTGTGCCATTGTTCCAATCTCCAATCATTTCGGCTCCTTAGATTTCCAACACTTTGGGTTGCTGGGCGGTGTGTGGGTGCTCAGCACTCCCGTACACCTTGAGCTTCTTGATCATTGCGTAACCAAGTGGGCCTTTGGGCAGCATGCCCTTAACCGCTTTTTCCAGCGCACGGCCGGGATGCTTGGCTTGCATGTCACGGAAGTTCGTACCGTAAATACCACCCGGAAAACCGGAGTGACGGTAGTAAACCTTATCCAAGGCTTTGTTGCCTGTGACTCTGATTTTGGATGCGTTTATAACAACGATGTAATCACCGGTGTCAACGTGAGGCGTATAAATGGCCTTGTGTTTGCCGCGTAGACGGAGAGCAACTTCGCTGGCTACTCGTCCGAGCACCTTATCGGTGGCGTCAACCACAAACCACTCATGTTGCACCTCAGCGGGTTTGGCGCTGAATGTTTTCATATGCAATATCTCAATGAGCGTCCCAGTTAACTTACACGAAGTGCGTAAGCCAAACACGGAACATGGTTTGGAGAACCCTTTTCCACGGTCGGCGTTTCTCTAATGGAAACCTCTTAGGTGGGTGGTTACCATTGATTGAGACATGAAGCCCCAACCAACAGCAGCGCCTCGCCGCGGGGTCACTAAATCGCTGCGAAGCCCTCCATTATACGAATTTTCTACCCAAGGTTGGGGATTTCGGGTTCGCGCGGTTAGGATAGCCACCTATGTTCAGTTACCGCCACGCTTTTCACGCCGGAAATCATGCCGACGTGCTCAAACACGCGACCCTCGTCGCAGTTCTGCAACACTTGACTCAAAAGGAGGGGGCGTTGTCGGTCGTGGACACCCACGCTGGCGCGGGCATGTACCGCCTGGATACCTCCGAAGCGTCGACGAGTGGAGAAGCTCTGGAAGGCATACACAAGCTGCTCGACCAGGTCAACAGCAACGGTACGGTCAACGCATCCATGCCGCCCCTGCTGCAAAACTACCTCCAGATGTTAGCCGCCTTCAACACGCGCAACGGCGGCGGAAAAACCATCAAGCTGTACCCCGGTTCACCCATGATTGCCGCGCACCTATTGCGCAAAAAAGACCGCGTGATGGCGTTCGAGGTGCACCCCACAGACCATCGGGTCCTTCGCGGCACGCTAGAACAAGCGCAAAGCGATGCCAATTTGCAAATGGACCGCCGCAATGGCTTTGAGGGCGTAACCCCGCTGTTGCCGCCTGTGTCGCGTCGGGGCCTCGTTATTTGCGACCCCAGCTATGAGCTCAAAACAGACTACGCCGATGTCGTCGTGATGCTCAACGAGTCTCTCAAACGCTTCGCCACAGGCTCTGTGCTCATTTGGTACCCCATCGTGGGGCGTTCGGAGGCGCATGACCTACCTCGCAAGCTGAAAAATGCGGCGGACAAGGCAGGTAAAGATTGGATACACGCCACCTTGCAGGTTCGCGCCGGCAGTTCTGGCCAAGGGCCGGGGGGCGGCTTAGGCGCCAGCGGCGTCTTCGTCTTGAACCCACCCTACACACTCAAGCCCCAGCTTGAGGAGGCCTTACCCGTTCTGGTAAAAATGCTAGGGCAAGATAAATACGCCGCACAGAAGCTTGAGGCAAAGATCCGGTAGATTAAGCGCGCCAGTAATTGTTGGCGGCCGCAACGGTTTGGAAGTTAACCGCAATCACGTGCGATGAGGCAATCAGCGCATTGGCATCCGATGCGTAAACAGGGCGAAGCTTTCCGCGAACCTCATCGGATGGTTGGGTGTATTTCACACCCATGCGAGCCATCATGATCGCCAAATCGAATCCCGCTTGGGCGTTATCGGTTACCAAACTGCCTAACCACTGATCTGCCATTTCGCTCTCCAAAAAGTTTTGATCTAGCGATCCTAGTTTGGCTCAAGCAGCACTCACTGATCCATGCGGTATTGATAGCGATTTTTAGAAACAACGTAAAAAAGAAAACTGAATGAGCGAACGGTGTTTACACACCCAACTCGTCACAAATCGCCAATACAGGCGCACTTTGATTCATGGTGTAAAAGTGCAAGCCCGGTGCGCCGCCGGCACGCAAGACCTCACACAAATCAGTGATGACGTCGTGTCCAAACGCCTTGATGGATGCGGTGTCATCACCAAATCCCTGAAGGCGTAGGCGGATCCAGCGCGGAATTTCTGCGCCGCACATATCGGAAAAACGCATCAACTGGCTACTGTTTGTGATCGGCATGATGCCGGGTGTAATCGGCACGGTGACGCCCAGTTTTTCTGCGTCTTCAACAAATTGAAAGTAAGCGTCTGAGTTAAAGAAGTATTGGGTAATTGCAGAATCTGCCCCCGCCTGCACCTTGGTCGCAAAGGCCTTCAAATCTGCCGTCACATTCCGCGCCTGAGGGTGAACCTCAGGATACGCAGCAACCTCAATATGGAACGCATCACCAAACTCCAACCGGATGAACGCAACCAAGTCAGAGGCATACTGAAACTCGCCGCCAACGCCATAGCCACTGGGCAAATCGCCCCTCAGTGCAACCAAGCGCTTAACGCCCATTGCTTTCAAGGTGGTGAGTTGCTCACGCGCCGATGCCTTGCTGGCACCCACGCAAGAAAAGTGCGATGCCGCTGGCACACCCTCTTTCAAGATCTCAGCCACCATATTGAAGGTGCCCGTCTGAGTCGACCCGCCAGCACCAAACGTAACTGAGCAAAACTCAGGCTTTTTAGCGTAAAGCGCCTGGCGAACCCCTTCTTGCTTGGCGGCACCCTCAGGTGTTTTTGTCGGAAAAAACTCGAAACTAATGGGTAGGCTCATCGCCATACTCCTTCATTAAACCGTGGCCAGTCGCGTCGCCCATAAAAAGAATTCACGATTACCGTCGCCCCCTTTGATGGGACTTTCAAAAAAGTCACGCCATTGCAAGCCGTTGGCAGACGCCGCCACCTTGAGTTGTTCACGCACGCGCTCAAAGGCATTGGGGTCTTTCACCAGCCCCCCTTTGCCAATATCTTCGGGTTGCAGCTCAAACTGCGGCTTCACCAGCATCAGCACATCCGCATGGGGTTTGAGTAGCGGCAAGACACTGGGCCACACCTTTACCTGCGAGATAAAGGACAAGTCCCCCACCATCGCGTCGAACCCGATGCCATCCGAGAACAGGCTGTCCGCACGCTGGGACCAAAACGCTTGCCCCGATTGCGCAGCCTTCTCACGCATTGCAGCCGTGACCTGATCAGCCACCACATCACGTGCATTGCAGTGCTCCATCACCACCACGGCATCATCGGCTCGCACACGCGGGTGCACCTGTCCTTGCCCCACATCCAAGCCAACAATACCCGCGGCGCCGTGCTGCAACAAGCAGTCGGTAAAGCCACCCGTGCTTTGCCCAACATCAAGACAACACAAACCACCCGGGTTCCAGCCTGTATGCGCAATCGCACCTGCTAATTTCAGACCACCGCGGGAAACGTAGCGCGTTTGCGCTTCATCCACCACACGGATCTCACAACCGTCAGGCACCTGATCGCCTGCTTTTCTAGGAGTGATCCAATCGTCTCCGGCATGTGCACGCCACTGCGCGCCCTGCGCCTCCAGCAGGCGCTGTGCGGCCGAACGTGTCGGCGCCAGGCTGCGCTGCACCAAGAGCAAATCAATTCGCATGGTGTGTGACTTGATTCGTCAAGGGCAACGCGTGCACAGGTTGGCTTAGGCTTAGTAGCGGTAGGCGTCCGCTTTGTACGGACCCGCTTGGCTGACACCGATGTACTGTGCCTGGTCTGCTGTCAACTCGGTAAGCTGTGCGCCCACCTTCATCAGGTGCAGACGCGCCACTTTCTCGTCCAAGTGCTTGGGCAACACGTAGACCTTACCCACTTCGTAGAAATCGGGACGCGTGAACAACTCTACTTGCGCAATGACTTGGTTAGCAAAGGAGCTACTCATGACAAAGCTGGGGTGACCCGTTCCACAGCCCAAGTTCACCAAACGGCCTTTTGCCAACAGAATGATGCGCTTGCCATCGGGGAACACCACATGGTCGACTTGTGGCTTGATTTCTTCCCAAGTGCAACTCTCTAAACCGGCAACATCGATCTCGTTGTCAAAGTGTCCGATGTTGCAAACAATGGCTTGATCCTTCATCTTGTCCATGTGGGCACGGGTGATGATGTCTTTGTTACCTGTTGCCGTCACAAAAATGTCTGCCTTATCCACAGCATAGTCCATGGTTACGACACGGTAGCCTTCCATCGCAGCCTGCAAGGCGCAGATCGGATCCACCTCAGTTACCCACACCTGCGCAGACAAGGCACGCAAGGCTTGGGCGCTGCCCTTGCCGACGTCGCCGTAGCCGGCAACGACCGCAACCTTACCGGCGATCATGACATCGGTTGCACGCTTGATGCCGTCGACCAAGGACTCACGGCAACCGTACAAGTTGTCAAATTTACTCTTGGTCACTGAGTCGTTGACGTTGATCGCGCGCAGCATCAAGGTACCCGCTTCGCTCATCTCATTCAGACGCAAGACCCCGGTGGTGGTCTCTTCCGTCACGCCCATGATGTTGGGTAAGCGGCGGCTGTAAAACGTGGGGTCCACGGCCAGCTTGGCCTTGATAGAGGCGAACAAAAATGTCTCCTCTTCGCTGCTTGGCTTGTCTAGAACGCTGATGTCTTTTTCTGCGCGCACACCCAAATGCATCAAACCAGTGGCATCACCACCGTCGTCCAAAATCATGTTGGGGCCTTCTTCTGGCGTACCTTTGGCACCGTCGAACTCGAAGATGCGGTGGGTAAAGTCCCAGTAATCGGCCAAGGTCTCGCCCTTAAAGGCGAACACGGGCGTGCCACGCTCGACCAATGCCGCAGCGGCTTGGTCTTGCGTTGAGTAGATATTGCATGAGGCCCAGCGCACGTCAGCGCCCAGGGCTTGCAAGGTTTCTACCAAAACAGCGGTTTGTATGGTCATGTGCAAGCTGCCCGTAATGCGCGCGCCCTTAAGGGGTTGCTTAGCGGCAAACTCGGACCGAATCGCCATCAAGCCAGGCATTTCGGTTTCAGCAATATTGATTTCTTTGCGTCCCCATGCAGCCAATGTGATGTCAGCGATCACGTGGTTGGGGGCAGTTTGGGGTTTTAGAACGGCGTTCATTTCATACTCCAGAGGATAGGTTTCGGACGGACGAACCACGCGACCTATGGAGAGAGGCTCACCCGAGGTCAACATGGGTGAGCGCCGTTAAAGTCCGAGCCTCACTCTGTGTTCATTGCAAACACGAGCTGCAGCGCTCCTCGGATTGCCGCTATTGTAACGCGGAGGAATACCCCGCGTCGAGGTCAGGCTCTGCACCTACACTTAGGCCCATGTCTGATCTCCGCCCCCCGCCGCGCGTTGGCCTTTTTGCGCTGTTTGCCTCCACCTTTTGTGAATTAGTGGGGATTTTCATGCTCCTCCCCTTAAACCTCCTGCGTCTCAAGGACTCGGGCCTAGATACGGCAACCACGGGACTCTTCGCCTCTGCCTCGTATATCGGCATTTTTCTGCTCACCCCATTTGCCTCCTCCATCACGGCTAAATTAGGGCGGCGCAACACGCTGTGGCTCACGGCCGTGGTGCCACTCGGCACCGGATTGGTGTTTGCCCTGTCGCCGTGGGTCGCCACGTGGTACATCGCCCAACTCATTGCGGGTATGACAGGTGGTCTGAGGTGGGTACTCGCCGAGGCACTGGTTGCTGAGTTTTCGCCGCCCGGCCAACGCGGCCGCTACGTCGGTTTGTTCGAGACCTTGGTCGGTGCCACCTTCATCATAGGGCCCGTCCTCCTGGCTTGGGTCGGGCCACAATCCGACACCGCTATTTGGGTGGCGTTGTTGTGCATTGCAGCAGGGGCCTTATGGACAGCGGCCATCCCCCAACTACCCGCTGCCAACGATCAGGACAACGCCCCTATGGGCCTGTCCGGCGTTTGGAAGTCGGTGACGGCTCACCCGATGATCATGCTCGCCGGTTTTTTAGGCGGCTTCTTCGAGGCCGGCATCACCGCCATACTCCCGCTGGTCGGCCTCAGTATGCAGTGGTCGCCCAGCCTATCAACGCTCTTGGTCGCCGCCAGTGGCTTTGGTAGCGCCTTTTTGATGCTCCCTGCCGGCATGCTTGCTGACAGCCTGTCGCGCCCGCTTCCATCAGGTGGACTCCGCCGTTTTTGGGGTAACGCCGCGCACACCCGCTTACAGCTCATTCGCATGGCGGCTTGGCTCACCTTATTGGGCACCCTGGCCCTACCCTTCACCGCATTTACCCCCAGTGTCGCTTGGGGCATCGCTGTCATTTGGGGCGGTGCAGGCGGTGTGCTGTACACCCTGGCCATGATAGACATTGGTACCCGCGAGCAAGGTATTCGCTTGGTCAGCGGCACCGCCGTTTTGGTCATGGCCTACACCTTAGGCGGCATGATTGCCCCCGCAGCGGGCGCCGCGGCGCTGCAGGCATCGGCCCATATCGGCTTCCCGTTGCTGCTAAGTGTCGTGGCCGCGCTGGGCGTGGGCTTGCTCACACGCGCCAGCGTGCAAGCCGACGCACTTTAAGTCCGCGACAGCACGGGGCCCAACGCGGTGCCCGTGGCCGTTTGCATTGCCACGAGGGCCTCTGGCGGCGCGGCAGCCACCACCTCGCCGCCCGCGTCGCCGCCGTCTGGCCCCATGTCAATCACCCAGTCCGCCTCGGCGATCACATCCAAGTCGTGTTCGATGACCACCACACTGTGCCCCGCGTCAACCAAGCGATGCAGGACGCGGATCAGCTTCTCGACATCGGCCATGTGCAAGCCAACGGTCGGCTCATCCAGTACATATAGCGTGTGCGGCGCCTTCTGTCCGCGCCGCCCGATCTCGTCACGCACTTTACTGAGCTCGGTTACCAGTTTGATACGCTGCGCTTCGCCACCGCTCAAGGTGGGCGATGGTTGGCCCAAGGTCAAGTAACCGAGGCCGACATCTTTCAGTAATTGCAACGGATGCGCAATCGCCGGCATCGTCGCAAAAAACGCCACCGCCTCATCGACCGACAGGGTCAACACATCCCCCACACTCTTGCCTCGCCAAGTGACCGCAAGCGTTTCTGGGTTAAATCGGGCGCCGTGACAGGTTTCGCACAACACCTTCACATCAGGCAAGAAACTCATCTCCACGGTGCGCATCCCTTGCCCCTCACAACCTGGGCAACGACCATCGCCGGTATTGAATGAGAAGCGGCCCGGCGCATAGCCTCTGGCTTTGGCCTCCAATGTTTCCGCAAACAACTTGCGCACGATGTCCCAGAACCCGATGTACGTCGCCGGGCAAGAGCGCGGTGTTTTTCCAATCGGTGTCTGGTCCACCTCCAACACACGATCAACCGATTCGTAACCCGTCAAGCCAGCGCAGCCCTCCCAAGCAGGCATGTCCACCGACTCGCCTTTGGACTGTGCACGCTTGATCGCGGGCGTGACGACCGCGGCCACGTTGCGCAGCAACACATCGCGCGCCAAGGTCGACTTGCCAGACCCCGAAACGCCCGTGATCGCGACCAAGCGCTTCAACGGCACATCAACCGACACGTTTTGCAAGTTGTGCAGCGAGGCGCCAACCAAGCGCAGTGCCCCATCTTGTTTTGCTTGGGCTTTGTTCACCGCACGACGCGTTTGCATGGGGTGACGCATGGCATGTAACAGGTAGCGCCCCGTCACAGACGCCTCACACGCCTGCACATCTGCGACCGAGCCTTGGGCAACAATGCTGCCACCCAACTTTCCCGCACTGGGGCCAACGTCAATCAAGTGATCTGCCCGGCGAATGGTGTCCTCATCGTGCTCCACCACCACCAGCGTATTGCCTTTGGTGCCTAGCGCCTGCAATGCATTCAACAAAATATGGTTGTCCCGGGCGTGCAGACCAATGGTCGGCTCATCCAATACGTAGCAAACACCTTGCAAGTTGCTTCCCAACTGAGCAGCCAACCGAATACGCTGCGCCTCGCCGCCACTCAGCGTGGGTGCCCCCCGGTCAAGGGTCAGATAACCCAAGCCCACGTCATGCAGAAACTGCAAGCGTGACGCGATCTCTGGCACCAGGTCGCGTGCAATGTCCGACTCACGCGTATCCATCTGCAAGTCGCGCACCCACGCTTGCAGGTCACGCACGGACAAGCGCGCTACCTCGGCTATGCCGACACCTGCGAAGCGCACGGCACGCGCCTGCGCGTTCAGTCGTGTACCCCGACACCCCTTGCAGTGCACATCCGACAAGTCGTCGACCTCGACCTCCGCAAAGCTTTGTTCTCGCCCTTTTTCTTTGTCGTCGCGAATCGAGTCATCCAGCGTCTTTCGCTGGTCTTTATTCAGGTGCAGTCCCGTCCCGACGCAGTCGGGACACCAGCCGTGCTTGCTGTTGTAGGAGAACAAACGCGGGTCCAACTCCGGGTAACTGGTTGCGCACACTGGGCAGGCACGCAAACTCGAGGCGACGCCAACGCGCCCAATGGCCACCGTTGACTCGCCACTTTCCATCGCCTCCTGCAAACCACCTAGCGCACTCAAAATATGCACGACACCCTTGCCGTGGTTCAGTGCCACCGACAGCAAACGGCGCAACTCAGACTCGTTTTTCGGCTCTACGATGATGTCACCAACCGGCAACTCAATGGTGTGCTCCTTAAAGCGGTCCAAGCGTGGAAAACCATCGGTAGGCAAGAACTCGCCATCGACGCGCAAGAAGGCATAGCCACGCGGTTTGGCCCAGTCAGCCAACTCGGTATAAACGCCTTTTCTCCCAATCACCAACGGTGCCATCAGGCCAATGCGCTCGCCAGCGTGCGTGCGCATGAGGTTGGCCACCATCGTGTCTGGTGTTTGCGGTAATACGGCGGCATCGTCGTGCACACAATGCTGGGTGCCAAGCTTTACGTACAGTAAGCGCAGGTAATGCCAGACCTCGGTGGTCGTCCCCACCGTACTTTTACGCCCGCCACGGCTCAACCGCTGTTCAATGGCCACGGTTGGCGGAATGCCGTACACCGCGTCCACCTCCGGGCGACCCGCTGGTTGCACAATTGCGCGCGCATAGGCGTTCAATGACTCCAAATAGCGGCGCTGTCCCTCATTGAACAAAATATCAAACGCCAAGGTGGACTTGCCCGACCCCGACACGCCCGAGATCACGTTGAACTTGCCGCGCGGGATGTCCACACTCACCCCTTTGAGGTTGTGCTCTCGTGCGTTCACAATTTGAATGCTGGGATTCACGGGCGGTCGCTTGGCTGGCGCTCTTAGCGGCTTGCGCTCGCCCACCACCTGTCCACCAATGCCCATGGCAACATCGTAGTCGCGCAGGGCCTTTGCCGTGTGCGAGCTGGGGTGTTCGCGCAGGGCTTCAGGCGTCCCTTGCGCCACGACCAAGCCGCCGCCAATACCGCCCTCGGGCCCCAGGTCAATCAACCAATCGCTGGCACGAATCACATCCAAGTTGTGTTCGATCACCAATACCGAATGGCCCACTTCCATGAGACGGCGCAAGGCGCGCATCAGCTTGGAGATGTCTTCAAAATGCAAGCCCGTGGTGGGCTCGTCAAACATAAACAAAGCGCCTTTTTTGGCCACCGCTTGGCGGCTACTGGCGCCGCCTTTCGCGGCGCTAGCCAAAAACCCAGCCAGTTTCAGGCGTTGCGCCTCGCCCCCAGACAAGGTCGGCACGGGCTGTCCCAACTTAACGTAATCCAGCCCCACATCGGCAATGGGCTGCAAAGCGCGCAAGACATCGCGCTCCTGCGCAAACACCTCGGCAGCTTGCGCGACGGTGAGGTTCAAAATATCAGCGACGTTCAGGCCCGGCGCACCGGGCGCCGCATCGGGATGGCGATGCGTTAAACGCACCTCTAATATTTCTGGTCGGTAACGCTGGCCATCACAGTCGGGGCAACGTAAATAAACGTCACTCAAAAACTGCATCTCGACGTGCTCAAAGCCCGAGCCACCACACAGTGGGCACCGTCCGTCACTGCCGTTAAAACTAAACTTCGATGCGGTGTATCCACGCTCACGCGCCAAGGGCGCTGTGGCCAACAAGCTGCGCAAAGCATCCCACGCACCCACGTAACTCACGGGATTGGAGCGTGCGGTTTTACCAATGGGTGACTGGTCGACAAACACCACATCACTCAGTAACTCTGCCCCAAGCAAACGGCGGTGCGCACCCGGCGTGTCGGTCGGCTTACCAAAGTGGCGCATCAATGCGGGGGCCAACACGTCTTGCACCAACGTCGACTTGCCCGAACCACTCACGCCCGTCACGCACACCAAGCGCTGCAAAGGAATCTCGATATCGACGTTTTGCAAGTTGTGCTCGCTAACACCTTCTAAGACCAGCCGGGGTGTGTTGGCGCTGACCATGCGCTTAAAGCCCATGCCCACTTGCTTGCGGTTGCCCAGATAGGCACCGGTCAGCGTATCGGCATCGCGCAACGCTTCAGGGGTACCGTCAAAAACAATCTGTCCGCCACGCTCTCCCGGCCCAGGCCCCATGTCGATAACACGGTCAGCCGCCAGCATCACAGCGGGGTCGTGCTCCACCACCACCAAGGTGTTGCCCGCATCACGCAAACGCATCATGGCCTCTGTGATGCGGTCCATGTCTCGTGGGTGTAAGCCGATGCTGGGTTCATCCAACACAAACAAGGTGTTCACCAACGACGTCCCTAAAGCGGTTGTCAAGTTGATGCGCTGCACCTCGCCGCCCGACAAGGTCCGGCTCTGTCGGTCTAGGGTCAGGTACCCCAAGCCCACACGGCACAGGTAGCGCAAGCGCGTGGTGATTTCCTCGAACAGCAACGCCTGGGCACGCGCATCCGCGTCTGAACGGTCAACCAAACTGGATTCAATCGACTCGAAAAACTGCAACATCTGGTCAATGGGCAGGCACATCAGATCAAATAGGTTCAAGCCGGGCAGCGCCGCAAGCTGGGCAGCGTCCCACGTCGTACCCACAGGCATGTGGCGCTTATTTGCGGGCAAGGCCGCTTGCGCCTCAGCGTGACCACCCAGCCGCCACAGCAGGCTCTCCGTCTTAAGACGCGCACTGCCGCAACTTTCGCATGGGGTGTAACTACGGTACTTGGATAGCAAGACACGAATATGCATCTTGTATGACTTGCTTTCCAAGTACTCAAAGAAACGCTTCACACCAAACCACTGCTTGTTCCAGACGCCCGTCCAATTGGGCGAGCCATTAATCACCCACTCCTTGTGCGCGGGGCTTAACTTGGACCACGGTGTATCGCGTGGAATACCCGCCACCTCGGCGTGTCGCATCAAGTCGTCCTGCGCCTCTTGCCACGCAGGGGTCTGCATGGGCTTGATGGCCCCCGCACGCAGACTTAACTTCTCATTGGGGATGACCAACCCATAGTCCACGCCGATGACCCGACCAAAACCACGACAGGTTTCACAGGCCCCCACTGGAGAGTTAAATGAAAACAAACTGGGCGTTGGCTTCGCGTACCGAATATGGCTGTCTGGGCAGTGCAGGCCACTCGAAAAAGCCCAGGTCTGCTCTGTTGATTCAACCCCCTCCGTTGTGATGGGGGTGGCATACACCGCCAGATGGCCTGAGCCCCGCTTGAGCGCAACCTCGATGGCTTCCACGGCGCGCGCACGATCCAGGCGACTGGCCTTGAATCGGTCGGCAACGACATCCAGCACCTGCCGAACATCGTCTCCCGCTGCTGCGACTGGTTTTTTAACCCGTTTCTTTGCGACCTTTTTAGCTGCCTTCTCCGTTGCCGCGGCGTGGGTACTCGCTAGGTCGGCCACGCGCATACTGCGCTGTTGGTGAATGCGGGTAAAACCGCTGGCGGATAACCACTGGCTAACCTCGTCTGGTGTGGTGTTGGCAGGCAACTCCACGGGAAAGGTAATCACAAGACGCCAATCCGCTATCGCGTCGTTCGACAGGGCGCGCGCTTGGATTGCGGCGTAAATGGTATCGGCGTTATCGTGTTGAACCGACTGCGCGGTTTGCTTGTCGAACAGCTTCGCACTCCGCGCGAAGAGCAACTTCAGGTGGTCGTTCAATTCCGTCATCGTCCCGACCGTAGAGCGCGAACTCCGCACGGGGTTGGTCTGGTCGATGGCAATCGCGGGCGGTACACCGTCTACACGGTCGACGGCAGGCTTATCCATCCGATCCAAAAACTGGCGGGCATAGGCCGAGAAGGTCTCAACATAGCGGCGTTGACCCTCAGCAAACAAGGTGTCAAAAACCAGACTGGACTTACCCGAACCGCTGGGCCCCGTGACCACGGTGAGTTCGTTGGTCCGTATATCCAGGTCAATGTTCTTCAGGGTGTGTTGACGCGCACCACGAATACGGATCAGTCCCTCACCTGAAGGCTCTTGTACGGCAGACGGTTTGGCGGGCTGGCCCATAAGCTTGACTCTTTTAGACAGAAGTCAAACATTCTAGGCAAGTCAGCGCTTTACGGCGATGACCCGCCGTAAAACAAAGCCGCCCCAAAGGGCTAAAGACTAAAGAGACTGAGGGGCTAAGGGGTGAAGATCGACAGGCTCAGGACTTAATCACCAACACCGGGATGCGGCTGTGAGTGAGTACCTTCTGGGTCTCGCTGCCCAGAATAAGTGCCTTGACGCCGCTTCGGCCATGGGAGCCCATGACGATGAGATCGCAACCCTGCTCGGTAGCGGCATCCAAAATGCCCTCAAAAACCGCACTACGCTCTATGGTTTCGGCCATAAACGGAACGCCAGCCGCTTCCGCCATGGCGCGCACGCCATCCAAAGACTGTGTGGCCATGGCCTGCGCCTCGGACAGGTAGGCTTGCAAACCAAACGCAGACGCCTCCCCCAAGCCAATGTAGGGAAATGGGTCGATGACGACCACTGCCGTTAGTTTGGCGCCCTGCTCTTTGGCAAGCTCCACGGCTTTGCTTGCGGCAATGACGGCTTTCTCAGATCCGTCGGTTGGAATCAATATGCTTGTGAACATGACAACCTCCTTGCTATCGGTGTGTCAACACTACCTCTATTGCCGTTTGATGCCTATTGGTAGATCCACCATCCTTTGCCACGTGCCTTGTGGGTCATCGAAAGGCGTGGGGTCGGTCAAGTAGTCGGCCAACAAAGGCAGGCCGTCCAACCCCCAGAACGCGTGTCCATTCACCACGGCGGTCGGCACACCAAACACGCCAGCCGCTAAGGCCGCCTCGGTGTTTTGCCGCAAACGCAACTTCACGGCGTCAGGGGTTAACGGGGTGCCACCACGCTGGCTGATATGCGTCATGACGTGTTCGCTGAAGGCAGAAACGACCGATGCCTCCGCGGGGTCTTCGCCGGTCGTCCACACATGGTCGAGGGCTTCGCCCGCGAGGTAGCGGTTCACCGCGCCATCCTCTTCGACTGCCCCCATCAGTGCACGCAGAATCCCCAACGGGTTAAAGGGGTGGGCCGCGGGCATGGTCATGGGCAAGCCCATTTGTTTAGCCAGCCAGAGCACCTGACGGTAAGTCCACTCGCGCTTACCGGCTATTTCTGCAGGCCCCTTTTGCCCATTGGCTTGCAAGATCGCACCGAATAAAACGGGTTTGTAACGCACCACGACCGACTGGCCCTCCAACGTCTTTGGGAGTTGGTGAAACGCAAGGTAGGCGAAGGGTGAGATCGGGTCGAAGTAAAAATCGATGGCGTGCATGAAGTCGTCTCCTTTTTTCCGCAGTCTGTGGCGACTGTGGCTAACTAGGCGGGTCCAAACTGCGCGTCCTCGCGCGCAAATAAGACGTTCCAGAGTGTTGATTTTTCATTATCAGACATCCGCCCCCAAGTCGCAATTTCGTCCAGGGTTCGCCAGCAGCCTGCGCACTGGGCATCGCCTGTAGCCGCGGTGCCTTGTATCTGCATCGTGCACACCCCCACGCAAGGCGACGGTACGCCCTGGGGTTGAAGGCGGCGGGCAAGATCCCACCGCGCCGCCAAACCATCATTTAGCACGCGCGCAGGGACCACCGCCGCTGGCTCGCCGGCCACCTCTTCGGCTACATCGACCACACGGGCACCCGATAGGCGCACCAAATCTGGCACCGCCGACTGGAAAACCGCATGGGGGTGGCCCGCTGCAGCCCACACCCGTTCGAAACGGAACAGCGAGTCATCAAGCAACAACACAGGTGGTGTGATGTGCCCGATAGGCGACACCCCACCAATGGCGAAGCCCGTGCTTTCACGCACGAATGCGGCGTCGGCACGGCCCAGCTTCTGTCCATCTGCACACACGTACCGCATCACCTTGACCTCGTCTACGCGTCGGTCGCCGGCGGCAATCACCAAAACAGCCACCCCGTCCGGCTTGCGTTTGAACACGATACTTTTGGCAATTTGACCCAACTGCACCCCTAAGGCGTCGGCAGCTTGCTGCGCCGTACGGGCCGCCTCGTTGAGCATGACCGGGCTATGCGGGTGCCGCGCCGCTAGCAACGCGGCAGCAACGCGGTCAATTGATTCAGAAGTGGGGGTCAGTTCAGACATAAGGCGTGGACTTTGGGACAACCCCTATGCTAACGCCCAACAAAATTATCTGCAGGCGACAACACGATCACCCAAGCTGCGACAAAATACGGCAACAAGCCCTGTACATCCTTGGCGAGAAAATAGCGGACAAACTCCATGCAAACCAACGATAAAAAGCACCCACCGATCAAACTATCCATGCTTGACTTGGTGGCCGTGCGCGAGGGCCATCCCGTGCGTCACGCATTGGAGACGGCCCTGCGCACCGCCCAACACGCGGAGACCCTGGGCTTTACGCGGTATTGGCTGGCCGAACACCACAACATGACGGGCATCGCCTGCTCAGCAACGGCCGTATTGGTCGGTTATATCGCGGGCGGTACGCAGCGTATACGCGTGGGCTCTGGTGGCGTAATGCTGCCCAACCATGCCCCTTTGGTGGTTGCAGAGGCGTTTGGCACCTTGGCAGAGTTGCACCCCAATCGCATTGATCTGGGTCTGGGACGTGCACCCGGCACCGACCGCCTCACCATGCGTGCACTGCGCCGTGACCGAACCGAGTCAGAGGACGACTTTCCCAACGATGTCGCGGAGCTGCAGCATCTGCTGGCGCCAGCGCAACCGAATCAGGCCATTGTGGCGATGCCTGGCGCGGGTACCGAGGTCCCCATGTGGTTGCTGGGATCCAGCTTATTTTCAGCACAACTGGCTGCGCAAAGAGGACTGCCGTTTGCGTTTGCGTCGCACTTCGCACCACGCATGGTTTTACAAGCCATTGACATCTACCGTCGCACCTTCCAGCCCAGCGCGCAACTGGCGGCGCCCTATGTGGCCATTGGCGTACCGTTGGTCGCGGCGCCAACCGACGAAGAAGCCGACTACCTAGCCAGTAGCACTTACCAGCGGGTGCTCGGCATTTTGACGGGTAAGCGTGGCCAATTGCCGCCACCGAAACCAGATTTCTTAGCCAGTTTAGACCCCTCGGCACAAGCGGGTATTGCCGACTTTTTGGCGGCGGCCGTCATCGGCAGTCCGGACACGGTGCGCGCTGGCCTCAAGCAACTCGCCACCGTCACGCAAGCCGACGAGTTTTTGCTGGTTAATGATGTGTACGACGCCGATTTACGATTGCGCAGTCTCGACATCGCCGCCCTTGCAGCGCGGGAGCTGAATGAGGTGTCTGCTCAGTAATGCGGCGGTAAATCGTCGCGCAAGCTTCTGAACGCACCCTCCGCGTCGCCACCTTCTGGCACGCGGTTTTTGAGGGTGACCACCTGCGCAATCAGGGCGTCAATTTGACGCTGTTGGCGGGCCACGACGGCGTCCAAGGTGTCAAGTGCCTGCTCGGCATAGGCCAACTTCACCTCGACGTTCTCAAGGCGCTTGGCGTGTTCGTCATCATGTTCGCTGTGGTCAGTATGCATGGCAGGGACTTTACCCCAAGCGATGCGCGCTCAGCCCTGACCAGCAGAACAACCTCACGGCTTATCGCGCTGGTTTAGCATCGCGACAGTCACACGGCTATTCGGTGGACGCCCCAGCACCTTGCCAATGAAGGCGGCCGCATCCACCAATCCATCTAGCGCCAAGCCCGTATCAATGCCCATGCCGTGCAGGAGATAGACCACGTCTTCTGTGGCCACGTTGCCGGTCGCGCCTTTGGCATAGGGACAGCCTCCCAAACCGGCGATAGACGATTCAAAGTGACTCACACCCATTTGCAAGGCGGCGAGCGTATTGGCCAACGCTTGGCCGTAGGTGTCGTGGAAGTGTCCCGCGACGTGCGCCACGTCGTAGTGCGCGAGTGCCGCCGCCATCGCGGCCTGTACTTTGCGCGGCGTTCCCACACCGATGGTGTCTGCAACGGCAATGCGTTGTACGCCCATGGCCTGCATCATGCGCGCAACCTCCCCCACTTTTTGGGGTGCCACGTCACCCTCATAAGGGCAGCCCACGCTACAAGAGATGGCGCCACGCGTTGCGACACCGGCGGCGTGCGCCGCGGCGACCACTGGCGCGAACATCGCCATCGATTCAGCGATCGAACAGTTGATGTTTTTTTGACTAAAGGCCTCACTGGCCGCACCGAAAACCACCACCTCTTGCGCACCAGCCGCGAGCGCGGCTTCTAAGCCCCGCATATTCGGCGTCAGCACGCTAACGGTGGCCCCATCCAGCAAGGGTGCAAAATTAGGCCCGCCCAGTCCCGCCATCACCTCTGCGGCATCGGCCATTTGCGGCACCCACTTAGGGCTAACGAAACTGGTTGCCTCGAAATGGCGGACGCCCGCTTGCAACAGGCGCTCGATCAAACCCAGCTTATCTGCAACGCCCACGTGGGTTTTTTCATTTTGCAAACCATCTCGCGGACCGACTTCGGTGATGTGTACACGGCTAGGGTAGTTCATGGTGTTTTAAGTAATGGATGTGATGGGTCTAGGGGCCTATACGCTTGATGCCTGCCAAAAACAACTAATAACCACGCGCAAGATCGACGTAGCCAGGCAGTTGGTGCGCGGGTGTGCCACTGGCCCATTGCTTCAATTTACCCACAATTTGTACCACCGACGCGTCGCGCAAGGTCCTCGCGGCGGCATGGGGCGTGCACGTTATTTTTTCATGACGCCGAAACGCGTGGTCTTCGGGCAGCGGCTCGGTGGTGTACACGTCCAAGGTCGCCCCAGCCAAATGCCCGCCATCGAGCAACGCGAGTAGGTCGGACTCCACCAAGTGGGCCCCCCTGGCGGCGTTCACCACATAGCTGCCTACCGGCAAGTGCTTTAGGTTGCGCGCGCACAAGATGTGCTGGGTCTCCGGCGTCAGTGGCAACAAGCAAACCACGACTGCACAGGCGGCAAAGAAGTCGGGCAGCGCCGCGTCCCCCGCATACATCTGCACACCGCTGAGCACCTTGGGGCGCCGACTCCAACCGGCCACGGGATACTCAAAATGCTGCAACGCCATGGCGACACGCTGTCCGAGTACGCCGCAGCCCATGATGCCCACCGTGAAATCTTGTCGCTGGCGAGGGCGTCGAAACGACCACTCACCAGCCCGCATATCTTGTTCGTAAGCGGCAAACTCGCGGAAGTAACGCACGACGGCCTGCAAGACATACTCAGCCATTTGCACAGACATCCCCGCATCGTCGAGACGGATCACTGCTAAGTCAGGCGGCAGTCGCTTTTCCAGCAGCGCATCGACGCCGGCGCCCAAGTTGAACGCGACCTTCAACGTCGGTTGTTGGTCAAAGAAAGCCTGCGGCGGCGCCCAAACGATCGCGGCATCGGCTGCGGCGTTGCGGTGCGGCGCTTCGGCGTCCCATAACGTGATGTCGTGCTCAGGCAATGCAGCGCCCAGCGCTTGCAACCAGGCCTTGGGGTTGGTGTGTGTGCAGCAAAAGGTGATGTTCATCGTGCGAGCTTATCCCTACTTGGACCGAAGACCGAAGACCGAGAACCGGGGCTAGGTCACATCCTGTAGTGTGAGCAGGGCTTGGCCTTCCGCGACTTGGTCTCCCACCGCGTAAAACACCTCGGACACCACCCCATCACGGGGACTGGCAATACTGTGCTCCATCTTCATGGCTTCCATCACCGCCAGTACTTGACCCTTGGCCACCGTGTCTCCAACCGCCACATCCATGCGGATCAGCTTGCCGGGCATGGGTGTGTTCAGACCACCCAATGCATCCGCGGCCTGCGCGCTGCCAGCCAGCGGGTCAACCCATTGCAGCACCGCGTGCCCTGCCCTTGAAAACACATGGTATTGTCCCGCGCTTGCCACCACAGACAGATCTGTCCACACCCCATTGAGACACACCGAAACACCTCGCGGGTGCGCGCGCCACTCAAAGGCGTGGTCCGTATCCGCGATACGTACACGTTGGGGAGTCGAATACAGGACAACGTCCAGCGCACGCACCTCATCGCCCCACGCGCCTTGTAGCTGAAACGGTCGCGGCGGAGCGCCGACGACTTGCCACCCATCAACCGCTTGCCAGGGGTTGCTGCCCATCGCGTCAACCTCTTGGCGCAAGACCATACCCATGACACCTGCAACGGCAAGGTCCTCAGACAAGGTTTGGGTTTTAAATAAATTGTCACGCTCACGGGCAATGAGATCCGTGTCTAAATCGCCTTGGCTAAACGAGGCGCTTTGCACCACGTCGCGCAAAAACGCCACGTTGTTGGCCACGCCAACGACTTGCATCTCGCTTAAGGCCTTGTCTAGCTTTGCTAAGGCCTCGTCGCGATCAGCGCCCCACACAATGAGCTTGGCCAACATGGAGTCGTAAAACGGCGAGACCACGTCGCCTTGAGTCACCCCCGTGTCCAAGCGGACGCCACCCGCCGTAAAACAAAAGTGCGATGCCTCCGGCCCACTGAAATGCCACAACGGCCCTGTCGCAGGCAGGAAGTCTTGGTTGGGATTTTCTGCACAGATACGTGCCTCAATGGCGTGCCCATTCAATTGCAACTGGTCTTGCGACTTCGGCAAGGGTTCCCCAGCGGCGACGCGCAACTGCCACGCCACCAAATCCAAACCGGTGACGGCCTCAGTAACGGGATGCTCCACTTGCAAGCGCGTGTTCATCTCCATGAAGTAAAACGACATCGCCCCATCGTCTGCTTGCTCAACAATAAACTCCACGGTGCCCGCGCCAACGTATTGCACGGCCTTGGCGGCGGCCACTGCTGCCTCACCCATGGCGAGACGCATCGCAGCGGTCATCCCCGGCGCCGGCGCTTCTTCCAGCACTTTTTGATGACGGCGCTGCACCGAGCAGTCCCGTTCAAACAAAGAGACGCAGTTGCCGTGGTTGTCCCCAAAAATCTGTATCTCGATGTGTCGAGGACGCTGCACATATTTTTCAATCAGTACGGCGTCGTTGGCAAAGCTATTGATCGCCTCCCGTTGGCAACTACTTAATGCAGCCGCAAAATCGCCTGCCTGTGAAACCACGCGCATGCCCTTACCGCCGCCACCCGCACTGGCTTTAATCAGCACCGGGTAGCCAATCACATCCGCTTGTTCCTGCAAGAATGCGCTGTCTTGGTTTTCACCGTGGTAGCCGGGCACCAACGGCACACCCGCATTGGCCATGAGGCGTTTGCTCTCTGCCTTTAGTCCCATCGCGCGTATGGACGCGGGTTTTGGTCCGATAAAGACCAAACCAGCTTCTGCACAGGCGGTGGCAAATGCATCGTTTTCACTCAGAAAGCCGTAACCTGGGTGTACCGCTTGCGCACCGGTTGCGCGTGCCGCATCCAGAATGCGCTGCCACTGCAAGTAGCTCTGCGCCGGTGCGCTGCCGCCGATGTGCACGGCCTCGTCGCAGGCCTTGACATGCATCGCCTCGGCGTCGGCGTCGGCGTAAACAGCCACCGTTTGAATACCCAAGCGCTTGGCTGTTGCGGCAACTCGGCAGGCAATTTCTCCGCGGTTCGCAATCAGTATTTTTGTAAACATAGCCATCAGACCGCCTCACTGCCATGGGGTGCGCCCAACCAATCAGGCTTGCGCTTGTTTAAGAACGCCTGCACACCTTCACGGCCTTCATCGCTGGCACGAATATCCGCGATCAAATTGACGGTATGTGCCCGCAGCTCCGCCGTGTTGGGCGTGCCCGCCACGTCAGCGACCAGCGCCTTACAGGCTCGGGTTGCTTGGGGGCCGTTGGCGACGATGGCGTCGAGTAGGCCGTCTATGGTTGTATCGAGTTGATCGGGCTCGACGACCGCATGGAGCATGCCAAAGCTCTGTGCCTTGGCGGCGTCAAACCGCTCGGCCGTTACAAAATAACGTCGCGCCGCCGACTCGCCCATGGCACGCACGACGTAGGGCGCGATGGTGGCAGGCAACAAGCCCAACTTCGCTTCACTCAAACAAATCTGCACCCCATGTGCCGCCACTCGGATGTCGCACACACTGGCCAGCCCCACGCCGCCGGCATAACAATCGCCATGCAAACGCGCAATGACGGGCACAGGGCAGCGGCTAATGGTCCACAGCATGTCTGCGAGCGCCTGCGCATCGGCCCGATTTTCCTCCCAGCTGTAATCTGCCATAGCGCGCATCCAGCTCAAGTCAGCGCCCGCGCAAAAGGCCTTTCCATGTCCGCCGAGCACCACTGCACGCAGGTCATCATCTTGGGCGAACTGTTGGAATTGATCGCGCAGCTGGGCGATCATCTCGTCATTAAACGCGTTGCGTACATCGGGGCGATTGAGGTACACATAGGCTACGCCGGCGCGTCGCCACGTGTCGAGTGTGGGTTGGATTGTTTGGGACATAGATCCTCCTGTTACATGCGAAAGACGCCGAAGCGCGTCTCGGGAATCGGTGCCCGCAGCGCGGCGGCTAAGCCCAGAGCCAGTACCCGACGGGTATCAACCGGATCAATGATGCCGTCGTCCCACAAGCGCGCTGTGGCGTAGTAGGGATGGCCTTGGGTTTCATACTGCGCGCGAATCGGCGCCTTGAAAGCATCCTCTTCTTCTGCCGACCATGTGTTGCCCTTCTGGGTCAGGCCATCCCGCTTCACGGTTGCCAATACGCTAGCGGCTTGCTCGCCGCCCATCACGCTAATCCGCGCATTCGGCCACATCCACAAAAACCGGGGACTGAACGCGCGGCCACACATACCGTAATTACCGGCACCAAAACTTCCGCCAATGATCACCGTCAGTTTGGGCACCTGCGCACAGGCGACCGCCGTCACCATCTTGGCGCCGTGACGAGCGATCCCTTCGTTCTCCACTTTCCGACCGACCATAAACCCCGTGATGTTTTGCAAAAATACCAGTGGGATTTTGCGCTGGCAACAGAGCTCGATGAAGTGCGCGCCCTTTTGTGCCGACTCTGAAAACAAGATGCCGTTGTTGGCAATAATGCCGACAGGCATGCCTTCAATGTGCGCAAATCCGCACACCAAGGTGCTACCAAACCGCGCCTTAAACTCATCGAAAGCGCTGTCATCGACCACCCGCGCAATGATCTCCCGAACATCAAATGGCTTGCGTGTGTCGGTGGGTATGACCCCGTATAACTCCATGGCATCGTACTTGGGGGGCACCGGCGTTTGGGTAGGGGGCGACATCGGTGACGCGTTAAGGTTGGCAACGGCCTGCCGCGCCAAGGCCAGGGCATGCGCGTCGTCTTGCGCCAAGTGATCTGCCACACCGGACAAGCGGGTATGCACATCGCCACCACCGAGGTCTTCACTGCTCACAACCTCGCCGGTCGCCGCCTTCACTAAGGGCGGGCCACCTAAGAAAATAGTGCCTTGGTTTTTGACGATGATGGTCTCATCGCTCATGGCAGGCACATAGGCGCCACCGGCTGTACAGCTGCCCATAACCACGGCGACTTGGCCCAAGCCCATGGCGCTCATATTGGCCTGGTTGTAGAAGATGCGGCCAAAATGATCTCGGTCAGGAAACACCTCGTCTTGCTGGGGTAGGTTCGCACCGCCGGAGTCGACCAAATACACGCATGGCAAGTGGTTTTGCTGGGCGACCTCTTGCGCACGCAAATGTTTTTTCACCGTCATGGGAAAGTAAGTGCCGCCCTTCACGGTAGCGTCGTTGCAAACCACCACGCACATCACACCGTTGACGCGGCCAATACCCGCAATCAGCCCTGCACTGGGCGCCACATCACCGTACATGGCATGGGCGGCCATGGGTGATAGCTCAAGAAAGGGTGACCCCGGATCCAACAACATGCGCACGCGCTCTCGGGGCAGTAGCTTGCCTCGTGCCACGTGCTTGGCACGCGCAGCCTCTCCGCCACCGAGGCAGACCCGCGCCAGGTGGTCGCGTAAATCAGTCACGGTGGCTTGCATCGCGGCGGCATTGGCTTGAAAGTCGGCGGACCGGCTATTCAATTGACTCATCAGTTGGGGCATCACATCTCTCACTCGAAGCTACAGGGCCAACCCGCAGGATAGAACGATTGCGGGCGCAATATCTGACAAGTAAGTTGCAATTTATGCCAAAATTTCACCTCTCCTTAGCGAAAGATACCCAAAATGGACGCGCAGACCGCAGCCACTGAAAAACCAGAGATCCTCGGCGTCAAAGCCACGCCGATTGCGTTTGTACGCGCGATTGCGCAGGCATATGATCAGGCAGGACTGTCGGCCGATGCGGCGCTGGCAAAGGCACAAATACCGCCACGCTTTTTACAGCAAGATCACGCGACAGTCTCCGCAGCACAATTTGAGGTTCTCAGCGAAGCGGCGATGCGCACCTTGGATGACGAAGCACTGGGTTGGTTCGAGCGGCGCCTACCTTGGGGCAGCTACGGTCTGCTAGCCAGAGCCTCCTTGAGCGCCCCGACACTGGCAGTTGCCATGAAACGCTGGTGTCGTCACCACGGCTTACTCACATCGGCCGTCAGCCTGACCCTGCTCGAGCCCGCTCACGCCACCACTGGACGCCCCGATACGGCTCAGGTCATCCTGTCAGACTTGGCTATTGCACCGGCGCTCAAGGAATTTTGTGAGGTCACACTGCTCCGGAATTTACTCGGTTTCTCCGCTTGGATCATTGACTCTCGCATCGCTTTACACCAAGTCGACTTCAGTTTCCCCGCGCCGGCACACGTTGGCGCATACGCCGTTTTGTTTCCCTGCCCTGTCCGCTTTAACGCGCCGGCGACACGACTTTGCTTCGACGCCAGTTACTTGTCATTACCCGTTCGCCGTGACGAGTCCGCGTTAGGCTCTATGCTTCAACGCGCCCTGCCATTGACGATTCGCCACTATCGTCGCGACCGGCGCTTGGTACAACAAGTGCAACAAATTCTGCGCACGCCGAGCGCGGCACCGCTGACCGCCGAGCAAGTGGCGGCACAGCTCAATATATCCAGCAGAAGCCTGTTCCGGATGCTGCGCGAAGTCGGAGAAAACTGGCAAGACCTGAAGCACCACGCCGCCATGGCACGCGCGCACCACGCACTGATGTCCTCGACCCTACCCATTAAGCGGGTTGCGGAAGTCAGCGGCTTTCAAAATGAGAAAAGCTTCATTCGCGCATTCAAGGTGTGGGCTGGCGTCACACCCGCTGCTTACCGGTCTGGACAGGGCACCACCTAAATGATTAGGCGGCACCCACATAAAGCCAACGACCACCGACCTGCTCGAACAGGCTATTTTCCTCAATGCGTTGACCTTTTCCCGCCTCGCGACAGCGGGCGACAAAGTGCACCGTACCTCGGTTTGCGGCTGGCGGCGGTGCGTGTTTCACCTCAAGGCCCAACCAATGCGTCTCTGCGCGCAGGTGGATCACCGTCGGACAATTTTTGGCAAGCCACGTGGCGCGTAAATACGATTCGTCACCGCGAACAAAAGCGGTATACCGTGAGCGCATGAGGCTTTCGGGGTCTGGCGGCAACGACGTACCCGCGAGATAGGCACCACAGCAAGATGCAAACGTCAGCGGCGTCTTAACCGCTTTGGACACCTTACCCGACGATGGCTGCCCGGAGTGAGCGCCGCTCAGCCGACCACAAGGGCATGCCGCTGTCGCGTCTTGGGCCATGCCATCAGCCCTTGGCTTTGGCTGCCGCTCGTTGCGCTTTCAACGCGTCCATCGTGATGACGGGTGCGCCCGCCTTCACCCAGTCTGTATAACCGCCATCGATATGCGCTACGTTGGTCATGCCCATGTCCTGTAAAGCCTTCGCGGCCAAAGCACTGCGCCAGCCGGCACCGCAGTAAAGGACGTATTCTTTGGACTCATCGGCAAACACAGGCTTGTGGTACGGCGACTCGGGGTCGACCCAAAACTCCAACATGCCACGCGGTGCATGCAGCGCGCCCACGGCTGTCCCACCCGCATCCAGCTCGCGAATGTCACGGATATCAACCAGTTGTAAGCGCGCGTCCGTGTCCAGCCTCGCCTGCACCTCAGCGACGGTGTAGGTCACGACCTCCGCCATGGCGCTTGCGACCAAGGCCTTATATCCAGTGGTAATCGGCATCGCTACTCTCCTCTTTTATTGGGTTAAACAGCGGCCACTCAAAAGAGAATACCGCACGCACGTCACTCACTTGCGCCAGAACTGCGCTGTAAACAACACCAGCACTGACAGCAACTCTAAACGCCCTAGCATCATGCCAAAGGTACAAATCCACGTTTGGAAATCCGTTAATCCGCCGTAATTACCGGCTGGTCCAACGGCGCCAAGTCCCGGGCCAATGTTGTTCACGCACGCGACGACGGCGGTGAACGCGGTCACGATATCCAGCCCCGAGTACAGCATCAGCATGGTCAACACCAAAATGGTTGCGCCATAAATCAGCATGAACGCCATGACCGACATCAACACCCCATTGGCGATGGTCTGCCCACCCAGATGCACGGGGTTCACGACTCGCGGGTGAATCGCACGAATCAACTCGCGCCGTGCTTGCTTCACCAGCATGATCATGCGCACCATTTTGATGCCGCCACCCGTTGAGCCTGCACACGAGACAAAGCAACCCAACATGACCAGCAAAACCGGCGCGAATGCCGGCCATAAGGCGTAGTCCACGGACGAGTAACCCGTTGTGGTCGCCAACGAAACGATTTGGAACGCTGACACCCGCAGCGCCTCAGAGAACGTCGGCACCACCGCATTAACGGCCAACAGGGCGCTGACCAATCCCACGCTGACCAACAAGACGCCAAAGTACGCACGGACCTCCACGTCACGCACCAACGTCATGAGTGAGCGCGAGCGCCAAACAATAAAGTAGCGAGCAAAACTAACCCCCGCGAGCAGCATAAAGACCATCGCCACGCTCTCAATACGGGTTGAATCCCAAAAGCCTAGACTGGCGTCGTGCGACGAAAAACCGCCCAAACTGACCGTCGTACTCATGTGCATGAAGGCATCGGACCACGACATACCCGCCCACCGGTAGGCCAAGAAGCAACTGGCCGACAGCACGAAATAAACACCCCATAAGCCACGTGCCGTCTCGGCAATACGCGGGGTCAGCTTGGCATCCTTCATGGGGCCCGGCGTCTCCGCCTTGTATAGCTGCACGCCACCTAAACCCAACAGCGGCAGAATGGCCACCACCAACAGCATGATGCCCAGACCCCCAAATAATTGGAGGAAACAACGCCAGACATTGATCGCCAGTGGCAACGTGTCCAACCCACTGAGCACGGTGGCGCCCGTTGCGGTGAGGCCGCTCACCGCCTCAAAATAGGCATCTGTCCAACTCATATCGGGTATGCCTACCCAAAGAGGCAGTGCGGCGTAGGCGGGCAGGACCGCCCAGACTAAATTCACCAGCATGAAACCATCTTTGGGCATGAGCTCTCTGCGGTGGCTCTGGGTGTACCACATCAACCCCAAGCCAGACAAAAGGGTCACCCCAAATGAACCCAACCAGACTTCCTGCAACCGGTGCTCATCGCCCCACCACGACCAGGCCCATGGCACCAGGAACATGACAGAGAACACAATGAGTACCCGTGACAAGGCCGCGAATACTGGCAGAAAGTTATACATACGGGAGCAGGCTAACCGAAAAAGGTTGCGGACACTTGGAATAGCTTTTCCACATCACGGACCGATCGCTTGTTCGGAATAAAGACCACCACATGATCGCCTGTTTCAATCAGGGTGTCATGGTGGGGCATGTGCATGGCGGTATCGTCGCCATCGCCGCGAATAATGGCGCCAATGGAGGCCCCACGGGGTAGCTTGAGTTCTTCTATGCGACGGCCCACCAGCTTAGAGGTCTTCGCGTCGCCTCGCGCGACGCCCTCCAGCACCTCGGCGGCACCGCGACGCAAACTATGCACCGCGGCAACATCGCCCTTGCGCAGGTGCGCTAAGAGTTCACCAATAATGGTTTGCGCTGGCGATATCGCAATATCAATGGTGCTGCCCTCCATCATGTCCGCATAGGCACGGCGGTTGATCAGCGCCATGACACGCTTAGCGCCCATGCGCTTCGCCAACATGGCTGAGAGAATGTTGTCCTCGTCATCGTTGGTAAGAGACAGAAACAAGTCCATCTCACCCACGTTTTCTTCTTGCAGTAAATCTGCATCCGCCACGTCGCCTCGCAGCACCAGCGTATCAGCGGGCAACTGCTCGGCGAGATACTCGCAGCGGGCTTTGTCTTGCTCAATGATTTTGACTTGGTAATGCCCCACCAACCCCCTTGCCAAGCGCAGTCCCACACGACCGCCGCCCGCAATCATGATGCGCTGTACGGGTTGGTCCCGTTTGTGCAGACCGAACAGTACCGATCGTATTTTGTTTTTTTCCGCTAAAACAAAGACCTCGTCATTGGCCATCACCCGTGCATCTGAGTTACTCGGGACCTCAAATCCGTTGCGATAAATCGCGACCACGCGCATTTCCGCAGAGGGCAACAAGGTTTTGAACTCGCTCAAGGCCTTCCCGACCAGCGCACTACCCGCGACCGCGCGGACAACCACCATGCTGGCTCGGCCCTGTGAGAAATGGATGATTTGTAACGCCTCGGGATACTGAATCAGCTGATGGATGTACTTCATCACAGACTCTTCTGGGCAGATCACATGATCAACCGCAAAGCCGGTTCGAGACAGTAATTCGGGGCTGTCTTGGTACTCAGGTGAGCGCAAACGGGCGATGGTTGTCGGCGTACCGAAGACGTCATGGGCCACCTTGCAGACCACCAAGTTGGTCTCATCGCTGGCAGAGCAGGCGATCATCATGTCCGCGTCTTCAATGCCCGCCGCCTTCAGCATGGAGGGATGGGCACCGTTCCCCACCACGCCCTGAAGGTCAAAGCGATCCTCCAAAGCGCGTAAGCGGTCGCCGTCGTGGTCGATCATGGTGATGTCGTTGCGCTCAGAAACCAAACTCTCCGCAACACTCTCGCCGACTCGGCCCGCCCCAAGGATAATAATTTTCATATCGAGAGATTTTAGGCGCTAGAGAGCCTAAATGGACAGCCGAATCGGCACGACTTCAGCGTGCCAAAGCCCGTTGTATGAGAATTTTCTGAACATCGGACGTCCCCTCGTAAATTTGGCATACCCGCACGTCGCGGTAGATGCGCTCGACGGGGAAATCGCTGAGATAACCATAGCCACCGTGCACCTGCAAGGCCTGAGAGCACACCGTCTCGGCCATCTCGCTAGCGAAGAGCTTGGCCATCGCGGCCTCCTTCAAGCAGGGCTGGCCCGCATCCCGCAAGGCCGCGGCATGTAGCGTGAGCGCACGCGCCGCCTCGATTTGTGTGGCCATGTCGGCGAGCTTAAAGCCCACCGCTTGGTGGTTAAAAATCGGCTGTCCAAACGACTCCCTGTCCTTGGCATAGGCCAGCGCACACTCAAACGCACTGCGCGCCATGCCGATACTTTGCGCCGCGATACCAATACGACCGCCCTCTAAGCCGCCCAGAGCGATGCGGTACCCATCACCCAACTCCCCGATCAGGTTATCCAAAGGGACACGGCAGTTTTCCAACGAGATTTGTGCCGTGTCGCTGCTGTGCTGCCCTAATTTATCTTCCAAGCGCGCGACCACGTAACCGGGTGCATCGGTCGGAACAAGGAAGGCGCTCATGCCCTTTTTACCTGCCGCCTTATCGGTGACGGCAATCACAATGGCCACGTCACCGTGCTTACCGCTGGTAATGAATTGCTTCACACCGTTTAAAACATAGTGATCACCGTCGCGCGTCGCTGTGGTGCGCAAGCCGGAGGCATCACTTCCGACGTGCGGCTCGGTCAGGCAAAAAGCGCCCAACAGGTCACCTTGGGCCAACGGGCGTAACCAATCCGCTTGCTGCTGGGCATTGCCGTGGTGCAACAAAATGGCATTGACCGGACAATTGGTAACGGAAATGACGGTGCTGGTTCCACCATCACCTGCCGCGATTTCTTCTAGCACCACCGCCAAGGTCACGTAGTCAAGTCCGGCGCCCCCCATCTCCTCAGGGACGCAAATGCCGTAACACCCCAGTGCGGCAAGGCCCTTATGGGCATCGACTGGAAAATGGTGCGTTTTATCCCACTGACCCGCAAAGGGCCACAGCTGCTCCTGCGCAAACGTACGCACCGCATCTTGTATGAGGCGCTGGTCTTCGGTCAACAACATCGCAAGCCTTTCTTTAGAGGACGTTAGAAAAGTTCAAGAGCCATCGCAGTGGCCTCACCACCACCAATGCACAACGACGCCACGCCACGCTTACCGCCACGCAAACGCAACGCATTGAGCAAGGTCACGATGATGCGCGCGCCACTGGCTCCGATAGGATGACCCAAGGCACAGGCACCGCCGAGCACATTGACACGCTCATGCGACAAATTAAGCTCCACCATCGCCGCCATAGGAACCACCGCGAACGCCTCATTGATTTCGTAGAGATCAACGGTCTCAGGGGTCCAGCCTGCCGAGGCAAACAGTTTTTGCATGGCAAATACCGGTGCGGTCGTAAACCAGTTGGGCGCTTGGGCGTGGGTGGCATGGGCGACGATACGCGCCAACGGCTGGCATCCCAACTGCGCGGCGCGGCTTTCGCGCATCAGCACCAAGGCGGCTGCACCGTCGTTGATAGAGGAGCTACTGGCCGCTGTGATGGTGCCACCCTCTTTTTTAAACGCGGTTCTTAGGCCGGGTATTTTGTCGGTATTGATTTTTCCTGGGCCCTCGTCCACGGCCACCACGCGCTCGCCCTGACGGTCTTTAATGGTGACGGGAGCGATCTCGGCAGCAAACGAGCCGTCGGTACTGGCCGTCTGCGCCCGTTGAACCGATGCGATGGCAAACGCATCTTGCTGTTCGCGGGTGAAGTTGTATTTCGCGGCGCAATCTTCACCAAATGTTCCCATAGATCGGCCTGCCTCGTAGGCATCTTCAAGGCCATCCAACATCATGTGATCGTAAATTTTGTCGTGCCCCATGCGATAACCGCCACGCCCCTTCTGAAGCAAGTACGGCGCATTGGTCATGCTCTCCATCCCACCTGCCAACATAACATCTGCGCTACCGGCCATCAGCATGTCATGTGCCAACATGGTGGCCTTCATTCCGGAGCCACACATTTTCGATAGGGTGACCGCACCGGTGGACAGTGGCAAGCCGCCTTTGAGCAGGGCCTGGCGCGCAGGCGCTTGCCCCTGCCCCGCCATCAGGCAGTTGCCAAACAACACCTCATTCACCACGGCGGGATCAATCCCTGCGCGCTGTACCGCCGATGCAATGGCGACCCCGCCAAGGTCATGGGCGGCCAACGATGAGAAATCACCTTGGAAAGCGCCCATGGGCGTGCGCGCGGCGCTGACAATAACAACGGGATCGTGGGACATGGAGACTCCTTGGTTTGTGGCTTAACAATCGGTGTGGCCGACGAGGTGGCGCAACGCGACGCGTCGCTAACTTGATGCGCTTAGCTGATAGCGTCGGGGGTGGGCGACCCCGTGCGACTGCTGGATACGCTCGCGATGGCCCGCGCATAACTGGCTTCTATCGCCAAATTACCTTCTACGGTGACCTTCAGATCCTTCAACAAACCGTCATGCAGGCCATAGATCCAGCCGTGAACGGTGACGTCTTGGCCGCGCAACCAGGCGTCTTGCAAGACCGTGGTCTGCGACACATTTAGCACCTGCTCGATGACATTGAGTTCGCACAGCGCATCGGCGCGCTGCTGGGCATCTAGCCCATCCAGAATGCCGCTGTGCCGATCGCGCACATCCTGTATGTGGCGCAGCCAATTGTCAGCCAAGCCTATACGCGCGCCCTCTAAGGCCGCCTGTACACCTGAGCAACCGTAATGACCAACCACCATGACGTGGGACACCTTTAAGCGCTCGACCGCAAACTGCACGGTGGATAGGGCGTTGAGGTCAGAGTGCACCACCACGTTGGCCACGTTTCGGTGCACAAACACCTCACCCGGCTCAAGTCCCGTAATTTGGTTGGCAGGCACTCGGCTGTCGGAGCAGCCTATCCACATGTACTTGGGTGTCTGCTGGGTGGACAGCCGGGTAAAAAACCCAGGCTGGTTGGTTTGCATCTCTGCAGCCCAGCGCCGGTTATGCGCGAAAAGGTCGTTCAGTTGTTTGCTCATTGCACAATCATCAAAGGATGCGTAGGGGGTTAGGTCGGTCGGCTTAGTGGTTCTAGCAGGTTTCAGCGAACAGCTCGCGGCCGATCAGCATACGGCGAATTTCGCTCGTTCCTGCACCGATCTCGTATAACTTCGCATCGCGCCAAAGACGACCCAACGGGTACTCATTGATGTAGCCATTACCGCCAAAAATCTGTACGCCTTCACCGGCCATCCAAGTGGCCTTTTCGGCCGTCCATAAAATAACCGACGCGCAGTCTTTGCGCACCTGGCGTACATGCTCCTCACCCAACGCATCTAGATTTTTTGCGACCATGTAGGCAAAAGATCGGCCGGCTTGCATCACGGTATACATGTCGGCAACCTTGCCTTGTATCAATTGGAACTCACCAATAGATTGGCCGAATTGTTTGCGGTCATGGATGTACGGAATAACGTTGTCCAGTACCGACTGCATGATGCCCAGTGGACCGCCACTGAGCACTGCACGCTCGTAATCCAAACCACTCATCAGCACCTTGGTGCCGTTGTTTAAGCCGCCCAAGATATGGGACTCGGGCACCTCGACGTCCTTGAACACCAACTCACCGGTGTGGCTACCACGCATGCCTAATTTATCTAGCTTTTGGGCAACGGAAAAGCCGGGCATGTCCTTCTCAATCAGAAATGCTGTCACGCCTCGGGCGCCCATTTCAGGTTCTGTCTTGGCGTAGACCACCAACGTGTCGGCGTCGGGACCATTGGTGATCCACATCTTTGAGCCGTTTAAAAGGAAGAAGCCATTTTTCTCCTGCGCTGTCAGCTTCATGCTGATGACGTCAGATCCTGCATTGGGCTCGCTCATCGCCAGCGCGCCCACGTGGGCGCCAGAAATGAGCTTGGGCAAGTATTTTTGTTTTTGCTCTGGTGTGCCATTGCGGTTAATTTGATTCACACACAAATTGCTATGGGCGCCGTAACTCAAGCCTACTGAGGCGGATGCGCGCGATATTTCCTCCATCGCAATCATGTGCGCCAAGTAGCCCATATTGGCGCCGCCATAAGACTCGGGCACCGTGATACCCAGCAAGCCCATCGCCCCCATCTTCTCCCATGTGTCCATGGGAAATTGGTCATCCCGGTCAATGTCGCTGGCGCGCGGTGCAATTTCGCTCTGAGCGAAATCACGAACAGCGTCGCGCAATGCGTCAATGTCCTCGCCCAATTGGAAGTTCAAACCAGGTAAATTTGTCATACAGCTTTGCTTTCAGAACGTGGTTGGTTGCCGTCGCTGGTTGTGACGCAGCGCACGCCAAGGATCAATAGTTAAACACTCAGTAAGTCTTAGGTACCGGTGCGATGGTCTGTTGCATGAGGGCGCACAGCGTGCGCTCACCGTCGTCGCCCACGTGGTGCACTTCGGCCGTGGTGATGATTAAGCGCCGCCCCGCCTTCACAACCTGCCCCGTCGCAAACAAAGCACCACCCGTGCGCGCAGATAAAAAGTTAATTTTGTACTCCACCGTCGTCACTTCGCTCTCTAACGGTGCAACGGTCAGCGCGGCATAGCCGCCAGCAATATCTGCCAAAGCCCCCATGGCACCACCATGAAAGCTACCCTGCTGTTGCGTTACTGCATCCGCATAGGGGAGGGTCAACTCGCACACGCCGGGCGCCACGCGCACCAGCTCTACCCCAAGGCGCAGCATCATGCCTTGGCGAGCCAAACTAGCTTCTATTCGGGCGCGCAACCC
>JABBAS010000031.1:0-11140 GCA_018607835.1 Methylobacillus sp. | reverse complement strand
GCAACCCATCAGCAGGCAAGGCGGTCTCGTTGGCGTTGTAATCGTTGGTCATGCCTGTTTTTCTATTCTGCGGATCAAGCGCTGACCACACGACGGGGTTTCGATTTATGACCCGTTGTCCGGCCAGACTGGGCTTTTTCGAGCAAGGCTTGCGCCTCTTTCTCATGCACTTTGATCTCGTCCAAGTTGGCTTGTAAATCAGCCAGTCGCTCCAGCAACTGGGTTTTGTTCGTAGCTAACACCTCTAGAAACTTCTGTAACTGCGCCGTGGTGTCACGCGGACTGTCGTACATATCGATAATTCCTTTGGCATCGCTTAGCGATAAACCCAAACGCTTCGCGCGCAACGTTAGCTTCAGGCGGGTGCGGTCACGGGCACTGTACACGCGCACCCGGTCGCCCGCTCCACTGCGCTCAGGAGAGAGCAGGCCCATGTCCTCGTAAAAGCGAATGGCTCGGGTGGTGAGGTCAAACTCTTTGGCCAAATCACTGATGCTGAAAGTGGGGGGTACCATGCGGTGACGCTCCTGGGGACTATAAATACGCTGCAACACACTTTACGTTTACGTTAACGTAAAGCACCACCATCTTAACGGATGTCGATGCCCTGCGCAAAATCACCAGACCGGCCATTGCACTTGGTTGAGGCGCTCGCGTTCATCCGCGTAAGTCGGTATGACACTGGCCACCGTGCCCCAGAAGCGGGGGCCATGGTTCATCTCCCGAAGGTGGGAAAGCTCATGCACCACCACATAATCTAATGCGGACAGTGGGCCGTGTATGAGTCGCCAATTGAGACGGATTTGCCCTTTCGCATCCGCGCTACCCCATCGGCTCTTGGCACTCGATAACGCGATGCGCGTGTAGTTGACGCCCAACTCTGGCGCGTAGCGGTCCAGCCGTTGGGTAAACACCTGCATGGCAAACCGCATGAGCCACGCCTGCACCGCATCCCGAATCTGTGTGGACTGCGCGGTGAGAGGCAGCGCCAAAAGTAGGCGCAGCGACAGGGCCTGCGCGGGCCCCTCCGCAACCGAAACGCTCCCCGCGCAGGACCAAGCGCCGGACGCCTCCCACTGAACAGGTTGCCCAAGCGCGTCTTCCAATTGACCGCCCGCTTGGGCACTGGCATGGGTCGGACTCAACACCACCTGCATCTGTGCGCCCAACAACGGCAACGTGACGCCGTCGCGCCAGTCTATGCGCTGATCAGCTAAGGCGTGGCGTCGAGTTTGCATCTCGGACAGTTTGGCCAACAACCAGCTGCCTTTATCTTGCAGCACCGACTCGATTTCTCCCAGCCCCACCCAACGCGGCGCGTTCACCACCACGCCGTCTAAGCCCACACTCATGCCAATGGTTCGGCGCTTACCGCGCTTCAGTTGGTAGCCAATGAGCGCTTCGGGCAGACGCACCTGATGGGTCGCTTGGGGGTGCTGCCAACTCGCCACCCCCACGACGGCGGTGAGTGGTTCGGCAGCAGGTACATCGTTTGGGACGCGGCTAGACCTGGGCTTGGCGCGTGGGGTTGGGGTCGGCGCAGGGTCACCAAAATCAAACCCTAGCTGTGCGGCCAGCCCCTCGAACAGACTGCGACGCGGTGCGGTGCGTCCGCCTCTAGCGGGCATAGGCCTCGGGGTCGTTCTCACGCATCTGCGCCTCGATCCACGCCTCGACTTCTTCCATCAACTCGGCAGGCTCACGCCCTTGTGACGGGATTGGCGGGCCAATAATAAAGTCGACAGTCCCAGGGTATTTAATCAGGGCCTTGCGTGGCCAGCATTTCGCCGATGTCACCGCGACCGGTATCACAGGGGCGCCTGTTTGCACCGCCAATTTAGTGCCGCCCGTTTTATAGACACCAGCGGCACCTCTCGGGATACGGGTTCCTTCGGGAAACATGATCACCCACGTGCCGCGGGATAGCAAACGTCGGCCTTGCTCAACCACCTTGGCAAAAGCCTGAGAGCGCTTGCTCCTGTCGATGTGAATCATGTCCATGCGTGCCATGGCCCAGCCAAAAAATGGAACAAACAACAACTCGCGCTTAAACACATAGGCCAAGGGGTGCGGCATCAAGGTGGGCATACAAAACGTCTCCCATGTCGATTGGTGCTTCACCAAAAGAATCGCCTGCCCCTCTTCCGTCTGAGGCAGGTGCTCCATACCCGTCACGCGGTTTTTTATACCTAAGAGAAAACAGCCGCTGGTTACCGCGATACGCAGCCAACCAACGCACAGCCAATAAACTTGGTTGGCCGAGAGAAACGGGGCGCTCACTAACACCCCCATGGCCCAAGGGATAACGGTTACCACCATAAATAAGCCGTGCAGTAATGAGCGTATGGTGGCTTCTAGCGTTTCAAGGCGTGTGTGCTGATTTTTCAAGGTGAGCCTCGGGTTTATTGTGATGGAGGCGGTTGATGAACCTGGGCTTGGGCTTGACCCTGGGTATTTGTTTGCGCAAATAGCGCGTCAACAAAGGCGTCCAAACTGGCGTGTAGTTGCGTGCCCACAGGCACATCGGGCGGTGGATTTTGCGCGCTATAACCCGCACACTTACCAACCAACAGCAAGTGTCCTGGCGAGCCAGCGGCTTGGCCGGCCTGAATATGCCGCACGGTATTGCCCGCCACAGCCATCTCCGATAGGGGAACTTGAAAGCGCTCACTGATGGCGTGCATCAACCCGGGCTGTGGCTTGCGACAATCACAGGCATCGTCCCGTGTGTGGGGACAAAAGAAAACAGCGTCGACGCGCCCACCAACGGCGGCAAGCATTTTGTGCATCTTGGTGTGTACCGCATTCATAGTGGCCACATCAAACAGGCCTCGCCCTAGCCCGGACTGGTTGGTGGCGACCACCACACGCCAACCCGCCTGATTCAGGCGGGCAACCGCCTCCAACGCACCCGGCACCGGCACCCAGTCATCGGCACTGGCGATGATCGCTTTGTCGTCCACATTGAGCGTGCCATCGCGATCCAGCACGACCACGGGTGGGTGACTCTGCGCTGCCATATCAGGCCGCCAAGCGCGCCAAATCGGCGACACGGTTCATGGTTTCGTGCAACTGCGACAACAAGCCCAAGCGATTGGCGCGTATCGCAGGGTCGTCGGCATTGACCATCACCCCGTCGAAGAATGCATCCACCGGCGCTCGCAGTCCAGCCAGAGCAGACAAGGACGCGGTGTAATCACCTGCCTCAAACTGTGCGTCAGCAACCGACTTCACGCGATCAATCGCATCGGCTAATTCGCCTTCAGCAGCCTCGGCGAACAGCTCCCTAGATACGTGCGCGGCCACTGCGCTGGTGTCTGATTTCTTTAGGATGTTTCCAATGCGCTTGTTCGCCGCAGCCAGGGCCTCGCTCTCGGGTAAAGCAGCAAAGCTGCGCACGGCTTCAAGACGACGCACCACATCGGCTAATCGTTGTGGCGCCAAGGCCAAAACAGCGTCAATTGCCTTGGCGTCAAAACCTTGCTCACGCAACGCCCCAGCCAAACGGTCTTGCACGAATCCGGCGAGTGGCTCAAGCTCATGGGTGAGCAAGTTACCAAAGACGGCGGCGCCGTCGCGCAACAAGGCATCCACAGACAAGGGTAAATCACGCTCAATCAGCATACGCACCACGCCAAGGGCATGGCGACGCAAGGCAAACGGGTCTCTGTCACCAGTTGGCAAATTACCGATGCCGAACATGCCGATCAAGGTTTCCAACTTATCCGCCAACGCCACGACTAAAGCGGCGTCATTACGGGGAAGGTCATCGCCCGCAAAGCGCGGGCGATAGTGGTCCTCAATGGCAATCGCGACCTCGTCTCCCAAACCGTCGTGCCGGGCGTAGTAACCGCCCATCACCCCTTGAAGCTCTGGAAACTCGCCCACCATATCGGTGAGCAAATCGGTTTTAGCCAGCTTAGCGGCGCTTGCGACCACCGGCAGTAAGGCCGGCGGGCAGCGGCCAGCCGCTACCAGCTTGTCAGCAATTTGTTGGGCTAAGGCCTCAACACGCATCGTGCGTGCGCCCTGGGTCCCTAGCTTGTTGTGGTAGACCACCTTATCCAAGTCCGCCACGCGTGAGGCCAGTGTTTTTTTCCGATCTTGGTTAAAGAAGAACTGCGCGTCCGCCAAGCGTGGGCGTACCACACGCTCATTGCCACCGATGACCTGACTGGCGTCGTCTGGGGCGATGTTGCTCACCACCAAAAACTGATTGCTCAACTTACCGTCTTGTGTGAGCAACGGGAAATATTTTTGATTCGCCTTCATGGTCAAAATCAGGCATTCCTGCGGAACCTCTAAAAACACCGCCTCAAAGGCACAGGTCACTACATTGGGGCGCTCGACCAAGGCGGTCACCTCGTCAAGTAAGGCATCGTCCTCAATCGGATGCAACGCCCCGGAGGTCGGCGTTGCTGCTTTTTGTGCTGCCGCCGCCAGCTGCGAAACGATGGCCGCACGACGCTTGGCAAACGACGGGATCACCGCGCCGACTGAGGTCAATGCGGTCTCGTAGTCATCCGCCTGTGCCAGGCTAATCGACGGCTGAAGCGCCTCAAATCGATGACCCTTGGTAACCCGTCCCGCTTGTAGACCTAAGACCTCGATGGGCACGATGTCTGAACCATGCAAGGCAACCAGAGCATGCGCAGGACGCACGAAATTGACACTGGTCCAACCCGGCAAGGCACAATTTTCATGAAGCTGATAGGACATCACTTTGGGTATCGGCAGCTTGGCAAGCGCCTCTTCAACGGCCACCTGCAACCCCGCTTGTAACGGTGCCCCCGCCAAGGTGCGCTCAATGTAAAGGGTGGGCGCTTTGCCGTCCGTTTGTTGCGTCAACTGGGACACTGCGCTGGCATCCAAGCCAATGCTTTGCAGGCGCTTCAAGAGGGCCGGCGTGGGCGCGCCACTGGCATCTAAACCGACGGCCACAGGCATGAGCTTAAGCGATTGCGCGCGGTCAGCGGCCTTGGACGAGACGTGGGTTAGATGCGCTGCCAAACGTCGGGGCGAGGCATACGCGGTGAGCACCGACGCGTCGGAGGCCAAGCCACTGGCCTGCAAGGCGTGACGCAGTTGGTTGGCGAAGGCCTCACCAAGCTTATTGAGGGCTTTGGGTGGTAGCTCTTCCACGAAAAGTTCTACCAATAGATTTTTTGTCGACATACGATCTGCGTTTTTTCTCTTAGGAAGTCGGGTCGGTATAGGCGTGGCGGTGCGGTCCAGTCACGCGGCCTGCTTAGCGAGCGTGGCCACCCATTCGGGCGGCGCCAGAGGGAAGCCCAAACGCTCGCGGCTGTCGTAATAACTCTTAGCGACCGCACGCGCCAAATTGCGTATACGACCGATATAGGCGGCGCGCTCGGTGACGCTGATGGCGCCACGCGCATCCAACAAGTTGAACGTGTGTCCTGCTTTCAAAATCTGCTCGTAGGCAGGCAAGGTTAACTGCACCTCAATGAGGTGCTGCGCTTGGCGCTCATAGGCAGAAAAGGCCGTGAACAGGAAGTCAGCGTCGCTGTGTTCAAAGTTATACGCGGACTGCTCTTGCTCGTTCTGCAAGAACACGTCGCCGTAGCTGGTCGTCTCCGTCCATTTGAGGTTGTAGACATTGTCAACACCTTGCAGGTACATGGCCAAGCGCTCTAGACCGTAGGTTATTTCGCCAGTCGCCGGCTTGCAGTCAATGCCGCCCACTTGCTGGAAGTAGGTGAATTGGGTGACCTCCATGCCGTTCAGCCAGACCTCCCATCCCAAGCCCCAGGCACCCAAGGTCGGGTTTTCCCAGTCGTCTTCGACAAATCGAATGTCATTTTTTTTCAGATCAAAACCCAGCGCTTCCAAACTGCCCAAGTAGAGGTCCAAAATATCGGCAGGCGCTGGCTTCAATACGACTTGAAACTGGTAGTAATGCTGCAAGCGGTTGGGGTTTTCACCGTAACGGCCATCCTTAGGTCGCCGGCTTGGCTGGACATACGCCGCCTTCCATGGCTCGGGGCCGATCGCGCGCAAGAACGTTGCCGTGTGACTGGTGCCTGCACCGACCTCCATATCAAAGGGTTGTAACAAGGCGCAACCTTGCTTATCCCAATAGTCTTGGAGAGTCAAAATGATTTGCTGAAAAGTGCGCATGATTGAACGGTCGTAATAGCCAAATGCAGTAAAAACAAGACGCGCCAGTGCCATGGCACGCAGCGGTCATACGCCTTGATTTTACGGTGCTTGCACGGGTTCAGGCCTAGTTGCGCACAAAACGACAACCATCAACATCAAGGTGGCAGGCGTGCGCAGGTTCATGTCACCGAGCCTGAGCCGCATTTGGCGCAGTTGGCAACGTCGTTTTCTCTACTTAGGAGCGCTGATCTCGCCCTCTGAGCGGCCATAGCCGCACCACGAGTTGTAGCAAGACTAGCGTTGCCAGCGACAAGACCCAGACGGGACGGTGACCCCACTGACCCGCCCAAGCCACATACGGCGTAACCCCCTCTCGCCCCTCATAAGGCGCTCGCAAGATGCCACGGGATTGAAACGGCAAGACCGCCTGCACATCACCACGGTACCCAATGACGGCGGTTGCCCCGGTATTCGTTGCCCGTAGCATCGGTCGGCCCAGCTCCAACGCACGCCACCGTGCCATCAACAAGTGCGCGGGTACAGCGGTGGTCGCACCAAACCAAGCCAAATTACTCATATTGATCCAAGCGGTTGGCATTTGCGCGGACAGCAACATGCGCTGCGCAAGCTCATCGCCAAACACGTCTTCGTAACAAATGGTGACGGCGTGGCGCTGCCCGCGCCAGTCAAACGTGGGCTGCGTCAGCCCGCCTCGCTCAAAACTGGTTAGGGGGATGCTCAGCTGGTCTGTAAACCACTGAAACCCAGGCGGCACCAGCTCGCCAAACGGCACGAGGTGGGTTTTGGCATACCGGTAGGCACTCGCGGGCAACTGCCCCGGAGCGTTATCGCTCGATTCATTCGGCGTGAGTGCCCAAGCCTCATTTCTAAACGTGACCTGTTTGCCGCGCCCCTTTTCAGTCGGCAGGCCCAGCAGTAACGCGGCGTCTTGTGCGTCGCTGGCGTCTTGCAAGCCCGCCCATACATTGGCGGGAATGGCGTTTTGGGTGTACGGGAAGGCCGTCTCCGGCGTGATGACGAGATCTGCGGTGGCGCTTGGCAGCGCGGCGATGGTCTGGGTGTACCAAGTCATCGCGGGCAATGCGTCAGCGCCAAATTTTTCGGCTTGCCCAATGTTTCCTTGCAACAGCGCCACCTGATTGACCCCGGCTGCCTGCGTCCAGCGGGCGGGGTCTATTCGACTGTCGCTTGGGATACCAAACAAAAGTAGGGCAAACCCAGCCAAGGGAGGCCCCATAGACATGAGGCGCGTACGCGGCGTGGTGGTCCATTGGTGAATAGAGGCAGCCAACCAAGCGCAGATAAACACAGCCGCGGCGCCTACGCCGACACTGCCAACCACCGGCGCCAACCACCCCCAAGTGGCGAGATGCGCATAGCCAACCTCTCCCCAAGGGAAACCAGTCAGCCATTTGGCGCGCAGCCACTCGGCGAGCACCCATGCCGCCATAACAGCGAGTGCGCGCCACACCGGGGCCACACGGCTACGACTCCAAACGCCGCCATTGGCCAACATTCCCATGCAAACGCCCATGTAAAGGCCGAGTGCTGCAGACAGTGCCAACACGGCCAAGCCAGCGAGTACCGGTGGTAAACCGCCGTAAACCGTCATTGAATAAGTAAGCCACCAGTTGGTCGCCAGCAACCAATTGGTTGCGAACCACCACGCCAGGTAGAACGCGCTGCGCGTAGTGGTTGCCCGCAACAACGTGACCAGTGCAGCGACCAGGCAGATGCTCTGCAACCACGGCGCGGGTTGGTGATGGGTCAGACCGAGGAAGGAGAGGCCATCGACGGTGGCGAACGGCCACATCCAAGCCCACGCGAATAGCCATCCCAAGAGCCCAAGCCACAACATGGGAGCAAACTGTTTAGGCACAGGCAAGACCGGATGGGTTGGTCAGTGGGCGGGGGTGAGCGACAGGCTGGACTGCGCTGTGTCGTCGCGTGTGCAAGCGCAACACGGGCTAGTGCAAGCCTTTTTCTGCTTGGGCACGCGGAGACGGCGACGCTTCGGGGTGGGCCGCGCTAGCGACCGGTCCCTGCTCCTGGTGATCGTCTTCTGCGGCATCGGCAATAGCGCTCGCACTTCGACGCACCTTAAACCAGCGTACCGCGCCACCTTTGGCGTGCATGACTTCAAAATGTAGGCCAAAGCCGTGAAAGGCCTCACCGCGCTTGGGGACGTGTCCCATTTCGTGGGAAACCAGGCCGCCGATTGTGTCGAAGTCTTCTGTGGGCAAATCAACCTCGAACGCCTCGCTCACGCGGCTTATTTCGGTGTCGCCATTGATGCGCCACGTATTGTCGCTGAGGCTGTAAATATCACCCGCATCTTCGTCTTCGTCAAACTCGTCCTCGATTTCCCCAACGATTTCCTCCAACACGTCCTCAATCGTGATGAGACCGGCTAGTTGGCCGAACTCGTCTATGACAACGGCGAGGTGGTTTCGATTGGCTTTGAAGTCACGCAACAGATCGTCGAGCCGTTTGCTCTCAGGCACGAATACGGGCGGACGTAACAGGGTACGCAAACTCAGCGCGGGCGCCCGCATGAGCTTGATCAAGTCTTTAGCCATGAGAATGCCAATGACATTCTCACGCGCATTTTCGTAGACGGGGAACCGCGAGTGGGCGGTCTCGATGATTTGCTGAAGCAGCTCCTCGATCGGGGCATCAATGTCTAGCGCGTCCATCTTCGGTGCCGCGACCATGACATCGCCCGCGGTCATGTCGCGCATGCGCAGCACCCCCTCCAACATATTGCGCGCGTCTGGCTCAATCAGCCCTTTGGCTTCGGCTTGGCTTAGCTGCGCAAGGAGATCCGGAACGTTTTCAGGGCTAGGGTGCAAGAGCTCTGCAATTTTCTGCAGTATCCCCCGTTTGTCTGCGGGGGGCGGGCCGACGGACGGCTTTTCTGGATGAGGGTCAGGCACAGATTTGTGTCAGTTGTTAATAAGGGTTAAGCATAGCACCTAGCGCCACTGGATGCCCATGTTGTCGCCCATTTCGGATTCCCAGACAGGGTCGCGTGGTTCGCTTTAGGGGGTGACCTTTCCCGTTTGCGACCAACTTTGCCGGCGATGGCGGTCAGAATACGGCAGTATGCTAACGAAAACAACCCACTCCTCTTAATATGACTCCACACGACCTCACCCACATTGGCATCCACGTCTTTGAGCGCGGGTGGTTGTCGAGCAACAACATCCTATGCATAGGCGCTAACAACGCCAGCATCGTCGATACCGGTTACGTCGACCATGCCGAGCAAACGATGGCATTGGTCCAACACGCCCTTCGGGAGCGTGCACTCGATCACATCGTGAATACCCACCTACACAGCGACCACTGCGGCGGTAACGCGCGTCTACAGGAAGCGCACCCTAACGTGCATACACGGGTGCCGGCGCCGTCGCTTACGGCCGTCAGGAACTGGGACACGGCACGACTTACCTTTGAGCGCACCGGTCAGGAATGCCCCCGTTTTGCTGCGAACGCGAGCTATGGGTCAGGAGACACATTGTGGCTGGGTGATAGGCAGTGGGAGGTGCATGCGGCACCAGGACATGACCCCGAGGCCATGTTGATCTTCGAGCCGCAGTCACGCACACTGTTATCTGCAGACGCGTTATGGGAAAACGGCTTGGGGGTCATCTTTCCTGAACTGGACGGTGAGCCCTCTTTCGAGGCGGCTGAAGCAACCATTGACCTGATCGCTTCGCTAAATCCAGCGGTAGTCATTCCGGGACACGGCGCGCTCTTTAGCGACGTAGCCGCAGCAATAGCCCGAGCAAGGCGGCGCATTGACTCGTGGGCGCACGCACCCGATGCACATTACGCCTACGGCTTAAAGGTCTTGGTGAAATACAAGTTATTGAGTGCGCAACGAATAACGGTCGCCGCGTTGAGCGAATGGGCCAACCAAACAGCTTACCTAACAGCACTCGCACCTACGGCGCGCCGAATCTTCGGCTTGGAGAACGTCCCCACGGGAAGCCCCGCTGACATCAGCGATACGATGGCGGCCATTACAGCGGCACTCGTGCGATCTGGCGCCGCACGGACTGAGGGTGACTGGGTCATTAACGTGTCGTAGGGCGCTCAGGCAAAACCTTCACGCTGACACAAACGCGCCGCACAAAGACAAACGCCCCAGCGATTAAACTGGGGCGTTGTCGGTATAAGAGCCTGACGATGACCTACTTTCACACAGGAACCTGCACTATCATCGGCGCTGACGCGTTTCACTGTCCTGTTCGAGATGGGAAGGAGTGGTACCACGTCGCTATGGTCATCAGGCATAAAGGGTTGTCAATGATGTAGTGGCTATAAACCACGACACCATCAACGAATTCATAGAGTCTAATCAGCTTTTTTGACTGCGCCACGAAGGGCATACATAACAAGGAATGTCATTCCTGTTGTTTTCTCTTTTGAGTGGTGCCAACACATACTGTGCTGAACACGCTCAAAGTTATAGGGTCAAGCCTCACGAGCAATTAGTACTGGTTAGCTTAATGCATTGCTGCACTTCCACACCCAGCCTATCAACGTCCTGGTCTTGAACGACTCTTTAGGGGGCTCAAGGCCCCGGCAGATCTCATCTTAGAACGAGTTTCCCGCTTAGATGCTTTCAGCGGTTATCTCTTCCGCACTTAGCTACTCGGCAATGCCACTGGCGTGACAACCGATACACCAGAGGTGCGTCCACTCCGGTCCTCTCGTACTAGGAGCAGGCTTCTTCAAATCTGCAGCGCCCACGGAAGATAGGGACCAAACTGTCTCACGACGTTTTAAACCCAGCTCACGTACCTCTTTAAATGGCGAACAGCCATACCCTTGGGACCGGCTACAGCCCCAGGATGAGATGAGCCGACATCGAGGTGCCAAACACCGCCGTCGATATGAACTCTTGGGCGGTATCAGCCTGTTATCCCCGGAGTACCTTTTATCCGTTGAGCGATGGCCCTTCCATACAGAACCACCGGATCACTAT
>JABBAS010000032.1:10904-40985 GCA_018607835.1 Methylobacillus sp. | reverse complement strand
GTCAAAGTAGCGCCTGTCACGGCCGCTGCCACCGCGACATCACCTCCGGCAACGTCACCTCCGGCAACATCAGCCTCGGCAGCATCGCTAGACGCGCCAGCAAACGTGGCCACTCCCCCGTTGACACCGCCACCCCCAGTCCCTACCGAGGTGGTGCCGGTGGCACCAACGCCGACGGTCGGTACGGTGCCTGTTCAGAAGCGTAATCAGCCGTTATCTTCCGCCGATATTGGCCAACACGCATTGGTCTTAAGCGCCGTGACTGAGTCGTGGGTGGAGGTGATTGGCCGGTCCGGTACACGGGTCTTTACCCGCCTGATGAGCCCGGGTGACTATGTCGTTTTGGGGGATGAGGATCTGCCGTATAACGTGTTGGTGGGCAATGCGGTGGGTGTGCGCGTCTTCTCGCGCGGCCAGCCTGTGGATGTGCAGGCAACGGCGCGTCTGAACGTGTCGCGCTTTGACGTGAACTGAATTAAACAGATACAGGGTTTTCAAATGACGACCACTCCAGCAACGACAACGACAGAGACAACGACAACGACCGCCGCACCGGTCACGATCTCGCAAGCCCAGAAGCGTCAAACGCTGCAAGCCCGTGTGGCTTGGGGCGACCACGTTGTGACCGTCGGAGGCGATGCGCCGGTGCGGGTGCAGTCGATGACAAACACGGACACAGCGGACGCCGTGGCCACCGCGATACAGGTAAAAGAGCTGGCTCAGGCGGGCTCTGAGTTGGTGCGCATCACGGTCAACAACGATGAGTCGGCCAAGGCCGTGCCCTACATACGCGAGCAATTAGACCGTATGGGAATCATGACTCCCTTGGTCGGTGACTTTCATTACAACGGCCATCGTTTGTTGGCCGACCACCCTGATTGCGCGCAGGCCCTGTCCAAGTACCGTATCAATCCGGGTAACGTGGGTCGGGGTGAGAAGGGCGATAAGCAGTTTGCCCAGATGATCGAGATGGCCTTGCGCTGGGACAAACCCGTTCGCATTGGCGTCAATTGGGGTAGCTTGGATCAGGATTTATTGGCCTCGATGATGGATGCCAATAGCCTGCGCGCGACGCCTTGGGACGTTAAGCAAGTCATGGTTGAAGCGCTGATTTCATCCGCGCTGGCCTCGGCTGAAACGGCCCAGCGTTTAGGTATGTCGCCCGCTCAAATTTTGCTCTCCTGCAAAGTCAGCGGTGTGCAGGAGTTGATCACGGTGTATCAATCGCTGGCGACGCGCTGTAACTATGCGCTGCATCTCGGCTTGACCGAGGCGGGCATGGGGACCAAGGGTACCGTGGCCTCGGCTACCGCCTTGGCGGTTTTGCTACAGCAAGGTATTGGTGACACCATCCGCGTATCGCTGACACCTGAGCCAGGGGAAGCGCGTACCCAAGAGGTGGTGGTTGCGATGGAGATTTTGCAATCATTGGGCTTGCGCGCGTTTGTTCCGAGTGTCACGGCCTGTCCCGGTTGTGGTCGGACGACCAGTAGCGTCTTTCAAGAATTGACCAAAGAGATTGATGACTACATGCGCGACGCCATGGTGGATTGGCGCGATCAATACCCCGGTGTTGAGAGCATGAAGGTCGCGGTCATGGGCTGTATCGTCAATGGGCCTGGTGAGAGCAAGCATGCCGATATCGGTATCAGTCTGCCGGGCACCGGCGAGGCGCCCAGTGCACCGGTCTACATCGATGGCGAAAAGGCCATGACACTCCGAGGCGATGGCATCGGTGCGCAATTTAAAGCGGTTGTGGAAAGCTATGTGCAGAAGCGCTACGGCGCCTCACAAAACACAGCGGCATAACATGCTACGAGGCGGCGTCAGTCGCTGTTGACATTGGTATTTTTGTAACGAGTTTTATGGCTGAAAAGTTAGTTGCCGTTAAAGGCATGAACGATATTCTCCCCGCGGAGTCCGCGCATTGGGAATGGCTGGAGTCCGAGTTGAGGGACTTGATGGCAACGTACGCGTATCGCAATGTACGAACACCCATTGTGGAGCCAACCGGGCTGTTTGTCCGTGGGCTTGGCGAGGTCACCGATATCGTCGAAAAGGAGATGTACTCCTTCGAAGACCGCCTGAACGGCGAGGCCCTGACACTGCGCCCAGAGGCGACGGCAGGTGTGGTGCGCGCAGTGGTGGAGAACAATTTGTTGTATGACGGCCCGCGCCGCCTGTACTACATGGGCCCGATGTTTCGTCATGAGCGCCCTCAGCGCGGTCGCTATCGACAGTTTCATCAGGTGGGTGCAGAGGCCTTGGGTTTTGCAGGTCCAGATGTCGATGCAGAACTGATTTTTATGGCGTGCGATTTGTGGGCAAAGCTTGGCCTCACACAGGTGCGTTTAGAGATCAACAGCCTTGGTCAGCCCGATGAGCGCTTGGCGCATCGCGAGGCGCTGATCAGCTACCTCAGCGCCCAAGAGTCGTTATTGGATGAGGAGGCCAAGCGCCGCCTGCACAGCAACCCTTTGCGCATCCTAGATACGAAAAACCCTGCGATGCAGGGCTTGGTAAATGACGCGCCCAAGTTGATGGATTATTTGGGTGAGGCCTCGTTGGCCCACTTCAATGGATTGCGCGCCATTCTCGACGACGCGCAGGTGCCTTATCACATCAACCCGCGCTTGGTTCGCGGCATGGACTACTACAACCTGAGCGTGTTTGAGTTTGTGACCGAGGAGCTGGGCTCGCAAGGAACCATTTGTGCGGGCGGGCGCTACGACGGCCTGATTGCGCAGATTGGCGGCAAGCCTGCGCCGGCTGTTGGGTGGGCGTTAGGGGTTGAGCGGATTTTGGAGCTGTTGAAGAGCCAGTCCTTGTTGCCTGCAGCGCCGGTGCCCGATGTGTACGTGGTCGTTCCCAGCGCCGATCATGCGATGGTGGCGGCACAGGTCTGCCGCGCCTTGCGCACGGCGGGTGCTCAGGTGCACATGCACGCGGGTACCGCAGATGGTCAAGGAAGCATGAAGTCGCAGTTCAAGCGTGCAGACGGTAGCGGCGCCACCTGGGCCGTGATTCTAGGCGGAGATGAGCTGGCTGCTGGGGCGGTGTCGGTCAAACACTTGAGGGGCGGGGCCGATGCGCAAGGGACGGTGTCCTTGGGCGATCTCGCAGCTTGGTGGGCGGGACAGGCGGCCTAAGCCCAGCGTCGCCGTGTTCGCTGAGGCATTCTTGCCCAGTCGCCCATAAAAGAGCGGACTACGCCCTACAATAGCCAGTGCACGGGTGCCCAGTGGGCCGCGTGCAACCGTGACATTTTTATACCTTAGACAGACGCAGGCAGGCATGGCGACACAACAACTCGATCTAGAAGAGCAAGAGCAACTTGATAAGCTCAAGGATTTTTGGCGTAAATGGGGCAATGCCATCACGTGGGTGGTGATCGCTTTATTGAGCGGCTACGCGGCATTCAATGGCTGGCAGTTTTGGCAAAACAAGCAAGCGCAAAAAGCGGGCGCAATTTATGACCAAGTAACGCAAGCGGTTGCGGCCAAAGACGTGCCCCGTTTGACGCGTGTCGTCGGTGATTTTCGCAATGAGGCCAGTGCCTCAATCCTGTTGCAACACAGTGAACTGGCGCTCGCCAAATTGGCGGCTGACAACGGTGACTATGCTGTCGCGGCTGCCGCGCTAGATCGTGTCATCGCGGACGGTCATGACGAAGGGCTGACAGCAGTGGCGACGTTGCGTTTGGCTGGCGTTTATATGCAGCAAGGCGCGATGGACAAAGCCAAGGCGTTACTAGCGGGCGAGTGGGCTGTTGCGTTTCAGGGCTTAGTCTCTGACCGTCTGGGCGATATTGCGATGGCGGCATCCGACAAAGAAACAGCGCTAGCGGCGTATCAAAAGGCGTGGGCCACTTTGAGCGAAGATGCGGCCTACCGCCGGCTGGTTGAGGTCAAGTTGAATGCACTCGGTGCGGTCGCCGGGGTTTCCGGGGTTGTGGGGGCGCAAACAAAGTGATGAACCGCATGGTTTTACGCGTGTTGGGCTACGGCGTGGGCTTGTTCTTGGTTGGCCACTTGGCAGCATGCTCCTCTGTCGACGTGCCACAACCAACCCCGCTCAAGCCGTTAGAGCCGCTACTCAGCGTCTCAGAGGTTTGGCAAGCGCCATTGGGCGGCGAGGTCGGTGACGGTCTGCGCATGGCAGCGCATGACAACTTGTTGGCAGCTGCCACACTTGATGGCCTGCTGCGGGTGATCGATACAGAGACGGGTGAGACGCGTTGGTCAGCGCAGTCAGAGACCGCGCTGATCGCGGGCGTTGGTTTTGATGGCAAGCGCGTCGCGGCCATTGATACCGAAAATGGACTGCAGGTTTTTGAAGCGGGCAAGCATCTATGGACAGCCCGCTTACCTGCGCGGAGTTATACCCAGCCCTTGCTTGCGGGCGGGCGGGTGTTCGTCTTACTGAGCGACCGCCGTGTGGGCGCCTTTGATGCCGATACCGGGGCGCAACTGTGGCTGCGTCGCTATGCAGACTCAACATTGGTGCTGGCCCACCCCGGTTTATTGGCGGCGGTAGCCAATACCTTGGCGGTCGGTTTAGGTGAGCGGTTTAGTGCGATCAACCCCGATAATGGCGCCTTGCTGTGGTCGACGCCGCTGGTTCGCCCAAGAGGTATTGACGAACTGGAGCGCCTGGCTGACTGGGTGAGCGGGGCGGTTTTTGCAGGTACCCGCGTCTGTGGGCAAGCGTTTCAAAATGCCGTCGGCTGTATTGATCTTGCGACGCGCCGTGCGGAGTGGACGGTCCCGTCTAGCGGAGTGAACGGATTGGCGGGCGATGTTGCGGCGCTTTACAGCATCGATGCGACAGGAAAAATTTCCGCAATGAAGACGGACAGTGGGGCGTCTATTTGGACGCAACGAGATTTGTTACTGCGCGGCTTGACTGCGCCCTTGTTGCTGGGTCAAACAATCGCTATCGGAGACTTCGCGGGCTACGTGCACTGGTTGTCACGGACAGACGGTCAGATCATGACGCGCATGTCAACAGATGGGTCGCCCATCGTTGGCGCGCCGTTGTTGGTTAATGGCACGGCCGTCGCTGTGACTAAGCAAGGCACGGTGTACGCATGGCGACCACAATGAAGCCTGTGATTGCCCTGGTCGGGCGTCCCAACGTGGGCAAATCCACGTTGTTTAACCGGATGACAAAGACGCGTGATGCCATCGTCGCTGACTACGCGGGGTTGACCCGCGATCGGCATTATGGATCCGGTCGCTTGGGTGCTAGAGAATTTATTGTCATTGATACCGGTGGGTTTGAGCCCACGGCAGAAACCGGCATCATCAAAGAAATGGCCAAGCAAACGCGTCAAGCGGTCGCCGAGTCAGATGTGGTGATTTTCGTGGTGGACGCGCGCGAGGGCTTGAGTGCGCAGGATCATGACATCGCCTCGTTTCTTCGCCGTTTGGGCAAACCCTGTTTGTTGGTTGCCAACAAGGCGGAGGGGATGACCCAAGGGATACAGCTGACCGAGTTTTACGAGCTGGGCTTTGGCGAGGTAATTCCCGTTTCGGCCGCACACGGGCAAGGTACGCGAAGCCTCATTGAGTTGGCATTAGAGCCCCTCAACTTGCCGGAGTTGGATGACGAGCCTGAAGTTGATGACGGAACCATCCGTCTCGCCGTTGCCGGACGCCCCAACGTGGGCAAGTCGACGTTGATCAATGTTTGGCTAGGCGAAGAGCGGTTGATTGCCTTCGACATGCCCGGCACGACGCGGGATGCGATTAGCGTGCCGTTCACCAAAGACGAACAAAAATACGAGCTCATTGACACCGCTGGCTTGCGCCGTCGGGGCAAGGTGTTTGAGGCGATCGAGAAATTCTCGGTGGTAAAAACCCTGCAGGCGATTGAGCGAGCCAATGTCGTGGTGCTCCTGATTGACGCAATACAGGGTGTCACGGATCAAGACTCGCATATTGCGGGCTTCATTGTTGAAAGTGGCCGCTCCGTTGTCGTCGCGATCAATAAATGGGATGCCGTTGACAGTTATCAGCGTGAATTGGTGAAGCGGTCCATTGAGCAACGTCTGGCTTTTTTGCGTTTCGCTGACGTCTTTACGATTTCAGCGATCAAACGCCAGGGCTTGGAACCGGTTTGGAAGGCCATTGCGCACGCGCATGCGTCGGCCACGCGCAAAATGCCCACCCCCAAACTCAGCCGTATTTTGGAAGAGGCGGTCGCCTACCAGCAACCCCAACGCAGCGGTATGTTCCGGCCTAAGTTGCGCTATGCCCACCAAGGGGGCATGAACCCGCCGGTTGTGGTGGTACACGGTAACTCGCTGGAGCACGTAACAGAAGCCTATAAGCGCTACCTCGAGGGGCGGATTCGAGAGGCGTTTGACCTGACAGGCACGCCCCTGCGTGTCGAGATGAAGAGCGCTGACAACCCCTACGCCAACAAGTCGTAAATTCCTTAAACCCTGTCGCGGCGCGGTTTTATTTAAAATCGATATCGGCGCGATGTGGTAAGGTTAATCTTTTAAAGCACACAACACGGACCATATCGTGAGTAATAACAAAGGCCAACTTTTGCAAGACCCGTTCTTAAACCAATTACGGCGCGAGCATGTCCCTGTTTCCATCTATTTAGTGAATGGAATCAAGCTTCAGGGGCAAATTGAATCGTTTGACCAGTACGTCGTCTTATTGCGTAATACGGTAACTCAAATGGTTTATAAGCATGCTATTTCAACGATTGTGCCTGGACGTCCGGTGCAATTTACGGGGCCGGGCGACACAGAGCAAACTGCCGAGTGAGTGAAGACGCGCCCAAGGTCGTCTTGGTCGGCGTTGACTTCGGGCTACCCAATTTTGACGCGGAGCTAACCGAGCTAGGCCTGTTAGCCGAGTCAGCAGGCTTTGTCGTTGCTGAACGTGTGACCTGTAAGCGGCGCGCACCCGACGCTGCCCTGTTCATTGGCACGGGAAAAGCAGACGAAATCAAGCTCATTGCAGAGGGCGTTGGTGCAACAGAGATTCTGTTTGACCAAGCCCTGAGCCCCGCCCAACAACGCAATCTTGAGCGAACCATGGGCTTGGCGGTCAACGACCGTATTTTGCTTGTTCTCGAAATTTTCTCTCAACGGGCGCGTAGCTTCGAGGGCAAGTTGCAAGTCGAGTTGGCTCGTTTGCAGTACCTAACGACGCGACTGGTCAGGCGTTGGTCTCACCTAGAGCGCCAGCGCGGCGGCGTTGGCCACCGAGGTGGCCCCGGAGAGCGCCAAATTGAGTTGGATAGACGCATGCTGAATGACAGCATCAAACGAACCAAGGAGCGACTGACCAAGGTCAAGCGCCAGCGTCAAACCCAGCGCAAGCAGCGAGAGCGCTCGGGTACCTTCAAGGTATCGATTGTTGGCTACACCAATGCGGGCAAATCCTCGCTGTTTAATGCCTTGGTTAAAGCGCAAAGCTACGCCGCAGATCAGCTGTTTGCCACCTTGGACACCACCACGCGCCAAATGTACCTAGCGCCAGTCGAGGCCTCCATATCGATCTCTGACACCGTCGGCTTTATTCGGGATTTGCCTCACGGCTTAGTGGCGGCCTTTTCTGCCACCTTGCAAGAGTCGGTGGAAGCCCATTTGCTATTGCACGTTGTAGATGCGGCAAACCCCGCTAGTTTTGAGCAAATTATGGCGGTGCGGGAGGTCTTGGCCGAGATTGATGCGGGTGAAATTGAGCAGATCTTGGTTTTCAACAAAGCCGACCTGATCGAACACGACAAAGCCCCAGAGCGCATGCGCGATGAGTTGGTGCATGACGGCCGGGCGATCACGCGTATTTTCGTGAGTGCTCAGACAGGAGAGGGGCTTGATGGCTTGCGCGACCTGCTCGCAGAGCGCTATCAGGCATTCGCCACCGACCCCGCTGCTTACATCCCGGAAACAGACGACCCACGGTTTGCGCACTTAGCGCGTTAACCCTAATGCCCCTAGGCTGTGAGCGGGCGAACAACTCATGCCACAATTAAACCCATTGAAAACAGATCGGATATCCATTACATGACTGCGATTTCGCGACTTACTAATCGGCCAGGCATCTTTGCGCGTCTGGTGCGGGTGTTTAACCTCAACGGTTCAGACTGGGGCCGGGGCGAGAATGACAAGCCTAAATCAGACCAACCAAGTGGCTCTGACGAGGAGCGTCAGCACGACAACGTTGAGCCAATCCGCCCATCCGGACAAGGCGGTTCGTCACAACGTCCGCGTAACCAAGACGGGCCGCCCGACTTGGATGAACTGTGGCGTGACTTCAATCAGCGTTTAGGCGGCCTCTTTGGCGGCTCGAACGGACGTAATGGGAACGGCAACGGCAATGGCAATGGCAACGGTTCTCCGCCACCCTTCCGTCCAGACGGCAAGTCTGCCGGTATCGGCGCGGGCCTGATCGCCGGTGTGCTGCTGCTGATCTGGTTGTCTACCGGCTTCTTCATTGTGCAAGAGGGCCAGCAGGGCGTGATTACCCAGTTTGGTCGTTACCACAAGACGGTTGGCGCGGGTTTCAACTGGCGTATCCCGTATCCAGTGCAGGCGGAAGAAGTGGTTTTTGTGACCCAAATTCGTTCGGTGGATGTGGGTAGTGACGCCATCGTCCCCGCAACGGGCTTGCTGGAGTCCGCTATGTTGACGGCGGATGAAAACATCGTCGAAATTAAATTTGCTGTGCAGTACCGCCTGAGCGATTCCCGAGCCTACTTGTTTGAGAGTCGTGACCCCGACGCCGCGGTCGTGAAAGCGGCTGAGACAGCGGTTCGCGAGGTGGTCGGAAAAATGAAGATGGACTCTGCTTTGGCAGAGGAGCGCGATCAAATTGCGCCGCGTGTGCGCACCCTCATGCAGACGATTTTGGATAGATACAAAGTCGGTATTGAGGTCGTAGGCGTTAACTTGCAACAGGGTGGTGTGCGACCACCTGAGCAAGTTCAAGCGAGCTTTGACGATGTATTGAAGGCGGCGCAAGAGCGTGAGCGAGCCAAGAATGAGGCCCAAGCCTATGCCAACAACGTGGTGCCACGAGCCGGCGGTGCTGCAGCGCGTTTGCGCTCGGAGGCCGAGGCTTACCGTGCACGTATCGTGGCGCAGGCTGAAGGTGATGGCCGCCGTTTTGAATCCATTTTTACCGAGTACAAAAAGGCGCCTGAAGTGACTCGCGACCGCTTGTATGTGGACGCGATGGAAGAGATTTATAGCAACGTCAGTAAAGTGTTGGTGGAGTCCCGTGATGGCTCGAACCTGCTGTACCTGCCGTTGGATAAGCTCATGGGCTCTGGCGCCGGCTTGCGTGATGGCAGTGCGCCGCTCACCTCGTCGCCTTCTAGCTTGTCTAACCAATCACCCACTCTCAACCTAGACGGTTCTCGGGCGCGTTCACCAGATAACGCGCGCTCGCGAGACGGCCGATAACGGTCACGTTGAACCACATTTAGAGAATTACAAGAGGTTGTTATGAATAAGTTAGGTCTATGGATTGCATCGCTGGCCATATTGCTAGGGCTCGCCAGTTCCACTATGTTTGTTGTTGACCAACGCCAATTTGGCGTGGTTTATCAGTTGGGCGAGATTAAGAGTGTTGTGACGGAGCCGGGTTTGAATTTCAAGCTCCCGCCGCCCTTCCAGAATGTTAGCTACATCGACAAGCGTTTGTTGACGCTAGAGAGTACGGACACCGAGCCGATGCTGACTGCGGAAAAGCAACGTGTCGTGATCGATTGGTTTGTGCGCTGGCGTGTCTCTGACGCGTCGCAGTACATTCGTAATGTTGGCTTGAACGAGCGAGCTGGCGCGCTGCAATTGAACCGCGTGATTCGTAACTCTTTCCAAGAAGAGGTGAACCGTCGTACGGTGTTCCAATTGCTCTCGTCTGATCGTGAATCACTGATGGCGGACGTCAAGGCGCAGGTCTTGCGAGCGGTTAACGGTGCTGAAAAGCCGTGGGGTATGGACGTGGTCGATGTGCGGATTACCCGCGTTGATTATGCCGAGACCATCACCAAATCGGTTTACGACCGTATGGAAGCAGAGCGTAAGCGGGTGGCGAACGAATTGCGTTCTACCGGCGCGGCGGAGGGTGAACGCATTCGCGCCGATGCAGACCGCCAGCGCGAAGTGATTTTGGCTGAAGCCTACCGCGACGCCCAGACCCTCAAGGGTAAAGGGGACGCAGAAGCGGCGGCGGCCTACGCAAAGTCCTTCGGTCGGGACCCCGCCTTCGCTAAGTTTTACCGCAGCTTGGAAGCCTACAAAGCCAGCTTCACCTCTAAGAATGACATCGTGGTGTTGGATGGTGACTCGGACTTCCTCAAAGGCATGAAAAGCGGCCTTGTGGGGCCGACTAAGTAAGCGGGTTGCTTAAAACCCGTTAGGGCCTTTGCCCTAACGACGCGCCGAAACGCTGCACTGGTATCCCACCAGCGCAGCGTTTTTTTTGAGGCCTGTTCGAGATTGTCGGTTCACGCGGAGCGCATAAAGTGCCAGGTGCGGCGAGCGTTACAATCTAAGGCTGTATTCCCACATCTAAACTTCTATGTCTGCTTGGGTTCTCCCAGATCATTTGGCCGATGTCTTGCCCTACGAGGCGCGCCAGATCGAAGAGCTTCGCCGCGTGCTTCTGGACGCGGCGCGCACCTTTGGTTACGAGCTCGTGATGCCGCCTTTATTGGAGCATCTCGAGTCCCTGTTATCCGGGACTGGTGAGTCCTTGGACTTGCGCACCTTTAAGTTGGTTGATCAGCGTACGGGCAGGTCGTTGGGTTTGCGCGCAGACACCACGCCGCAAGTTGCTCGGATTGATGCCCACCTATTGAACCGTCAGGGTCCTGCGCGCTTGTGCTACTGCGGGCCTGTCGTGCACACGCAGCCAAGCCATGGCAATGCGTCGCGCGAGCCGTTGCAGTTTGGCGCAGAGCTATACGGCCACCAGGGGCAAGAGGCAGACCTTGAGATTTTGGAACTGGTCCTGACCATACTCAACCGCGCCGGGGTAGGGACGTTTGTGCTTGATTTAGCCGACGTGCGCGTCGTGGATGCGTTGTTGGCACCCGCTGGTTTGGATGCAGGCAGCGCCTCGGCTATCCATCAGGCGCTGGCCAAAAAAGATACGGCCACCCTCATCGCCTTGACCGCAGATTTGCCCGAGGCGATGCGCGACGGCTTGCGCCTGATTCCTGATTTGTACGGCGGTGTAGAGGTACTAGAGCTCGCACGCAACAGCCTACCCAGCAGCCCGCTCTTGACCGAGGCATTGGATGATTTGGCGCGTCTGGTTACTGGCGTTCAGGCCATCGCCAGCGTACAGGTATCGATTGATCTGGGTGACCTGCGCGGATATGCCTATTACACGGGTCTGCGTTTTTCGGTCTATGCGCAGGCATTCGACGATGGGCAGCAGTGCGAGTTGGTGCGTGGGGGACGTTACGACGAAGTCGGCGCGGTGTTTGGACGCCGTCGTCCCGCCGTTGGCTTTAGCGTTGATGTGAAAGAGTTGGTCGGTATGTCGGCCACCCCGAAATTACACCGAGCGATTCGTGCGCCTTGGGGCGATGCGCCCGGGTTACGCGAGGCCGTCGCGGCACTGCGGCAGCAAGGGGAGGCGGTTGTCTCCCTGTTGCCTGGCCATGACAACGAGGTGAATGAGTTTGACTGCGACCGTGAGTTGGTCCTCCTTGATGGTGCGTGGCAGGTGCGGGCAGCAGCCTGATCGCCTCTCGCACCGACTTCCTTTTATTTTTTTGAGAGCATAGGCCATGGCATCGTCCGGACGCAACGTCGTAGTAGTTGGCACCCAGTGGGGTGACGAGGGTAAGGGTAAGTTGGTTGACTGGTTGACTGAAACCGCAACCGGTGTGGTGCGCTTTCAAGGGGGGCACAACGCCGGGCACACACTGGTAATTAACGGCGTAAAGACCGCCTTGCACCTGATTCCCAGCGGCATCATGCGTCCTGGCGTCACCTGTTACATCGGTAACGGTGTGGTGCTATCTGCTGGCAAACTGCTGGAGGAGATCAGCGGCTTGGAGAAGGCAGGTATTCAGGTGCGTGACCGCTTGCGAATCAGCGAAGCGTGTCCCTTGATATTGCCGTTCCATGTGGCGCTTGATGTGGCGCGGGAGGCCGCAAAAGAAAAGGCGGGAACGGCCAAAATCGGCACAACGGGTCGCGGTATTGGCCCCGCCTATGAGGACAAAATTGCGCGCCGCGCACTGCGTGTGCAGGACTTAAAGCATCCCGAACGGTTTGCAGCGAAGTTGCGAGAGTTACTTAGCCTACACAACCACGTGCTATCGACCTACTTGAACAGCGCTGATCTGGCATGGGCTGAGCCGATTGCGGGCTATCTTAAAAACGGCGAAATACAGTTCGATGCCGTCTACGACGAAGCCATGGCGCATGCCGAAGAAATCCTACCGATGGTTGGTGACGTGTCGCGTGAACTCAATGCTGCGCATCAAGCGGGCGCTTGCCTGTTGTTTGAGGGCGCACAGGGCACCTTGCTGGATATCGACCACGGCACCTACCCCTTCGTGACATCAAGCAACTGCGTGGCGGGTAACGCGGCGGCGGGTGCGGGCGTTGGCCCTGGACTGTTGCATTACGTGCTGGGAATCACAAAAGCCTACTGCACCCGTGTGGGTGGTGGACCATTCCCAACGGAGTTGGACTGGTTGACACCGGGTACGCCCGGCTACCACCTGTCCACCGTAGGCGCTGAGATGGGGACGACCACCGGTCGCCATCGCCGATGTGGCTGGTTTGACGCGGCCTTGCTAAAGCGCTCGGCACAGGTCAACGGACTTAGCGGTCTGTGCATCACCAAGCTCGACGTGTTAGACGGTCTTGCTGAGTTGCAACTGTGCGTAGGCTACATGTTGGACGGCGAGCGTGTGGATCTGCTCCCTATGGGGGCCGATGACATCGAGCGCTGCACACCTATTTACGAGACCATGCCCGGTTGGGACGAGTCGTCTGTGGGTGTCACCGAATTTGACCGCTTGCCGCTTAATGCGCAAAATTACTTGCGTCGTATCGAAGCCATTACCGGTGTCCCCGTGCACATGGTGTCCACCAGCCCTGACCGGGATCACACCATATTGCTGCACCACCCCTTCTCTGCGGCCTGAAATACGACGATGTTTTTGATTGAATCCCCAAACCCTAAAGGACTTTTATGTTGACCGAAGACGGCAAGCACCTGTACGTTTCCTATGATGAGTACCACAATTTGATTGAGCGTCTTGCAGTCAAAATTCACCAGTCAGGTTGGGAGTTCGATAACATTTTGTGTCTGGCGCGCGGTGGCATGCGCCCAGGTGACTTGCTGTCGCGTATCTTTGATAAGCCCCTAGCCATCATGTCAACCAGCTCCTATCGTGCGGGTGCAGGGACGGTACAAGGGCATTTGGATGTCGCGCGCTACATCACGACGCCCAAGGGCGAAATTGCTGGCCGGGTATTACTTGTGGATGATTTGGCAGACACGGGTCACACCCTGAACGCGGTGATCGATACGCTCAAGGACAACTACCAGCCGATTACCGAGTTGCGCAGTGCGGTCATTTGGACCAAAGGTGTCTCCAGTTTCAAGCCAGACTACTCGGTGGAATTTTTGGAGAGCAATCCTTGGATTCACCAGCCTTTTGAGCCTTACGACAACATTCGACCAGCCGCCCTCGTAGAGAAGTGGAAAGCCTGATAGCCCTCACTCAGATAACCCTAGCCCGCGCGTGACCCTATGACCCCAGACACCCAGCTCATCAACCACCCCTACAAAGCACCTGATGAGTTTGAGGCGTCTACCCCCGGGGCGTTTAAGGCGTCCACGGTGTTGTTCCCCAACGTGGCGGCGATGCGCAGCCGTCAGTGGGCAGACCGGTCTGCGTATACCTACGGTACGCATGGTACGCCCACGACCTTCACGCTAGAGGCGCGTCTCGCGACCCTTGAGGGCGCCAAGCACTGTGTGCTGACACCCAGCGGTCTCTTGGCGATTGGTCTGGTCGATATGGCGTTTCTGGATGCGGGTGATGAAGTTCTCATTCCAGCGAATGCTTACGGTCCCGGCAAAGCGTTTGCCCACGGCGACTTAGCCCGCTGGGGTATTCAGACGACTTTCTTCGATCCTTTAAACCCCAATGACTTGGCAGAGAAAATCTCGGCGAAGACCCGGTTGGTGTGGTTGGAGGCGGCGGGCTCCATCACGCTCGAGTTTCCAGATGTGCCCGCCTGTGTCGCCGTGGTGCGCGCTGCGAACGACGCGGGTAGAGAGGGTAGAGCGGGTAGAGCGCGTCCCATAATAACGGCCCTCGACAACACATGGGGTGCGGGCGTGGCGTTTCAGGCCTTTGAGATGGGTGTTGACCTGTCCATGCAAGCGCTAACCAAGTATCCCAGTGGTGGCGGTGATGTCCTGATGGGGGCGGTTTTCACACGTGACGCTGCCCTGCACAACACCTTGCAAATGTGTCATATGCGACTTGGCATATGTGTGGGTGCCAACGATGCGGAGCTCGTGTTGCGTGGTCTGCAAACGATCCATGTGCGCTATCACCACCAAGACGCCACGACACGTTCGTTGGCCGAGTGGGCGGTCACACGCCAAGAGTTCGCCGCAGTGCGTCACCCCGCATTGCCTGACTCTCCCGGACACGCGACGTGGTTGCGGGACTGCAGCGCCGCAGCGTGTTTGTTTTCTGTGGTGTTTAAGCCGTGCTACAGCTCGGCACAGGTGGATGCGTTTTGCGACCGCCTCACCGTCTTCGGTCTGGGTTACAGCTGGGCCGGACCCATGAGTTTGGCTGTTCCGTATAGTTTGGATGCGGACCGCGGTTGTGGGGAGGCTTTGGTCGGTGTGGTGGTCCGGTTCGCTGTTGGGCTCGCGCACGTTGACGACTTGCGTGCAGATTTGGCGCAGGCGTTGGACGGCATGGTCGCTGACACTTAACGCCTAGCGCCTAGCGCCCGCCAACACAAGCTTAAAACGCGGCAACAACCGCTTGTGCCGCCGCCGCCAAGGCGACGGGTGCGGCACTGGCCACCTGTATGGCCTTCGCTTGTGGGAATTGGGCGAAATTGCGCGACATGGACTCGTAGTAACGCGGATCGTAGTGTCGGCTCAGTAGCTCGGCGACCACCTCTGCGCTCGCACCCGCACACGCTTTTTCCTTCCAGTCGGCGACCACCTGTCGACCCAGCAAGGCGGCTAAGGTGTCGAGCCGCTCGCCGAAAAATGCCGCGTCTTTCACAAAGAAATCGTAGTCGCTCATGAGCAGATCAACCCGATCCGCTAGGGCCATCTCAATGTGTGTGCACGGACTGGCACGCATCGCAGTGATGAGAGATTCGGGCACCGTGAGGTTGCCCACACGTTTGCTTTCTGACTCAATGTAAACCGGGCGACTGGGGTCGAGCTGGCGCATGCTATCCCAAACGCAGGTCTCAAAATGCTTTTGGCTAGGTTGTGGCGTACCAGGAATCAGTCCCAAGACGGAGCTGCGGTGCTTGGCAAGGCCCTCTAGGTCGATGACCTGCTCGCCAGCCTGCGCCAGCGCATGGAGGATATGGGTCTTCCCGACACCGGTCGCACCCGCTACCACCCGTAGGCTGAGGCGCGCCGCTAAGACAGGGGTTTGCGCCATCACCTCCGCTCTGAACGCTTTGTAGCCGCCCGTCAATAGGTGGACGTGAAAGCCGATGGCAGACAGCACCGTGGCCAAGGCACCACTGCGGTTACCACCGCGCCAGCAGTAAAGCAGCGGACGCCACGTCCGCGGCGTCTCGGCTAAGTGGGCGTCAATGTGTGACGCAATGTTGCGTGCAACCAAGGCCGCGCCTTGCTTCTTGGCCTCGAAGGCGTTGGTCTGCTTGTACAAGGTGCCAATGTGCACCCGTTGCGCATCGTCCAACGATGGCCAATTCTCCGCCTGTGGCAGACGGTCTAGCGCGTGCTCCGACGGGCTACGGGCATCAATAATGGTGTCGAACCGCGTCAGATCTGAGAGCGCCTCGTTAGGGGTGATGGCGTTTATAGGCACGGGGTCAATAGGTCCGGTTTAGGGGGCAAGCAGGCGAATGATTTCAGGCCATGCATTGTCTAACATCAGCGCTTGGGCTTGCTCGTTGGGGTGAATGCGGTCCGCTTGAAACAGTGACAGGGGGTCGCTACTATCCGCGATACCCTTGAGTAGAAAAGGCACGAGACCGGTCTTGTGCTCACGGCTCGCCGTGACAAACACTTGCGCGAATGACTCCGTGTAGCGTGCACCGTAGTTCGGGGGCACCTGCATACCCAGCAACAAAACCTTGGCGTTGATCGCTTGGCCCATTTTTATCATTGCGGATAGGTTGGCCTGCGTGCTGGCGAGCGCCAGGCCGCGCAATGCATCGTTGGCACCCAGTTCGATGATAAGCACGGTCGGTGCATATCGACGTAACAGCGCGGGTAGGCGGGTACGGCCACCAGAGGTGGTATCCCCGCTGATACTGGCGTTGATGACTTGCGCGGGTATCCGCTGGGCAGCCAAGCGCTTAATCAACAGGCTGACCCAGCCCGCACCGCGTCGCAGTCCATACTCCGCGCTGATGGAGTCTCCCACGATTAGGATACGTTGGCCACCCGGGTCTGATGTGGCGAGCGAATTCCGTGCGAGCAGTTTGGCACTGGAGTGGGTCGCGTCCACGGCTTGCGCTGAGGTCACGGCTTGGGCGATCGACGGTGCGCCTAGGGTCATGCTTAACGCCATGGCCACGGGCATGCCCAGCGGCAACAAATGACGATAAACAAAAAGGCGCAAACGACCGAGGGCTATCGTTAAGCCGTTAAAGTCAAGGGCGCGCATAGTGCGCTGCATTAGGAGAGTTAATCGCATGTCCGTGACATCCCAGACTGTTAGTGGTTTAGATCGCCCTATTGACGACCTTGTATTACGCGCCACCGGCGTTGGTAAGGACGTTACCGACGCAACGGGCACCTTGCCGATATTGTCCGGTGTAGACCTCACATTATCTCAGGGTGAGTCCATGGCCATTGTTGGCGCCTCGGGCTCTGGCAAAAGCACGCTGTTGTCCATCTTAGCGGGTCTGGACACCCCCAGCCGTGGTCAGGTTTTTTTAGGTGGACGTGATTTATTTGCAATCGATGAGGACGCGCGTGCAGCGTGGCGTGCACAGCATTTAGGCTTTGTGTTTCAAAATTTTCAGCTGCTATCGCATCTCACTGCATTAGAGAACGTTATGTTGCCACTGGAGCTGGCGTCACGTCGCGATGTTCGGCGTGAGGCTGCCGATATGTTGGCCCGCGTGGGTCTTGCTGAACGATTGGGTCATTACCCTAAAGTGATGTCCGGTGGTGAGCAGCAGCGCGTCGCGTTGGCGCGCGCCTTCGTGATGAAGCCACAGCTGTTGATGGCGGATGAACCGACGGGTAGTCTCGACTTTGCCACTGGCAGTGCGGTCATGGCCTTGATGTTTGAGCTCAACCGTGAGGTGGGAACCTCGTTGCTGCTTGTGACGCATGACCCTGCGATCGCTGAGCGCTGCCAACGAAAGCTGACATTGCAGGCGGGACAGGTGGTTTTTCCCTAGATAATGTCGGCATGGCTGCCATTAAAGTTTTATTCGGGTTTCACGCCGTAGGCGTTCGTATCAAAACGGATGCCGCGTCGGTCGTTGAGGTCTATTTCGATGCGAGCCGCCGCGATATGCGCATGCGTCAATTCGTGGCGCGAGCCAAGGAGGCGCAGGTGCGCCTAATTGAGGCCGATGGTGCGAGGCTAAGCAAACTGTGCGGTAGCGCAGGCCACCAAGGTGTTGTTGCGCGAGCGCATGACGTGCAGTTGGCGACGAGCTTGGACGATTTACTCGATGCCGTCGAGGCTGCTGGCAACGACCACCCCTTAATTTTGGTGCTTGATGGCATCACCGATCCCCATAACCTCGGTGCGTGCTTGCGCGTTGCTGATGGGGCCGGCGTGCAAGCGGTGATTGCCCCCAAAGACCATGCGGCGGGCATCAATGCGACGGTCGCCAAAGTGGCGAGTGGTGCGGCAGAGACGGTCCCGTACTTTATGGTGACAAATTTGGCGCGAACGCTCAACGAGCTAAAGGAACGTCAAATCTGGGTCATTGGGACCAGTGACGATGTGACAAACACCATTTATGACGTGGACCTCACCGGACCCGTTGCCTTGGTTTTAGGCGCAGAGGGTGCGGGTATCCGCCAACTCACACGCAAGACGTGCGATGAATTGGTGTCCATTCCCATGGCGGGTGCGGTTGAGAGCCTCAACGTCTCTGTGGCGAGTGCCGTTTGCCTTTACGAAGCCAGACGCCAGCGTCGCGCCAAGGCGTAGCCAGGGCTGCGCCGGACTCACACCCAGCCCATGGCGCCAATGGCGGCGCCACATCCAATTAGCCAGAGTAGGTGCACCCGCGTGCGCCACACCATGATCGCCGTGGCCACGCTCATGGCAGCAGGTAGCCACGCCACGGGTGCCTCGGGGACCTGAGAGGCAATCAGCCACGCCGTTGAGGCGAGCAATGCGATCACCACGGGCGTCAGTCCGGCCTTAAAGGCTTTGATGCCCAGATGCTCCTGCCTGTGGTTTGCCCAACTGGCAAATTTATAGGTCAATAGTGAGGAGGGCAACATAATCGCAAACAACACCATGAGGGCACTGGCGATCGCGATGGGCCAGATCATCCAAGCATGGGTTTGCGTGAGGGTTGTCACGTACGTCGACTGCATCGCGACCTGCCACCCCAGTAGGGGGATGAAGATGACGTTGGGCCCCGGTGCGCTTTGCGCCAACGCAATGGCGTTGTTGAAGTCACCAGGACTCAGCCAGCCGGTTTCGGCCACCAAGTAGCGTTGCATGTCAGGTGCGACGGTCATTGCGCCACCAACGGCCATAAACGACAGCAGGAAAAAGTGCAGAAACATGTCCCAGGCCTGCCACAAAACGGCCCATCCTGCGCCTTCAATCGCCCCGTTCATGGCGCCTTACCTTTTTCGCGTTTTAAGATGCGCAGGCTAAAGAAAATACCCACCCCACCCAATGGCAGCAGAACCCATACCAATGGTAGGCGCAGCAGCGCAACGGCGAAAAAAGTAGATGCAAAAAGAGCAAGGCACGGCCATAGACCGAGCATATGGGTGCTGAGGCCGTTGAGCATACGGAGCACCACACCCGCTATCAGGCCGGCGCTGATGCATGCGACACCACGCATCATGCCTTGCGTGACCGCTAAATCTGCATAGTTCGCAAACAAGGCGGCGAGGCACAAAACGACAGCGGTTGGTGCCATGAGCATGCCCGCCACGGCGGCGAGCGCGCCACGCCAGCCAAAGAAGCGGCCACCCAAAATGATAGACAAGTTCACCACGTTGGGTCCCGGCAGTACCTGAGAGACGGCCCAGTCATCGACAAACTCTTGTGCTGTTAGCCACTGACGCGTTTCCACGAGCTCACGCTGCGCAATGGCGATGACCCCTCCAAACCCCTGTAATGCGATGCGTGTAAACGACCAAAAAAGCGCGGCTTTGGTGTGTGGGCGCTGGGCCATACGGTGGTGCCGATCTTAGACGGTCATGCCACCGGAGACCTCTAGCACCGCGCCGTTCACATAGCTGGCTTCATCGCTGGCTAGAAATGCGTACACGTTGGCGACCTCCTCAGGGGAGCCCAGACGTGCCAAGGGCACTTGGCTTTTCATGCTCGCCAAAATCTTCTCGGGAATGGTATCCAGAATGGGTGTCGCGATAAAGCCTGGTGCCACGGCGTTGACACGAATCCCTTTGGGTCCGAGCTCGCGTGCCCAGGTTTTTGTAAAGCCAATGACGCCAAACTTAGATGCGGCGTAGTTGGTTTGACCAAAATTACCGTAGATACCAACAACCGATGAGGCATTGAGAATCACGCCACTGCCTTTCGCTACCATGGCATCTGCCACAGCTTGTGTGCAGTGGAAAACACCGCGTAAGTTGACATCAATGACGCGATCAAATTGTTCTAGCGTCATTTTTTGCAGACGGGCATCTTGGGTAATACCGGCGTTGTTCACCAGGATGTCGATGGCCCCAAATTCGGCAAGCGTATCGGCTACGACGGCATCGACCATGTCGCGCTGCGTTACGTCGACGACGAAGCCTTGGGCGCGCACGCCTAGGGCGTTAGCGGCATCAACTGCGGCGTCAACGCTCGCCTGCTTGATATCGCAGATGACGACGTGCGCACCTTCCTGTGCGAATTTCAGTGCTGTCGCCAACCCGATCCCTTGGGCTGCGCCGGTGATAAGGGCGACTTTATTGTTTAGACGGTTCATTGCGTTTTCTCCGAAAAAAGTGAGACAGCTTGCCTGCGTGAATAGGCTTATTATTGGCGAGAAACTACACAGGGTAGAGACCGCTTGTACGGGCTATATGATCGCTCAGTGGTTATCGCCGTCCAGTCGCAACCGAGTCACAAACGACTCATCGCCGGAGAGCATTGATGAATGATTTGGGTCGCCTTGAAGATTTGCCAGAGGCTTATCGCCATGATTTACGTGCTAAAAACCTGGTGCCGTTGTGGCCAAGTCTGCGGGGTGTCTTGCCACCTCATATACCCACTCGCCAAACCGCTGCGACGCATTGGGCGTACCAAGACATCAAGCCGCTGTTGCTTCAGGCTGGCGCGCTAACACCGATTGAGAAAGCCGAACGTCGCGTGTTGGTATTGGCGAACCCGGGCCACACATTGGAAAAAATGCAGGCGAGCGCTGCCATGTACCTTGGCATGCAGCTGCTGCTGCCCGGAGAGTGGGCGCCTAGCCACAGACATACCCCGAACGCAGTGCGGATGGTGGTGGAGGGTGAGGGCGCTTACACCACGGTGCAAGGCGTGCATTGTCCGATGGTGCGCGGCGACCTGATACTCACGCCCACGGGGCTGTGGCATGAGCATGGGCACGACGGCACAGAGCCCGTCATTTGGTTGGACGTGCTTGATCTGCCGTTGATCTACTACACCGAAACGAGCTACCACATTAACGGCGACAAGCAAGACGTGAGTAGTGCGCAAAGTGGGACCGACTACGCGGTTGGGTCGGTGGTTCCTATGCACGTCTTTGAGGCCACGGCGGCTGACAACGCACACCGTGATTCGCCATTAGCCAGCTATCCGATTCTGCGGTATCCGTGGGTCGTTGCCCGTGACACCTTGTTGGCGTTGGCGCAGTCCGCTCCCGATCAGAAGGTGCTGCAGGTGGTCTATACCAACCCGCAGACGGGAGGCGATGCACAAAATATATTGGGCTTCTACGCGTTGATGGTGCGTCCGGGTGAAACCGCGCAACTTCCCGTATGCTCGCCTGCACGCGTCTTACATCAGATTGAAGGTGAGACCGAGGTGGTGATCGCAGACCAGACGTTTGCGATGGAAGCGGCAGACACCTGTTGTGCGCCCGGTTACACGCCGGTGGCTATTCGCAATACGTCAACCACCACCCCGGCTTTTCTGTTTATGGCCGATGAGGCGCCGTTGCATAGAAAGCTAGGCGTCTACGAGCGGCGCGCTTAGGCACTGGGCCTGGCCTGCGGTGATGTCACGCAGGTCATGGTGCCATTGCGCCATGTCTTGGGTCGGTGCCGTGATGGTCACAGATACCGTCTCGTGGTCGTGCGCAACACTGAGAGTGGCTCCGTTAGCCTGCGCGAGTCGGCGCACCGCACCCTCGTGTGCGTAGCTTACTTGCCAGGTTGCGGTGCTGGTAGCGGTGTGTGGGATTTTTTCCGCAACCGCGCAGGCCTGCGCGATGGCGTCGGTGTAGGCCCGGACCAAGCCGCCAGCACCCAACTTCACGCCACCAAAATACCGAACGACTGTGGCCAGCACCCCCTCTAGGTCTTGGTGTCTAAGCACCTCTAGCATGGGGCGCCCCGCGGTTCCGCTTGGCTCCCCGTCGTCATTGGCGGCAGACTGTCCGCCAGCCATCAGGGCCCAGCAGACATGGGCGGCACCCGGATGGGCTAGCCGCAGCGCGTCCACTACCGCCACCGCCTCGGCACGATCGCGAACGGTTTGCACGCAACCAATAAAGCGGCTTTTCTTGATGAGGTGGTCTGTGTGGACGGGCGCGCCTAGGCGGTAGGACATGCGTGCTTGCTGGCGTTAGGTGGCGCTGAAGGTTTCTGTATCGACTTCCCGTTCCGCTTGCGCGTTATAGCGGCCACCCATGACGGTGCCTTGGTTAACCAAGGCATCTAGACGTGCGAGTAATTCGGCGCTCAATGTGACTTGGTCGGCGCGTGCGTTCTCAACGGCATGTGCGGGGTTGCCCGTGCCGGGGATGGGCAGAATGTCATCGCCTTGATGCAGCAGCCACGCGATCGCTAATTGTGCGGGTGTACACCCGACATCGGCTGCGATGGTCTTATAGGTGTCTAGCCAAAGCTGGTTATGTGCCAGGGCGTCGCCGTGGAAACGTGGCATACCCATGCGGATATCCTTGGGGGTAAATACGCTTGGGTCGGATGCGGTGCCTGCCAAGAAGCCGCGCGCAACCGGACTAAATGCGACAAAAGCCGTCCCCAGTTCGCGACAGGTTTGGAGCACAGAAATCTCAGGGTTACGGGTCCACAGCGAGTATTCCGTTTGCAACGCGGCGATGGGGTGCTCACGGTGCGCACGCCTCAGGGTGTCGCTAGACACTTCCGACAAGCCGATGGCGCGAATCTTCCCTGCTGTTATCAAATCAGCCAAGGCACCAACGCTTTCCTCAATCGCCACCTGTTTATCCCATCGGTGCAGATAGTAGAGGTCAATGACATCGGTGTTTAAGCGCTTGAGCGCGTCTTCACACGTCTGTCGAATGGTTGCCGGGCGACCATCGATGACACGCACCAGCTTGCCATCGCCTTCGACGTCCACGCCTTGCATGCCGCACTTGCTGGCCAGCGTGAATTCGCTACGACGCTTAGACAGAAACTTGCCTACCCAGGTCTCTGACAAACCAAACCCGTATAAAGCGGCGGTATCAAAATGGGTGACACCCGCATCAAGTGCGGCGTTAAAGACGGCCTCTGCTTGGGCGTCAGACGCGGCGGGGCCGTAGGCATGGCATACATTCATACAACCAAAGCCGGTGGCAGATACCTGAAAGGGTCCTAGTTGGCGTGTGGACATGAGATCTCCTAACTTATTTCAATTGTTGCTCGAGTTGGTGCATGACCTCGTAGCAGGGTAAAACACTGGCGACGCTGCTATTGGGCTCGCGACCCTCGCGAATGGCGGCAAAAAACTCACGATCTTGCAGCTCAATGCCATTCATACTGACGTCGACTGAGGAGACGTCAATCGGCTCCTCTTTGCCTGTGAAGAGATCATCGTAGCGTGCAAGATAGGTTCCCGAGTCACCGATGTATCGGAAGAATGTGCCGAGCGGCCCATCGTTATTAAAGCTGAGGCTAAGGGTGCAAATCGCGCCATTGGCCGCTTGTAATTGGATACTCATATCCATCGCGATACCCAAGGCCGGGTGAATCGGGCCTTGCACCGCATTGGCTTTCACAACGGGGCTGCCGACTTGGTAGGTGAATAGGTCGATGGTGTGCGCCGCGTGGTGCCAAAGCAAATGATCGGTCCAGCTGCGCGCTTGGCCCAATGCATTCATGTTGGTGCGCCGAAAAAAGTAGGTTTGGACATCCATTTGTTGAATGTTGAAATCGCCTGCTGCAATTTTCTTGTGTATCCACTGATGGCTGGGGTTGAAGCGCCGTGTGTGGCCACACATCGCGACCAACCCAGTGGCTTGCTGGCGTTCAATGATTTTCTGACCATCTGCGAAGACATCGCACATGGGAATCTCGACCTCCACGTGTTTGCCCGCATCCAGACAGGCCAAGGTTTGCCCTGCGTGCATTTGCGTGGGCGTGCAGAGAATAACCGCATCGACTTCCTTGATGGCAAGTGCGTCTTCTAATTTTGTGCTCGTGTGGGCAATGCCGTAGCGCGCGGCCACTTCGTCCGTCTTTGACTGGTCGCGAGAAATCAGGGAGATGACCTCTACGTCCGCGATGTTCTTGATGCCATCCAAGTGCTTGATGCCAAAAGCACCGGCGCCTGCGAGGGCGACTTTAATCGTCATGGGTAACTCCTTTGTGGGTTAAGCGTTCTCTAAAATCGCGTGGCCTACCGCCGTGTTTGACGCAGGCACATGGTAGAAGCGGTGCTTCAGCGTGGGTGGCGTGCCTTGCTGTTTGCCATCGGTGATATCGCTCATGGCGCCACGTGCAATCAACCACATGACCAATTCGATGCCCTCACTGCCGGCCTCACGCACGTAGTCGATGTGCGGGATGGCGGCGGCTGCGACGGGGTCGTTGATCAGCATGTCTAGGAAGTTGCTGTCCCACGCCTGATTGATGAGGCCGGCACGCGGCCCTTGCAGCTGGTGACTCATGCCGCCAGTGCCCCAGATGTGCACGTTTAAATCCTCGTCATAGCTTTCAACCGCTTTGCGTATGGCTTGCCCAAGGTTGAAACACCGCTGACCGCTGGGGATGGGGTACTGCACCACGTTCACGGCAAAGGGGATGACCGGGCATGGCCACGCGTCTTTCTTGGGATCCAAGGAACCACACATCAGTGATAAGGGCACGGTCAGGCCGTGATCGACATCCATTTTGTTCACAATGGTGAGGTCAAAGTCTTGTTGAATCACGCTTTGAGCGATGTGTGACGCAAGCATGCCGTGGCCTTGCACGACGGGCACAGGCCGGGGGCCCCAGCCTTCATCTGCGGGTTGGTAGCTGTCAGCGGTTCCGATCGCGAAGGTCGGGATCATGTCCAAGCTAAAGGCCGTTGCATGGTCATTGAACACCAAAAACACCACGTCTGGCCGGTTGTCTTTCATCCATTGCTTGCTGAACTCGTAGCCGGCGAATAACGGTTTCCAATAGTCTTCATGGGTTTTACCGAGGTCCATGGCCGCGCCGATTGCGGGGACATGGGAGGTAAACACGGAGGCGGTAATTTTGGCCATGTGATCCTTATGTGTTTCGGTTTGGGGTCTGGCGTTGGGGTGGACGCTGTGCATCACCATGCTCGCCAACGCGACGGTTACCTTCGACAGACCGCCCGCCACGCACCATCATGTCTCGGTACGCCTCTTCGGTCATGCCCGTCATGGAGCCCGCCATTTGCTGGAAGCTCTTACCGTCCGTTGCGCCAATTTTGGCTAAAAAATAGATGTTGCCACCTGTTTGCATGCACCAATTCAGGTCGCGGGCCAGAACGGCTTCCCGTTGCTCTTCCGTCATGGGCCACTCACTGAGGTAGGCACGTTCGTCTGCCTTGAAGCGTGTGCGGTTTTCTGCCCGCATCAATGACATGCAGAATTGGTTGAGCCAGTAGCCTTTGCGGCTTTGCTCGGCATCAAAAATGATGGTGCCGGGTACATCGAGATAGGGTTTATCAAGCGCCATGTTTTTCCTCCGGCCAGTAAAGGTTCATTGGGTTATCAACAAGCAACTTCTGGCGCGTTGCCTCGTCTGGTGCGATTTGTGCGATGAACTCTACCAAGAGACCATCGTCAGGCATGTGGTCTTTGAGGTTGGGGTGCGGCCAATCGGTGCCCCACAAGACGCGGTCAGGGAACTGCGCAATGAGGCGTTGGGCAAACGGCACGACATCGAGGTAGGTAGGGGATGCGCCGTTCAGTGCCTTGGGTCCTGCCACCGACAAGCGTTCTGGGCAGGTCACCTTGCTCCAGACGTTCGGGTGTTCTCGCATAAAGCGCTCGAACAGCGCGAATTCAGGGCCATCCACTGGTTGCGTGACGTCTGGGCGGCCCATGTGGTCGACCACGACGGTGGTGGGCAGGGCGGTGAAAAAGTCCCACAACTCGGGTAAGTCAACGGCCTCGAAGTAAATCACGATATGCCAACCCAAGGGTTTGATGCGGTTGGCAATTTCCAGCAACTCGTCTTTCGGCGTGAAGTCGACCAAGCGCTTAACAAAGTTAAAGCGTACGCCGCGCACACCCGCATCGTGTAGGTCTTGCAGCGCCGCATCAGTGATGTGGCGGTCAACGGTGGCCACGCCGCGCGCCTTGCCCCCCGAGCTGTGCAGGGCGTCCACCATCGCGCTGTTATCGGCGCCATGACAGGTCGCTTGCACAATGACATTTCGTGCAAAACCCAGGTGATCGCGCAACGCGAACAATTGGTCTTTAGAGGCATCACAAGGCGTGTACTTGCGCTTCTCCGCGTAGGGGAAGCTGTCCCCTGGGCCGAAGACGTGGCAGTGTGCGTCCACCGCGCCAGCGGGTAGGGTGAGCGTGGGCTTGGTGGGACCGTTGTACCAGTCTAGCCAGCCGGCCGTTTTGGTGAAGCCACCCGTGGTTGGTTTGTCGTGCGTCATATGGGTTCCCCTGTCGTCTCGGATCAGTCGATGTACTTTAAGCCGGCTTTCGCCAAGGGTTCGCGCATGTTGTACATGTCTAAACCCAATTCGCCAGCTGCAAAGCGGGCGCGTTTCTCGCCTTCGAACGATTCGCGTTTTTCAGCCGCATCGGCGGTTTTTTCTGCCCAGGCGCTGGGTACAACGACGACGCCGTCATCGTCGGCGACGATCACGTCACCGGGGTTCACCATGGCGCCGGCACAGACGATGGGAATGTTGACAGAGCCCAAGGTCGCCTTGATCGTTCCCTTGCTTGAGATCGCTTTGCTCCATACCGGGAAGTTCATGGCGTGCAGCTCTTTGATGTCACGCACACCCGCATCAATAATCAATCCGCGCGCGCCTTGAGCCTGAAACGACGTGGCAAGCAGGTCGCCGAAATACCCGTCTGTGCACTCGGCTGTGACCCCCGCGATCACGACATCGCCGGGTTGAATTTGCTCAGCGGCCACGTGGAACATCCAGTTGTCGCCGGGCTGCAGTAGCACGGTCACCGCGGTGCCTGCGATGTGCGCACCCGGATAAATCGGACGCATGTATGGTTTGAGCAAACCCACGCGGCCCATGGCCTCGTGCACGGTGGCACTGCCCAGTTTGGTCAGGCGCTCGGTCGCCGCCTGATCGGCGCGTTGAATATTTCTTTTCACAATGCCTAGTTCAGTCATGGCGTGCTCCAGTTTGGGTGTGGGTTATTTTCGGTGATTGATGCGTTACAGACCTTTGGCCTGTAGCTGCGTATCTAGACGCGCAAAAACACGGCGGGCGTTGCCCTCAAAAACCTGATGGCGTTGTGTTTCCGTGAGGTTAGGCGTTGCCATGACATAGCGCTTGGTGTCATCGTAGTAGTGCCCGGTTTCTGGATCAATGCCGCGCACCGCGCCGATCATTTCACTGGCAAACAAAATGTTGTCGACAGGAATCACCTTGGTGAGTAAGTCAATGCCGGGCTGATGGTACACACAGGTATCGAAAAATATGTTGTTCAGCAAGTGCTCGCTCAACAGCGGTTTTTTGAGTTCTTGTGCCAAACCGCGGAAGCGTCCCCAGTGGTAGGGCACCGCACCACCGCCGTGTGGAATCAGGAACTTCAGCGTGGGAAAGTCTTTAAATAGATCGGACGTCAGGCATTGCATGAAGGCCGTGGTGTCGGCGTTCAAATAATGGGCGCCGGTGGTGTGGAAGCAGCTGTTGCAGCTGGTCGAGACATGGATCATCGCCGGGATGTCATACGCCACCATTTTTTCGTAAATGGGATACCACGCACGGTCTGACAGGGGCGGCGACGTCCAGTGACCGCCGGATGGGTCTGGATTCAGGTTGATACCGACGTTGCCGTATTCGGTCACGCATCGCTCTAGCTCTGGAATACACGTGGCGATATCAACGCCCGGCGACTGCGGCAGCATGGCGGCGGGAACAAAGTGGTCTGGGAAGAGTTGACTGACGCGGTAACACAGCTCGTTACAGATACTGGCCCAGGTACTAGAGACCTGAAAATCGCCAATGTGGTGCGCCATGAAACTGGCGCGTGGACTGAAGATGGTGATATCGCTGCCGCGTTCGCGCATTTTGGCGAGCTGGTTGGTTTCAATGGACTCGCGCAGTTCGTCGTCGCTGATAGAAAGTTCGCTCACTTTCGGGCGGTTGGCGGGGTCATTGATTGCCGCGATCTGGCGGTTGCGCCAGTTCTCCAGCGCCTTAGGCGCCGTGGTGTAGTGGCCATGTACGTCGATGATGAGTGGTTTAGTCATGTGGGTTGGTCCGTTTCCATCGGGGAATAAGGGGAGGGGAGGTCAAGTCAAGCGGGTTGGCGCATGCCGTTGCGTTGTTTGGTCTCGGCGCTGCTGGGGGCCGCTAACGCGTCCACAAGCTGTTGAGCCGCCACGGTATTGGCCGCCTGGGTTGCTACCGCGGCAGAAAAAACAGTATTGATTGCGACGCTTGCTGGCAAGCTACCGAGAATGTGAACGCCATGAACCCCAATCAGCTCAGCGTGTTGTTGGAAACCCAGCGACACCTCGCCGCTGGCCAATAAGGATGCCACGGGTGTACCGGGTGGCGGTATCTTGATGCGTGGGGCGATGGTCTGTGCGATACCCCACTCTGCGAATAGCGCCGCGAGGGCAACGCCGCTGGGTCCCGTGGAGTAGGCAAGGGCATTGGCTTGCAGTACGGCTTGCTTCAGCGCATCGGCGGTACCGATGTCGGGGGTTAGCGCGCGGTCTAATGTGGCCGGTACGGCAGCCACGGTCTCTGACAGGGCGATCGGCGCGATCGGCCCGGATAACTTGCCGCCGGCAGCCAGCTTTGTCATGGCGGCGGCGCCCAGACAAACCACGTCAACCGCCTCATCGGCCATGACACGGTTTGCGGCATCCACGCCCCCAACGGACTCGACGGTGACGGCTTGTCCTGTCACGTCGGTGTAGGCGCGGCACAAATCAGCCAACACCGCTTTGGTGGCCATGGACGACAGCACGCGGATGGCGGGGAGGGGACGGGGAGAGGTCATAAAGCTGCTTCTTTGGGGGAACCCGCATTTTGAATGTGTTTTGACGCCCATGAAAGAAAGATATCCCACTACCTGATATATCATTTCGGCATAGCTTGTGGCGTCGATGGACGCGAAGCAACCCTTTGACGACGGCAAGATCGAGGCCCATTCATGGATATCAAACAACTGACCTACTTTGTAGCGGTCGCTGACCATGGTAGTTTTTCCCGCGCGGCGCTGGAATTAGGGGTTGCGCAACCTGCGCTATCGCGTCAAATCCGCAACCTAGAGGTTGGGCTACGGCACACCTTGCTGCGTCGGCACGGTCGCGGCGCCGTCCCCACGGAGGCGGGGCAGTTGTTGTTAGAGCACGCGCGCGGCATCCTGCACCAAATTCACCGATGTACAGAAGCGCTTAGCGAGATGCAGCAAGCGCTGGGCGGTCGAGTGGCTGTCGGGCTGCCGCCCAGCTTGGCGAGAATGCTGACGGTGCCCTTTATGCGGGGTATCGCCAGCCAGTTGCCACAGGCCCAGGTCTCGATTGGTGAGGGCCTGTCGGCGGCCTTATTGACCCAAGTGCAGCACGGACGGCTCGATGTGGCGCTGGTTTATGACGCTCACGCTTGGCCAGAAGTCGCCATCAAGCCGCTACTGAACGAGGCGCTTGTCTTGGTGGGTAAGCGCGCTCCGGGCTTGGCGCAAGACCCACCCGATGGTGCCGTGAGTCTGGCAGAGATTGCGCAGGTACCGTTGGTCATCCCGCGGCGCCCCAATGCCATCCGTCAATCGGTGGAACAACGCTTGGGCGCGCGGGGTCTGAGTTTGAACGTGGCGCTTGAGGTTGACGGCGTATCAGCCATTTTGGATTTAGTGGCTGACGGCGCAGGCAGCGCTTTGCTGCCGCCCAATGCGGTGTTTAGCTCCATCAAGCCGTCGGATTTTGTGACCCGCCGCGTTGAGGGTGCCGCTTTAGATGTGCCTGTGATGGTGGCTACCAGCGGCCGCCGCACCATGACCAGCACGCAAATGGCAGCCTTGGCGCTGTTATGCGATACGGCGAGGGTCGTTTTAGAAGGGGCTTAGTCCATGACGCTTCCAGATCTCGCATCTCGCATCTCGCATCT
>JABBAS010000032.1:7445-10804 GCA_018607835.1 Methylobacillus sp. | reverse complement strand
ATCTTGCATCTCACAAGTGGCTAAACTAAGGGGCTAGCGCCGTGCATTGCAGCGTGTGTTCTGCTGGCATGTGACACGAACCGCTTCCCCCCCTTTTTTTGAAAGACCCCTACGATGACACCCTTCGCCCTCTACGCTATCGGCAACGCCTTGGTCGACACCGAGTACGCTGTGTCTGACGAGAAACTCACAGCGATGGGGGTCTCTAAAGGTCACATGACTCTGGTGGATGGAGCCGAACGCGCCGCGTTGTTGGCGCAACTCGCCGACCAAGAGGCGCGACAAACGGGTGGGGGATCTGCTGGCAACACCGTTGTTGCCTTTGCACAATTTGGGGGTTCGGCTTTTTACAGCTGTCGCGTGGCAGACGATCAGTTGGGACGTTTCTATGCGGCTGACTTGGCGCAAAACGGCGTGCTCAGCAACCTGGCGCAACCCTCAAAGGGCTTGTCCTCCGGCGCGGAGACCGGCTGTTGCTTGGTGCTGGTGACACCTGACGCGGAGCGGAGTATGAGCACCTACCTAGGGACGACCGCGGAGCTCGACGCGTCCGCCCTTGATCTTGACGCCATTGGAGACGCGGGTGTCTATTACATGGAAGGCTACCTAGCGGCATCGCCCAGTGGCTTAGACGCGGCCGTCAAGGGGCGCGCACAGGCTGTGACTAAGGGCGTGCCACTGGCATTGACGCTCAGCGATGTCAGCATGATTAACTTCTGCAAGCCCGGCTTGGACGCGATGCTGGGTACTGGCGTGGACTATTTGTTCTGTAACGAAGAGGAGGCGCAGGTCTGGTGCGGCGTCACAGAGCAGGCATTGGTTAACGCCGCCTTGGCGCCCCTCGCCAAGACCGTTTGCTTGACCCGCGGCGCCAAGGGGACCTTGGTGTTGCAAGGCGGACAGGTCCATGACGTGCCCGGCTTTCCTGTGAAAGCGTTAGACGCCAACGGGGCGGGCGATATGTTTGCGGGGGCCTTTCTCTACGGCCTCAGCGAGGGCATGACCGCACCACAGGCCGCTTCGCTGGCAAACAAGGCGGCGTCCGTTGTCGTTGCGCAGCGCGGCAACCGCTTAACGACTGAGGGCGTGCGCGCCTTGTTGTCCGATTGGCGCGCGCTCTCAGCGACTTAGCCCTTGCTCGGGTTGATCAAGAACTTAGTCGCGGTCGCGCGTTCGTTGTAGATCGCGATCTGCGCGAGGTCAACCGCTTCGCTGAGGCTGATCTCGTTGGCGTAGTGGCTGGCGAAGGTGGTGGTGAGCTCGTCCATGACGCGTTGGCGTAGGGCGTTATTTTTTTCCTCTCCGAGTTGGTCAAGGTAGGGAAACACCAGCCAGCCACCGATACCCCACGCCATACCGTAGCTGCGGGTAATCTCCGTTGGGCGCAGGTCCAAGTTGCCATACAGATACACCTGCTTCTTTACCGGGGATCCATAGCGGCTATACGTGGTGGCTTGACGGTTCAGGGCGGCTTCCATCGCGGTCAGTATTTGGTTGGCCAAGGTGCCGCCGCCGGTCGCATCAAAGCCCAAGGTCGCACCGGTGGCGATCATTGCGGCGATGAGGTCCTCCATAAAGGTGGGCGCACTGCTGTCACAGACATAGCGCGCACCCAGACTTTTCAGCAGGTCGGCTTGGGCGGGCTTGCGCACGATGTTGACGATCTCTATGCCGTCTGCCTGACAAATTTTGTTAAGCATTTGGCCTAAATTGGATGCGGCTGCGGTGTGAACCAGCGCACGGTGTCCCTCGTGCTTCATGGTCTCCACAAAACCCAATGCCGTGAGCGGGTTTACAAAGCATGACGCACCTTGGGCGGGCGTCGCTCCAGCCGGCAGGACAACGCACTGTGCTGCCTTCACTAAGCGGTACTGCGCATACATGCCGCCTGCAAGAACGGTGACGGTCTTGCCCAGCAGCGCTTGCGCCGCGTCTGAACTCCCAGCAGCAACGACAAGGCCGGCGCCCTCGTTACCGACGGGCATGGCTTGGTTCATGCGTCCCGCCATGGCCCTCATCGCTCGTTCCGGTACGGGCGCCTGTATGCCATGTTGACCAGACATCGCCGTGACCTTCTGCATGTCGGCGGGGCCAAAGAGTAGACCGATGTCCGAGGGGTTGAGTGGCGATGCGTGTACCTCGATCACCACCTCGTCTGGGGCTGGTTCGACCAGCGTCTGCGATGTCACGACGACCTCTAATGTGCCGTTATCGCGAACGGTAGAAGTCAGTTGCAAACCTTGAGTGGGCGATGACATAGTGAGCCTTTCAGTAGCGGGTGGGTAGCGTGTTTCGTCTAATGAGATAGCTTAGAGTTTGCCTCTATTGTGCTCTGCCGCGAAGGTGACTACCGTCCGCTGGACAGGCGCACAGTGAGAAAGTGGTTATTCTCTGCACCTGCATGATTTTTACGTTGATTTCCCAAAAGGACGGCCCTTGTCAAACGTTACACACCAATTGTTCCCCGGCTTCCGCGATGTGTTGGTCCCCGTCGCCACGGGGCAATCGATCGCCGCCGTTGTGGGCGGGACAGGCCCCGCGCTGCTGCTCTTGCACGGTCACCCACAAACACACGTTATTTGGCACCGCGTTGCGACCCAATTGGCCGAGCACTTTACGGTGGTTGCGGCGGATCTCAGAGGCTATGGCGATTCGTCTAAGCCAGTTGGTGATGCCGATCATGCGAATTACGCAAAGCGGGTCATGGCCCAAGACCAGATCGCGCTCATGGCAGCGCTTGGATTTTCGCGTTTTAAGGTGTTATCTCATGACCGAGGCGCGCGCGTAGCCCACCGCATGGCTGTCGATCATCCGGCGTGTGTTGAACGCGTCGCCATGCTAGATATTGCACCAACGTTGGCCATGTATACGCAAACCTCGGAGTCGTTTGCCCGGGCTTATTGGCATTGGTTTTTCCTGATTCAACCCGCTCCCATGCCTGAGCGTTTAATCACGTCAGACCCAGCGGCTTATCTGCGGGAGGTAATGGGTAATCGCAGCGCCGGTCTGAAACCCTTTGACCCGTTGGCGTTGGCGGAGTATGCGCGCTGTTTGTCTTTACCCGGTGCCGCGCATGGGCTATGCGAAGATTACCGCGCCGCGGCCGGTATTGACCTCCGCCACGACCAAGCAGACATAGACGCGGGGAGAAAACTGACGCAACCACTGCTGACCTTGTGGGGTGCGGACGGTGCGATACAAAAGTGCTTCAAGCCGCTAGCGGAGTGGCAAGCGGTGGCGACCGATGTGCGCGGCCGTGCGCTGCCTTGCGGACATTACATACCCGAGGAGTCGCCGGACGAGTTGCTGGCGCAGGTATTGCCGTTCTTGCTTGAGGCATAAGTCGGATGCCCGATGCC
>JABBAS010000032.1:4851-7345 GCA_018607835.1 Methylobacillus sp. | reverse complement strand
GCTGGTTTCGCCAAGTCTGCGCGGGTGAGCCGGTTACTGGTTATGAGGTTTTGAATTGCCGCGACGTAGACGGTGCCGCGCTCAGAGTAGTCGATTAAACCGGGCGCTAGCTCCATGCCCGTGATGGGTTGCCCCGCATCGCGCATCCCCGCTCGTAGGCCCCGTAACTCGCGGTAGGCAGCGTGCGTGTTGAGGTTGTGAATGTAGGCCGCGACCGATTCAAAGGGGTACTTAAACCGACGCACTTCGTGTGTGGCATTCGCCGCGCGTTGAGCGGGCTTGATGCCACAGCCCGGTCTGACGCACCACTGGCCAAACAAATTGTTGCCCTCTACCGCGAACCGAGAGGTTCCCCAAGCGGACTCATTGGCGGCTTGCGCCATCGCGAGTGATGGCGGAATGACGTCCATTCGTCGCAATAAGTCTTGTAGCGTCTGTGGGTCGATATCGGCGCTGTCTAGCGCATAGCGATCTAATAGCGCCTCCAGGCGTTGCTGACGCGCGTCTCCAAGCGAGCGGTTCCGTGCGATGTCCGCCTGTTGTGCCTTGACGAACAAGCGGTTACGCAAAATAGCGTGGTTCTCAAGCGTGACCAGCGTTCGTATGAACTTAAAGAAGGCCAACTTGCGTGCCCCCGATTCCGTGATGTCCGCAAATGTTGGTAGCGGCATCGAGCGCACCCCCTGTGCGTAGGCCGTATCCTCTTCTAGGCTAACCCTGCGCTCATCTAGGGCCGCACCATCGGGTCGGCTGGGCGCACTTGCGAGCCATAGCCCGGCGACAACCAGCAGTGCCAGTAGCCCCAGCAGCCCCGGTAGGGGCAAGCCTAGCCAGCCTCGTTTGTAAGCTACCCCCATACTGATCGCGCGCCTTACCGAAAATGAAACTTAGTGGTTTTGGGTTAATCCCAAACCTTAGCATTGATTGGGCCTAGCGACCAGCGTGCTTCCCCGTGAACCGGATGGGTGCGGGGCAACCCAGGCGACAGGTGGGTGGGTGACGGGCAGGCAACAAACGTGGTTCAATCCGACAATCGGCGTCTTAGCCGGGTTGTGTTTGGGAGGGGTTTTCGTTGATAAATAAAATTGCTGATTCCGTTGCCGAGGCCATTGGGAACGTGGACGATGGCGCCACCGTTTTAATCGGAGGCTTTGGCACAGCAGGCATCCCCGATGAGCTGATTGATGGGCTAATTGCGCAGGGTGCGCGTGGCTTGACGATTGTGAATAACAACGCGGGCAACGGCGAAGTGGGCTTGGCGAGGCTGCTAAAAAACGGGCAAGCTGCCAAGCTGATTTGTAGTTTTCCGAGGCAGACGGATTCTTGGGTATTTGACGAGCTGTATCGGTCAAAAAAAATACAGTTGGAACTGTTGCCTCAAGGTAATCTGTCTGAGCGTGTTCGCGCGGCGGCGGCGGGTATTGGCGCGTTTTTTACGCCCACGGGTTATGGCACAGCGTTGGCCAAACACCCCGATGGCAGTCCCAAGGAAACGCGCGTGATTGATGGCAAGGGCTATGTGCTGGAGTATCCGATTGCGGGTGACTTGGCGTTAATAAAAGCGGAGACCGGCGATCGCTGGGGTAACTTAACCTACCGCATGTCCGCCCGTAATTTTGGCCCGGTCATGGCCGCTGGGGCGAAGCGCACGGTGGCAACGGTCCACCGCATCGTCGAACTGGGTGAGCTCGATCCTGAGCACATCATTACGCCGGGTATACACGTCAGCAAAATTGTCAAAATTGCCTTTACACCGACGCAAGGTGGCGGCATCGCGAGTCCAACCACGCCGCCCCCTGCGGCGAACGCGGGGAGACCCTTATGAGCACGTACACCAAACGCACCCGTCAGGATGTGGCGCGACGGATTGCGGCCGATATTTTCGATGGCGCCTATGTCAACTTGGGCATCGGACAGCCGACCTTGGTCGCCAACTACTTACCCAAAGATATCGAGGTCGTTCTGCATAGCGAAAACGGTATTTTGGGTATGGGGCCCTCTCCGGAGCCTGGTATGGAAGACTTTGACCTCATCAATGCCGGTAAGGCACCCGTGACACTGCTTCCTGGCGGCGCGTACTTTCACCATGCCGATAGTTTTGCCATGATGCGTGGCGGCCATCTGGATATCTGTGTATTGGGCGCTTTTCAGGTGTCGGCTACGGGCGACCTCGCCAACTGGAGCACGGGTGAGCCGGATGCCATCCCCGCCGTCGGCGGCGCGATGGACTTGGCCGTGGGCGCCAAGCAAACGTGGGTCATGATGGACTTGTTAACCAAGCAAGGTCAGAGCAAAGTGGTTGCGGCCTGTACCTATCCACTCACCGGCGTGGCGTGCGTGAAGCGCATCTATACCGACCTTGCCACGCTCGCGTGTGGGCCAGAGGGTTTGACGCTGTTGGAGGCCGTCGACGGGCTGAGCCACGCCGAGTTGGTCGAGATAGTGGGCTTACCGATCGCCCCGAGCAGCGCCGATCGGTAGCCGTTTCGCGATA
>JABBAS010000032.1:0-4751 GCA_018607835.1 Methylobacillus sp. | reverse complement strand
GCACAGGCTAGCTCATCTTCGTCACCCGTACCGCCGCTGGCACCAACGGCGCCGAGTAGCTTGCCGCTGCTGTCTTTAATTAGAACCGCGCCTGTTTGGGGCAGAAACTTGCCGTTGGCTGTGGCGGCCAAAGAGACGAAAAAGTTGGGGTTGTCTTTGGCGCGCTCCATTAAGGCGCGGCTTGAAATGCCGAAACCGACCGCACCCCAAGCCTTGGCTTGTGCGATGTTGAAGCGAAACATGCTGGCGCCGTCTTCGCGTGCAAAGGTGACCAGATCGCCAGAGGCATCGATCACCACAAAACCCATGGGTGGTAGTTTTTTCTCAATTCGGCAGGCGATAGCGCCGGCAATGATGGTTTGCGCGGTGGCGAGTGTCAGGGATTGCGACATGGTGGACTCCAAAGTGGGTTAAAAAAGAAAAGTAAGCCGAAGCTAAAAGCATGGGCACGCATGGCAACGCCGCACCGCTCAGGTGAGATTATGAAGCCGTTAGCAAACTGAGGCTAAGCAAAGAGAGCGTCGTGGAGATCAGGACGGCCTTTGCAATGACCGTGGGTTTGATGTTGTACTGCAGCGCGATCACAAACGGCATGGCGCCACAGGGACCTGCGGCGACTAAAAACGCCATGGTTTGCCAGTCGGGCTGCATGACAACCACGCCACCCAAGGCGAAAAAAAGTACGGGGTGAACCACTAACTTGGCTCCAATGGCTAGCCACGCAGGGCCGCCTACCGGGCGCATGGGCTGGTCACCCAAAATGACCCCCAACGCAAAGAGGGCTGCCGGCGCCGCCGCACCACCAACGAACTGAGCGTAGGTGTAGACGCCAGAGGGCAGGGCGTCTGGGAGCAGACCTGCAAAGACGCCTAGCACCGTGGCAATGACCATGGGGTTCTTGGCCAGCATGCGCAATACATTCGGGATGCGAAAAGCACCCTCTTGCCGCGATGCATGCGCACGCATGAAGTCCATTAGCAAGACGGTCAGACAAAAGACCATGACATCAATAAAGACAATCGCTGCGATGGGCTCTGCGGCATCCAGGCCGTACAAGCCGCGTGCGATTGGCAATACAAACATGAGGTGGTTCACAAACGCCGCAGCCATGCCGACCAGCACCGATTCGGCGGCGGGTAGCCTAAAAATGCGCATGCAGATGACCGCGACGCCGCCATAGACCAAGAGTTCGCTAAACAGATAAATGCGAACGGTTGGCCAATCTATTTGGTGCAGCGGGACCTGACTGACGAGGTTGAACATCAATGCCGGCGTCGCGACATAGAAAGCAAAGCGGTTAATTGCCTGTGCGGTCGTTACCTCAAAAAAGGCGACTCGTCGCATCAAGTACCCCATCAACAGCGCCATGAAGATGGGCAGTATGGGGTCTTGAAGACTGGATAAAACAGACATCGGTTGGCGAGGGAGTGGTCAGCTTTCGCCGTTGTTTAGTGCTTAGCCGCGCGGTGGCAGGCCACGCACCATCGTCAGGTACTGCAAGCGTGTGCCGCGACGGCGGTGCTCAGACAGTGCTTGATACTCTGGGTCATCGAACCACGTTTTTGCCTGCGCTTCAGACGGAAATTTCAGCAAAATAATGCGACCCTCTGGCGGTTGCTCGCCCTCAAACGTGTGTGGATGGTCATCGTAGGTGATGAACTCGCCGCCGTAGCGTTTCAAAATGGCAAAAAAGCCTTTCTCATACAGCCGGTAGTCAGCGGCATTGATGACATGCAGATTAGCAATGAGGTAGACGGGTAGATCGTTGCTCATACAAGTTCTCCTTTTAAGTGCTTAAAAAACGATGGCCATGAGTACCGCGATCGCCAGGCCGAACACGGTGTGGGTTAACAGCGCAGCGGTACACGCCAGCATGGGGCGTGGTGTTTTATGCGCTAGCACGCCCGCTCCAAGCGCAGGCATAAAGAAAAACCAAGGAATGACGACGCTCAGAACGCCAAACAGCACCCCGTCTTGCCACGTCGGCGCTAGCAGGTTCAGCGGTTGCCACAGCAGGTAGAAAGCAAATACGTAAACCACACCGATTCCGTAATGCAAGAGCCATCCCGCTGCGGCTTCTCCTGGCATAGCGGGTGTGGTTTGTAGTTGGGTGTTTACGAAGATGCGGTCACGTAACAGCAACTTCAACCAACGACCAACCACGGACCAATTGGTGGGTGGGAGACCGCCTAAGCGGTGAAACAGGCGTTGCCATAGATCAAGAACGGCGACAGCGACCACTGAGATAGCGATCAGTTTTAAAATATCAAGCGCGGACATCAGTCCTCCAAGCGGTGGTTAATTGCTGTGCGACCGACAAGCGCTTCCACATGAAAACAGCGCTGACATTGATCGATAACGTAGGTCGATATCATCTCAGAGAGCGCTGCAACGAGGTTGTCACCAAGGCGTTAAGGCACCGCTAGCTGGCAGTCGCTTGGCGCACGGCATGGTCCCATGCGTCCATGCGCGCCTGCGCTTGCTCCCTTGAGAAAGCAGGCTCAAACCGTCGCTCGGCTTGCCACAGCGCACTGAGCTCCGTATGGTCGGCGAAGACACCGCTGTGCAGTCCTGCGAGATAGGCGGCACCCAGCGCCGTGGTTTCCGTTACTTTCGGGCGTATCACAGCGATGCCCAACAAGTCAGCTTGAAACTGCATCAACAGGTCGTTGACACACGCGCCACCATCGACACGCAGCTCACTGACTTTTTGTGCGCCGACCGCACGCGCATCCCGGTTCATGGCCTGCAGTAGGGCCGCGCTTTGAAAAGCGATGCTCTCAAGCGCGGCGCGTGCGATGTGCGCCATGGTGGTGCCGCGGGTGAGGCCTGTGATGGTTCCACGCGCATGGGCATCCCAGTACGGCGCGCCTAGACCCGTGAAGGCCGGCACCATCACGACGCCATCTGCGTCGGGTACCTGCGCGGCCAAGTCTTCCACGTCGCCGCTGCTCTTGATCGCTTGCAAGCCATCACGCAGCCATTGCACGACCGAGCCGCCAATGAAGACACTGCCCTCAACCGCGTACTGTGGTTGCTGTGCAATTTGAGCCGCTGCGGTGGTGATCAGACCGTTTTCGCTGGCCGGCGCGGTTGCTCCGGTGTGTGCCAACATGAAACAGCCCGTTCCATAGGTGTTTTTTGCTTGGCCGGCGCTAAAACAGGCTTGCCCAAATAACGCGCTCTGTTGATCGCCCGCTACGCCGCCAATAGGGATGGCGACGCCTGTGATTGCCGCATCGGTCATGCCAAAGTCCGCGCTGGAGGGCAACACCTCTGGCATCATCGCGCGCGGGATGTCCAGCATCGCCAGCAGGTCGCTATCCCACTGCTGGGAATGAATGTTGAAGAGCATGGTGCGGGCCGCGTTTGTGACATCGGTGACGTGGCGCTTGCCGTTGGTGAGTTTCCAAATAAGCCAGCTGTCTACGGTTCCAAACGCGAGGTGACCTTGCGCCGCCAAGGCCCTTGCACCGCTGACATTCTCAAGCAGCCAATGCAGTTTGGTTGCGGAAAAATAGGCATCAATACGCAGACCGGTAGCCGCTTGCACCATGTCCTCTCGTCCGTCCTCGCGCAGTTGCGCGCAGGTAGGCTCGGCGCGTCGGTCTTGCCACACGATGGCGTTGTAGATGACGCGGCCATCACGGCGGTCCCACACGATGGTGGTCTCGCGCTGGTTGGTGATACCAAGGGCTGCGATATCTCGCGGGTGCACACCACTCTTAGTCATCACGTCTGTGAACGTGGCCATTTGGCTATCCCAAATGACCTGTGGGTCATGCTCGACCCAACCCGCTTTGGGATAAATTTGCGGAAACTCTTGTTGTGCCAACTCGACTACTTGCCCGCGACTGTCAAACAGTATGCTTCTCGAGCTAGAGGTTCCTTGGTCTATTGCTAGGAGATAAGTCATTCTTTGGTGCTCCGCTTGAGGGGGATGTGGGGTGGCTTAGCTAACGACACACGTGACATCGTGTTGCGCCATGAGGTCTGAGAGCGCGCTAGGGGGGTCTTGGTCCGTGAACACCATATCGATCTCCTCTAGTGTCGCCAATTCCACCATCGCAGCGCGACTGAACTTGGTGTGATCTGCTGCCAGCCAGACTTGACGCGACTGGTCAATGATGGTCCTAGCAACCCGGACCTCGCGGTAGTCATAGTCGCGCAAGGTGCCATCTGGTTCGATTCCACTGATCCCAATCAGTCCGATGTCGACTTTGAACTGACGAATGAAGTCTATCGTTGCCTCTCCCATGATGGCTTGATCGTTGGTGCGCACGACACCACCGGCCACGATGACTTCGCAGTTTGGGTTGCCTGACAGTAGGGCGGCGACGTTGAGGTTGTTGGTGATGACCCGCAGGTCGTTGTGTCGTAGCAGCTCATGGGCAACCGCCTCAATGGTGGTCCCGATATTCATGATCAGCGAGCAACCGTTGGGCACACGGGCAGCGATGGCCCGCGCGATGCGTTGCTTCTCCCCAGCGGCGATGGCTTGACGTTGCCGGTAAGCAATGTTTTCCGTTGTGGACTCAAGCAACCGCACACCGCCATGAAACCGGGCAATGAGCCCTGCATTGGCAAGGCGGTTGACATCACGGCGAATGGTTTGATGCGTGACGTTGAAGCGCTCGGCTAGCGCCTCTATCGTTTGGTGACCGTCCACGGAGGCGGCCTGGATGATGCCAGATTGGCGGGGTGTGGGCGTCATAAGTAATCGTTGTTGTTCGAAATAAATCATAAATGAA
>JABBAS010000015.1 GCA_018607835.1 Methylobacillus sp. | reverse complement strand
GGCTCAGGCCCCAAGGCCTGGATTTTTACGTCAGCGACCCTGGGTGACGATGCGCAGTTAGATTGGTTTGCCAAACCCCTGGGGCTGGACGCCGCTACCCGCGCCGTGGTCAGTAGCCCCTTTGACTTCTCTACCCAAGCGGCGCTGTGGGTGCCGCGCGACTTACCCAAGCCGACGGATCCCGGCCATGCGCTGGTCTTGGCCCGGCGCGTCAGTCAGTGGGTGGTTCCGTTGCAAGGCCGAACGATGGTGCTGACCACCAGCCTGCGCGCACTCGGCATCATTGCGGAGACCCTAAGGGACGCGCTTAGCGGTCAAAACATAGAGGTGTTGGTTCAGGGCGAAAGTAGCAAACACGCCTTGTTATCGCGTTTTCGCTCCTACGGGGATGCTGTGTCTCAACGACAGCAGCGCAGCGAGGGCGAGGTCACCGCCAACGGGGCGGTACTGGTGGCGTCAGTCTCCTTTTGGGAGGGGGTCGATTTGCCGGGCGACGCGTTGCAACTCGTGGTGCTGGATAAGCTGCCGTTCCCTGTGCCCGATGACCCACTCACGCAAGCCAGAGCGCGGCGCATCACTGAGCGCGGGTTATCGCCGTTTACCGAGCAGGTGTTACCCGATACCGCCATTGCATTGAAGCAGGGCGCGGGTCGCTTGATCCGCTCTGAGCGAGACCGCGGCGTGTTGGTTATCGGTGACCAGCGCTTGGTCACCATGGGCTATGGTCGGCGGCTGATGCAGGCCTTGCCCAACATGCAACGCCTCGAGACCGAGGCGGACATGTTGGCTTACCTACATGGTGTGATCACCAAAACTTCCACCACGGGCTAGCACCGTCACCGCTCTCGTCCGCAGCGGGGGGCGGGGCCTCCCCCGTGGTTTTAAGCTTCTCAGGCGACGAGGCACGCGCAGCGTTGCCGTAGGTCGCGCTCAAAACACGCTTGGCATCGTCGCGCAGCTGTGTCATGCCTAGGGCATCGTAGGAAGAAATAAGCACCTGCAACGCACCTTCTAATGCGGGCGCGTCCTTGAAGTTGTTTATCGCATATTGGGCGCGGTTGACGGCGGCCAAGTGCATCGTGCGTGATGCGTAGTAACGCGCGACGTTCACCTCCGACTGCGCCAACGAGTTCACAATAAACGCAATGCGTAACGCCGCATCGTCGCTGTAGCGCGAATCCGGAAAGCGCTCAATGAGCTCGTTAAACGCGGCATACGAATCCTTAGCCGCCTTTTGGTCTCGCTCACTCAGATCTACGTTCGCTAAGGCGCCAAACAGGCCCAAGTCGTCATTGAAGTTGACCAGACCCTCTAGGTACAAGGCGTAGTCCATCGCCGGACTGGCTGGGTGCAAGCGCTTAAATCGCTTAATGGCGGCAAGCGCCTCAGCGGGCGATGCGCCACGATAATGCATGTAAGCTTTGTCAAGCTGTGCCTGTTGAGCCAAGGGGGTGCCCGCCGCACGACCCTCTAGCTTTTCGTACAAGGCGGCTGCCTTGTCGAAAGCGCCTGCGTCTTGCTCGTCCTTCGCTTCTTGATAGATGCGGTTTGGACTCCAGTCGGCGGTCGGATCCTTGGGTTTTGGGACAGCGCAACCGCCCAAAATACTGGCGACGCCCAGTAGCCACGCCGCTGTTGATAATCTAGTCATGTGACTTGGGTTCCAATGGGTTCAGAAAACGGTTGGACGTGCCCTAGGTCAGGACAATAAGCGCCGTCGTTTACTTCGAAAATTATAGCTAGGCTTACGGAACCATGAAAAACTTGTCTGAAGATATACCCACCGCGGCGGAAGAGGTTGATGGCGGTGTGGAGACAGACCAAACGGAGTGTTTGCAGTTGCTGGTCGGCGTCGATGCACATCAGGAGCGTATCGACCGATTTTTGGTTGCTGAGGTGCCCGGCTTTTCCCGTTCTTATTTGTCGCAGTTGGTCGTCCAAGGGGCGGTCACCATCAACGCGGTAGCCGTGCGCAAGCCGGCCCACAAAGTACGGGCAGGCGACACCGTTACGGTAGAGGTCAGGCCGACGCAACAAGCGATGGCATTTAAACCCGAGCCGGTTCCCTTGTCCGTGGTCTTTGAGGATGCGCATCTCGCCGTCATCGACAAACCGGCGGGCTTGGTGGTCCACCCCGGGGCAGGCAACTGGACAGGTACCTTGTTGAATGGCTTATTGCACCGGTACCCCGATGCGGTGCATCTGCCCAGGGCTGGAATTGTTCATCGATTAGATAAGGACACGAGTGGACTCATGGTCGTGGCCCGCAGCCGGCAAGCCTTTGATCAGCTCACCCTGCGTTTGGCCGCTAGGGACGTTCACCGCGTTTACCTCGCTATTTGCCATGGGCGCTGGTTGCGGTCCTCGGATGCCTCGCTGGGTGTCAGTTTGACGCAGGCGATTGGGCGCGATGTGAAAAATCGACTCCGTATGGCGGCCTTGGAACGGGGGGTGACCCACGGCAAGCCCGCGCGAACCGATGTCTATGTGTTGGATACGCAGGCGGCTCACAGCCTGGTGCGTTGCAAATTACATACGGGAAGAACCCACCAGATTAGGGTACACATGGCCGCCGCTAATCACCCCTTGGTGGGCGACGTCCTGTACGGCGGCAAGGCCGCGCTGGGCATGACGCGCCAGTCGCTGCATGCACACCAGCTGTCCTTTCACCACCCAGTCACAGAGGCCCTGCTATCGTGGGTCAGTGATCTACCCACAGATTTCAATATGGCGTTGACAGCGGCCGGGCTACATTACAATGGTGAGCATGTGCTGTGGCCTTTCCAAGGCTAAACACCTCTTATTCAAGTTGACCCGCCACACGGGTTAACGGTCCCCGACCCGCGTATCGCGTGGTGTTAACTTCATCGGACCTTTTTGCATGCAAACGACGGATGCCAAACGTGTTCTCGAAACGGCCTTAATTTGTGCCGGTCAAGCTGTGACCGTTCGCGAGTTGGTTGCTTTGTTCGACGGCGCGCTATCACCAGACACCATTAAGCGATTGCTACAAGAGCTGCAGCTCGAGTGGACCCATCGCGGGGTGGAGCTCGTTCCTGTGGCGACGGGTTGGCGCTTTCAGAGCCGACCCGAGTTGCGCGAGTACCTTGACCGACTGCATCCCGAGAAGCCGCCGCGTTACACGCGTGCTGCCATGGAGACGCTGGCGATCATCGCCTATCGACAGCCGGTAACGCGTGGCGACATAGAGGATATCCGTGGCGTCACGGTGAACTCACTCATCATTAGGCAATTAGAGGATCGGGGTTGGGTGGAGGTGATTGGGCATCGTGAGACGGTTGGTCGTCCGGCCTTGTTAGCCACGACGCGCCAGTTCTTAGATGACCTCGGTTTGGCCTCGCTCGATCAGTTACCCGACTTACAGGATGCGGGGGCAGACGCCCTGATGGTCGCGGGCTTGGTGGGAGCCGACGAGCTTGAGTTGGACCTACACCCTCATGACGACGTGCCTGAGGGAGCGCCGTCAGAAACGAAACCAGATACAGATGCGGCCGACGATGGCGCACCTCTTAGCGATGTTGTGACTGACACCGCACCGGACACGCTTGTGTCCCCACCAACCGAAGACGAATCTGATGAACGATCCTGAGCAGGACGACACGGCTAACGCCCCATCGACAGAAGACAGCCCACCGACTGCCAGTGAGCCCAATGCGGCTGCTCACAACCACGTCAGCTTTGAGGATGTGATCAGTGGCGCTTTTGACAGCGAGACCGCTGTGGATGCATCCGCGCCAGAGCAGGGCGGTAGCGCGAAGCGTGTCTTGGCCGCGGAGTCCAACAGTCCAAAGTTGCACAAGGTGTTGGCGCAAGCGGGTATGGGGTCACGCTTGGAGATGGAGGCCTTGATTGTTGAGGGGCGGATCTCCGTCAACGGCGAGCCTGCGCACGTTGGCCAACGCATCAAGTTCGGCGATACGATCAAGGTGAACGGGCGTCAAATTCGCGTGCGCATCGACCCACCGCCACCACGCGTGTTGGCTTATCACAAGCCAATTGGAGAGGTGGTGACCCATGATGACCCGCAAAACCGTCCCACTGTGTTTCGGCGTTTACCCAAGCTGCAGCATGGCAAATGGCAGTCGGTTGGTCGCTTGGACTTAAACACCGAAGGTCTGTTGCTGTTCACCAGCTCCGGGACCTTGGCAAATCAGCTCATGCACCCGCGTTTTGGCTTGCAGCGTGAGTATGCCGTGCGTGTGTTGGGCGCGTTGAGCAATGTTGAGAAGCAAAAGTTGCTTGATGGGGTCAGCTTAGAGGACGGTACGGCGCAGTTTTCGTCCGTAGTGGATGGCGGGGGCGAGGGTTCTAACCATTGGTATCGCGTGACCATTGGTGAGGGACGTAACCGCGAGGTGCGTCGCATGATCGAGGCGGTGGGCCATGCCGTTAGTCGTTTGATACGCATTCGTTACGGTAGCGTGGAGTTGCCGCGTGGTTTACGCCGAGGCGCTTGGGTGGAGCTGGATTGGGGCGATATCGAGCTATTAGCTCAAGAGGCCAATGAGGCCTTGCCCGTGGCTAAACCCTCTGGCCGTTCGGCCAACCCGCAGGCGGGCAAGTCAGGCCGTACAGCGGGCTTGGGTCGCTCTGTGAAGACGACGTACGCCAAGTCTGGCGGGCGTCGTCCCAGCACCCCTCAGGGGTGGGACATGCGTGCGGAGGCCGATGCGGAGAAGCGCGCAAAACGGACTACGCGGCGACCAACACGTGTGGGCCCCACAGGGGAGCCCGATCCATTGAAGACGTCTTTTGGCTACATCGGTGGCGACGCCTTACAGCGCCAGCGAGACCGCACCAGCACCGGTGGCAAGGGTCGTAAGAAGCCGCGTTGAGCCAGGCCGTGCGGTGGGGGCTGCCAGCCGTCAGCGCGCGCGCACGTTTGATAAACAGGGGGCTTAGCAGGTTAGAATAGGAGGCTAAGCTGGCAGCGTTGCCGGCGACGCACGTGTAAATTTTAATTCAAGGTAAATACCCATGGCAATCGAGCGCACCCTTTCCATTATCAAGCCAGACGCCGTCGCGAAAAACGTGATCGGTCAAATCTACGCCCGCTTTGAAGCAGCCGGTCTGAAAATCGTCGCTGCAAAAATGGCGCACCTGTCACGTCCAGAAGCAGAGGCTTTTTACGGCGTCCACAAAGAGCGTCCTTTTTTCAAGGACTTGGTTGATTTCATGATCTCCGGTCCCGTCATGATCCAAGCCTTAGAGGGCGAAGGCGCCATTGCTAAAAACCGTGACCTGATGGGCGCGACAGATCCTAAGAAGGCCGATGCAGGCACTATCCGTGCGGATTTTGCTGACAGCATCGATGCGAATGCGGTTCACGGCTCAGACGCTGCTGAAACGGCTGCGGTTGAAATTGCCTTTTTCTTCGCAGGCATGAATGTCTACGCGCGTTAATGCAACATGACGGCTAACCTACTCGATTTTGATCTCGAGGGCTTAGCCGCCTTTTGCGAAGAGTTGGGTGAAAAACGCTTTCGAGCAACCCAACTCTACCGCTGGATACACCAACGTGGTGTGCGTGATTTCGACGCCATGTCTGACCTGGCCAAGAGCCTGCGTCAAAAACTTCCCGACGTGGCCCATATCGCGTCGCTCCCCGTTTTAAGCCGACAAAATGCATCAGATGGCACGATCAAGTGGCTGTTTGATGTTGGATCTGGCGATGCGGTCGAGGCCGTGTACATTCCCGAGTCTGATCGCGGCACGCTGTGCATTTCGTCGCAAGCGGGTTGCGCGGTTGGCTGCCGCTTTTGTTCCACGGGGCATCAGGGCTTTAGTCGCAACTTGACCACCGCTGAAATCATCGGTCAGCTTTGGTTTGTCGAGCACACGCTCCGGGCTGAGCGCAACACCACCGACCGTGTGGTGACCAATGTGGTGATGATGGGCATGGGCGAGCCTCTGCAAAATTACAACGCGTTGGTACCGGCCCTAAGAACCATGTTGCATGACAACGCCTACGGCTTGTCGCGCCGACGCGTCACCGTCAGTACATCGGGCGTGGTGCCTATGATTGACCGTTTGGGGCTGGATTGCCCGGTTGCGCTGGCGGTGTCTTTGCATGCGCCTAACGACGCGCTGCGCAGTGACTTGGTCCCGCTCAACCGGAAATACCCTCTGGCAGAGCTATTGGCGGCATGCGCGCGTTACTTGCCGCATGCGCCACGTGATTTTTTGACCTTTGAGTACTGCATGCTCAAGGGTGTGAATGACCAGCCTAGCCATGCGCGGGAGCTCATCGCCTTGGTCACATCGTTCAATGGCGGACAGGGCTTGCATTGCAAGTTCAATTTGATCCCGTTCAATCCGTTTCCCGACTCGGGTTTAACGTGCTCAGATAAAGCGACCGTGCAGGCATTTGCCGACCTGTTGTCGCAGGCTGGCATAGTGACCACGGTGCGCAAGACGCGCGGGGATGACATTGATGCGGCCTGCGGGCAGTTGGCTGGCGAGGTTCTGGACCGTACCAACGCAGCCAAGCGCATGGCCACTTTGCGGCAAGGCACGGGGACGGTGCACACCATCCAAGTCACCGCGGCGTCCGCGCACAATGTCCGTTAATATTTGCGGTGGGACTTGCCGAAGGAGACCTCTATGAGTAAAGCAAACGATCAGCCGTCTGAAATGAACACAGAGCCCGCGCCCGTCGATAAACCAGGCTGGATCCTACTGCAAGAAGCGCGGCTGGCACAGGGCATGGATATTGAGCCTCTCGCGGCGATCCTAAAAATCCCCGCGCGCAAAATCGAGGCGCTGGAGGCAGGCGCCCTCAGTGGCGTGGGCGATTTGACTTTTAGCCGTGCCTTGGCGGGTAGTATTTGCCGCCAGTTGCGTATTGATGCGAAACCGATTTTGGCGGCATGGCCGACGCGGGATACGTTGGCGCGCGAGGTGCCCTTGAACCTGCCCAACGACGGCGCTGCCAGCGCCGCCACAGCGTTGCCACCCGAAGCGACCACCGGATCCGGTGGGCGTGTTGTCTGGGCTGTGCTCGTTCTTATTTTGGTCGGCATCGGGGTGTGGTTGGCAGTGACGGAATTGCAACGAGGCAGCGAACGTCGCGAAAAGGCTGTGGGCGCCGCCGAGCGCTTGGCGCCCGAGACGGGGCCCGGCATCGCAAACCAGTTGGTGATCTCGCCTGTCGAGGGTAGCTCGTCAGAGAGCGGAGCTGACGATGTGAAAGCGGCCAAGCCCGTACTGGCCGCACC
>JABBAS010000008.1 GCA_018607835.1 Methylobacillus sp. | reverse complement strand
ATCTCTCCTTTGAGAAATTAACCCATCTGTCTCAAACCATTTGAAGACGGACACTGCATGGTGAAGCCCCTCGTTCAAACCAGTGATTGACACTGTAGCGGCTTCAGGGTTTCCAATGCAGGCATTGAAAGGAAAAACCATGTCCGCCCATCACTATGACCACGACACCCCCAAGCCCGAGACTCTCGTCAACTTGCCGCGCTACCGCAAGATTTTGTGGATCGCGCTGATCGTCAACGCCGCGATGTTTCTCATCGAAATGGGCGCGGGCGTGCAGGCCGGTTCGCTGTCGCTGCTGGCCGACGCGGTGGACTTTGCGGGCGACGCGCTGAACTATGCCGTGTCGCTCGCCGTGCTGGCGTCTGCCCTGGCCTGGCGCGCCCGCGCAGCCCTGCTCAAGGCCGTGAGCATGATGGGCTTTGGCCTGTATGTGCTGGGCGCTGCGGTGTGGTCGGTGTGGGACGGCGGGGTACCGCAAGCCACGACTATGGGAGCGGTGGCGCTGCTGGCACTCGTGGTCAACGTGGCCGTGGCCTGGATGCTCTACGCGTTTCGCGAAGGCGACGCCAACATGCGCAGCGTGTGGCTCTGCTCGCGCAACGACGCCATCGGCAACGTGGCGGTGTTCATGGCCGCGCTTGGCGTTTTCGGCACCGGTTCCGCCTGGCCCGATCTTGCGGTGGCCAGCCTCATGGCGGCGCTGGCCTTACACGGCGGCTGGACGGTGCTACGGCAGGCGCTCGGTGAACTGGGCGAAGACAGCGCCAAGGACGACCGCCATGGCCACGTCCACTGAGCCATCGGGCCATCGAAGATTTGACGGCGCCGCCCACGCCCAACTGATCCTGAGCGCAAAAACTGCAGTCTCCGTAGATCAAGCCTGGCTTTACCTAGAGGCGGCCCATGTCGTGGGACAGTTGCACATCAGGCCACACCTGCAGACCCACGCACAGATGCTGAACTTGTCTGTGCGCACCCGCGACTGGCCCGAGGCTGTGGGACAGTTGTTGCGCCTGGCGCTGGTGCCGCTGGGCCACCTGAGCGGTCGTCTGCCGCTAGGCAACCCGGGGCGGTCCACGGTGAGCGCCTTCGAGCCTTTGCCTGTGCGTCCCGAGCTGGCTGAGCTGATAGCCCGTGCACTTGACCCTTGAATGGCTGTCGCTTAAACTCAGAAGCATGCGCGCTTTCCTGATCTTGTTGATGCTCACGCTACTGCCACTGCAATTTTCTGCTGCAGCGGCAGCGTCGTGCTGCGGCCACGTTCCTGCCACGCAGGGGCCGCAAGCTACGCACCATCAGCCCGGCCATGGGCAGGCGGTGGTGGGTGTTGAAGACGGGGTCGTTGCCGATAGCGGCTTCGATCTCGATTGCGGAATCTGCCACGCGAACTATGCCGGCGCTTTCACGGCGACCAACGCGTTTATGACGATCTCTGCAGGTTCTGAACAGGTCGAACACCTCGCCGAACGCCGCTTGTCACCCTGGCATGAGCAACCGTATCGTCCCCAGTGGTTCACCCCGACAGGTTCGGGGTTGAACGCCGTCGCCTGATGCGCTGACAGGCACGACTTCCCCGATCCCCCAGGCATTAAGTGGCCGCCGTCTCAGGCGGTGGCCGACCCGGATCGTTTTGGAAGGACTCTCTCATGACCGCTCGCTGGACCAAGCGAAATCCCAGATGGACGTGGCTCGCCGCCGTTGCCATCCTTCTCTTGTTGGATCAATCCACCAAGTCATATTTCTCCACCATCCTCGAACTGGGTGAAGCGGTTCGGGTGACCGACTTGCTTAACTTCGTGCATGTGCTCAACACGGGCGCGGCATTTTCATTGTTGGCCGATGCCAGCGGGTGGCAACGCTGGTTTTTCATCGGCGTCTCAGTGCTGGTGGTGGGCGTCGTTTCGGTGGCGTGCCTGGCGCCGCACGTTGAGCCGCTGGACCGCTGGGCGGGCGCCTTTGTGGCGGGCGGTGGTGGCGGAAACCTCGTGGACCGCATTCATATCGGCGCTGTGGTGGACTTCCTCGACTTTCATTGGCGCAACATCCATTGGCCGGCCTTCAATCTGGCCGATGTTTTCATCGTCTGCGCCGCGCTGACCTGGTGCCTTGTGTCGTTGAAAACGCCACCGCGGCAACAACCGACCCGTAAAAGCCCTGAGGAGCTTCCTTCATGAAGCGTGGATGGTTCTGGATCATAGGCGCCTGGGCCTTCGCTCTGGTGTCCACTCTCGGTGCGTTTTTCATCGGCGAAGTCATGGGCATGACGCCCTGCCTGCTCTGCTGGTACCAGCGCATCTTCATGTTCCCGCTGGCAATCATCCTGGGCATCGCCGCTTTCGCCGAGGACCGGCGCGGGGTCATCTATGCACTGCCGCTGGCCCTTGGTGGTGCAGCGGTGGCCGGATACCACACCGCACTCATCGCCGGGTGGGTGCCCAAGTGGTGGGTTCCTTGCGGCACCGGGCCTTCTTGCAGCGAGCAGAGTCTCGAAATCCTCAACGGCATCCAGATTCCCTGGCTGTCTCTTCTGTCCTTCATCGCCATCGCCTTCCTGCTTTTTATTTATTTGAGAAAGTCCCGTTCATGAACGCCAAAAAATTCACCGTTATCGGTCTGCTATCCATCGTTGCCTTGTTCTTCTACCTGGGCATGAACGCCTACCAATCTCGGGTGCAGACCGCACAGGATGTGCAGGTCAAGGCCGAGCAGACGCGCCTGGTGCGCATGCACTCGCCGGTGTTCGGCCCGCAGAACGCGCCGGTCACCATCGTCGAGTTTTTTGACCCCGCCTGCGAGACCTGCCGCGCGTTCTATCCCATCGTCAAGAACCTCATGGCGCAGTACCCCGATGACGTGCGGCTGGTGATCCGGTACGCACCGTTTCACCAGGGCTCTGACGTGGTGGTCAAGCTGCTGGAGTCATCCAAGAGCCAGGGCAAGTATCAGGCGGTACTGGAAGCTGTGCTTGCTGCACAGCCCGCCTGGGCCGATCACGGCCAGCCAAACATCGAGACCGCTTTCAGGGTGGCTGAACAGGCAGGTCTGGACATCACCAAGGCGCGGCAGGACATTGAGAAACCCGGCCTACGGTCCTTGCTGCAGCAAGATATCGAAGACCTCACTGCGCTGCAAGTCACCAAGACACCCACCTTCTTTGTGAATGGCCGCAGCCTGCCCAGCTTCGGGCCTGATCAGCTGGCCGCGCTGGTGGCTGAGGAAGTGGCCAAGGCGAAGAAGTGAAACAGTTAGCCAACGCACTCCCTGTCAACCGACGTCAGGCGCTGGTAATCAGCGTCTCATGGCTCGCGGCAGGAGGTCTTCTTTCGGGCTGTTCGCCCCAGGCACCCACTTTCAAGAGCACCGACATCACAGGCGCTGCCTTCGCGCAGGGCCTCAAGCTCACCGACCATACTGGGCAGGTGCGCACCATGGCCGATTTCCGCGGCAAGGCGGTGGTGGTGTTCTTCGGCTTCACGCAGTGCCCGGATGTCTGCCCCACCTCCATGGCCACCCTGGCAGAGGTCAAGCGCCTCATGGGCGATCGGGGCAATCAGTTGCAGGTGCTCTTCATCACGGTGGATCCGGGGCGCGATACGTTGCCGCTGCTCAAGGAGTACATGACCAATTTCGACCCGAGCTTTCTGGCGCTTCGCCCCGAGCCGGCCGAGCTCAAGGCTGTGGCGGACAGCTTCAAGATCTACTATCGCAAGGTCGAAGGTACAACGCCCACCTCGTACACGATGGACCATTCGGCGGGTAAGTACGTGTTCGACACCAACGGCGCCGTCCGACTGTTTTCGAGTTACGGAACCGAGCCCGCCGTGATCGCCGAAGACATCCTGGCCCTGCTGAAATCCATGGACGCCTGACCGCCCGTTGCCGCCATGAAAACCCTGCTGCTTTACCTTGCTACCGCCATCGCCGAAATCGTGGGCTGCTACTTGCCGCTGCTGTGGCTGCGCGGTCAGGGGTCGGGCTGGTTGTTGTTGCCCGCAGCGGCTGTGAGCCTGGCCACCTTCGCCTGGCTGCTCACCCTGCACGCTGCGCCATCGGGGCGCGTTTACGCGGCATACGGCGGGGTCTATGTGGCGGTGGCGCTGGGTTGGCTGTGGTCGGTGGACGGTGAGCGCCCGAGCAGTTGGGATCTGGCGGGGGTGGCCGTCACGCTGGCAGGCATGGCGATCATTGCGTACCAACCTCGAGCATGAAATCAGAGGGCCTGCTGACCATGAAAGAAGCCAACGCGCCTGTCTCGCACCGCGCGTCGGCATCCTACAATATTAGTCCGCGGGAGCCTATTGTGCGTCGCCGCATTTACCTGAGTTTTTACAATACAAAGTATCAATATGCCTAAATCGTTTACCAGGCGCTTCGCGTCACCACAATTTTTATCTGCGGTCGCCCTGACCGCAGCCCTTACCTGCCTAACAACGCCAGCGTTCGCCTCGGAAGATGCGTACGCCCAAATTAAACAGGCGCTTACGACGGGCCAGACGCAAGAAGCATTGCGCTTAGTAAAAGAAGGTCAGGACAAGTACCCCAGGGATGTACAACTCATGTTCTTCGAGGGCGTCATTAACGCCCAATTGGGTGAAGAGCGCGCAGCGACCGCCATCTTTGAGCGCATGGCCAAGGACTACCCTGAGTTGCCAGAACCCCATAACAACCTCGGCGTTCTCTATGCAGCCCGCGGAGATCTCGTAAAAGCGAAGACGGCATTTGAACGCGCCATCTTTACCAACCCCTCTTACGCAACGGCGCACCAAAACGTAGCGGACGTCTACGCTGCGCTGGCCCGCAAGAACTACGGCCAAGCACTTCAAGTCGATGGTGCAGCGCAATCTGCGCCGACACAAATGACCTTGTTGGGTAGCCTCGGAAGCAAACTCGTTGGCAGAACCGGCAACGCACCAGTGGTGGTGCTGAAAACACCTGACACCCAAGTGGCTGCCGCCGAACCGGTGAAACAAGCGACACCACCAGCGGCCAGCAGCGCGGCGGTGACCCCCGCTCCCGCGCCGATCGTTGCCCCAGCAACCATCGCTGCATCAGCCCCTGCAGTGGTCGCCGTAGACACCAGCGCAATCGATGAGGTCGAGAGTGCCTTGGCCAATTGGGCAAAAGCCTGGTCTGACCGCGACACCAAAGCCTATCTAAACGCCTACGCCACGACCTTTAAAGCCAGCAACGGCAAGTCTCGTACAGCGTGGGAGGCAGAGCGGATCAGCCGCATCGAGCCGCGTAAACGCATCAGTGTCAAACTGTCCAATGTGCGCGTCACCGTGCAGGGTGATACGGCGTCTGCACGCATGAGCCAGCGCTACGAATCTGACAGCTTTAACGGCACCAGCCCAAAGCGCATGAATTTTGTGAAAGAAAACAACCAGTGGCGTATCACTCGCGAAACGGTTGAATAAACAAGGTAGCTCGCGTGACACTTCTTCAAGGGCCTAGAATGGCCGCGGCCGCAGCTCAAGACGGGGCGCCGCGTGCGCCTCTTCGTACCAAACACTTGTTACGATTTGCTTGGGCATGCGCGGCGCTCGGACTGATCGCGGTGGCGGTCTGGCTGGGCACGCACAACGATGACGGCCGCATGGGGGCCACTTTACCCATCAAAGAAGGTGTCGTGCAGACCCTGCCCGTTAAGTGGCAACTGGCTATTGACGGCGTCACCGTGCAACCGGCCGCCACGGGCAATGCAAAACAACTAAGGGCGTCCGGCCCTATCAAGCAAGCATCAACGGCGAAGAAAGTGCCGGCCACTGGCGACTCCGTTGGCAGTGCAGAGAGCCGCCTATTTGCGGTGTATGAACACATGCGCCTCGGTGAGCGCGCACGTGCGCTGGCGCTAGCCGAGTCCCTAAGCAACGATTACCCCAACTTTCAGCTAGGCCAACTGCTTTACGCAGACTTATTAGCGGTGAGTTCCAACAAGCCCATTAACTTAAGCACGTTGTCACCCAAAACCGGTACGGTGTCGACCAACCTCAAGGTCTTGTTAGAAGAGTCACGGTTGCGCTTGCAAGCCATCACCGAGGTGCCCGCACCCGGCCTGCTACCCGCAAACTTGCTACGCCTCCCCAAGACCACCCAGAACGTGATCGCAGTGGACACCTCACGCTCCCGTCTCTACTGGTTTGTCAACCGCGCGAAGGCGGGCGAGGCCGTGGATTTGGTTCTCGAAAAAGACCTGTACATTACCGTCGGTAAAAACGGTGTGCTCAAGCGAGTTGAAGGTGATGGACGTACGCCACTCGGCGTGTACTTCGTTTCGAGCAAACTCCCCGGTGAAGACCTCCCAGACCTTTACGGACGGGGCGCCCTACCAATCAACTACCCCAACGCCTTGGATATCCTTCGTGGAAAAACGGGCAGTGGCATTTGGCTACACGGCACGCCCGCAGCCCAATATGTGCGCGCCCCCTTGGCTTCGGATGGCTGTGTGGTGATGGCCAATCCGGACATCAGCACGCTCATGTCCCAAGTCGGTATCATCGGCACGCCCGTGGTGATCGCCCCGTCGATTGACTGGGTTGCAAGAGACAGCCTGACAGAGCCACGCGATCGTTTTCAGGCCGTGTTTGACCAATGGGTGGCCCTGCGCGCAAACAACGATTTAGGCGCGCTGCGCAGCACCTACAGCGACACGTTTTTTCGCAGAGGTAAAAACCTTGCGCACTGGTGGCCCACGCTTAAGAGCGAGGCCGTGGCGACTGTGAAAATATCCGACCTATCGATCATCCATTGGAAAGATGACGATGATGTGATGGTTGTTAACTACCTCGAGCAAATCACTCCGCGAGGCAAGCTAACCCGCAAGCGACAATACTGGCGCTTGGAGGCGGGCAATTGGAAAATCTTTTACGAAGGAAATGCGTGATGCCATCTAACTATTTGCGTGCGCCACAGGCCACAACCTTAGCCAACAAACGCACCAAGCGCGCGTTGTTGTCTTGGACTGCCGGACTGGTCATGGCGGTCATAGGCTGCACTTACACCCTACATGTCCGTCTTCAGATGGTTTGAGGCAGATGGGTTAATTTCTCCAAGGAAAGATTGGCTCATTGGTTTTAAAGTTTGAACGGTTTCAATTTGATGTTGTAGTCGTCTGCGTTGGATTGTTTGCTCTTTGATTGCTCTCTTCTCTTTGGCATTCCCCAGATCTTTAAGCACTCTTCAGATTGAAGTTTGACGCTGACGCTGGAAATATTCATACACTTCGACTGCGGTCATCACCACGCGCGCAGATCGAAAAATCCATACACATAGGCGCGATCAGGGTTCTCGCAATTGAGCACGGTGGTCGCTGGAAAAAGCTCGAGAGTCTCCTTGTACGCGCTTCGAAAAATTCACGCACACTGAGGCGATCAGCGGATTTTTACGCCGATTGAAAACTCCGTAAACGACAAAAAAGTGTCTACAGGTTTGGGGGAATGCCATGTGGAATCAGCGTTTATAGTTCGATTCAAATTACAGCTT
>JABBAS010000059.1:2081-7779 GCA_018607835.1 Methylobacillus sp. | reverse complement strand
TTTTAACGCTGTCTCAGCGCCCCTTGAATTCAGCGTTTCTTTTTTCTTTAAATGATGTGGTGCCCTCCGCCAAGTCCTCGGTGAGGCCAACGTCATAGAACGAACGCGACTCCATGCGCAGCGCCTCATCAACAGGCATGCCGATTGAGCGTCGCATCACCTCTTTGGCAAAGCGTTGCGAGAGGGGGGACCTTGAGGCTAGCATTTCCGCATAGTTCAACGCGCGGCTCAGTAACTCCGCCGCTGGATAGATTCGGTTAACCAAGCCAATGCGTAGTGCATGATCGGCGTCCACACGCTCGCCTGACAAAATGATTTCCATCGCATGGCCAAGTCCGACAATGCGCGGCAGTCGAATGAGTCCGCCGTCACATGCGTGAAATCCCCATTTGGCATCTTGTAGCGCAAACTCGGCATGAGGTGCGCAAAAACGAATATCGCAGGCAAGGGCGAGCTCAAAGCCCCCTGAAATCGCAAATCCGTTGATCGCCGCAATGATGGGCTTGTCAATATCGAGATTCCGTGTGATGCCTCCAAACCCTGGGCCATTGGTGAAACGCCGGCGAAACTCGGGCGCAGAGGTCTGAGCAAAAGCCATGGTGTAGGTCTTCAGGTCAGCGCCTGCACAAAAGGCTTGGTCACCCGCGCCCGTAATGACCGCCACCCGTAGGTCATCGTCCGCCGCGAAGTCTTTCCACACGTCGACCAATGCCTCGTTAGCGTCAAAATTGAGCGAATTCATTTTGCTCGCGCGGTTAATGGTGATAACGGCGACGGCGCCATTTTTTTCGTAGGTGATATCGGCCATATTTGTTCTTGTACCTTTGTAGAGATGGTGTTTTTTGAGTCGTATGGGTCAGGTTTTCTTTTCTAACCGCTCAGTGAAAATACGCGTTGTCATATGCCGGCAACGACGAACAATCGGCAGCCGTTTTCCTCCCCGACCTGATGAACTAACCCGCCCATAGAGGGGGGTGGGCTTTCTGGGGCTAAGCGTCCCGTCACTCTGATGCTTGGTGCGAGATCAACGACGACCACGTTGTAGGGGGCCGTGGCGCTGTACCCTGCGGGCGCGCGCCGTATCGTCGTCCAAGACACCAAGTGGCCTTCTGTTGGCACATCAAAATTCTCGAATTCACGTGAGAGGCAGTTAACACAAACCACCGCAGCTGCGGTGAGTGTCGTTTTGCAATTGGTGCATCGTTGCATAGTCATTACTGCACGCCTCGCAGTATGGACACCGTACAGGCAACGCCGGCGCCCCCGAGGTTATGCGTCATGCCGATACGTGCGTTTTGAACTTGATTGGGATGCGTATGGCGTAACTGACTAACAACCTCGAACACCTGCCCCAAACCTGTTGCGCCAACCGGGTGGCCCTTTGCTAGCAGGCCACCGCTGGCGTTGATAGCCACATCACCGCCAACGGCCGTACGTCCCTCATGTGCCCAATACCCGCCCTGACCTCGGGGAACCAAGCCAAGGTCTTCGCTGTCAATGACCTCCGCTATAGAGAAGCAGTCGTGCAGCTCTACCAAGTCAATGTCTTGAGCGCTCACACCTGCCAGCTCATAGGCACGCTGTGCGGCAACGACGGTCGCATCAAACGATATAAGATCCGCGTGCCCGCCAATGCTTGGCGAGCCCCTTGTTTGTACGGCCGCCAAGACCTGAACGAGTGGGTGCTTGAGTGTGGCGCTTAGTTTCTCGGCCACCGCCTTTGAGACCACCACCACCGCCGCTGCACCGTCACTCGTTGGGCAGCAGTCGTACAGTTGAATGGGGTCGCAGATGGGCAGACTATCTGCAATTGTCGCGTCGCTTAGTTCAGCGCCCATTTGCGCCAGTGGGTTATGGAGGCCGTTACCCTTGTTTTTCCGAACAACGGCGCTGACATGTTCGCGTGTAGTACCAAACCGATCCGCATGCATGCGCCAGGCCAAACCGAATAGGCCGGGGAACGTCAGTCCGCTGGGACCGTCATTTTCGTTATCCATTGCACAGTTCAACGCAGCCGTGGTTTGCTTGGTAGGTGCGTGCGTCATGGTTTCAACACCCACTGCGATGGCGGCATTGACCTCGCCAGAAGCGACAGCCATGCAGGCATGCCTAAAGGCGATACCGCCAGAGGCACACGCTCCCTCCACTTTGGTGCACGGCACATTGGGTAGGCCAATTCGGTCAGCAACAATACCCGCCAAGACTTCTTTGCCGTTCAGCGGACCGCTTATAAAGTTTCCAAGATAGAGTGCGCCAATGTCGCCCCTGTCCACTGTTGACTCAATGAGTGCGTCCACCACCGCCCCCACAGCCAGACTTTCAATTGACTCATCGGCGTGTCGACCGAAGGTCGTTGACCCAATGCCAACGATATAAACATCACGCATGTGGCGTCTCCTTTTCAAGCATGTCGCGTAGCGACGTTTTGAGTACTTTTCCGTAATTATTTTTTGGCAGCATGTCGACAAACTTAAATTCCTTGGGACGCTTAAAACGTGCAATATGCGCCAAGCAAATCTCATCGAGCTCTTCCTGCGTGGGTTTCTTGTCGGAGCGAGGGACAATGAAGGCGATGACCTCTTCGCCCCAATCTGGGTGCGATCGACCCACCACAGAGCACTCCAATACACTCGGGTGCAGCAACAAGACTTCTTCGATTTCACGCGGATAAATGTTAGAGCCACCGCTAATGATCATGTCTTTGGAGCGATCCCGTAGCGACAGATAGCCGCGTGCATCAAGAAAGCCGATGTCCCCCGTCCATAGCCAACCGTCGCGTAGCGCGTTGGTCGTGGCTGTTGGGTTATTCCAATAGCCGCTCATAACCGCATCGCTGCGCGTAATGACTTCGCCCAACTCGCCTGCGGGGAGTACTTGTCCGTTTTCATTCACGATGCGCACCTCTACGCCGGAGCGCGGAGCACCGCAGGACTGCAGTCGATCGTGGTCTAGGCCCTGTTCATCGGCGCGATGGTCTGCTTTCGACAAGCCCGTGATCGTCATCGGACTTTCACCCTGACCATACAGCTGATACAAGCGTGGCCCAAAGCAGGCGATTGCGCGTAGCGTATCACTCACGTACATGGGGCCACCGCCGTAATACAAGGTGCGCAGTCCCGGGTAGGCGTGATCAGGTTGTGCATGGCTTAGCAGCCGCGTGACCATCGTTGGCGCGGCGAAAAGGGTGACGTTTTTCTGGGTTTCAAACGTCTCGAGTATTTGCTCCGGGTCAAACCCATCGAGAATCATTTGGGTGCCGCCTCCAAACAGGTGAGGCAAGCTGTAGAGGCCACTGCCGTGTGACAGAGGTGCTGCATGCAACTTCATGTCCCCAACGTTTACATGCTCAATGTCGGCGCTGTAGGTGAGCGACATAAATAGCAAGTTGCGGTGCGTTAGCATGGCCCCTTTGGGGCGACCGGTGGTTCCCGATGTATAAAAAATCCAAGCTAAATCAGTGGGCTCCACTGAGGCACAGGCAATCGGTGAGGCTTGGTATAGATCAGCGAAAGACTCAGAGTGGGTGGTCAACAAGTCGACCTGTGAACCTGTTAGCGCCAGCTCCGCTGCGACATCTGGGGCTAAGCTCTTGCTGATGAATGCGATGCGCGCACTGCAATCGTTCACGATATGCACCACCTCCTTGGCGTGTAATTTGGCGTTCACTGGCACGGCGCAGAGACCGGCAGTCCAACATGCAAAAAGCAAGTCCAGAAACTCAGGACAGTTCTCCATGCAAATCACAACCCGGTCACCCTTAGCGATACCCTCCAACGACGCCAGCCCTCCCGCAAGTTGTTTAATGCGCGCTGAAAAGTCGCGAAAGCTAAGCTCAGATGCACCGTAGCCGTAGGTCGCCATGCGCGGCGGTCTTGATTGCGCGTGCTTTTGCTGTGTGCTGTCGATGATCGCAATGGCATCTGGGTTCGCCAGTGCGCGCTGAAACAGGTATTGAGCGAGGTTGGACATCAACGCACTTTCTCTATGTAAAAGTTACCGCCTTGGGTCGCGTAGGCGATGAAGAAGTTAGAAAAATCATCCAGAGGCTTGCCGCTCCCCTCTAGCTTGGCTCGCAAGATGGCCCCTTGCCAACCGATCCAAAAAATACGGGCAAGCGACTCGGTATCTGCGTCAGCCGGTAAGTCGTTTCTCGCTTTCGCCTGAGCCAGCACGTCAGCGATCCACGATTCCCAACCTCGAAAAACTGCCTGCAATTTTTTGCTCAACACCGGGTCCGTTGACCCCAACTCCTGACTCAGGTTGCCCACTAAACAACCGCGGCGGAACTGGTGCCTCGCCAAGCGATTACGACCGGTCCTCATCCACTGAGCAAGTCGTTGCAGTGGCGGCGTTTCCGAGTCACCCAGAATGCGACAAAAGCGCTCTTCAAAGTAGGCCTCGTACCACCCAATCACCTCTAGCGCGAAGCCTTGCTTGCTGTCAAAGAAGTGATAGAAAGAGCCCTTGGAAACGCCAGTCTCTCGCAGTAGGCGGTCAATTCCCAGCGCGTTGTAGCTGAACTCGGTCAGAAGCTCTGCCCCGTGCTGTACCAGAATATGTCGCGTTTGCTGACTCATGAACCGCATTCTGTACCAATCGGTCTAGTTTAAATAATGGGACAAATACCTATGTACATGCGTCTTGCGCGTCCTCCTACCTGCCGGCACTTGTGCAGGCATTTGCAACGACACAGTGGACATGCTAAAAAAGGGCCGGTTGCTAGATTTTTATCGGTGAAGAGGGGAGATATCAGCATGTCTAAAGCGCAAGTTATCCACCAATTGGGCGCCCCTAGCGCGATGCAATGGATGGATTGGGAGGTGCCCGACCCCGCACCCGGTGAGGTCCGATTGCGTCACACCGCCGTGGGGGTGAACTACGCCGATACCTACCACCGAGCCGGTATTTCGCACCCGTGGGTCGTGCCACCGTGCCCCGTAGTCATTGGTTTTGAGGGGGTGGGTATCGTGGAGGGCGTTGGTGACGGTGTGACGGAGTTCCAGGTGGGTGAGCGTGTGGCCTACGGGATACCGCCCTTGGGTAGTTATGCCGAGATACGCAACTACCCCGCTGACAAACTGCTACACCTGCCAGAGGGCCTAGATGACCGAGAGGTAGCCGCGCTGTTAATGAAAGGCATGACCGCCCACTACCTTCTTCACAGAACCTATGCCGTCAAGCCAGGCGACACCATTCTGGTGCATGCGGCGGCAGGCGGCATGGGGCTCATTTTGTGTCAATGGGCGAAGGCTATGGGTGCGACGATTGTTGGCACCGTGAGCACCGAGGAAAAGGCTGAGGCGGCACGGGCTGCCGGCTGTGATTACGCCGTGGTGCGGTCAAAGAATAGCTTTTTAGAGGTGGTTCGTGAGGTCACCAATGGAGAAGGTTGTGCCGTTGTTTACGAGGCCATCGGAAAAGACACCATGCGTGAATCGCTGGACAGCTTGCGGCTCATGGGCGTCTGCGCGGCCTATGGGCATGTATCCGGACCGCCAGACCCTATCGACGTGATTCAAGATCTCGGGCGTCGTGGCTCTTTGTTTATTACACGGCCAGCAATCATGCATTACGTCGCAAAACGCGCCGACCTCGAATGGACGGCACGTGACTTGTTTAAAGCCATAGGCGACGGTATTCTCAGCGCCAACATCAATTACGAATATGCATTGAAAGACGCGGTCAAGGCCCACGAGGC
>JABBAS010000059.1:0-1981 GCA_018607835.1 Methylobacillus sp. | reverse complement strand
GAGAGAGTAAGTTATCGTAATATGAATGCGATGAAGGAGGCAACAATCTTGTTTATAGTGTCTGAAGAAGCGGCGCGCTGTAAGTTCGTTGGTAATTTAGATTGACGTTGCGGTAACTTCGTTAGGCGCAATTGGCTATTTAACAGGAGAACAACGTGGCGACCTTCAACGACGTAATCATCCAAACACGCGATGACCTAAGAGCCTTTGAAGCGGCTATGACGCTGGAAGAGCGCTTGCCCGAGCGCAGCGTACTTGATGTGTTTATTCGGGCGGCCGAGCAGCAGCCCAATCGCACGGCCATCACCATGCTCATGACCGGTGCGCCCGACGAAGTGCCTCGTTGCGTCAACTACGGGCAGTTGTTAGGCATGGTGCGGCGCTCCGCGAACCTGTTTCATAGCCTTGGCGGCCCGCGTCCCGGTGTGGCCTACATGCTACCCAGCCTGATCGAGACGCACGCCACCCTGTGGGGAGGGGAGACGGCGGGTTACGCAGTACCCATTAACTTTCTGCTGCAAGTCGATCACATTGCCGCATTACTTGAAGAGTCTGGCTCACGCATACTCGTGGCTCTTGGGCCGCACCCCGTGCTTGATATATGGGAAAAAGTGCTGGCTCTGCGCGAGCGCCTGCCTGGCCTGGTCTTGATTCGCGTCGCACCACCCGGCTCACCAGAGGAGGCGGGCGTGATCGATTTTCATACCGCTCTGGCTGCCCAACCAGACGATCATTTGATTTTTGGCGAGCCTGGTAAGGACGATGACATTGCCGCTTACTTTCATACTGGCGGCACCACGGGCGCGCCTAAGTTGGTGGCCCATACCCATCGTGGGCAACTGATCGCCGCGCTGGGCGGGGCAGCTATGGGTAATTACCGGCCTGACGATATTTTCACCGCCACCTTTCCGCTGTTTCATGTGGCTGGCACTATTGCTGCAGGGCTGGCTGTATTCTTGGCAGGTACGGAGTTGCTGGTGATGTCACCCGGTGGCCTACGTACGCCTGCGATGGTGCAGGGCTTTTGGCGCTTGGTGGGACAGTACAAAGCGACCCGAGTGGCGGGTGTGCCGACTGCGATGGGCGCAGTCCTTGAGGTGCCAGTCGATGGTGCCGACATCAGTGCCGTGCGCGCTGGGATAACCGGTGCGGCCTTGTTGCCGCCCGCAGTGGGCGAACGCTTTCGGCAAGTCACGGGCGGTTACCTTTACGAGGTCTACGGCATGACCGAGGCCTCAGGTCTGATCGCGTATGACCCGGTTGCGGGTGCGGGCAAAGCCGGCTCAGTCGGGTGGGCGCTGCCCTATACACGCGTAGAGGTTCGTCAACTCGGTGCCGATGGGCAGCTGGGGGTCCTATGCCAAGCAGGGGAGGTGGGCGTGGTGAGCGTGATCGGCCCGCATGTGTCACCCGGCTATCGCAACGCCGAACACGGTGTTGGCATCTTAGACAAGGACGTGCTGAACACCGGTGACTTGGGCTACACAGACGAAGAGGGTCGCCTGTACATGGCTGGACGATCCAAGGACTTGATCATTCGAAGTGGCCACAACATTGATCCGGTGATGATAGAGAATGCCCTCGCTGCGCACCCCGCCGTTGCGTTGGCAGCCGCGGTTGGCATGCCAGACGCCTACGCGGGCGAGTTACCTGTGTGCTACGTCATGTTGCGCGAAGGGGCCAGCGTGACAGAAGCCGAACTGCACCAATACGCCGAAGAGACCATCGGTGAACGACCCGCGTGGCCCAAACATTTTTATATCATTGATGCCATTCCCACCACCTCGGTTGGAAAAATATTCAAACCAGAACTGCGCTGCGATGCCGCAACCAGACTGGTCAATGGGGTGTTGCGCGAGCAACTGGCTGAACCGGATGCACACGTGCAGGTCAGCGCCGGGGGGACAAGGGGGTTGATCGTGAACGTGACCTTACCCCTTGCCGCAGAAGCCGCGATGCCAGCCGTTAAACAGGCACTGGC
>JABBAS010000043.1 GCA_018607835.1 Methylobacillus sp. | reverse complement strand
GTGAGTCGAATTTGCCAGTCGAATTGGGGAGTGGCAGTTTGCACGCATGGCATCTGTCAATAACTTCGTAAGCCGCCCGTCCTTCGAGCGTAGCTGTGTGTTGGAGCCCTCGCATTTGCATTTCTGCCCTGCGGACGTTGACAAAAGTATTTGCTAACTAAACCGGAGGGATACGCGATAAATGCAAGGCCACACCTACCGCGCCCGCTGGTTCGAAAGAATGGTTTGTATACTCACTGTGCAAGGTTTCGAACGCAAACCGTCCCATCAAACGATCAGAAGAGCGATCGCCAACTAAGGCTAAGTAACCACCTTCCATGTCTCCCTCAGCGTCTTATGCTTCCCAACGTCCATTTAAACTCGGACTCCGCATGCAACATCTGCGAGTGTTGGCCGCTATTGACGACCTTGGTTTGGTGAGCCGCGTTGCGGATGCCTTGAGCCTGAGCCAGTCAGCGATATCAAAGCAAATTGCGGAGATCGAAGGGGTCGTTCCGAATGCCGTTTTTTACAGGGAGCGCAACCGCCTGTATCTCACGACATCTGGAAAACGCTTGGCGCATCATGCCAAGTTGGTCTTGGCTCAGCTTCACGCAGCAGAGCTGGAAATACAAGCACTTGCGCTGGGGGAGACCGGTTTTCTCAGAGTGGGTTCGGTAACGTCTTTGGTCCCGAGTTTGCTAAGCCAGGCGATCACGCGCTTCAAAGCGGTAGCGCCACAGGTCTCTCTAGCCGTGGTTGAGGGGCACTTCCTATCGCTGCACCCCTTACTAGCCCGCGGGGAAATAGACTTGGCGCTTGCGCGTACTTGGCAGCCCAAAAAGTATTCCGGAATCGATATGCAAATACTGTCTGCAGAGCCAGTCGTTGCAACCTGTGGACGCAATCACCCGTTGCTGAGTAAGCGCCGACTAAGTTGGGCGGAGGCATGCGCAGGGGCATGGATATTGCCGGAAAAAAATACCGTTGCTCGTCAAGCCATCGAGGCTTTTTTTGCCAATAAAGGGTTACCCTCGCCTCACGATGTGATCGAAGCGCAGTCGCTGCCATTGAGCTTGGCACTTTTACAAGCGATGCCCCGGTTGTGTTTACTCCCCGAGTCTTTGGCGCTCAATTACGCAGCGAAAGGGGATCTCGTCGCGTTAGATCTGCGCCTCGAAGGGGTGTTAGTTGAGGCGGGGTGTTTTTGGCGTGAGGGACACCTAGCAAACAATCCTGCCGCGCGGCTATTTGTCGATTGCTTAATTGCATCGAGCGATTAGTGACGTCACGCCGATCAAGAACAATTCCAGTTACTCATAGTGTTAGGAGGATAATTCCAGTTCGTTAAGTTGTTACTAGCTACAGTAGCACTGTGAAAAAAGATAAACAGCAAGGTGGACAATTTGACTGACGCAGACCGGCTATCGGTTTTGTCCGCGTCTGAGTTGTTAGTGCAATTCCGGCGTAAGGAAATTTCGCCGGTTGAGCACGTTGACGCTTGTATCGATCGCATCGAGCGCTTTAACCCGATTGTGAATGCGGTGGCGGCCTCATGTTTTGGCAGAGCGCGTCAGGAGGCATTAGCATCGGAGCGACGTTATCGGACGGGAACACCGTGCGGCGCTCTTGATGGCTTGTCTCTTGGTGTAAAGGATCTACAGGCAACCGAGGGTTTACAAACCACTTTCGGGTCTCGCCAGTGGCGTGATTATGTTCCGCAGGTTGACATGCCTCTTGTCGCCTCACTGAGGACGGTCGGTGCCATCGTTCTGGGTAAGACCAACGTGCCCGAGCATGGCGCAGGCGGAAATAGTCGTAACCCGGTTTGGGGTGCAACTGGTAATCCGTTCAACCCTAATTTGACAGCGGGTGGTTCGTCTGGTGGGTCCGCAGCAGCGCTGGCTTCAAACTTTGTCAGTCTCGCAACTGGCTCAGACACCGGCGGCTCCTTGCGCCTTCCTGCCTCGCTGTGTGGGGTCGTTGGCCTGCGGCCCTCGCCAGGCTTAGTCCCGCATCCAACCAGGCCTCTGGGTTGGTCCTCTATTTCAGTTCTAGGCCCCATGGCACGCACGACGTCAGACTTGGCGTTGATGCTTGCCCAGTGCGCAAGGAGAGACGACCGAGATCCTTTGAATCGTGGCATCTGTTTCCCTGACATACAAGAGTTACTAACGCGCTCTGACCCCAAGGCACTGCGGGTGGGCTACAGCGTAGACGTCGGCGGGGCACCAGTGGACACAATGGTTCGCCGTTCCTTTATGGCGCGTATCCACGCGCTCACGAAGCATGTCGCTGTGTGTGAGCCTGTCGATCTTTCGTTGGGAGACATGGACCGATGTTTTGACGTGTTACGTGCTGAAAGTTTCTTGGCTGGCTTTCATGCGATCTGCAGGTCACACCCTGAGAGCCTAAACGATGAAATTCGTGCGAACGTGCATTTGGGTGAGACGTTCACACTTGTAGATCGTGCTTGGGCTCATATCGAGCACACAGCGATACAGCGAAATTATCTGCGGCGCGCTAAAGACTACGACGTGATCTTGACACCGAGCTCTCCGATTACCCCGTTCCCCTGGGTTGAGGCATACCCACAGGCGATCGACGGCGTGCCCATGGATATTTACTACCGTTGGTTGGCGTTGTCATATCGACCGACGTTGGCTGGTTGCCCCGCGCTCAGCTTGCCTTGCGGCGTTGACGAGGTCGGGATGCCGTTTGGGTTGCAGGTCTTAGGACACAACAACAAAGACGAGTTCCTTTTACAGCATGCGGCAGCTCTTGAATCAATCTTTGCCAAAGAGGCCGCAACGCGCCGGCCCGTTCCTGATTTAGAGAACATCAGGCCCGCAGACCCCGGTGTACGCTCTATCGTGAGTGACCAGCCAGACGCCTTGGCGGTTGGTGCAAAAGAGCCGGCCTGGACGGTCGTTTGAAAGCGTAGATTATGGTTTGGATCATCCTAATGTTTGCGCTGTTACTGCTCTCGGGAAGCGCGTTTGCCTATCTCATGGGGGCGGTTGGCGTTTTGTCCTTCGTTGCTGCAGGTAAGGCTGCTTACTTGTCAGTATTGCCGCAGCGGATTTTCGCCCAGCTGGATGTTTTCGCATTTATGGCGATGCCGCTTTTTATACTCACGGCCGAACTCATGACACGGGCGGGTACGACTAAAGCCTTGATCAACTTCGCACTGTCCCTTGTCGGTCGATTCCACGGCGGCTTGGGTCATGTCAACGTGCTGACCAGCGTTTTCTTTGCCGGGATTTCTGGCTCTGCCGTTGCAGATGCTGCGGCGCTATCGCGGACCTTCGTGCCCGCGATGGTGGATCGGGGGTATGACAAGTACTACGCGGGTGCGATTACGGCGGCATCGTCGATGATTGGTCCAATCATTCCCCCGAGCATCATCATGATTATCTATGGCGGTCTGACCGGAACCTCGGTCGCGGCTCTGTTTGTCGCAGGTGTCATTCCAGGGATACTTTTGGCAGCCTCCCTGATGTTACTGAACACTTGGATGGCCCATCGGCATAACCATCCGGGTGGCGCAGGTGAGGTGACCCCCCCGTTTATGTCGAGCTTTCTCGCCGCTGCGCCAGCTCTCCTTTTACCAGTCGTTATTTTGGGGAGTTTGGTTTTTGGCTTGGCAACCCCAACCGAGGGATCTGCAATTGCCGTTGTTATGGCTTGCCTGGCCGGTCTCTATTATCGAAAACTGACATGGCGAGTTTTACGCGACGCTGTCGAAGCTACGGCACAGTTAACCGGTACGATTTTTATTATTCTCTGCGCTATTTCGGTACTTGGTTATCTGGCGGGACAGATGGGATGGTCGGAGTTACTCGCGAGCTGGGTAGGTAGCCAAGGTTTGACTGGGACGCGCTATCTGCTATTTCTTATGTGCGTGTTCATCGTCGCTGGTATGTTCATGGATACGCCCGTAGCGATTACGTTGTTGGTACCACTTTTCGTTCCACAAGCACTCGAGCAAGGCATTAACCCAGTGCACCTTGGGTTAGTGCTGTGTTTTAACTTGTGTATCGGCTTAATCACTCCACCCTTGGGAAAATGTTTGGTCGTGACTGCGGCAGTCACCGGGATGGACTATTGGCGGCTTGTGCGTGCGAGTCTCCCATTTGTGGCGGTGTTGGTTGGACTATTGATATTTCTGGTAGTGGTGCCAGAGGTGACGTTGTACCTGCCTCGTTGGGCAGGGCTTTTTGTTGGTTGAGAAGTAAAAGGAGACTTAAATGAAACTACTTAAACACCTCATTGGGCTGGCGACAGTTTTGATCGTAAGTGTCGGGCATGCGCAAGTGAAAATTGCATTGGATGGCCCGCCTGACGTAAACAAGTCGGGCTCTTATGTTTGGGTTAATGCATTTGCAAAGCACCTCAAGGCGAATGGTCTGGAGACCCGCGAGTTACCGCGAGGCTCAGTCGGTGGCGAGGCTGAAATTTTTGACCAAGTGTCCACTGGCCTGTTGGAGGTTTCGCTGTCGGATGTGAAGTCGGTTGCCAAAGTTGATCCGTTTATTTACGGTGTTCGCTTGCCTTACATCTTCGACGATGTCGGTCATATGGATAAAGCACTTGCTAAAGGCGATGTTTACTCTCGTGTGAATGAGCAACTTGCGCCCACGAGTACGATGTTGCTGGCCTTGGTTCCTATTGGCCCGCAGTCTGGCATCATCACGACCAAGCAGTCGGTACGAACCCCTGCTGACATGGCTAAGCTCCGTATGCGTGCGCTAGACGATGCACAGATTGCGCTTTACAAAGCGTGGGGCAGCACGGGTACGATCGTGCCATGGAAAGAGGTACCAGCCGGTTTGCAAACAGGCGTGATTGATGGCTACTTGAACACAGCACTCATCCCTGTACTGTTTGGGCAGACTGATTTTGTTAAGCACTTTACTGATGCCGGTGTGATCATCGCTCAGAGAGCAGTGATGGCTTCGAAGGCCTGGTACGACGGCCTGACAGCGAAGCAGCGAGAGGCTGTTGGACAGGCTGTGGAGAAAGCCAATGCGGCTAATCGCGCGTGGGTATCGATGCAGTCTGAGAAGTCGCTTCAAGCCTTAGAGGAAAAAGGTGTGAGCGTCGTGCGACTCAGCAAGGCAGAACGAGAGCCCTTTCGCAAATTGTCGCAGGCAACCTACAAGTCTGGACTCTTGTCTGAAGAGCATGTGAAGTTTTGGACGGACGTGGCCACCGCAACCCGCTGAAGCTGAGGGAGTTAATTTAAAAGTTAACTCCCCCCTAATTACGCCACATGAAAAATTTCCTTTACGTCCTGAGTGAGCGAACCAACGCCGTCATTCGCGTCATCGCGATGACGTGCGTTATCGTTATGCTTGGCACGATGCTGCTGCAAATATTTGCACGGTATGGATTCAACGCGCCGCCTGTTTGGACGGAAGAGGTGGCGCGGTACATGATGGTCTGGTCTGGACTATTGGGTGCGACGATGTCATTTAAGAGCCGTACTGATGCGGTCCTAGTTGATAGTATGTGGCCAAATTCATTGCGGCTCATCGGGAACTTACTGCAGTTTTTTGCGGTTTTGTGCTTTTTGTTACCGGTATTGTATTTTTGCTTCTTCAACTGGCAAGGGGTTTGGGGTCAAGGGTATCTCGGCCGTGCATCGCGGTTGACCGCGGATACGCTGGGCTTTTCAATGGTATGGGTATCTGTCGCCGTCCCGTTTGCTACGCTCATTATTTTGCTTCATGCGATCGCTCGATGGTGTGAGCCGGGGAGAAGCACGGGTATCAATCATCAGGATTGACGCGCGGCAGACGCAAGCCTATGTACTTCTTACTCATGGGGCGCGCGTTGCATGTGCGCGCTGCGCTCGCGGCCGCAAGCTCCAGAGGTGCTGGCGTCTGCTACTGGCGCGAAGCGTTCAAGGCCCATGAGGTCTTAAAACTGATTGCACCAATAAGTTTAAAAGAACCGCAATCGCCACGAGCAAGGCGTGTACACCTCGCTCGCGGCGCCGTTCTCAGGAACTAAGAAATGCCAACGGTTTAGCCGAACATATCTGTCGTAATACCAGCGTACCAACCTAAGCTTTCTTCGAATGTAGCCTTGCGCAAGGCTGCATTTTCACCAGGCTTGCTGATAAACCCGCTGACTTTGGCGATCTTCTCGTCGGTTGCCTCGTAAGAGGCGCCTACCTTGACGCCGTCATCAGTGCCGACCATGGACCAGCAGGTGTTGGAGAACTTAGCGGGAAACATCCGCGAACCGGTTAGCGCAGCCCGCACAGCCATGGCCGCTACTTTAGCTTGGCTGTTGGCGGAGTAGCCAGACTTGGGCATGTCGCCTTGGCTGGTCGCGTCACCTAGGACGTAGATATTCTCATCCATACGGCTCTGCATGGTGTGACCGGTAACAGGCGCCCAGTTACCCTCCGTGATGCCTGCGATCTGACAAATGCGTCCCGCCTTCATAGCCGGGATGACGTTGCATACATCAACCTTTACCGCTTCGCCGTCAATGTTAAGCATCATCGCGTCTGCATCCACAGAGACATTGCCGCCACCGAACTCAGAGCCGATCCAGTCGATCATACCGTCATAGTGTTTGCTCCACGCCTCGCGGAAAAGCGCTTCTTTTGAGAATTTCGGCTTGGGATCTGCAACAAGGATTTTGGCCGTTGGATTTTTCTCCTTCAGCAGGTGCGCGACCATCGACACGCGCTCATAGGGGCCTGGAGGGCAGCGATAGGGGTTGGGTGGTGCAACCATTGCAAAGGTTCCACCCTGAGGCATTGCCTCGATTTGCGCCTTGAGCAACTCAGTTTGTGAGCCTGCCTTGTAGGCATGCGGCATTTTGTTTTGCTTGCTGGTATCCCAGCCGGGGACGGCTCCGTCTACAAAGTCAATACCGGGTGAGAGGATTAGGCGGTCGTAACCCAGTTTGTGACCACCTGCCAATGTAACAGTGCGTGCATCACGGTCAATGCCGACGGCCCAATCGTGTACGACGTTAATGCCGTTTTCGGAGGCTAGCTTGCCGTAGGAGTGAGCTAAGGATTCCATAGTCCTTACGCCGCCCAGATACAAGTTGGAGAAGAAGCAGGTGTAATAGGTGCGGGACGGTTCAACCAAGGTCACGTCGATCGCGCCCTTGGAGTCTTTGGCGATGTAACGAGCGGCTGTCGCGCCACCTGCACCCCCTCCAATAACAATCACGCGTGGTTTCGCCATACCAATAATTGCCGGCGCCGCGAGGGCAGCGGTTGTACCAGCGGCTAGGCTCAGAAAAAAGCGACGATTCAAACTCATTTTTTAGTCTCCTAGGGGTTGCGCGGCCTGTTCAGGGGCTCGCGAAATACGCAGCCAGCGCTGCAATCTCTTCATCTGCTAGACGCCCAGCCATCATCTGCATGATCGCATTCGGGCGTTTTTTTTGCTTATAGGCGTGCATAGCGACCACAAACTGCTTTTGGGGCCAGCCCGTAATAGAGGGGACACCTTTGCTGCTGCCTTGCATCTGATGGCACGTCAGGCATTCACTAGCCAGATACTCGCCGTAAGCCCGATCACCCTCGAGCGCCAAAATATCAGCCGGTAAACTTACCTCGCTGGCGCTTAACGTGGGAGCCGACTCAGGCAGGTCCGCCGGGTTACCTGAAAACAGGCGGAGGTAGGCCAGCAGGTCTGCGCGATCCTGTTTGCTCGCGAGACCGGCAAAACCCATGCTGGTTTGTGATGCCAGGGCACGGGGGTTTTCAATGTAAGCGTCCAGTTGCTCAAAGGTCCAACGCATGCCGCTGCTGCGGAGACGAGCTAGGCTCTCGGAGTATTTGAAATGGGAAACGTCCGCGACCGGACGATCGAAAATGTTGTTGAGCGCTGGCCCAATTCCTGATTCGGCTTTTTTACCCACTTGGTGGCAAGTAGCACATTGGGAATAGACGGCTTCGCCGCGCTTCGCGTCGCCGAACTCGTTGGCGAGTACCGGGGTGGCGAGCCAAAAACTGGTTATCAAACAGAGCGCTTGGACAGACCTCCGCGCCAAATCCCCCAACCTTTGAACAGCCGCGGCCTCGCAG
>JABBAS010000016.1 GCA_018607835.1 Methylobacillus sp. | reverse complement strand
GCTTTGCACATGTCGTAAATGGTGAGTAAGCCGACTTGCACGGCGGTCAAGGCCTCCATCTCTACGCCCGTGGGGCCAGTGGTTTCTGTGGTGACGGTACAGCGCACGTGGGGTGGTTGTTGGCCCGTTTCCAAGGCGACACGCACGTGGGTCAACGCCAGGGGGTGGCATAGCGGGATGAGGTCACTGGTTTTTTTTGCGGCTTGAATCGCTGCAATGCGCGCAATACCCAACACATCGCCCTTCTTTGCGTGGCCCCCTTCGATCAGGGCCAAGGTGTCTAGGTGCATGTTGATGATGCCCGTTGCGGTGGCTATGCGGCGTGTATGTGCTTTTTCGCCAACGTCCACCATGTGGGCCTGACCCTGTGGGTCAAAGTGGGTAAGTGGTGATGGGCTTGAGCTTGGGCTGGACACAGAATCGATCTCCGATAAAAGTATTTCCGACATGGTGTGCGGCAACTTAAGGCATCATACCGATATGCACCGCCCTTTGTCTGCCGCCTATCCTCGTGGGGCGTCGCTTGCCCGCCGCTTTCGAGCGGGCGTGTTCGTCACCGTAGTTGGGCTTCTCCTCTGCTGCATGTACGCCCCCGTGCGCGCCGCCAATGGGTTGCCAAACTTAGGCGGTGGGGCCGACCTGTCTCTGGGCGACGAGCGTCGTCTGGGTCAGCAGGTCATGCCTAATTTGCATGGGTCTGGCTTGGTGGTTGAAGACCCTTTACTGAATCAATACCTGTATGACCTGTGGCAACCCGTATTTAATGCCGCCGTGGCGAGGGGTGACCTTGCATCGGATATGCAGGCGCAATTTGCGTGGCAACTGTGGCTGTTGAACGCGCCATCGATTAACGCTTTTGCGCTGCCCGGCGGGTACTTCGGATTTCATTTGGGCCTACTGGCGTCTGCGCCAGACGATGCGGCATTGGCGTCCGTGCTAGCGCATGAACTTAGCCACGTAACGCAGCGCCACATTGCGCGCATTATTGCCCGCCAAGAAAGTCAGGCGCCTTGGGTGTTGGCTGCGATGTTATTGGGCGTCGCGACGGTCGGCGCCAACGCCGATGTGGGCACCGCCTTGGTGGTGGGAGGCCAAGCGGCCGCGATACAGGGGCAGCTGAATTTCTCTCGCGAAATGGAGCAAGAGGCGGACCGGCAGGGCCTGATGGTGTTGTCGGATGCGGGCTTTGATCCAAAGGGCTTTGTGCGCTTGTTTGATGAGCTGCAACGGGCCAACAGCCTGAACGACGACGGTGCATTTCCGTATCTCCGCAGTCACCCATTAACCAGCCAACGCGTTGCCGATATGCAGGCTAGGCTGTTTGGTTTGCCTGACACCACGGCAAGCACCGCCCCTCCCGGATTGCTCAACCCAGACGCATCCGCCTTGCTGCGCCTGCGCGCGCAGGTGCTCATGACCGACTCCACGGAGGCGTTGTTGGCGTTGGCCAGTGTGACGCCGCCCGCCGGGTCAGTGCCCGCAACAACTCGATGGCAAGTAGGCTATCAACGCGCCATTGCCGCCTGGGCTGCGCAGCGCCACGCGGACGCCTGGCCCCCCTTGTTGGCGCTGTTAGGCGCTACCGACACCCCTGAAGCGGTGCAACAAGTGCTGAGAGAAACGGCAATCGGTTGGTTGGCGGAACCCCATGCGCTGCCACCGGAGGTCGCCGTACGCGTGAGGCAGTCCGTAGAGGGCTGGTTAGCCGCCGCGCAAGGGGATGCGCAGGCTGGGCGTCGCGCCGCACTGCTGGTGCTTGCCGGGCTGGTTGCCGCGCCGGCTGCCTCAAACTTGTTGGGTGCGGACGCCGCGCAGGTGAGGGTCGATGACGCCGTGCAGCTGTTGCGGTCCTGGTTGGTACGTTACCCACAAGATGGCTTGGCGTGGCAGCTGATGTCACGCCTAGAGACGGCTCAAAATAGGCCCCTGGCGGCGTTGCGTGCCGACGCTGAGTTTTATATTACGCGGGAGCTGTTGCCCAGTGCGCGCGATCGACTAAAGGCGGCACGCGACTTAATTGCACGCTCAAAGGGGGCGGTGAACGAGACGGACGCAGCGATTATTTATGCGCGTGAGCGTTGGGTTTTACAAGCGATTGCAGACGCATCCGCAGTCAGGCCTTAGTGGGCCACGAACGGACCGGGTACCTTGCTGCATGCAAGTGCATTGCGGGCAAGATAATATGCGTTCATCTAAGCAACCACCGCGTTGCAAAAAGCAGTAATAACGAGTTCCATGGCAGCCATTCATATCTCTGACATTGAGTCAGCCATCAATTATTGGCGTGACCAGAAACCCTCACCTGATGGCGTGACGCTTTGCCCCGAGGTACGGGTGCTGGCTGAGGTCTACGCGCTTCTGGTTTATTACCACGAGGTCGAGGCTGACGATGCCAGCATGCCTTTCGATGCCTATGCCGCGTGGGAGGCTTGGTTCGACACCACGCCCGATACGCCGTGTATCGCTATCTGCTCCACCAGCCAAGGGGATGACGATTGCAAGGGTTGCGGTAGAACGTTTGCGGAGGTCCAGTATTGGACGGAGATGGCGCCGCCCGAAAAACGCGCGGTGTGGCGGCGCATCACGCTGCATGGTGATGCGTGGCGTTTTAATCGTTACCGCGAGCGCGCCCTTGAGAACCGCACGACCGAGGCGGCGGCTCCAGATTAGACCTCGCGGGCCCGCCTGGCCAGTTCGGCGGCTTTGCCGACGTAAGAGCCCGGTGTCATGGCCAATAAACGGGCCTTATCTGCGGGGGGAATCGCCAGTGACTCAATGAGGCCGTGTAAAGCCTCGCGGGTCACGGTTTTACCCCGAGTTACCGCCTTGAGCTGCTCGTAGGCGCCGCTGATACCGTAGCGCCGCATCACCGTTTGTATCGGCTCTGCCAACACTTCCCAAGACTGGTCCAAATCTTGGGCCAAGGCTTCCGGGTTGAGTTCTAGCTTACGCAGGCCCGTGCCCATTGATTGATAGGCGAGTGCGGTGTAGCCAAAAGCAACGCCCATGTTGCGCAACACGGTGCTGTCTGTGAGGTCGCGCTGCCAGCGAGAAATAGGTAACTTCTCGCTCAGGTGACGCAACAGCGCATTGGCCAAGCCGAGATTGCCTTCGGCGTTTTCAAAGTCAATGGGGTTGACCTTGTGCGGCATCGTCGATGAGCCAATTTCGCCGTCTTTCAAGCGCTGTTTGAAGTACCCCAAGCTGATATAGCCCCAGACATCACGCGCCAAGTCAATGAAGATGGTGTTGGTTCGTGCCATGGCGTCAAACAATTCCGCCATGTAGTCGTGGGGTTCGATCTGAATACTGAAGTCTTGGAACGTGAGCCCCAAGCCCTCGGGCACAGGAGCAGAGACAACGCGCTTGGCGAAAGCCTCCCAGTCCACGTCAGGCCAAGCGCTGAGGTGCGCATTGTAGTTGCCGACTGCACCGTTCATTTTTGCCATGATCGCGACCTGCGCGATGCGACTGCGGGCGCGCTGTAAGCGCACCGCGACGTTAGCGATCTCTTTACCCACCGTTGTGGGGCTGGCCGTTTGACCATGCGTGCGGCTCAACATGGGTACGTCGGCAAATTTTTCTGCCATCTCTAGCAGCAAGTCGATCAGCGTATTGAGTTGTGGCAGCAGGACGGTATCACGCGCGCTCTGCAATTGCAGGGCGTGGCTGGTGTTGTTAATGTCCTCACTGGTGCAAGCAAAGTGCACAAACTCACCCGCACGCGCCAACTCGGCCCGCGCTTGCTCACTCAAGACCTCGCGACCGAAAGCACGCTTGATCCAGTACTCAACGGCCTTGACGTCGTGGTTGGTTTCACGCTCGATGTCTTTGATAGCCGCCGTGTCTGCCTCACTAAAGTCGGCAACCAAGCGCAGCAAGTAATCCGTCGCTTCCTGCGACAGTGGCGGGCACTCGGCTAGATTGGCTTTGGTCAGTGCGATGAACCACGTTATCTCCACTTGCACCCGTTTGTGCATATAGCCATGCTCACTCATGATGGGGCGCAAAGCAGCCAGTTTGGCGCTGTAGCGACCGTCAAGTGGGGAAAGGGCAGAGATGGTGGTGTGGTCAGTGGTCATACGGTGTGCGGGCAATCGCCCAATGGAGCAGCCAATATTGTAGGTGGCTTAGCGCCTATACGGCGGCGGGATGTCCAGCGGGTGTTGGCCGCGTCAGCGCACAAGGCATTCTGTCGCTAGAATCGGCGCTCCACTACTCGTTTTATCAATTATGAAACTCATCGGCTCAGTGACCAGTCCCTACGTTCGCAAAGTGCGGGTTGTGATGTTAGAAAAGCGTTTGGACTACACGCTGATGACCGAGGACGTGTGGGCTGCAGATACCGGCATCAAGGCAGCTAACCCGTTGGGGAAAATTCCTTGCTTGGTTTTGGACGGCGGCGAAGCCATGTTTGATTCGCGTGTCATCGTCGAGTATCTCGACGGGCTGTCCCCCGTTGGGCGCTTGATCCCACAAAGTGGTCGGGAGCGTGCCGAGGTTAAAACCTGGGAAGCACTGGCTGATGGCATCATGGACGCGTCTATCCTTGCGCGCTTGGAGGCGGGCTGGGCCGGTCGTGCAGACAGCGAGCGCTCACAGGCTTGGATTGATAGACAGTTGGGCAAGGTGGAGAGCGCCATTGAGGCGATTGCACAGGGTCTGGCAGAAAAGCCTTTTTGTTGCGGCAAGACCTTTAGCTTGGCTGACATCGCGGTGGTCAGTGCCTTGGGCTATCTTGACTTCCGCTTTCCAAGTCTAGGTTGGCGCGATCGGTCGCCACGACTGGCGGCATGGCAGAGCGCCTTAGCGACGCGCTCCAGTTTCGCTGCGACAAACCACAGCTAACTAAACCAACGGCGCCGTTGCGCTTAGCCGACCCGCCGCTTTAACCACCGCATGAGGCTGCCAATGACGGGCAGCTTTTCGTATAGTTCCTCGGCGGCGTCCCAGTAATCGCGGTGGTAGACCACCCGCCCTTCCGTGTTGAAACGCAGGTGGCTGGCACCCCGTATGCACCACGGTTGCGGGCTACCCGTTTCAAAGGTGAAGTCCCATGTGAGGAAGCAGGACGCCCCTTGCTCGAGCACGTCGTGGACGATGAAGCGCGGGTGTTGCACGCGCTTGAACATCTCATGGAAAATTGCCTGCACGCTTGCGAGGTCGTTGACCTCGTTGAAGGGGTCTTTAAAAAACACCATCGTGTCGTAGTGAGCGCCCATATGCGCGACGTCAGTCGCTTTCAGGTCTTCAAACCACGCAACCAATGCTTGGGTGTGTGCGCTCACTTCTGGTTGGGTGTTCATAGGCCTGTTAATCGCAAGACAAGGGCTTGTGCCCAACGAAAGGGCAACAGCCGTATCGCCTTGAGCCACCACGTGAAGCGCCTTGGGAAGTGGATATCAAACAAGCCGTCACGCCAGCCTGCTAGCATGGCATCGGCCGCTGCGTCAGGCGTGATCAGGGCCGGCATGCTGAAGGCGTTTTGGGCGGTCAGTGGGGTTTCGACAAACCCGGGGTGTACCGCACTGATGCCAATATTTTCGCGTGCCAGGTCCATATACAACACCTCGGCCAAGTGCGTCAGCCCTGCTTTGGTTGGGCCGTAGGCGAGCGCGTTGGGTAAGCCGCGCCAGGCTGCCACGCTGCTGATGAAGCTGATGTGACCATGCCCCTGAGCCCGCAGCGTCGCGAGCACGGCATCAACCACATGGTAGGCCCCCAGTAAGTTCACATCGACGTGCTGGCGCATCACGGCGAGGTCAAACTGTTGCGCGCGCATGGGGGTGTAGACACCTGCCGCGAAAAGCACCAGGTCGATGTGCCCCGCTCTGGCCACCAGCGCGGCACAGGCATCGCGCAGGGCATGCACATCCGTCACGTCTAGGGGCAATGCCCGGCCAGTCGGGTACCTGTTTGCAAACGCCTCGAGCGGTGCCGGCTTGCGTGCTGAGACGGTCACGTGGGCCCCCTGTTCCGCCAAGCGTTGTGCCACGGCATAGCCAATGCCTGACGAGGCACCAATGACCCAGACCACCTTGTCCTTCCAGTCGCGCAGAGGAGGGTTCATCGGTTGGAACCAGCGGCGAGATGACGGCATGCGGTTAGCCCACCTTTTCAAGCGTAAATTGAACGACGTCGGTGTTGGACTCCAAGAAAGCCGCTTCGCAGTAAGCGAGGTAGAACTCCCAAATGCGAATAAAGCGGGTATCAAAGCCTAGCGCCCGAACGGCAGGCTCTTGCTTTAAGAACGCGTGACGCCACGTTTGTAGCGTTTGGGCGTAGTCCCGTCCAAATGCGTGTGCGTCCACCACCTGTAAGCCGGCGCGTTCCGCCTGCGCGCGGAAGATGGCGGGGCTGGGTAAACAGCCACCCGGAAAGATGTACTGTTGTATGAAATCGGTGCCCTTGATGTAGCGATCAAACAGGGCGTCATCAATCACAATTGACTGAATGCAGGCCTTGCCGCCGGGCTTGAGTCGCGCGGCAATGGTATCGAAGTAGGTCGGCCAATACGCCTGACCCACCGCCTCAATCATTTCTATGGAACACACCGCGTCAAATGCCGGCTCAGGGCGGGTGACGCCGATGTCACGGTAGTCCTGTAAGCGCAGATCAGCCAAGTGTCCGTTAGGGGTGGCGGCTAGGCGCTCATTTGCCCATGCGAGTTGCTCTGTGGATAGCGTCAGTCCAACGACGTGGCTGCCAAAGTCGCGTGTGGCCATCTCGGCCAGCGCGCCCCAGCCGCAACCAATCTCTAGCAGCCGCTGACCGGGTTGTAAGTTGACCGCCTCTAACGCCCGCTTCACCTTGGCGTCTTGGGCCGCACTCATGTCGCTCAGACCACCCGCGTACAGGGCGCTGGAGTAGTTCATGGTCGGGTCCAGCCAGAGGCTGTAAAACGCATTGCCCAGATCGTAGTGCGCGTGTATGTTCTTTCGGCTGTTGGCCTTGGTATTCCGGTTCAGCCAGTGCTTCACCTGATAGGCCAGGCGACCCGCCCAGTGACCATAGATGGCGCTCTCAATGGCGGCTCGGTTTTGTATCAGTACTTGCAGCAGGTGCGCGAGCTGTGGTGTCTGCCAGTCGCCCGCAATATAGGTTTCGGCAAAGCCGATATCGCCGCTCTTTAAAGAGGCCGAGAACACACGCCAGTTATTTAGGCTTAGGTGGGCTTGTAAGCCACCCGGCTCGCCAAATTGAAGCCATTCACCGGTGGGGCATTGCACGTGCAATTGCCCATGCGTCATTTTTGACAGCAGCTTAAGCAAACGCTTGGCAGCAAAGGGCGCATCGATGCGGTCCAAGTCGGCGGTAGTGGATAGGTTGGTAGTCAAGGTAGAGGGCCTATTGCGAGGTGTCGGTACGTCAAAAAGTTATTTAACCTTAGCTCACTAAATCAGCGGGCGGTTCGGGCTTGCGGAAAAAAGGAATGCGCTTGCGCCAGAGTTGCAAGGCTTGCCAATGAATACGTAGGATAACGCCCCACGTCATCAGCGGGTATCGCAGCAAGGCTCGACGGCGACTGTCGGCATTGAGCGGGGTCAGCGAACCGCTGACGCTGGTACACAACAAGGGGCCCGCATCCCAGTCGGTGTCGGTGTGATCGATACGAGCGACGACGCGTGGCGGATTACCGGCGAGGGCGGGTCGCCACATGAATGTGAAGCGGTAAGCCCCTTGAACCGCGCAGAAGGGGGAGACATGGAAGACCTTTTCGCGGTCTTGTGTGACGCCCAACTGAACGTCACGTAACAGGTATATGTGGCGCTCGCCAAAGGTGTTGTTTACTTCAACGACAACGGCGCGCAAGTCGCCATCTGTCGTGTGGCAGTACCAAAAGCTGACCGGCTTAAAGGCGTAGCCAAAGACCCGGGGGTAGGTGTGTAGCCACACCTCGCCGTCGCAATCGCTGATGTCGTTTTGCGAAAGCAGCTCGTCCAACCACGCCAAGGCGTCGCTTGAGCCATCGCCGTGGTCCACGTCATAGAAAGACAAACTCGACCAGCGATTACGTGCAATGGCTGTATCGAATGCGCTAGGTGCCACGCGTGCTTGGCGCATGGGCAACCACACAAAGTAGTTGGCGTAGGCAAAGCGGTGGGTGTTAGGTCGGTGTCTTGCATGACGCACCTCGCCAAACCCAATGTGCGCAACGCGTGCCAATAAGGCGCTAGCCATCCAGGTCGCCCGCTGGCGGCACATCCGCCGCTGGAAAGCCATTTACGAGCGCAGACTTCACTAAGGCCGCGGCACGGATTCCCGCCTTTAGCCCGTCTTCATGGAAGCCATAACCGCACCACGCGCCACAGAAAAACGTTCGGTTTTGCCCTTGCAATTGCGCAATTTCCTTTTGAGCAGCGATAGCCGCCTCGTCGAATACGGGGTGTGCGTAGTCGTACTGGCCCAGTATCTGTGCGGGGTCTATGGGGTTTATTGGGTTGAGCGAGACCACGACCGGTTGGGTGAAGGGCAAGGGTTGGAGGTGGTTGATGAGGTAGTGCAGGCAGACGCGCGCATCCTCTTGGGCTGACTCCGGTGCGCGCTCGTAATTCCATGCGGACCATGCGCGCTGCTCTTGGGGTAACACCTGCGGGTCGGTGTGTAGCACGGCCACGTTGTCTTGAAACTGGATGGCGCCTAAAACAGTGGATTCCGACGCGGAGGGCGCGCTCAGTAACTGCAAGGCCTGATCGCTGTGACAGGCGAGTACCACGGCGTCAAACGTCTCGGTGCCCGTGGCGGTCGTGATCGTGACGCCGTGTGGGTGGCGGGCAATATGCGTCACGGGTGTGTTCAGTCGCGCGTCGGCAAGCGTCGCGATGATGGTGTCCACGTATTGTCGCGCGCCGCCAGCGACGGTGAACCATTTGGGCCGATTCACAATTTGCAGTAGGCCGTGGTTGTCGCAAAACTGGACCAGCGTCCCAATGGGGAAGGCCAGCATCTGCGGCGTTGGGCAGCTCCAAATGCTACCGAGCATCGGCAGTAAGTACCAGTCGCGAAACGGTGTTGAAAACGCATGCACCTCTAGGAAGTCGCGCAAACTGGTGGCGTCACTCAGGCCGCCGCTTTGCGCTTGCTGTCTAGCGATACCCGTGGCAATTTTGTTGAAACGCAGCACGTCTCGCAGCATGCGCCAGAAGTCTAAGGACCACAGGTTGCTTGTTTGGCTAAAGACAGCACGCAGTGAGGTCCCGCTCCACTCCAGCGCCCGCCCATCGCCACGCGCGTTGGGGACTTGCACCGAAAAAGACATGTCGGACTCGGCCAAGGGGATGTTGAGTTCTTTAAATAATTCCAGCAGTCTTGGGTAGGTGCGCTCATTGAGCACCAAAAAGCCGGTGTCAATGCCCCAGGTCTTGGGGCCGTTTGCCGTGTCCAGCGTGACATCAACGGTATGGGTGTGGCCACCAAAGTAGTCGTTGGCCTCAAATACGGTTAATGCGGCACTGTCAGCTAAGTGATAAGCAGCTGACAAACCAGCGATACCAGACCCAACGATGGCAACACGTGGCTGGGTGCTTGGGGCGCTGGGCGTTGTGGGTTGGTCAGTGGTGGTCATGTTGCAGTTGTGTAACGTAAAGCGCAGAAATACCTAGTGGAAACCCTTGGCAAGACCCCATTATCTGGTTAAAGCCATTAAGCTTAAAACTATCTTGTCTTAGACAAATCTTTTAAAAGCCTAACCACTTTAACCCAATGACTTGGATACACACCATATCTGACATCGAACGCGACACGGGCATCGCCAAGGATCGGTTGCGTGTTTGGGAGCGGCGCTACGGTTTTCCGGAGCCGCAGCGCGATGATACCGATGAACGTCTTTACGATGACGCCCAGTTGTTTCGTCTCCGACTGATTAAGCGCCTGCTAGACCTTGGGGAGCGCGCAGGGCGCGTGGTGCCGATGGCGGTGGACGAACTGCAGCGGCGTGTGGACAATGCGGTGCGGCCACTGACTGGCCGTGTGCTTGATGAGGCCAGCGATGCGTTGCTAAATGACTTGGTCGTCATGATCAAGGCGACTGACCGCAAAGCCTTGCATGGGCGACTGATGCACTTAATCAGCGAGCGTGGCATTTCGGCGGTCATAGAGCGTGTGATCGCGCCCTTGGGTGCACGCGTTGGTGAGTTTTGGTTGAGTGGCCAAATCGCGATTTATCAAGAGCACTTGTTTACGGCGGTGATTCGAAGTGTGTTGATCCAAGCGATGGAACAATTACCACTGCAGTCAGCTGCCCAGCCCCCGTTGGTGTTGCTGGCGACCTTGGGTAATGAGCGCCACGAGATTGGTCTACTTATGGCGGAGTCCATGTTCGCTCAGGCGGGCTGCGATCGCTTGTCACTCGGTACCAGTATGCCGTTGAACGAGGCCGTGGCGGCGTGCCTCGCTGTCAAGCCAGACATCTTTGCGCTAAGCTTCTCTGGGCAAAATGCACCGCGCGAAGTACTGTCGCAACTGAAGCAGCTGCGTGGCATGTTGCCACCCGCCACGGAGGTGTGGGTCGGCGGTAGCGCCGTGGCGTTGCGTCTCGTGACGGATATCGCGGTTGCGCGTGCCTTTACATCGGCGAGCGACATCCGGTCGGCGATAGATGTCTGGCGCGCATCGCACTAGCGTTGTCGATACCCGCCGCGAAGAAGTGGGTATCTTGGGAAGGTATCGTGTCTGACGTGTGGCCTTAATTAAAATTTGATTTGTAATTTTTGCGTAGGAGTCAGTGATGTTGTACCCGGAGTTGTTCAAGCAACTAGAGGCGGTCCGGTGGGACATGGAGAAGGACATCCCTTGGGGTGACTTTGACGCGGCCCAGCTGACGGATGAGCAAGCGCAGACCATCAAGATGAATGCCATCACGGAATGGGCGGCGCTGCCCGCAACGGAAATGTTTTTGCGTGACAACCGTCACGACTCGGACTTTTCTGCCTTTATGTCGGTTTGGTTTTTCGAAGAGCAAAAGCACGCCTTGGTGCTCATCGACTATCTGCGCCGCTTTCGCCCAGACCTGATGCCAACCGAGAGCGAACTACACGCGGTACGCTTTGAGTTTGATCCCGCCCCTGCGCTCGAAACCTTGATGATGCATTTTTGCGGCGAGATACGCTTGAACCATTGGTATCGGCGCGCAGCCGAGTGGCACACCGAGCCGGTGATTAAGCAGATCTACACCACATTGAGTCAAGACGAGGCACGACACGGCGGCGCCTACTTACGGTACATGCGACGTGCCATAAACAACTTTGGTGATGAGGCCCGGGCTGCTTTCGCCAAAGTAGGCGTTTTGATGGCCAGTGCACGTAGAACGGCGCAGGCGCTACACCCAACCAATCTGCACGTTAACAAGTCGTTGTTTCCAAACGATACGATTCAAAGCCGCATGCCCAACCCCGAGTGGTTGGAGAACTGGTTGGACACGCAAATCCGGTTTGACGCAAGCTGGGAGACCAAAGTGGTGGACCGTATCTTGCACAACCTCAGCTTGCTGATGAATGAGTCGTTCAAGTCGGTGCAGGAACTGAACCGCTTCAGGAAACAGATCAACGCTGGCCTGACGTGAGGCGTCTCTAGGGCCCAAACACCGTTCGCCACAAGGCGGTAATCGCCTCTTGGTAAGCGCGCGCGTCCTGAACAGGAACTTGTGTTGCGGTCTCGTCTAGGCGTGCACGGTGCTGAATTTGCCGAAGCGACCGGTAGGCGTCAGCAGCGCTATCGCTGATCGCCTCAGGTAGCAAGCCGCCCATCTGTGCGATTCTGAGCAGCTTGATGTTGCCCACATTGGGGCGCAGTGCGGGGTGGTCTTTGCTGTGTGCCAATAACAGGTACTGCACCACAAACTCAACATCGACCATACCGCCCACACTGTGTTTGACATCAAACAGGCCAGCAGGCACCGGATGCGCCTGACGCACGCGCGCGCGCATGGAGGTGATTTCCTCGCGCAGACGGGCTAAGTCACGCGGCGCGATCATGACGGCCTCGCGTACGGCATCGAACGCATCTTTTAGGGCAGGATCACCCACCGCAGACCGCGCCCGCGTGATGGCTTGGTGCTCCCACGTCCAAGCGGTATTGCTACCGCGTTGCTGTTGGTAGTCCGCATAGCTGTCCATGCGGGTCACCAACATGCCCGAGTTGCCATTCGGGCGCAGCGCGGTGTCGATCTCGAACAAGTCGCCTTCCGCTGTCTTTACGGTGAGCCAATTAATTAGCTTTCTCACCAACGCGGCATAAGCGACTGGGGCGTCGTCATGCGGGTCTTCGTAGACGAACACAATATCCAGGTCACTGCCATAGCCCAGCTCTTTGCCGCCAAGTTTTCCGTAGGCCAATATGGCGATGGCTGGCACCTCGCGGTGCCGCTGACGAATGAGCGCCCAGCACCACCGCATGGCGACTTTAAGAACCGTGTCGGCCAAGGCACTCAAGTCATCGGCAACCCATTCGACGCTTAGGCGGCCTTCGACGTCTCTGGCGAGCGTTCTGAACACCTCACTGTGGTGGGCGCGTCGTAGCAGGTTGAGCAACTCTTCCTCGCCGTCCTCGCCGGTTCGGATCAATGCGGCGCGTCGGGACTCCAATTCCGATTCGAATTGAGCGGCGTCGAAGCGCTCATCCAGCATCGTGGCGTTGGCGAGCTCATCGATCACACTGGGGTGCTGTATCAAATAGCGTGCCGGCCATTTCGCCGCACTGAGCAAGCGCAGCAAGCGCTCGTGAATGCCTGGCCGTTCGTGTAGCAGGGCCAAGTAACTGTCCCGGCGCATCAGGGCTTCTAGCCAGTCGGCGAGTCGCACGGCACCCGTCTCTGAGACATGTCCATCGACTAGCCAAGCGTGTGTGCGTTGGATGAGACGTGCCAGTCGAATACGCACGTCTTCGCGCAGACCCAAAACGCGTGGGTTGGCGCGCCACGTGTCGATACGCTCCTTGAAGGCCCCCGTCAGCGTGTCAAAAACCGCATCAAGGTCGCCCTCTAGCCGTTGCGAGCCATCGCAGTTGGTGCAGGGCGCATCGTTACCGAGGAGGCGGTCAAATTCTTGTGCAACCGTCTCGCGGTGTGCGGCGAGTGCACACAGGAAGTCGGTGGTTTGGGGGTATGCCATGGATTGTGCGATCCACGCTAAGTCACCGTCATCGACTGGCAGCATATGGGTCTGCTGATCGTCTAGATACTGCGCACGGTGTTCCACTTGTCGTAAAAACACATAGGCTTGTGCCAGCGCAGTCGCCGTTTCTGGCGGCATGAGGTCTGCCTTGGCCAAGCGGTCAAGCGCATCAAGCGTTGAGCGGGTGCGCAACTCGGGGAAGCGCCCGCCGCGCACCACTTGTAACAACTGCACCGTGAACTCAATCTCACGGATGCCACCGCGCGAGAGCTTCACATCATTCGCCCGCTCTGGGTGGCCGCTGGCGCGCTTGGTCGCGTGCACGCGTATCTGCTGGTGCAGACGGCGTAGGCCTTCGAAGACGTTGTAGTCTAGGTAGCGCCGAAACACAAAAGGCAAAACGACGTCGCGCAAAGAGAAAACGGTCTCGGCTTTACGCGCTTCAGCGGGTGCCACCACACGGCTCTTGAGCCAGGCAAAACGCTCCCACTCGCGCCCTTGAACCACGAAGTAGGTCTCCAGTGCATCCAGTGCACTTGCGGCGGGCCCCACGCTACCGTTGGGTCGCAGCGCCAAATCCACGCGAAATACAAAGCCATGTTCGGTGGACTCTCCAATGAGCTGATAGACCTGCCGAACGACTTTGGCAAAAAAAGCCTGGTTGCTAATGCGTTGCAAACCGTGTGCGTTGCCTGTGGTGCGGCCGTCACCGTCGTAGACGTAGATCAGGTCGATGTCACTGGATACGTTCAGCTCGCGCGCCCCTAGTTTGCCCATGCCAACGACCCAGAGGGTGGCTTCCTTGGGTTCGTCCGCGGTCTCGTTGTCCGGGTCAATCATGGGGGCGCCGTGAATCTCTTTGAGCGATTGCTGGGCCGCGGTGACGGCTTTGTCTAGTGTGAACTCTGCCAACGTGGTGGCGGTTTGCGTGACGTCTTGTGCAGATGCTGCGCACTCGCAGTCTAAAACCGCGAGGCGTTCGATCACCAATTGGCGCAAGATGCGCAGGCTGGCCCCTAGGTCGTAGCCTTTGTCGTTGAGGACTTGCAGGGTGCTGACCATATGGGCCTGGCTTGGCAGGCCAGGCGCCAATAAAGTAAGCTCATTGGCGTACCGACGCCGAATGCGTTGGACAAACCGCGAATGTGCGGCTAGCCCGGGCCGCACGTTCGCCCCTGCGCCCGTTTGCGGGAGCTTATCTGTTTCGGGTGCGCTCGGGGTCATAATTAACTGTCATGCAACAGACCAATCAACCGACCGTCCAATCACGCAGCTGGCTTCGTGCTGTGCTGAAGTGGTTGTTGCTTGCATGTTTGATTTTTAGTGGGGTAGTGGGTGCCGCCTATTGGCTGATACACACCACGATTGTGCCCCGTGTGGACGATTGGCGTGCGCGTATTGAGGTCAAGCTGAGTGATTCACTCGGATTGCCGGTTCATATTGGCGGGATTGAAGGCGACAGCCAAAACGGCACCACGCATCTGCGCGTTAAAGGGATACGTATCGATGGGGCGGATGGTGGGCCCGCATTGTCCATTCCCCAAGTCGACCTGCGCTTCTCTCTGGCGTCCCTTTGGCAGCTGGAATTGGCGGACGTGCAAATCACGGCCCCTGTCGTGCAGGCGGCGCGGCAAGCCTCGGGTGCATGGGTTATCGCAGGGCTACCCTACACCGCCGCGACGACGACCGAGCCACCGCGGTGGCTAAACTGGTTGCTTGCCCAGCCGCGGATAGCCGTTTCTGGTGGCACCCTCGCATTGCGGGACGGGCAGGGTGAACCGCAGCAGTGGCTCTTTACGGCGATTGATGCGACGTTTGCCAATAACGGCCGCAACCACGCCTTACAGTTAGAGGTAACACCGCCGAGTGACCTGGGTGCCCGTATGACCTCGTCAGCGCGCATGCGTGGCGGCTATTTCTCTTCATCACTGACCGATTTTGCCGATTGGGAAGGCGACGTAGAGACGCAAATTCCATCGGTGCGCCTAGAAGCATTGCGCGCCCTGTTGTCTCGGTTTATCCCAACAGACCGTTGGCCCACCCATGGCGCCTTGAATCTCCCGTCGAATTGGGTTCGCGGTGGCGAGGGGTCTTGGCGTGCCCAGTTGGCCGTGGGACGCGGCGTGCGCATTCAATCCATTCGCAACGAGATCGCCCTGACGGACCTCGATGTGCAGTTAGGTGCCGACTTGGCGCCACTGCAACTGCAGCGTCTCGCCGGGCAGCTGGATTGGTCAGAGACCGACACGGACTGGACGCTGCGCACACAGGGCTTGGCATTTGAGACGCGTGATGGCTTGCGTTGGCCGGGCGGCAACGCCCAACTCGATTGGCAGGCGAGCGATGGCAACCAACCCGGCAAAGGGCGGCTAACCGGGACCTATTTAGATCTCAAATTACTGGGTGAGTTGGGTAACCGCTTGCCGTTGGGCCCTACCGCGTTAGGGGCCTTGCGCACCTATGCGCCACAAGGCTTGGTGCGCGAAGCGAGCGTGGCGTGGACCGGTGACCTCGCGGCACCGCTGGCGTTCAAGACCAATGGGCAAGCCAGCGGTGTCTCGTGGTTAGCCGCTTCGCCAGAGGGAGATGCGCCTTTGGGCCGCCCGGGCGTGGATGGGCTGGATGTGACGTGGACCGGCGACCAACTCGGCGGACGTCTCCAACTGCAGATGGCGGCGGGGCGCTGGACCTTACCCGGCTTGTGGGCTGACCCGGTGTTAGGCGTGGACAGTTTGGCGGCGGATATGCAGTGGACCGCCCCGCAGGCACCCGCCAATGAGTGGACCGTGCGGACGGACGCTCTGACGCTGACCACGGGTGGTAGCCGCCTTGACGGAGCGGTGCTCTGGCGCTCTGGCCCCGACCCGGCCGGTCGTCTAACGCTGACCCTTAATGCGGATCACGTGGACCTGAACGGTTTGCCGCGTTACTTCCCATTGACCTTGAAAGACGCGGGTGTGCGTGATTACTTGGCGACCCATTTGCTCGCAGGGCGCGCCAACGACGTCCGTGTGGCGTTTGATGGCGCGCTGGACGCTTTCCCCTTTGCGTCCAGAGAAGAGGGGCACTTGGACATTCGCGCGGATATTACGCAGGCGACCTTTGATGTTGGACGCCAGTTGGGGCCAGAACTGGCGTGGCCGGCACTGACGCAATTGGCCGGGCAATTTGAGATGCGGGACAACGCCATTCGCTTCTCAAAAGCGACGGGCCGCCTGCGCGACGCGCCAGCCATTGTGTTGACGGATGGGTCGTTTGAGATACCCCAGATCAGTGGCCAAAAACCCATGACCGTCGTACTCGACGCGAGGGGACCATTCAGCGCTTGGCTGTCTCAATTAAATAAAAGCCCACTGGCCGCCAAGACCCAAGGGTATATGCGTGACTGGCAGGGTGATGGTGAGGCCACACTGCGTCTTGAGCTCGCTGTGCCGCTGGCAGCGAGTGCGGTGGAGCCCGTCGGTGTTCGGGGCGGGGTCAGCCTGTCTAAAGTGGGGCTAAGACCCTTCCCTTCTTTGCCGCCGTTGCAAGACCTCAGCACGCGCATTGCGTTTACAGACCAGTCGATCACGGTGTCCAACGCCTCCGCCACGTGGTTGGGTGGTCCGATGACGGGCGAGGGCACGTGGCGGCTGTCGCCGACGGGGGAGTCGATGTTGCAAGCGCAAGTGCGGGGTAGCCTGCGGGCAGAATCCATTGCCCGAACGCCTGCGTTAGGCCGCTTGGCGTTGGCCGCGCGAAAGGCGCGTGGAGAAGCCCGTTTCGTCGCCTCTGTTCGGCAGACCCCTGAGTCTGGGTTCGAGCTGAAACTGAATGCACCGCTGACCGAGATGGCGATTGATTTGCCAGCCCCGCTCAATAAGCTTAGCGGAACGCCTTGGGATTTGCAGGCGGTGTTACAAACAGCACCACCCAGTGCGTTGCCCACAGACATGGTGCGTGGTCAAGAATTTGGGTTACACATCGGACCGGTGGGTGCACCCTTGTTGCGCGCGCGCGTGCAACGCGCTTATGCCGCCGCTACACCGGACGTGCGGCCCATCAGCTTGGCGCTGCGTGAGCCTGATGTGGTGAGGGGCGCCTATGTATTCGGTAGCACCGACGCCGTGCCCGTGACTCTCCCGGAGAGTGGCGTGGCCGCGGACATTCGTATGCCCGCGTTTAACGCCGACGCATGGATGGCTGTATTTGAACCAACAACACCGCCGGTTCGTGTCGGTGTTGCGCTACCCGCGCGCCCGGTGACCACCAGCGGTGGCGTCAACGCGGCGTCGATGTTGGCGGCGTTTGAGGCCTACTTGCCGACGACGATTGTGGGTGCCGCTGATCTCGTGACGGTATCGGGACGGCGCTTTCACCAAGTCGTTCTGGGCGGCAGTCGCGCCGGGCCGCTGTGGCGTGCCAACGTACTGGCTGAGGAGCTAAATGGCTACGTCCAGTACAACTTCGGCCAGCAGGGAGCGCAAGACAAGCTCTACGCACGTCTGGCGATGCTTAATTTGGCCGAAGCCCAAACCAACGACGTGGTCGATCTGCTCAGCAACCAGCCAAAAGCCATGCCTGCATTGGATGTAGCCGTTGACCAGCTCACCCTTAGCGGGCGGGATCTCGGCCGCTTCCAATTGCAAGCCAGCAACCGCCTTGCGCGTCAAGAGGGGGGCAAGGTGGCGAATGAGTGGCAAATTGAGGTCTTACGTTTGGATATGGCCGAAGCCAGCTTTCAGGCGACGGGTCAGTGGGCCCCGGTGGCTCGTAAGGCCAAGCTGCCGGCAGAGACCGCCGCACGTCGGACGTATTTGGATGTGGATTTGACCGTGCGCGATGGGGGTGCCTTGCTGACGCGGTTCGGTATGCCGGGCGTGTTGCGAGCGGGTAGCGGCAGCCTGTCGGGCCAGTTGGCATGGTTGGGTGCCCCCACGCGCTTTCATACGCCTAGCCTGAGTGGGGCGCTTAACGTCGACATGCAAAAGGGTCAGTTCCTTAAAGCCGATCCGGGCTTGTCTAAGTTGCTTGGCGTCCTCAGCCTGCAGTCGTTACCAAGGCGCCTGACCCTTGATTTCAGTGACGTGTTTTTTCAAGGCTTCTCTTTTGATGGCGTACGCGGAAGTGCCACCATACGCGACGGGGTGTTGACGACCAATAACCTTACGATGCAGGGGCTGGGCGCATTGGTTTTAATGGAGGGGTCGGCGGACATGAAGGCCGAGACACAAGACCTAAACGTGGTGGTCGTTCCCAAAGTTGATAACGGAACGCTGGCTTTATTGGCCGCAGCGGCCAACCCTGTGGTGGGCGTGGTGACCTACTTTGCCAACGAGTTTCTCGATGGCTTGATTAACCGGGTGACGGTGAAGGGCTTTCATGTCACGGGCTCGTGGGCAGACCCAGACGTTGCGGACGTGAAAGTGGATGACGCTATGAAGCAGAAGATACCGGCTTCAACGCCGAAGTAGGCACTGGCGCTATGGCCTTGGCGTCGCGCCTTACTTCGGTTTGTTCTCGGATTCCTTGCGCTCATCGGCGGGGGGATCGATAGGCTCGCCATTTTTTCTCCCAGAGAACATGGTCCACCAGATAATGAAAACGAAAATGAGCAAGGCGCCTAGCGCTTCAAGCAAAAGCAGAGTCATGGAGAATTTTTTGCGAACAGCAATTTTTGACGTTAAACACAGGCAGCGAGCCTTAGTCCGATGGGCGTTGGTTGCTGCCATTGTAGGAAACGTAAGCGGGTGCGCACCGGTGCGTGGCGTATTGGCCGCCCTGCCTCCGGGGACATCGCCAGCGGCCGTCGCGACCCCATCACCGCCCGCCCCCCCCATGTCGACGCCAAGCGATGCCCCGAAAGAAGGGGCGACGGCTGCAGTGACCGAGGCGGTCACAGCGGAGCCCAGTGATGCCGTCATCGATGCCCTGCCGTCGCCGCCTGCTGATACGGCGTTGCGTGACGGGCTGGCATGGGACGAGGCGCAAGCTTTGCCGGTTGTGGTTCGCCGCAAGGAGGCGCTTTGGCAACCGGTTTACTGGCGTCAAGTGCCGGGTTGGGGAAGTGATGACTTAGAGTCTTTTTGGGCGGCATGGGTACGCAGCTGTGAGCGGCCAGCGCGCGCACTGGCGTCGCAATGCGACGCCATCCGACGTTTAAGTATTGGCGACAATGCGCAACGCTACGAGTGGATCATGCGCACATGGCAACCCTATCGCGTGACGGCGCTTGACGGTCAGCGGCGCGGCCTACTCACCGGCTACTTTGAGCCGATGATGCGGGCTAGCCGCATTAAAACAGCGACCCATCAGACGCCGATGTATGCGCCGCCGCCGGGGTTGACCTCGGGCAGCCCTTGGTTTACACGGGAAGAAATGGAGACCGATCCCCGTGCCCTGGCCGCCTTGCAAGGGCGCGAGTTGGTTTGGATGGCGAATCCCATCGATGCGTTGATTATTCAAATACAGGGCTCTGGCCGTTTAGAAATTACCGAGCCTGATGGGCGTGTTCAGGTCGCGCGCTTGGCCTTTGCCGCGCACAACGGCCACACCTATCAGAGCGTGGCCCGCGGCTTGTTGGACTCGGGAGACATTACGGAGCCGTCGTGGCCAGCCATCAAGGCCTGGGCCGCGCAGAAGCCAGACGCGGTGCAGGGCGTGCTGTGGCGTAACCCCCGAACGGTCTTTTTCCAAGAGGAGGACTTGAGCGAGATCGATGCCGCGGCGGGCCCGCGTGGCGCCCAAGGCGTCCCCCTGACACCGATGCGCTCCATCGCGGTGGACCGGCGGAGTATCCCCTACGGCACACCCGTTTGGATGACCACGGCGGGCCCAACGATGCGTGGGGCGCGGCTGGTGATGGCACAAGACACGGGCGGTGCGATTGTTGGCGCCGTGCGGGCAGACTTTTTTGCAGGCTGGGGGGATGAGGCGGCGCGGCTGGCGGGTGGTTTGAAGCAGCCCCTGCACCTATGGGTGTTGTGGCCGCGCTCATAAATCCGTTAAATGGCCGGACGTGTCTCTTAGCGTAAAGCTGGGGACTGTCGCGGTAGCTTTTTCGTAGGAAGCTACGACTTTTGAAAATAGCAGGAGTTCACTGACATGAATGCACCTTTGCCCGATCATATTTTGCAAGCGATCCGTGCGGCTAGCTTAGAGGATAAATACACCCTGGCTTCAGGGCGTGTCTTCATGAGCGGTGTCCACGCCTTGGTGCGTTTGCCGATGCTGCAACGCGAGCGTGACCTGCAGGCAGGCCATCACACAGCGGGGTTTATCAGTGGTTACCGCGGCTCGCCGCTTGGCGGCTACGACCAGGCGTTGCAGAAGGCGCAGAAATACCTCAAAGAAAACGACATTGTTTTCCAGCCTGGCGTCAACGAGGAGTTGGCTGCAACGGCTGTTTGGGGGACGCAGCAACTGCACTTCGCACCCAAAGAGGCGCAAACGCACGACGGCGTTTTTGGCATTTGGTATGGCAAGGGTCCGGGCGTTGATCGCTCATCGGACGTCTTCAAGCACGGCAACATGGCGGGTACGGCACCGTTGGGTGGCGTGCTGGCTGTAGCGGGTGATGACCATGTGTCCAAGAGCTCAACGGTTGCGCACCAAAGCGACCAAATCTTTCAGGCTTGCGGCTTCCCCGTGCTCTTCCCTGCCTCGGTGCAAGATATTTTGGATGCGGGTCTACACGCCTTCGCCATGAGCCGATTCGCCGGTGTCTGGGTGGGCATGAAGACCATCCAAGAAATCGTGGAGTCTAGTGCAACCGTGTTGGTAGACGCCCATCGCGTTCAGGTTCGTTTGCCTGAATTCAAGATGCCCGAGGGGGGCGTGCACATCCGCTGGCCAGACCCCGCGCTGGACCAAGAGAAGCGTTTGTTTGATGTCAAGTGGGCTGCAGTGCGCGCCTACATTGAAGCCAACGCCCTCAATCACAACGTTGTAGAGGGACCAAAAGACCGCTTGGGCATCATTGCCAGCGGCAAGGCCTACAACGACACACGCCAAGCGCTACAAGACCTAGGCTTGGATGACGCAACCTGCCAACGCATTGGCGTGCGGGTGCACAAGGTGTTGGCGGTGTGGCCGCTGGTACCCGAGACGGTGAAGGCCTTCGCGCACGGCTTGCAGGAAATCGTCGTGGTCGAGGAAAAGCGGGCACTCATTGAGCCGCAAGTGAAAGACATTTTGTTTGACTTGTCCGACGCCCAGCGTCCCCGTGTAGTGGGTAAGACGGCGCCTAACGCTGGCGGTGAGGCGGTAACGTTGGTCCGTGGTAACGCGGACCTGAGCGCTTCCTTGGTCGCCCGTGCGTTGGCGACCCGGCTTGAGGCGTTGGATTTGCCCCTAGATGTGCAGGCGCGGATTAGCCAATACCTGTCGGTGTTGGACAGCAAAGACGGCGCGATGGCGACGCTGGCGGGCGGTGGTGTGGCAGATCGCATCCCTTGGTTTTGCTCGGGTTGCCCGCACAACACGTCGACCAAGGTGCCAGAAGGCTCTCGTGCGATGGCTGGTATTGGTTGCCACTTCATGTCGGTTTGGATGGATAGGGCAACTGTGGGCTTTACCCAAATGGGCGGTGAGGGTGTGCCGTGGGTCGGTCAATCCGCGTTTACGCGGGAGCAGCACGTGTTTGCCAATATTGGCGACGGGACCTATTTCCACAGCGGCTTGCTGGCGATTCGCCAGAGCATTGCCGCGGGTGTAAACATCACCTACAAGGTGTTGTACAACGACGCGGTGGCCATGACTGGCGGACAGCGTATCGGTGAGCGCCAAGAGGGCCACACCGTGTTGCAAATAGCTGGCAGTGTGACGGCAGAGGGCGCCACCGAGGTGGTGGTGGTAACTGACGAACCCGAGAAGTATGCGGGCGCTGCGCTTCCCAAAGGGGTTGATGTGAAACACCGCGACGAACTTGAACGGGTGCAAATCGCGTTTCGAGAGAAGTCCGGAACCACGGTCATTATTTACGACCAAACCTGTGCCACCGAAAAGCGCCGTCGTCGCAAGCGCGGCACCCTGACGGATCCTGACGTGCGTGTCGTTATCAACGAAGCTGTCTGCGAAGGCTGCGGCGATTGTGGCGTGCAGAGTAATTGCTTGTCTATCGAGCCGTTAGAGACGCCGTTGGGTCGCAAGCGCACGATCAACCAAAACTCTTGTAATAAGGATCAGAGTTGCGTGAAAGGGTTTTGCCCTAGCTTTGTGACGCTGAAGGGCGCGGATAGCTCGCGCCGCGTGCAGGAAGCCCGGCCGCAGGCGGCGGCGCTGGTGGCGCCAGAGCCGCGCTCAGAGCAGTTACCCGTTCCTAATTCCCTAGGCACCGATGCCCCGTGGCGTATTCTCGTTGCGGGTGTGGGCGGTACCGGGGTAATTACCATCGGCCAGTTAATTGGCATGGCAGCCCACATGGAGTCAAAGGGCGTGGTCACGCTGGACTCTGCGGGGCTGGCGCAAAAAGGTGGGGCGACCTGGAGCCATATCACCATCGCACGCGACCAAGACACCTTGCATGCCACGCGGGTAGACGCGGCCGCGGCCGACCTCGTGTTGGGCTGTGACCCCGTGGTAACGGCAAGCAAAGAAACCATGTTGCGTATGCACGCGTCACGCACCCATGTGGCGCTGAATGGCCACAGTGCGCCGACGGCGGCGTTTGTGCAAAACACCGATTGGCAAAACCCAGCGCAGGCCTGTGCCGCGCAAATTGCTGCGGCGGTGGCGCCCGGTGATTTGCAGACGTTTGATGCCGAGCAGGTGGCGACCCAGTTGCTAGGTAACAGCTTGTTCGTCAATCCAGTGGTGTTGGGCTTCGCGTGGCAAAAGGGCTGGATCCCGTTGAGTGAAGCCTCCTTGTTGCGTGCCTTTGAGTTGAATGGCGTGCAGGTGAAGGCCAACCAAACGGCGTTTGCATGGGGGCGTCGTTGCGCCCACGACTGGGCCGACGTACAGGCTGAATTGGCCGCGCTCAAGGCGGCGCGTACGCCCGCCCAACCCGTCACTTGGGTGCAACAAAGTAGCTTGGAAGGGGTGATTGGCCTGAGGGTCAACTTGCTGACGGCCTATCAAGATGCGGCTTACGCTGCGGACTATGCGGCGCGTGTTAGCGCGGTTCAGGCGGCTGAGTCGGCGGTTCTGGCACCTGGAAAAACCTTGGCGCTGACGCGTGTTGTCGCTGAGCAGTTGTATCGCGTGATGGCGATCAAAGACGAGTATGAGGTGGCACGCTTGCACCGAGACCCCGCTTTTAATGCGCGCCTAAAAGCCACATTTGGAGATCAATTTAAGCGGGAATACCATTTGGCGCCGCCAATAATTGGCAAAAAGGACGCCTCTGGTCGCCCGGTTAAGTCACAGTTTGGTGGTTGGATGATGCCGGTTTTTGGTGTCTTGGCGCGCTTGCGCTTCCTGCGTGGAACGGCTTTGGATATCTTTGGCTTGACTGAGGAAAGAAAAAGTGAGCGCGCACTTCGCGCCGACTATATGGCGCTAGTGGCGCGCATAAGCAAGGGCTTAACGCCTGAGCGACACGCGCTGGCCGTCGAGTTGGCCACGGTGGTCGCCAACGTGAAGGGCTTTGGCCATGTGAAGGCTCGCAATATGGCCGCAGCACGGGCCCGCTGGGACAGTTTGCTGTCGCAGTGGACTGACGCCTAAACGGGGCATCACCGCTATTGTCCAGTTGCCCCCGCCCTCACCGTACAATGCGCAGTGGCAGGTACGGTATTCAACTGTGCCCACGTGAACTTGAATTTGGAGATTCCTGTGTTTATTTCTAACGCTTACGCGCAAGCTGCCGGTGGTGACACCACCGCCTCTCTCATGGGCCTCTTGCCTTTGCTGTTGATGTTTGTGGTCTTGTACTTCGTGATGATTCGTCCCCAAATGAAGCGTCAAAAAGAGCACAAAGCCATGATCGAAGCCCTGTCAAAAGGGGACGAGGTCTCAACGGGCAGTGGTATTTTCGGCAAGGTCACGAAGCTAGGTGATACGGTCATTACCGTTGAAATTGCCCCCGGCGTTGAAGTACAGATGCAGCGCGTCTCTGTGGCGCAGGTCTTGCCAAAGGGCTCGGTTAAGTAATCGGTTAGTGCAGTGGCATGGTCCGCGTGTTCGGGTCATGCCATGACTAAAGCGGCCAACGGTGCCGCTTTTTTCGCTTTTATTACGCCTGCTGTTGCAGGCCCTGTTGTCGCCCATGAGCGCGCGTTATGCGTTCTGGGTTGTGAGTGAAACCATGAATCGTTACCCTTTGTGGAAGTATGTGGTCATCGTGTTCGCGCTGTTAATTGGCGCGTTGTACACCTTGCCCAATTTTTACGGCGAAGCCCCTGCGGTACAGGTGTCGCCGGGCAAGGCCACCGTGCGACTGAGCAGTGAGACGGTAACGCGTGTGGAGTTGGCCTTGCAAGAAGCGGGCTTGCAGGCTGATCGCGTCCAATTCGACACCAACTCCATCAAGACGCGCTTCACCAATACCGATGACCAACTGCGGGCCCGTGATGCGGTCGAGGAGGCGTTGAACCCAGATGCCAACAATCCCAGTTATGTGGTGGCACTCAACTTGGTGCCACGTACCCCCGCTTGGCTCAACAGCCTAGGTGGCGCCCCCATGTATCTGGGGCTGGACTTGCGTGGTGGTGTGCACTTCATGTTGCAGGTTGACATGGCTGCCGCCCTCACTCAGAAAATCGATTCGATTGCGGGGGACATCCGCACGACCTTGCGTGACCAATCTATCCGCCACAGTGGCATCGATCGTCAGAACCAGTCGTTGATCTTGCGTGTGCGTGATCAGGCCACCCAAGACGCCGCGCAATTAGCGATTCGTACGGCCTTTCCCGAACTTGCGGTGATACCCGCAGGTGTGCCGACGGATTTGCGCTTAGATTTGAGTTTGTTGCCCGCCGCGGCGACAGCGGTGCAAGCCGCTGCCCTCAAACAAAACATCACGACGCTGCACAACCGCATCAACGAGCTGGGTGTGGCCGAGCCGGTCATACAGCAACAGGGACTCGACCGCATTGTCGTGCAGCTCCCTGGCGTGCAGGACACGGCCAAAGCCAAAGACATATTGGGTCGCACGGCGACCCTAGAGGTTCGACTGGTTGACGAAAGCGCCGAGGGCCGAGCCGCGGAGCGTGGTCAAGGTAATGTGCCGTTTGGTTCAGAGCGGTTTCTAGAGCGGGATGGCCGCACCGTTATCGTGAAGCGCCAAGTGGTGCTGACGGGTGACAACTTAGACGATGCGCAACCAGGATTTGACAGCCAGTCACAAGAGCCGGCCGTGCACCTGAACTTAGACGCCAAGGGCTCGCGCATTTTTAAGGACGTGACGCGCGAAAACATCGGTAAGCGCATGGCCATCGTGCTATTCGAAAAAGGCAAAGGCGAGGTGGTTACTGCGCCCGTCATTCGTAGCGAAATTGGCGGAGGTCGCGTGCAAATTTCAGGGCGCATGACCACGCAAGAAGCGGCGGATGTTGCCTTGCTGTTGCGCGCTGGCTCACTGGCGGCGCCCATGGAAATCATTGAGGAGCGGACCATTGGCCCGTCCTTGGGTGCAGAAAACATTGCCAAAGGTTTTGACAGCGTGACCTGGGGCTTCTTGGTCATCATTCTGTTTATGTGTGCCTACTACGCTGTGTTCGGTATGTTTTCCAGCGTGGCTTTGGCGGTTAATTTACTGTTGTTAGTGGCTATTTTGTCGCTACTACAGGCGACGCTCACCCTTCCTGGTATGGCCGCGATGGCGCTGGCGCTTGGTATGGCGATTGATGCCAACGTGTTGATCAATGAACGTATTCGCGAGGAGTTACGCGCGGGCGCGGCGCCGCAGGCGGCGATCAATGCCGGTTACGACCGTGCCTGGGGCACCATCTTTGACTCCAACATCACGACGCTGATTGCGGGCATCGCCTTGCTCGCGTTTGGCTCTGGCCCCGTGCGCGGTTTTGCGGTGGTGCATTGTGTGGGTATTTTGACCAGCATGTTCTCCGCTGTCATGTTCTCGCGCGGCATCGTGAATTTCTGGTACGGACGTCAGAAGAAATTGAAAAAACTATCGATTGGTACCGTTTGGAATGCCAAGGTCACCAAAGATGCGGATGCGTAAGCACCCCGACAGCTTGTTAAAAATATAGAAACACGGAAACCACGTCATGGAATTTTTCCGAATTAAAAAAGACATCCCTTTCATGCGCCATGCGTTGGCGCTGAATGCGGTGTCGTTTGCGACTTTTATTGCATCGGTGTTTTTCTTAATCACCAATGGCCTCAACTTGTCTGTGGAGTTTACGGGTGGCACGGTGATCGAAGTCGCCTATGAACAGCCTGCGGACGTGCAGGCCGTTAGAGAGGTGTTGACCACGCTGAACTACATTGATGTGCCGGTGCAAAACTTTGGCTCAGCGCGTGACGTGTTGATGCGACTACCCACCGTCACCGGACAAACCTCTGGCCAACAGAGTGAGGTGGTGCTGACAGCGCTAAGGGCCGCTGACCCCACCGTGACGTTGCGTCGCACGGAGTACGTCGGGCCACAAGTGGGTGATGAGCTGGCCGTCAATGGTTTGATGGCGCTGGCCGCCGTGATCATCGGCATCATGATCTATTTGGCGGTGCGTTTCGAGTGGAAGTACGCGGTGTCCGCCATCATTGCGAACCTGCATGACGTCATTATCATTCTGGGGTTTTTCGCCTTCTTCCAATGGGAGTTTTCGTTGGCGGTGTTGGCCGCTGTGTTGGCCGTGCTTGGCTACTCGGTGAACGAGTCCGTGGTGATTTTTGACCGTATTCGTGAAACCTTCCGCCGCTATCGCAAGTTCACCACGGTTGAAACCATCAACCACGCCATCACGTCGACCATTAGTCGCACCATCATTACCCACGGGTCGACCCAGATCATGGTGCTCAGCATGCTGTTTTTTGGTGGGCCAACGTTGCACTACTTTGCGCTGGCGCTCACGATTGGTATTCTGTTCGGCATCTACTCGTCGGTGTTCGTCGCCGCTGCGGTGGGCATGTGGTTAGGTATTCGCCGCGAAGACCTTATCAAGGCCAAAGCACCGGGCGCTGGCAATGACACCGACCCGGATGACCCGAATGCCGGGGCAATGGTCTAACGTCGCGCACCTGCCAGCGCGCTTACGCGAGCTGCTGGAAGAGCCCGCCCGGCATACGCGCCACCCGCCCGGCGAGCTCTAGCTCAAATAACGCGACTTGCAGACTTGCCACATCCCATTGTGTGCGGCTCAGTAAGTCGTCCAAGCTGAGCGGATCAAACCCCATGTGCTGACACAGCCCGGGATGTAAGACGTCGTCGGCCGCTTCCGCAGTACCGTTGGGTCGGCTGGTTCGGTTGGGGCGGGGTGGCAATGGGGGCAGGTCATCGAGTATGTCGGCGACCGACTCCACGAGTTTGGCTCCCTGCTTAATCAGCAAGTGACAGCCCTTGGACTGTGTCACATGTATGGACCCCGGAATCGCGAACACCTCGCGCCCCATATCGACGGCCATTTGCGCCGTTATGAGTGAGCCGGATGCTGGCGCCGCTTCAACGATAAGTGTCCCAAGCGCTAGGCCAGCAATGAGACGGTTACGCCGGGGAAAGTGCATGCGTTGCGGCCCCGCACCCAAGACGAACTCGGACAGTAACAAGCCTTGCTCGGCGATATCGCCCGCCAGCTGCTGATGCTGGCGAGGGTAGACCACATCGATACCGGTTCCCAGAACGGCTATTGTGTTGGGGCCCGTCTGTGCGGCGACGCTCAGGGCGCCAGCGTGCGCCGCGCCGTCAATACCCAAAGCCATGCCAGAGACAACGGTCAAGCCGCTTTCGGCGGCGGTGGCGGCGAAGCGGTTGGCATTGCGCAGACCTTGTGCGCTGGGGTTTCGGCTGCCGACGATCGCGAGCGCTGGGGGGGCCGTCAGCAGACCGCGGCAGCCCTCTCCGAACAGCAGCGTCGGCGGATCACTGATGTCCATGAGCTGCGGTGGATAGTCGGGCTCGCCCAACGTGACGATGAACCGTGTCTCTCCCTGCGCTAACCAGCGCTGCGTCTGGTCTAGGGTGTGCTGCCATTCCGGGCTGTGGTCGCCAAAGGCATGACATTGCGCAGCGCTTAGTCCGTAACGCAACCCGAGCAAGGGGTTGTTTTGCAACGCGTCAGGTCCTTGGGCGAGCGCACCCGCCTCCACCGCGCCGTCCATTTGCATCGCGAGGTACACGCGTTTGATGCGGGCAGGCCCTAGGCCCGGCACGCGTAGTAGCCGAAGCCAGAGCGGCCACGCAGGGGTGTTGTCTGACGGTGTAGGGGCCATAGCTGTCGAGTGTGCGCGTGCACCCCAGAAATAGGCATAGGGGTATGCCGGGGCGGTAGTTAGCGAAGCGGCAAAAAAAACGCGACAATATTGGGGTTAACTCTTAAGACTCTTTGTTGCCATGTCTCAGCCACATCTCCTGCCCATTCTTTGTTATCCAGATCCCAAGCTCCACACTGTTGCGAAACCGGTTGCGGTCGTGGACGCGCGCGTCAAGCAGTTGGTGAAAGACATGCTGGCGACGATGTATGACGCCAATGGCATCGGTCTGGCGGCCACACAAGTTGATGTGCATGAGCGCGTCATCGTGATCGACGTGAGTGAGGCGCGCGATACGCCGCTGGTGCTGATTAACCCCGAAGTGCTCTGGCAAAGTGCAGAGAGTAAGTTGGCGGAAGAGGGCTGCCTCTCGGTGCCGGGTATTTACGATGGTGTGCCCCGTGCTGAGCGCGTGACCGTGCGTGCACTGGACGACAACGGCGTTAGCCGTGAGATTGAGGCCGATGACTTGCTGGCGGTGTGTATCCAGCATGAAATGGATCATTTAATGGGTAAGGTATTCGTTGCGTATTTATCGCCCTTGAAGCGCAACCGCATCAAGACCAAATTACAAAAACAACAGCGCGACGCGCGGTAAAGGGCGTTTAGCGCATGCGGGTTATTTTCGCCGGTACGCCCGCGTTCGCAGCCGCGAGTCTTGACGCGTTGGTCCAAGCCGGTCATGAGGTTGTTCTCGTGCTCACGCAGCCCGACCGACCAGCAGGGCGGGGTATGCGATTGCAGCCGTCCGCTGTTAAAACACGTGCGTTGGCACATGGGTTGGCCATTGCCCAACCCCAAGGCCTGCGCCTAGACGGCCGCTACAGTGACGATGCCGCGGCGGCGCGCGCCCGCATTGACGCCGCACAGGCTGACGTCATGGTGGTTGCCGCCTATGGCTTGATTCTGCCTCAATGGGTTTTAGATGCGCCGCGTTTGGGGTGTCTCAACGTCCACGCCTCGCTATTGCCACGCTGGCGTGGCGCTGCGCCGATACATCGCGCAGTAGAGGCTGGTGATACAGAGACAGGGATCACCATCATGCAAATGGATGCGGGTTTGGATACGGGCGATATGTTGTTACAAGCGGCCCTGCCCATCGCGCCGCACCATGACACGGCGACGCTGCACGACGCGTTAGCAAGCCTCGGTGCGACGCTACTGGTGGACGCCTTGAGACGGCAATTGGCCGGCGAACTCGTGCCAACGGTTCAGCCCACCGAAGGCGTAACCTACGCACACAAAATTGAGAAGCAGGAGGCCGCAATCGACTGGACGCAACCGGCTGATGCGCTGCGGCGTCAGGTCAAGGCCTTTAACCCGTTTCCGGGTGCGACGGGCCAATGGTTGGGTAGCCCGTCAGGCGAGCTACTGAAAATATGGGATGCCGAAACCGTGCACCTGCCGGTCACTGGCGCGCTAAGCCATGCCCTCGCGGGGACGGTGGTGGGCGTGAGTGATCAGGGCCTGGATATCCGCTGCGGAGACACGCCAGCGGATGGGCAGCTACCGGTCTTGCGTCTAACTGTGTTGCAGCGCGCCGGGGGCAAGCGCTTGCCTGTCGCCGTTTTGCTAAACGGCTTCACGGTACACATCGGAGAGACCTTTTTGGTGTCGGCGGGAGAGCCGTCGTGAGCATCTGGCGCGACGTGAAGCGCGAAGCGACGAACCCGGCCTTCACGGAAGGGGTTCGCGATATGTTGCCTGTCACGCCGGGCATTGCCGCGTGGGGTATCACCACGGGTGTGGCGCTTGCCAACTCTGGTTTGAGCTTGGTAGAGGCCAGTGCCATGACCTTGTTTGTGTTTGCGGGTAGCTCGCAACTTGCCGCGACGCCACTGATCATGTCGGGCGCGCCGCTGTGGGTTGTTTGGCTCACCGCCCTGTGCGTGAACTTGCGCTTTGCGGTGTTCAGCGCGCATGTGCGCCCGTTCTTTATGCGCTTCCCTTTGTTGAGGCGTACGGTGTATGCCTATCTCCTCACTGATACCTCCTACGTGGTGTTCATTAAGCGCTATCCGACGGTGCCAGAAACAGACGCCCAGCGCGCGCACATGGAGTCGTACTGGCGGGCGCTGGGCTTTGTGACGTGGGTTGCTTGGATGGGCAGTAGTTTCTTGGGGATTGCGTTGTCCAGCGTCATCCCATTGACGTGGGGTCTCAGCTTCGCAGGCATCTTGGCGCTGATGGGTATTTCTTGCTCCTTGGTGACCACCCGTTTACGGGCGTTGGCCGCAACTTTGTCTGGTACGGCGGCCGTGATGGCCTTTTCTATGCCGATGAAGCTCAATATCTTGGTCGCTGTTGGGGTCGCCGTTGCGATGAGCGTATTGATCGAAAAAAGTGGCCGTTCGGCCTACGCAGGTCAGGACGCGTTGGATGTGGACGCGGGTGATGCGGACAGGAGTGGGGGAGAAAAACGTGGCTGAATCCATGCAAGCGATTGGTGAAACCGACCCGTGGACCATGCTGGCCATTCTGGGCCTGACCGTTCTGACTGTGGTGACCCGCTCCTTCTTTCTCTGGTCTGAAGAAAAAATGCCCATTCCCCCATGGTTTCAGCGTGGCTTGCATTACGCGCCTGTCGCGGCGATGGCCGCGGTGATCGTGCCCGAAATCGTGATGCAAAATGGCGCGCTCATCAGCACCTGGCAGGACGCGCGTTTATACGGTGCGGCCGCCGGCTTGCTGTGGTTCTTTACCCGCGGTGGCGTGCTGGGAACCATTGTGTGTGGGATGTGTGTTTACCTACCCCTGCACCTGTTGATGGCTTGGTAAGCGGTAAACCAAGCCCACGCCCCAACCCAGCATAGCCATGCGGTCCAAGCGGTGTGGCTGGGTTCGTGCGCGCCACGTAAGGTTTGGGCGGCACCAAATAGGATGCCGGTAATCACAATTGCCCAGGTAAGTTGGCGGCCTAAGCGCCTGTGCGCGGGGTCTGCTGCGGCCAACCAAACCGGAGTGAGCGCCAAAAAGGCAAATGCGCTAGACGCGTGGCCTCCGGGAAAGCAGTGACCGCCCCCGCCGTCCGTCATACCAAACGCCCAGTGCGATACGTAGGTGGCGGGCCCGCCAAATGCCTGAAGGTCCCAGGGGCAACTGGTGGTGCTCACTGCCTTCAGGCCACTGATCAGCGTTAGGCACATCAGGACGCCCAGCAGCCACACGCTTCGCTGCTTCCGTGTGCCGATCACAGGGTGGCTGCGTGCTGGCCAGGCCAAGGCCAGTACCCACAGTGTCAGATACAGGGCGATCGCCAGATTGCGCCCGCCTATGTGCAGGAGGTTCTCTAGCCAGAAGTTCATGCGCAGAGGAAACCCGTTAGGCGAACCGAGGTGCCGCATGACCAGTAGGTCGAGGTCGCTCGCATCCCACAGCAACAGCGCGAGCGCGGTGGCGGCCATTGCACGCCATGGCCAAGCGCCAAGGCGGGTACGTGTCGCGTTAATTGGGCGCAGAAGTGGTGGCATAGAAGTCGGTGCGTAAAGGTGGGAACGCTGGTGCCAAGTGTCAAGTGCCAAGTGCATGTATCGGTAACCGCAGCACGCTATCTTAAACGGGTGTGGGTGCCGCCGTAACGGCGGCCACATCCAAAGCCCATATACTTGGATCGGTTAACCCCACTGAAACCGCGACAGCGCAACCCACACCCATGACAACCCCATCCAAACACCCTGCCGCATGGTCGCGTTTTACGCTTGCTGCCATCGTCTGTCTTTGGCTAATTACGGTGGGCAACATCAACTTGTGGCAAACGCTCGCCGCGCTACCTGGCGTAGCGGGCGCGCGAGGATTGTGGTTTGGTGTGGTGTTCGGCGTCGGTATTGCGGGTGCCACCTTTGCGCTCTTGGCATTGAGCGCTTGGCGCGGGGTATTCCAGCTGGTCGCGGCATTTTTCCTCATCAGTGCCGCTGCTAGCAGCCACTTCATGTTGAGCTATGGCATTGTGATAGATACCAGCATGCTGGCCAATGTGGTGGCCACAGACGCGCGGGAAGCCGCCGACCTGATGACGTGGCGCATGATCGCCTTTCTGAGCGCAGTGGGCGTCCTCCCTGCGCTCTGGGTGGTGACACGTCGCGTGACGCCGGCGCCCTTGTTTAGGCGTCTTTGGCAAAACAGCTTGGCGGCGTTCTTGGGCTTAGCGGTGGCCGTGCTGTCGGCGCTGTGGGTGTTTCAGGACCTCGCCTCGGTCATGCGTAACCACAAAGAGGTGCGCTACATGATCAACCCGCTCAATGGTGTGTACGCGGCGATTAATTTGGCAGCGCAGCAACTGCCTCAACACCGTAAACCGCTCGCGGTGATTGGCGAAGATGCGGCGCTAGGCACCTCGTATAACGCCGGTGCACGGCCATTGCGTTTGGTCTTGGTCGTGGGAGAAACCAGTCGCGCCGCGAATTGGCAGCTGGGTGGTTACGCGCGTGCGACCAACCCAGAATTAAGTGCCTTGGCCGCTCGCGGCGAGGTGCAGTATTACCGGGATGTCATGTCTTGCGGGACCAATACCGCCACCTCACTGCCGTGTATGTTTTCCGCGCTAGGGCGTGGCGATTACAGCCCGTCCAATGGCCCCAGTGAGGGGTTGCTGGATGTATTACAACGGGCGGGCTTAGCGGTTTTATGGATAGACAACCAGTCGGGCTGCAAAGGGGCATGCGATCGCGTGCCCAACGTCAATACCCGCGCGGCGACCCACCCCGAGTTATGCTCAGCCGGGGAATGTTTTGATGCGGTGATGCTAGATGACATTGATGCCCGTATCAACGCGTTGCCGCAAGCGCAACGTGACAAGGGGGTGGTGTTGGTGATGCATCAAATGGGTAGCCACGGGCCCGCCTACTTCAAGCGCACGCCAGACGCGTTTAAAGACTTTAGACCAGAGTGCGAGAGCGCGGCGTTACAAAGCTGTGAGCTGTCATCGCTGATTAACGCCTATGACAACACTGTGCGCTACACCGACCACCTGCTCGCCAGTGCCATTGCATGGTTGTCAGAACAATCCGAGAGCGATGCGGCGCTTTGGTATGTGAGCGACCACGGCGAGTCGTTGGGGGAGAATAATTTGTTTTTGCATGGTCTGCCCTACAGCTTGGCGCCGATTGAGCAAAAGCATGTTCCTCAAATTTCCTGGCTATCAGGCAATATGCAAACGCGGCTTGGGCTAACGGCCGCTTGCTTGCAGGCGAAGGCCGGAGAGCCGTATTCGCACGACAACCTCTTTCACACCCTGCTCGGCTTGGCTGATGTGTCAACCGCGCTGTATCAACCGCAATTAGATATCACCGCCAGTTGCAGACAGGCACCGCAGTAGCCTTTTTATTTTTACGCCAAGAAGGCAATAGGATTTTTATGAAATTTCAGCGTTTTCAAACCTTATGTGCACAGGGAGCGGTGGCGGGTAAACGGGTGTTTATTCGTGCCGACCTGAACGTGCCGCAAGATGCGGATGGTCGTATTACCGAGGACACGCGGGTGCGTGCCAGCGTTCCGTGCATAGAGATGGCGCTCAAAGCCGGTGCTGCCGTCATGGTGACCAGTCATTTGGGGCGCCCGACAGAGGGGGCCTTTCAGGCAATCGACAGCCTTGCGCCCGTGGCCGAGCGTCTGTCTGCCCTACTGGGTCAACCGGTGCGCTTGGCATCGGATTGGATAGATGGGGTGAGTGTGGCCGCGGGTGAGGTGGTGCTCTTGGAGAATTGCCGCGTCAACGTGGGTGAGAAAAAGAACGACACGGCACTCGCCAAAAAAATGGCCGCGCTGTGTGATGTGTTTGTGCATGATGCGTTCGGTACCGCACACCGAGCTGAGGCGTCGACCTATGGGATTGCCGAGCACGCACCCATTGCCTGTGCCGGCCCCCTGTTGGCAGCGGAGATGGACGCGATCGGCAAAGCCTTGCAAGCGCCTAAGCGCCCGTTGGTTGCGATTGTCGCTGGGAGCAAGGTCTCGACCAAGCTAACCATTCTGGACGCGCTCTCGAAAAACGTAGACAACTTGATCGTGGGGGGTGGCATCGCCAATACCTTCATGTTGGCCGCTGGCTTGCCAATTGGTAAAAGCCTGGCCGAGCCCGACTTGTTGGAGGCGGCCCGTCAGGTGTTGGCCAGTATGCAAGCGCGCGGTGCGGCCGTGCCCATTCCCACCGATGTGGTCACTGCGAAGCACTTTGCGCCCGACGCGATTGCGACCGTTAAAAAAGCGACTGACGTGGAAGCCGACGACCTGATTTTGGATATTGGCCCTGAAACCGCCGCGCTACTGGCGGAGCAGCTGAAGCGCGCGGGCACCATTGTGTGGAACGGTCCGGTGGGGGTGTTCGAGTTTGCCGCGTTTGAGAATGGCACCAAGGTGCTGGCGCAGGCGATTGCGCAAAGTGATGCCTTCAGTATTGCGGGTGGCGGCGACACGCTGGCGGCGATCGCGAAATATGGCATATCGGAGCAGGTCAGCTATATCTCCACGGGTGGCGGTGCATTTTTAGAAGTGCTTGAAGGCAAGACCTTGCCAGCCTTCGAGGTGTTGGCGCGGCGCGCAGACGCCTGAGTGTCTACAGGCACAAGTGGGCAAAGGTGTTGGCACCGGTGCCCGTTTGTCGTTTGTTGTGCCAATTGAAACCTTGCAACTTGGTAACCTCTCGGTAACTTATTTGCGTCACAATGTGAAATTAGATTACATGTGCGCTTGCCTCGCGAGCGCCTGACACCAACGGAGATTTTCCACCATGGCCACACGCGCTACCAAAATCGTTGCAACCCTCGGTCCTGCATCCAGTGACCCAGCGCTACTCATTGAGATGTTGCGCGCGGGCGTGAATGTGGTGCGCTTGAATTTCTCCCACGGGGTCTCACAAGACCACATTGATCGTGCGACGGCTGTGCGCGAGGCAGCAAAAATCGTTGGCCGTGAGGTCGCCATCATGGCCGACCTGCAAGGGCCCAAAATCCGCGTTGGTAAATTTGCCAAAGGCAAGATCGAACTGCTTGAAGGGGCGGCATTCGTCCTAGATGGTGATCGTACGGAGCTCGGTGATGTCGATGCGGTCGGCCTAGATTACAAAGAGTTGCCGCGTGACGTAAAGGCCGGTGATGTCTTGTTACTCAACGATGGCTTGATCGTTTTGAATGTGACGGCTGTGCGCGGTGAGCAGGTCCACACCAAGGTGGTGGTGGGCGGCGAACTGTCTAACAACAAGGGCATCAACAAACAGGGCGGTGGACTTTCTGCGCCTGCCTTGACGGCCAAAGACATGGATGACATCAAGACCGCCATGAGCCTGCGGGCTGACTATGTGGCGGTGAGCTTTCCGCAGAGCGCCACCGACATGGAGCTGGCACGCCAGTTGTGTAACGTGGCTGGGGAGCCGTTTAAGCACAAAGCCAGTTTGATTGCCAAAATTGAGCGTGCAGAGGCGATTCCCCATTTGGCGAGTATCTTGAAGGCCAGCGACGGCATCATGGTGGCCCGAGGCGACTTGGCCGTAGAGGTCGGCAATGCGGCCGTGCCCGCTTTGCAAAAGCGCATGATTCGCATGGCCCACGAGTTAGACAAAGTGGCGATCACGGCGACCCAAATGATGGAGTCCATGATCTTGGCGCCCGTCCCGACGCGGGCTGAGGTGAGTGACGTTGCGAACGCGGTGCTCGATGGTACCGATGCGGTGATGCTCAGCGCCGAGACGGCTGCCGGTAAGTACCCGCTAGAAACGGTGCGCCAGATGGCGGCCATTTGTTTGGCGGCTGAAGAGGCGAACGAGGCGGAGTTGAACCTCACCACGACCAACAAAAGCTTCCGCCGCGTTGACCAGAGCATCGCGATGGGTGCGCTGTTTACCGCCCATCACTGCGGGGCGAAAGCCATTGTGGCCATGACGGACTCCGGCTCAACCGCACTCTGGATGAGCCGATTCGATATGCACATGCCCATCTATGCGCTAACGACGCGCTTGGCAACACAGCGGCGCATGGCGATGTACCGGAACGTGCGCCCACTGCTTATGGACAACAGTACCGACCGCGACGCGGCCTTACTGGATGCGGAGCGCCACTTGATTAAGCGCGGCATTGTGCAAAGTGGTGACATCTACGCCATTACCTGCGGAGAACCCTTGGGAGAGCCAGGGGGTACCAATTTGTTGAAAATTTGCCGCGTTAAGTAAGTCGCGGCCTAGACCGCTCGCCCAGAGCCGAGTTACATCGCGGTTTCGGTGTCTAGTAGGTCTAAATGAGAGGGCTACAGAGGAGCGGGTAGATTGAGCCTTCGGGGTTTTGGCTACAATTGATGGTATTCGCCGGCGAAGTTACCAGCCGGTTACCAATCATTTTTACAAAGGACACCCCGATGGCGCTCGTCTCAATGCGTGAGTTACTCGATCACGCAGCAGCCAATGGTTATGGCATCCCTGCCTTCAACGTGAACAATCTTGAGCAGGTGCAAGCGGTCATGGCCGCCGCAGACGAGGTCGGCGCGCCCGTGATTTTGCAAGCCAGCGCTGGCGCGCGCAAGTACGCCGGCGAGAGCTTTATCAAGCATCTGATCCAAGCGGCAGTGGAGGCCTACCCTCATATTCCCTTGGTCATGCACCAAGACCACGGCCAAAGCCCGGCGATTTGCCAAGGCGCGATTGATCTGGGGTTTTCGTCGGTCATGATGGACGGCTCGCTAGAGGAGGACGGGAAGACCCCCGCCTCCTTCGAGTACAACGTAGACGTAACGCGCCGTGTGGTTGCGTTGGCGCACCGCGTGGGCGTCACGGTCGAGGGCGAGCTGGGTTGCTTGGGCTCACTAGAAACGGGTGAGGCCGGTGAAGAGGACGGCATTGGAGCCGTTGGCAAGCTCGAAATGGCGGATATGTTGACTGATCCTGAGCAGGCCGCTGACTTCGTAAAGTCCACCCAATTGGATGCGTTGGCGATTGCCATTGGCACCAGCCACGGCGCCTATAAATTCACGCGCAAGCCCACAGGTGACATCTTGGCGATTAGCCGTGTGAAAGACATTCATGCACGCATCCCCAACACGCATTTGGTGATGCACGGCTCGTCAAGTGTCCCGCAAGAGCTGTTGGAAATCATCCGAACCTACGGCGGCAACATGAAGGAGACCTACGGTGTGCCCGTCGAGGAGATTCAAGAGGCCATCCGGTTTGGCGTGCGCAAGATCAACATTGACACCGATATCCGCTTGGCCATGACAGGTGCCGTGCGCAAGTTCCTTCATGAAAACCCAGAGAAGTTCGATGCCCGCGAGTGGTTGAAGCCCGCCCGCGCCGCGGCGCAAGCTATTTGCAAGCAGCGTTACGTGGAGTTTGGCTGCGAGGGTCAGGGCGCTAAAATCAAGGGTGACACCTTGTCCGTCGTCGCGGGACAGTACGCCGCTGGGCAGTTAGCGCAAGTCGTCGCGTAAATTGCGTTAGCTGTCTTTAAAAGCGTGACGGGTGGTCAACCTGTCGCGCTTTTTTGTTGCCTCATTCCCTCTCAATTCCAGAGAGTCCCTACCGTTTCGGTTTAAATACCCGGTGTTCCGATTAACCGATGACGATGCGTTTGCATCGCCTAACCCGCCGCCAAGCCTTGTCCGCCATGTCACTACCCGCTAATGCCCAGCACACCTCTACGTTAACGTCTCTGCCGCTTTTGGCGAGAGGCAAGGTTCGTGATAACTACGCGGTGGGCGATGACCGTATTTTGATGGTGGCCAGCGACCGTATCAGTGCTTATGACGTGATCATGACGCAACCGATCCCCGGTAAAGGGGCGTTGCTGACGCAGATGGCCTTGTTTTGGTTCGATCAGTTGCATGATATTTGTCCCAACCACCTGACCGGTGATGACCCCTTGTCAGTCGTCAGCGACGTCGACAAACCCTTGGTGCAAAACCGCGCCATGCTGGTCAAGCGCTTGCGCCCCATACCGGTTGAGGCCGTTGTGCGTGGCTACTTGGCAGGCAGTGGTTGGGAGGCCTATCAAGCAACGCAGTCGGTCTGCGGCGTGCCTTTGCCGGCAGGGCTGGTCAACGCGGCCAAACTGCCTGAGCCCATTTTCACCCCAGCTGCGAAAGCGGAGATGGGGGCGCACGACGAGAACATCAGCTTTGAGCAAACCGTGGCGATGATCGGAGAGCCCTTGGCCGTGAAAATTCGCGATATCAGCTTGCAACTGTACGATGCCGCCGCCGCGATTGCGCTAAGCAAAGGCATCATCATTGCGGACACCAAGTTCGAGTTTGGGCTGGATAGCGATGACCAGTTGGTGTTGATGGATGAGGTGCTCACGCCCGACTCATCACGCTACTGGCCTGCAGACCAATACACCTTGGGCAGCAACCCACCGAGCTACGACAAGCAGTTTTTGCGCGATTGGCTAGGCACCGCCCAGCGACAGGGCGTGCCTTGGGACAAAACAGCACCAGCGCCGGATTTGCCAGCCGACGTGATCGCGCAAACCGGTGCCAAATACCAAGAGGCGCTCAGCCAGCTATTGGCCTGAGCGTGCCGCACCCGCGCAGTGGTTGGGTGCTAGCTCAGTACAACGCTGCTCAAGCGGCGTCGGTAGCGCACCACTATCGGGTCTTCCGGTGGTGTTTGCCCCTCAGCGACCTTTGGCGGCTCGGGCGTGATGATGTCGAGCACGGCGACAAAGAGGCGTCGTGCCCGCTCGTCTTCCCATGACTTGTCACGCATCAAAATTTCTAGCAATTCATCCATCGCGTCCGTCCAGCGACCCGCGCGCACCGCTTGCTGAGCCAAGGCGTAGCGGCTGGCAAAATCACGCTTGTTGGCGTCAATGTGGGCACGCAAGCTCGCCTCGTCGGCAGGCGTGCCCTCGAGAATCTCTAGCCACAAAGCGATTGAGGCCAAGCGCTGTACCGCCAAAGCCTTGGTTTTATGTGGCTCAAACACGGCCTTGGCTTGGGCGAGGTTGTCCATCAGCAACAGGGCGCGGATGTAGGCAAACTGGGCGTCATCGTTGTTGGGCTCGGCCACGGCAGCCTGCGCCAGCGCAGCGAGTGCGTCTTCCTCTGACGCTGGGGGCAGGTCTTCTTCTGGGGCGGCCTCTGCTTCGGGCTCGCCCGCGGGGAGATGCTTGTCCAAAAACGCCTTGATTTCCCCTTCGGGAATGGCGCCCGTGAAGCCGTCCACCGGCTGCCCATTCATGAGTAAGACGCACGTTGGGATGCTTCGGATGCCGAAGGCCCCGGCCAGCTGTTGTTCTTGGTCAGAGTCAATTTTTACCAGCTTGAAGCGTCCAGCGTAATCGGTCTCAACCCGCTCAAGCAATGGGCCCAGGGTTTTACAGGGACCACACCAAGGGGCCCAAAAATCCACTAAAACAGGCGTGGTTTTGGATGCCTCGATGACTTCGGCTTCGAAATTGGCAATGGTTACTTCAATCATTCAATGGCTCGCGGTATGGTTTCGTTGGCAATACACGTCAGTTACTTGGGGACGGGTCGTAAAATTACAACTTTAACGGAGTTGGCATGCAAACAATTCAGGTGGGCGTTGTGATGGGGTCTAGCAGTGACTGGGACACCATGGTGCATGCCACGGATATCTTGACAGAATTTGGCGTCGGTTTCGAGGCCAAGGTCATTTCTGCACACCGCATGCCCGACGCGATGTTTGCCTACGCGGACGAGGCCGCGGCGCGTGGCCTGCAAGCCATCATCGCGGGCGCGGGCGGCGCGGCCCATTTGCCCGGCATGTTGGCTGCCAAGACCACGGTACCCATTCTGGGGGTTCCTGTAGCGTCCAAACATTTAAGTGGTGTTGACTCCCTGCACAGCATTGTGCAAATGCCTAAAGGTATTCCGGTCGCTACGTTTGCCATCGGGGCGGCGGGTGCAGCCAACGCCGCGCTATTCGCCGTGGCCATGTTGGCGGTGCATCAACCCGCGATGGCCGATGCTTTGAAGACATTCCGCGACAAACAAACCGCGTTGGCGACGGCCATGACCCTGCCGCCCAGCGCCTAGGCGCCCGCCTTGCTAACGCCACGTCGCTTGCGTGCTATCTTCCAACTCTCCGCTGTTCCCCACCCCCTTTCGCATGCCGCCTAACCCAGACCACTTCGTTTTGTTACCCGCGTTCGCAGCTACCGAAGGCCGCCCCGCGACCTTGGGGGTTTTGGGCGGTGGCCAGTTGGGCTTTATGTTTGTGCAAGCGGCACAACGCATGGGCTACCGAACGGCTGTCTTAGACCCCGATGCCAACAGCCCGGCGGGCTTGGTAAGCCACCACCACTTTCAGGCTGGCTACGACGATGCGCAAGCCTTGGCCGCCATGTCACGGGTCTGCGATGCGGTGACTACAGAGTTTGAAAACGTGCCCGCGCACACCTTAGAAACGCTTGCGAAAACGACGCCGGTCTCACCGCAGGCCCATGCCGTTGCTGTCGCCCAAGATCGGGTTGTGGAGAAAGCCCACTTTCAAGCCAGCGCCGCGAGCAGTGGTGTGGGGCCAGTGCCCTACGCGGTGCTCACGACTGACAGCGATTTAGCCCGAGTGCCTGACGCGTTGTTTCCCGCCATTTTGAAAACAGCGCGTATGGGCTACGACGGCAAAGGCCAGTTGGGTGTGGCGTCCGCTGAGGCGTTGGCCAGTGCTTGGCAAGCGTTGCAACAAGTCCCCTGCGTGTTGGAAAAGCGCATGCCCTTGATCGCCGAATGCTCGGTATTGGTTGCACGGTCGCGCCAAGGCGATTGCGTGAACTTACCCGTTCAGCTCAATACCCACGTCGAGGGCATCTTGGCGCGCACCGAGGTGTTTGACGGTAATTTGGCCCCGGATTTAACCGCGCGAGCCGTTGATGCTGCCAAAAAAATCGCACGGGAGCTCGGCTACGTTGGCGTGCTGTGTGTGGAGTTTTTTGTCGTCACAGGCGATGACGGAAAGCCGGGCTTGGTGGTTAACGAGATAGCGCCACGACCCCATAACAGCGGCCACTACAGTATTGAGGCCTGCGATGTGTCGCAATTTTCGTTGCAAGTGCGCACCTTGGCCGGGTTGCCGTTGGTACAACCGCGCCTGCTGGCACCTGCGGTGATGCTGAATTTGCTGGGGGATATTTGGTTTAACTCCGGCGAGTTACGCACGCCCGAATGGGACCAGGTGTTGGCGTTGCCTGGCGTCCATTTGCATTTGTATGGCAAGTTAGAGGCGCGTAAGGGACGCAAGATGGGGCACATCACCATCACGGCGACTCGCATCGAGGACGCCCGTGGCGTCGCCCAAGAGGTGCAGTCTATTTTGGGTCTGTGGCACTGAACGCGAGCGCGTTTAGCGGCCTACCCGGAGACCCTTATGGCGCGCTACATCGCATCTAGCAGCCCTTCAACCGCACAGCAAGCGGCTAGCGTGCTTGCTGCGGGACACCTGCTGGGCTTGCCCACAGAAACCGTTTACGGCTTGGCCGCTGACGCCAACAACCCCGCAGCGGTGGCGCGTATATTCGCGGCCAAAGGTCGCCCAGCCAACCACCCTTTGATTGTCCATGTGGCGGCGCAGGCATCGCGGGTAGCTTGGCAGCGCGCGCTTTCACAGCTATCGCCACAGGTGCCCGATATGGCGTGGCCACTGATCGATGCGTTTTGGCCGGGACCGTTAACGCTGATACTGCCACGCCTTCCCGAGGTCTGTCATGCGGCGGCGGGCGGTCAGGCCACGATTGGTCTGCGTTGCCCCGCCCACCCCGTAGCGCAAGCCGTGTTGCAAGCGGCCCATGGTGTGGGCGTCTGGGGAGTGGCCGCACCCAGTGCCAATCGCTTTGGCCGTGTGAGTCCCACCACAGCGGCGCATGTCATGAGCGAGTTTGCCGACACGCTGGATGACACCGAGCTGTTGGTGGTGGATGGCGGCGATTGCGAGGTCGGCATCGAGTCCACTATCGTGGATGTCTGCGGCGAATGGCCTGTATTGCTACGCCCTGGCATCGTGACATCTGAACAAATCAGCGCGGTCACAGGCCTGCGCGTGTTGGGTGTACAAAGCCACTCACCTCAGGTGTCGGGCTCGCTGGCATCGCACTACGCGCCGAATGCGCAGGTGCACGTGTGCGCGGCAGACGCGTTGTTGTCGGCCATATCGGCGCAGGGTGGGCACGGGGTGCACGCGGTGTATGCGTCGTCAGCGGTTTTACAGCGTCTATCGCCTGACATGCCACGACGCGAGATGCCTCGCGATGCCCACGCCTGCGCCCACGACTTGTTCTCAGCATTGCGCGCCCTAGACGCGATCAATGCGGCGCATATCTGGGTGGAAGCTCCACCAGAGGGCTTGCTGTGGGATGGTGTGCGAGACCGTTTGCAGCGCGCCAGTACCCCGGTCTGAGGACGCGGTAGCCCGCGTTGTACGTTAGTGCTGCGCTGCCCACTCCACCAAGCGGTAGAGGGCACCACGTGCTTTGGGCGCATCATCGTGGTTGATCATCGCGGCAATGGCATAACGCTGGCCACTGACGCCGGTCACATAGCCGGCAAGGGCGGTCACATCTTTGAGCGAACCTGTCTTGAGGTGTGCATTGCCAATCGATAAGGGGGTGGTGCCATCGCGCCCCATGTTGCGCACGGTGCCGTCAATGCCGGCGATGCCCAACGACTCGTAGAAGTCTGTGAAGTCTTGGTTTTGGGCGGCATGTTGCAGCAGCGCAATTAAGGCGTCGGCGCTGATACGCCCGTCACGCGACAGGCCAGAGCCATTGTCAATTACGGGCTTTGCCATCTCGCTGCCCAAAGCGCGCTCCCACCACGCGAGTATGCGCGCGCGCGCTTTTTCGATGGTTGCGGGCTGGTTGGGTGTCATCGCAAGCGTTAGGAACACCTGTTGCGCCATCATGTTGTTACTCATTTTGTTCACGTCTGCGATGATGCTGCGCAGAGGCAGCGACGGCGCACGGTAGAGCAGCTGTGCGTGCGATGGAACGGGACCGCTGATGACCTTGCCCGAGACTTTGCCGCCAAGCGATTGCCAAATGCCCAGCAACGCTTTTGATGCATATTGATCCGGCGCAATGTAGGCAATAGGCCACGACCGTTCACCGCAAGCGCTTGGATAGGTGCCGCGAAACTGGTAGCGCGCAGCTTGCATAAACGTGCCGCGCAAGCCGGTGCGCCAATCGCCACAACGGCCACGCCGCAGGGGCACCTTGCTGGGCACGCGCAGGCCTGCCATGGGTGGCTCAACTGCAACGTGTGCGACGCCGCGCTTGCGGTCGGGCGTGAACTTTAAGATGACGGACTTAAAGTTCACCATCAACGCGTCTGGCTGCACGTTATACGGGCGCAGTACCTCGCCATCAAACTCGCCAACCGGCAAGCGGGGCAAGTCAAAGGCCGAGTTATCCAAAACCATATTGCCCTTCACTGTCTTGATGCCCCGGGCGCGCAGGGTGTTCATGGTTTCTTGTATGCGCTCAATGACAAATTTTGGGTCGCCACCGCCGCGAATATGCAAGTTGCCATGCAAGGTATCACCCGCGATGTACCCGGTGTAGTAGAAGTCGGTAAACCAGGTGAAGTCGCCGCCCAAGGTGTCTAAGGCCGCAATGGTCGTCAACAGCTTGGCGACCGATGCTGGGTTACGTGGCACATCACTTTGCCAGGTGAGCAGTGGCGACGTGCGGTTGCCCACGGGCAAGATCGTGGCGCTCAGTGCACTCTCTGGCACGGAAACGGTCTTCAAGAATGCGCTCACAGTGACGGGCAGTGTGCTCTGTATGCCGGCAAGCGCCGGTGACGAGAGGCTGCTAAAAAACGTCAATGCGAGCAGCCAAGTGCGATAGCGAAACATAATGTGAGGGCGTAGTGGTAACCAGGTAACCAACGCAACGAGCGCGGGCTTTTAGTCGTGCCCCCATGCTAAATCAAGTCCTAACCCTTTGGGGCATGTGCCTGCGGGGGCTGGGCGACAATAGGGCGTTGTCCGTTGGACGCTCCCAACCTCCTCGATGTCGAATTTTTCGCAGACTCCTTTCTTTCGCCACATTCTGGCCATGGATACCAGCACCGACCAGTTGTCGCTGGCCGTCGCCACGACGCACGGCTCCGTGGACGCCGCGACGTGGGATGTCTGGGCGTTCAGTGGCGAGAGCGGTGCAAAGGCCTCGGCAGGCATGGTCGCTGCCATACAAGCGCTGCTAGCTGATGCGGGCATTGCACTCTCGCAGGTGGATGCCATCGCCTTTGGCCAAGGCCCGGGTGCGTTCACGGGCCTGCGCACGGCATGCGCGGTCACGCAGGGCTTGGCGGCATCGCTGCGGCCGGGTGGTGTTCCGGTGATCCCGGTGAACACCTTGCTGGCGGTTGCACAGGCCGCACGCCTCGCAGCGGCGGCGCGCGGTGACGTGAGCGCAACGGCTTTAGCGGGGCCATGGACGGCGGTGATGGACGCGCGTATGGGCGAGGTGTACGTGGCGCGTTATGTGTTTACGTCGGCGCTGACGCCGACGGCGGTGCCTGCCTGCACCCAAGCGCCGGTATTGCTGACGCCGACGGCGCTAAAGGCGTGGGTGGCAGACCGTGAGCGCGGTCACGTGGTGGGTAACGCCTATGCGGCGTACGGCGCACAGTGGGTTGATGCGCCCGGGTTTGAGATGTGGCAGGACGCCATGCCCACCGCAGCCGCATTGTTGCACCTGTCGCCCGCTTTGTGGGCCAGTGGTGCGGCGGTTGCTGCGTCAGATGCCGTGCCGTTGTATGTGCGCGATAAGGTGGCGCAAACGACCGCTGAGCGATTGCACCTGAAGGCCGTGCAGGCTGCCAAAGACCCGCTGCAGCCATGAGCATGCCCTTGGATCGTCAGGTGCGTTTTGCACCGATGCAGGTGAGCGACGTGGCTATCGTGTCCGAGCTCGAAAAGGCCGCTTACAGCCATCCTTGGACGCCGGGCAATCTCATGGATGCGGTACATCACTTAAACCACGCGCAGCTTTTATTGAGCACGCCGCTACCTGGCGAGGTCAGCGGGTGGCAGCACGAGAGTGGTGCCTACATTTTGGGCTACTTTGTCGCCCTGCAAGGGGTGGATGAAGTGCACCTGCTCAACATCACGGTGGCACCCGCGCACCGGCGCCAAGGCTGGGCGTCGCTCATGCTGTCATCGCTGGCTGTTTGGTCGCAAGGCCTGTCTGCTGAGCGGCTGTTGCTGGAGGTCCGTGAGGGCAATACCGGGGCGAAAGGTCTCTACGAGCGCTTGGGCTTCACCACCGTTGGGCATCGTAAAGGTTACTATCCTCTAGATGGCACCCGCCGAGAGGACGCCGTGGTGATGCAGTTAGCGCTAACCCATTGGACGGTGGGTGACACCGATGCGCCAATCCCCCAGCAAACGGAAAAATAAAGCCATTGTCATGAAGGATCCCTTGCCAAGCGAAAACGATAAAGACGAGGCGCCAACACCGCCGCTGATGCAAGACACCTTGCAGTTGGATAGGCGCGCCCGGGCCATGCTGAAGGCCATGGGCATTCAGTGGTCTTGGCCCAGTGCAC
>JABBAS010000019.1 GCA_018607835.1 Methylobacillus sp. | reverse complement strand
CCTGTTTGTTGCCGTTCTGGTTCAGTAGCAGCAGGGTAATCCCCCGTTGACCAGTAAACGGCACCCTCTTATTGTTAACTTTAGTTTTAGTTAATGAGGTGAGGCTGCATGAGGCGGCTTCTAGCAAGTTAGTTTTTCAAACCTAGAGAACCGAAGCACGAAAGGACAGCGACATGCGTAAGATATTTAAGATAGGGGTCATCGCCATAGGCGCGGCGATGTTGGCTGGGGTGGCTGCGGCTGCCACCGACTGTACGCCATCGAAATGGGGAAAGAACGATACCTTGGGCTCGGCTAACCTTGTGTCGGCGCAAAACACATTGAAAGCCGCCGCACTCATTAAACAAGGTAAGTCTCAGCCCTTGGGCATCGTCATCGACGCAGATACACCGGCATTTGCACCGCGTGGTCTTAGCCTACAAGTGGTTCAACCCAACCAACAAGGCGGCAAAAAACTTAGCCAATTTGGCTACCCTGCCAACTACAACGATGACGTGTTGCAGACGTGGGTGGGTATCGGCAGTCAAATTGATGGACTGGGTCACTTGGGTGAGGGCGGTCTTTACTACAACTGCTTGGATGAGAAAGAAATCTCAGCCATTACCGGTCTGACTAAGCTTGGTGTGCATGACATTCCGCCTTTGGTTGGCCGCGGAGTGGTCATCGATATGGCATCGCATATGGGCAAGAAAATGCTGAAAGCGGGTGAGCACTTTGGCGAGGCTGACATAAAAGCAGCGGCAAAAGCGCAGGGCGTCACCATCGGCAAAGGAGATATCGTGCTCTTTCACACCGGTTGGACCGAGGGAACTTTGGAAAGCGACCCCAAAGCCTGGGTCTCCGGCGAACCCGGCTTGAACGTCAGCGGGTCGCGGTACTTGGCCTCGCTCGATGTGATGGCGGTGGGTGCGGACACATGGGGCGTTGAGCCCGTTCCGCCAGCACCTGGCGACGGAGCTTTCTACGGCCACGTGGTGCTGTTGCAGGAGAACGGTATCTACTTGCTGGAAACCATGAATACCGGACCCTTGGTGCGTGATGGCGTCAAGGAGTTCATGTTTGTCCTGGGGCAAGCGCGTATTCGCGGTACGGTTCAGATGATCATCAATCCCGTCGCGCTGTACTGATCGCTAACGGAATGGGCCGTTGGCGACGCGCATGGCGGTGCCAACGGTTTGCATCACGCCCATAAGCGGCGGTAGTGGCCCTGAGGGTCGTGTGTCTTTGCTTGCTTGTCAGGGTCGAAGCGGCGACCGCCTCTGGGGTCAGTACCCAGACCTGCGATGTAGAGCCAGTTCCCCGTATTGCTGTAAGCATCGTCGTCTATGAGTTGCGACTCAAACCACGCTGCGCCAGCGCGCCAGTCCCCCCCTAAGTCATTGAGCCAATAGCTCGCCACAATTTGGCGCATGCGATTGGATAAAAAACCAGTCGTTGCCAACTCGTGCATGCCCGCATCGATGAAGGCGTGCCCGGTTGTGCCGCCTGTCCATCGTTGCCAGTCGTTCACCGTTGCAGTTGGCTTGGGAGCACTTTCGGATAGACCGCGTGCTGCAAAAATTTGCCGACCGTAGGCGTGACTGATCCAACGGAAGTGCTCTCGCCACATCCACTCGAACCACAGCCAGTAGCTACTTTTGGTCCTGCCGTCGCTTGCCTCGAACGCATCCAGCATCTGAGCTGCTCGGCGCACCGACAGGGTGCCCCAAGCCAAGTCCAGTGACAGCTGACTGGAAAAGTCAGGCCCACTGAGCTGATTGCGTGTCTCGAAGTAACGATGCGGGAGTCCTCGGTCTAGGTAGGCTTGCCAATGCTGGCGGGCCGCTTGCTCGCCAGACCGACGCCCATGCGCAATGCTGCCAGGCGTTGATGGCTTAAATGCACTCGAGTCTGTAACGCGCGCAATCACGCTGTTTTCTGCGAACAGGGGAGTGGGCACTAAGGACTCGGGTTCAGGCAATGGTGCAATAGATCGCAAGCTGGCTTTTTCAATTTTTTCTCTGAAGGCGGTAAACACCTTTGGCAACGCGTTCAATGAAAAGGGCAGCAGGTCTTGGTCAAAGAGTCCCGATTGCCATATGAAATGGGTCTGCCATGTGGCATCTCGCGAGAGGCTGCCTTGCGCCTCTCGCTCATAAGGCAACTCAATATGCTCGGCATACAGGTGGCTTGCTTGCGTGCTGCGCATGAGTGCGCGCAGGGCGTCAATGCTTTCGCAACGCCATAAGTCCGATCCCCGTTCACGCAAGCTGGCAGCCAGTGCCCCTTCAGCGTCGTCCGCCCAAGCTTGGGCATGGGTATTTCTCTCAATTTCGCCGTAAAGCGAGTCAACGGTGTCACGACGTTTAACCACGACCGGCAGCACACCGACACCAAGGTCATGCGCCTTGGCCATGGCTAGGCAAAGGGCGGGGTTGTCGTCTAGGCGCAGGTCTCGTCGAAACCAGTAAATCACGCAGGTTTGCTTCATGTTCGGGTGTCTTTATAGGTCTGTGTGGCCCAGAGGCTCAGCATGAGGGGCCCAGCAAAGAAAGTTGGACATCAGTATCGGCGGCGGCTGAAGTAGAGCCCACCCGCGCGGTGCGTTGACGCCGCGCTTGGGTGGTGCCTCGAGAGGCGTGTTTTGTAATCACGGCGCTCTTCCCTGCACGAACACTGGGCTGTTGCTTGCGGGCGTATAAGCGCGCCTTGTTGATTCTGATTTCGGCCTCTACATCGACCAGTGGCACAGGAATATCCTTGCCAACCACGACGCCGCACTGCTGTTGGACGGACGCTGGCATGCGCCAAGGTTCAAACAGCCATGTATCCGGTACGAGGCGCATCGCCGGGACCCATTGGCGTACAAAGTGACCGTGTGGATCTTGATCCATGGCTTGCTTGATGGGGTTGTAGATACGCGTTGTGTTGATGCCGGTCGTACCCGACTGCATTTGTAACTGACTCCAATGGATGCCCGGCTCGTAATCCAGAAACTCGCGCGCGAGCCACTCGCCCACGGGTCGCCAATGCAGCCACAGCGGGTAGGCCGCAACGGAGACGAGCATGGCACGCATACGAAAGTTCAGCCAACCAGTGGCGTGCAGCATATTGACGCAGGCGTCCACCATCGGCCAGCCTGTGCGTCCTTCTTGCAGGACTTGAAAGTGTGCGGTATTGAACGCGTGCTCGCGCAAGTCGTCATAGCCGCGGTGCATGTTGTGCCACTCGATCCCGGGCTCACTCTCCAGCTTTTGAATGAAATGACAGTGCCAGTGCAAGCGGCTGACGAATGCCCGTAAGCCTTTGCGGTGTGATGCGGTTAGTTGATCATCCTTTGCACGCATCCACGTTTGTTGAGCGACCTCACGCATGCTGACGCAACCCATCGCGAGGTAAGGGGACAGGCGAGAGCATGCGGCAGGCGCTGATAACGGTGACGAAATGCCCCCTCGGTATTGCCGGCTGCGTACAGATAAGAAGCTGTTCAATACGTGGAGAGCGGAGGTGCGCCCACCGATTTGTCGCTGTGCGGGCTCGTGAGGCGCCAGTTTTAAATCATCTGCCGAGGGCAAGGGCGACTGCACCCACTGTGTTTGGACATTGACTGCGCGCACCGAGTCGAGCTTGGGCGCGAGATCCTGCGCCATCAGCGCCTGCCAAGCGGGCTGCCAAAGAGCGCGGTCACGCAAACCCCGGAGGACGCCAAATTGTGGTGTTTCTTGCCACAGCACGCCTTGAGTTTGACACCAAGCGCGGACCGAAAGGTCTCGCTCATAAGACCAGCCGTTGCCGGTTTCTTGGTGACTATGGAGTGAGGCAATACCGTGGCTTCGGTGGAGATCGTCTAAGACGTCGGTAGCCTCACCCACATGGATTTGTAGCGTGAGGCCGTGTTTGCGTAGCGCCGTATAGAGGTCACGTAAACACTCCAGCGTGAAATGGAAATGCTGACGCGCCGCATCTGGTTGTTGCCATAACGCAGGCTCCAAGATGTAGATGCATAAAACGGGGCCTGCCTTGGCTGCGTTGATGAGGGGGGCATGGTCAGCGACGCGTAAATCGCGCTTAAACCAGACAAGCTGTGCACTCATGGAGGGGGAAAATAGCCGCGGGTGCCGGTGCCGGTGTAGGGGCGGTGGTGGGGCGCGAACGCAAGGGTGGCAGGGCACATAACGATAGCGTAACAAAAATACGCAAGGCCGTTAAAGTACCCGCGCTAAGCCTGCATCAACTCAACTGAATTAGCGGTGTCCGCTACCGTGGCGCGTTGGAAATCTCGGCGCCACCGCAGGTCTTCAAACTCTGTTCCGCGGTGCATGGTGCAGCGGTTGTCCCAGATGACCAAGTCACCCGCTCGCCAACGGTGGGTATAGACAAACTGTCGCTGCACCGCATGCGCAGTGAGTTCAGCAATGACGGCGTCTGCCTCCTCCGATGGCATCCCCTCGATGCCTGACACGTGACTGGCCAGATAAAGAGACTCTCGCCCACTTTCAGGTAGCTTGCGCACCAATACCTGTTTGACTTCAGGCAAGGCTGCCCGCTCGCTTTCTGAGAACTCATGAAACCCCAACTTCGCACGCGAGTGAAAAATAGAATGGGTAGCGATCAAGGGCCGCAGTGTCTGCTGACGCGCGGCAGGTAGGGCGTCGAAGGCCGCACGCAGGTCTGCGAACTGTGTGTGGCCGCCAATTTGCGCAATGCTTCTCGCGTATAACGCGGAGGCACGGGCAGGGGTGTGTCGAAACGAAGAATCGGTGTGCCACAGACGGTTGCCCAGCTGGAACATTCTCTGGCGACTGCTTGCGTCCCAGATTTGGTTGTTGGTATCTAAGTTAGATACGTCAGCAATTTTGTCCCCAGTCCGCAGCTTGACATCATCGCGAAAAGACCCAATCGTCGTCTCCAGCGGGCCAAACAACTCGGCAAAGCGCAAGTGGTCGGACTCATTCAAAGACTGTGCGGGAAAGATCAAGACGGCGTATCGCCAAAAGGCGTCGCGCATGGCCTGCGCGGCGACCTCGTCAATACCCTGTGATAAATCGATATCGCCGACTTCAGCTGCAAAGTCAGCGTTGATCGGAAAGATAGAAATGGCCATCGCTGTTCCTCTAGCACCCATGGTGTCGCCAGCCTGCGCTATCGACACGGGGGCACCCAAAATCTAAGCGTCAGAGGGTTGGTAGCTTCTGACAATGGGGGGGCCGGATGCGAACGGCGCGAGCGCATCCACCAAGCCTGTTTCCATGCGCCACTTCATGTAGGCTTTTTGGTGACCCAGCGTCTCCCACATTTCAACCAAAATCAGAGACTGCTCACCGTCTTCGGCGAATGTCTCGACTTTTAAACAGCCGTCGAAAGCGCGTGTGGCGGGTAAAGCCTGGGTCATCATCTCTAAGAGTGATGCCATTTTTCCCGCTTGTACGGGTATCTCTACTGTGACCATGACTGACATAAGTACTCCCTTTACATGTTGGGGTGGGGGCGACGCACGCGCGCTCTTTGTAAGCTCGTTAGGCCGGATACTTATCAGTTTAGTCTAGAAAAAAAACGCCCGCAAGCCCGGATCAGCTTTTGTTAGACGACGGTATTTTTATAGAACTTCTAGCACCAACAGCTTGCACTCAGAGCCTTCCTCCTGAATGTAGGGCTCGGTTCGGCATTCATGCAAGCGCACACGATTCGACTGACAGAGTGACATGATGTGGTGGTCAAAATTGGTTTCCGCCCAGTAGGTGTCGCGCACCGTAAAGACCACAAAGCCGCCGGTGCAGGTGATCCGGACAAGCTCACTGAGTGCGTCAGGCTTCACGTGTGCCGACGTGAAGGTGCCCACGCAGGTCACGGCCTGATAGGCCCCATCAGGTATGGCCAGAGGCTGGTTCATATCGGCTTGAAGCAGGGTGCCGTAGACCTGTTTTTCCTTGGCTTGCGCCAACATACCGGCGGAGAAGTCTAGGCCATTGACGTTGGTGAAGCCCTGCTGGCGCAGCAGTTGCCCAACCAAGCCGGTCCCGCACCCTGCATCTAAAATCGTCGCGTTGGCGTCTGGCACATACCGTTTGAGCTGTTGCACCGCGCGTTCTGGCGCTGGATAGCCCCATGCTTTCGTGAGGTCGTGATCATATTGTTCAGCCCAGCCACCGTAGGTGTCCATTAAGGCATCGGTGGTGGTCGCTGTGAGCACCTGCTCATGAATGTTGCTTCTCGGATTCAAGGTTGCTTGTCCTTACATGCCTTTATGGCGTTCATTGGTGCGGGTGGCGCGTAGCGTGACTAAGCGGTTTTTTGCTCAGTGAGCGCAAGTGCTTCTATCGTTTGCTGGCGCATGATGTATTTTTGTATTTTTCCCGTGATCGTCATGGGGAATTCGTCTACAAACCGAATGTGGCGCGGCACTTTGTAACGGGCTATCTGACCGTCGCAAAAGCGGCGTATCTCGTCCTCCGTTACTGACTGGCCCTCTCGCAATTTCACCCATGCGCAGAGCTCTTCGCCGTATTTTTCATCAGGTACACCGATCACTTGTACGTCTTGAATGTGCGGATGGCTGTATAAAAACTCCTCAATTTCACGCGGGTAGATGTTCTCGCCCCCGCGAATAACCATGTCTTTTAGGCGTCCCACGATATTGACATAACCCTGATCGTCCATCACGGCCAGGTCGCCCGTGTGCATCCAGCCTGCAACGTCAATAGCCTCTCGGGTTTTTTCCTCGTCGTTCCAATAGCCCAGCATCACGGAGTAGCCACGGGTACAAAACTCCCCAGTGGTACCGCGGGGAACCACGCGTCCATCGGTATCGACGATCTTGATTTCGACGTGCGGTTGCACGCGGCCAACCGTGGAGACGCGGCGCTCCAGAGGGTCATCTGTGGCGCTCTGCGTGGAGACGGGCGATGTTTCCGTCATGCCATAGGCAATGGTGACCTCTTTCATGTTCATTTCGGCTTGCACCCGCTTCATGACCTCGACCGGGCAGGGCGAGCCGGCCATGATGCCCGTGCGCAAACTACGCAAGTCAAGCTGGGCGAAGTCTGGATGCTCGAGTTCGGCGATGAACATGGTGGGGACGCCGTAAAGCGCGGTGCACTGTTCGTCTTGCACTGCTTTTAGGACAGCGAGTGGTTCAAATGCCTCACTGGGATACACCATGGTGGCGCCGTGTGTCAGACACCCCAAATTCCCCATCACCATGCCAAAGCAGTGATACAGCGGCACCGGAATGCACAGCCGGTCTGTGTGGGTTAGTTTGATTGCTTCAGCAACGAAATAGCCATTATTGAGAATATTTTGGTGGGTGAGGCAAGCGCCTTTGGGCTGGCCTGTCGTGCCCGAGGTGAACTGAATATTGATGGCATCGTCAAATTGCAACTGCGCACCCAAGGCCTCAACACGTGCCACGTCTTCGGGCCGCGCCAGTGCGCTGATATCGGCAAAATTGAACATACCAGGGGTTTGCGATGTCCCCAAGCGAATGACGTGCTTGAGGTCTGGTAACAACCGGGACTGCAAAGCACCGGGCTGGGCGCTCGAGAGCTCTGGCGCCAAGTCAGTCATGATGGCGAGGTAATCCGTGGACTTCAATGCGGGCGCCAAGACCAGCGCCTTGCAGCCAACTTTGTTCAGAGCATACGCCAACTCAGCGCGGCGGTAGGCGGGGTTGATGTTGACTAAAATCAGGCCCGCTTTAGCGGTGGCAAATTGCGTTAAGACCCATTCCGAGCAGTTGGGTGCCCATATGCCTACGCGATCGCCTGGCGCCAGACCGAGCGCTAGAAAACCGGCGGCCAATGCCTGCACGCGCGCAGCCAGCTCTTGCCAAGTCCATCGAATGCCTTGGTCGACCACCACCAGCGCTTCTTGTTCTGCATACGCCGTTGCCGTTTTGTCAAAGGCTTGTCCAATGGTGTCGCCAATTAGTCGCGTGTTGCTGGCGCCGTGGTCATACGAAGGCTGCGCGGCCTGATTTTTCGTGTTGGTCATGTTGCCTCTCTTTGCTTGTGGGTCGCCTGTTGCAGGGCGACACGACGACCGCGGCTGCAAGCACCAGAAGAAACAGTTTATGACACTGGCGCGAGGCGTTCAAGGTCTATGACGTCGCAAAAACAGATCGCAGCGATAACTTTAGAAGCTCTATCGAATGGGTAAGTGACCAGGTATTGGCACATTTATTCACTGACCGCGCATGGTGGCGAGCGCCTGTTCGGCGGCGTCCACGCGGACGG
>JABBAS010000058.1:18814-46813 GCA_018607835.1 Methylobacillus sp. | reverse complement strand
TTTGTGGGAACGCGCGCGCAGCAGGCCAGCGACAATGGCGCGGGTCATGTTGCCGCCACCAACAAAGACGATATGCTCCCCCGTGGCTCCCGTGATGGGTGCGCCAGAGTGAGGGGGGTGGGCGATAGAGTCGGTGTGCGTTTGTGACATGGATCCGCGATCGTTTGAAACAGAATAGGCAAAGCGCAGTAGGCCCACCTTCGGGTTCGCCTTGTGCGTGCGCTTCTCATTTGGGTGCCCTTTATTGTAGGGATTTCCTTCTTAAATATGTTCGTTAGAGACGGTGCTCAGCGTGGCGCCAATGTCTCTGCCAAAGGTAGGTCTATGCTGTTCAAGTTGTTCTTGCCTTTCGCTTTTGGCTACTTCCTGTCGTTTCTGTATCGGGTGGTGAACGTGGCGATCGCGCCGGAGTTGGTGCGCGAGTTTCAGCTGGACGCAAACCAGATGGGCTTCATTAGCAGCGCCTACTTTCTGACGTTTGCGTTGTGCCAGTTGCCGCTGGGGCTCTTGTTAGACCGCTACGAGAGCCGAAAAGTCAGTGCGGCTTTGTTATTGGTGGCCGCATTGGGGGCATTGGTCTTTTCATTGGCTGAGTCGTCATGGGGTTTATTGGTCGGTCGTGGCTTGATTGGCATCGGTGTCTCCGCCTGTTTGATGGCGGCGTTTACGGCTTACGCGAATCTGTTGCCCGCTGGACGACTCCCGCTGGTAAACGGCTTGCAGCTGATGGCGGGTGGCTTGGGTGTGATCTCCGCCTCCACGCCAGTGCAGTGGTTTTTGACGTGGGGCGATTGGCGCCTTCTATTCCAGGTACTTGCGGTGGCCACTCTGGTGGCGAGCGTCCTGGTGTACAGCTTGGTGCCCCGCTATAGCATTCAGGCGCAGAGCCAGCGCCTGACGCAGCAGATCGTGGAGCTGTGGCAATTGGTCAAAAGCCCGCAGTTTTATCAAATTGCCCCCCTTACGGTTGCGACGCAGGGGGTCTTTGGGGCGTTCGTGGGGCTGTGGGCGGGTTATTGGCTGCGTGACTACTTATCGCTGTCTACCGCTGAGGCGGCCCAAATCGTCTTAACCATGGCGTTATCGATGACGGCTGGCTTTGTGGCGCTAGGCTGGCTTGCCGGGCGGTTGCACCGCTTTGGTATCAGCGCTTACAGCGTTAGCGTTGTTGGGATGCTCGTTTATATGTTGAGTCAGTGCGTGATCATCAACGAGTGGAGTGACTGGCACCATTTTTGGTGGGGTTTAAGTGGGTTTTTCGGTACGTCTGGCGTATTGATGTTTGCCCATTTGTCCCAATCGGTCCCCAAGAACTTGGTCGGGCGCATCAACACCAGTTTGAATTTGTGCGTGTTCGTCGTGGCGTTCGCTTGCCAGTGGGGGCTGGGCGCGCTCATTAACCTGTGGCCTGCAGACGCTGCGGGCGTCTACCCTCAGGCGGCCTATGCAACGGCCTGGGGTGTGGTGTTGGCGCTGCAGTTTGTCGCGCTCGCGTGGGTGGCTTACAACGCCCTGTTACGCCGGTCGCGAAAGGCCTAGCGCAAGCGGGGCAGGCCCGAACCGCGACGTGCTCTGATGCGAGCCCTGTTGCGTTCACCCGACACACGGATGCCGCCACACGGGCTATCACGGTTTTTAGGAAATATTCTTAGCGGGCTTGCCTTCGTGGTGGGTTTCGTGGCATACTAGCAGGCTTCGCTGGTATTTCAGTGGAGATCTTTCAGCCCAATCAACGGTCTGATCGCTTGTTTAGCGGCCCATGTCTATGTGCTTGTTAAATGAGTGGTTGTTCCAGCGACGGGCCCAAGACTGATCAAGCGCTACCGTGGTGGTAGGGCGGATTCAAGTTGGGACTTAAATCAAATGATTCAAACGCAATCTCGACTCAGTGTTGCTGACAACACGGGTGCTAAATCTGTCATGTGCATTAAGGTGCTGGGCGGCTCTAAGCGTCGTTACGCCAGCGTCGGTGATGTCATCAAAGTCAGTATCAAGGAAGCAGCGCCACGTGGCCGCGTCAAAAAAGGCGAGGTTTATAGCGCGGTTGTTGTGCGTACCGCTAAGGGCATTCGTCGCCCAGACGGCGCCTTGATCAAGTTCGACGGCAACGCAGCAGTGTTGCTTAACGCAAAGCTGGAGCCAATTGGCACCCGTATCTTCGGCCCCGTCACGCGTGAATTGCGTGGCGAGCGCTTCATGAAGATCGTGTCTCTGGCGCCTGAAGTTCTCTAAAGGACGCTCAAAATGAACAAGATCCGTAAAGGTGACGAAGTCATCGTCATTACCGGCCGCGACAAAGGTAAGCGTGGCACGGTTGCTGTGCGCGCTGATGAAGAGCGTCTGATCGTCGAGGGTATCAACCTCGTGAAGAAGCACGTCAAGCCAAACCCAATGAAGGGTGTGACTGGCGGCATCATTGAGAAATCAATGTCTCTTCACCAGTCTAACGTTGCCATTTTTAATGCAACGACAGGCAAGGCTGACCGTGTAGGTATTAAGCAGTTGGATGACGGCACGAAAGTTCGTGTTTATAAGTCCAGTGGCGAAGAAGTGAAGGTGGCTTAATCATGGTGCGCTTTTTACAACAATTCCGCGAAAAAATTTCGCCTGCTCTGATGGAGCAGTTTGGCTACAAGTCAACAATGGAAGTGCCTCGCATCACCAAGATCACGCTCAACATGGGTGTGGGTGAAGCGGTTGCTGACAAAAAGGTGATGGATCACGCGGTTGCTGACCTCACCAAGATTGCTGGGCAACAGCCCGTGGTGACCAAGGCGCGTAAGCCAATTGCTGGCTTCAAGATCCGCGACCTCCAGCCCATCGGTTGTATGGTGACATTGCGCGGTGCGCGCATGTATGAATTCCTGGATCGTTTCGTTTCTGTGGCGCTGCCCCGGGTACGTGACTTCCGCGGTATCTCTGGTCGTTCTTTCGATGGTCGTGGTAACTACAACATCGGCGTGAAAGAGCAGATCATTTTCCCTGAGATCGAGTACGACAAGGTTGATACCTTGCGCGGCCTCAATATCAGCATCACGACGACGGCGAAGTCTGACGAAGAAGCTAAAGCGCTTCTGACAGCTTTCCGTTTTCCGTTCAAGAACTGAGGTGACGCGTGGCTAAACAAGCACTAATCCAGCGTGAACTCAAGCGTGACAATCTCGCGCTCAAGTTTGCAAAGAAGTACGCAGAACTCAAGGCTGCGGCAAACAACGTAAAACTGTCTGACGAAGAGCGTGATGCTGCTCGTCTCGGTTTGCAAAAGTTGCCCCGCAACGCAAATCCTACTCGTCAGCGTAACCGCTGTGCCATCACGGGCCGCCCCCGTGGTGTCTACCGTCAATTCGGTCTGGCTCGCGCAAAAGTGCGTGAACTGGCCTTTGAAGGCAACATCCCTGGCGTGACCAAGGCTAGCTGGTAAGCCGCAGGAGAACAAATATGAGTATGAGTGATCCTATCGCGGACATGTTGACCCGCATTCGCAACGCCCAAATGGTTGAAAAAACCAAAGTGGCAATGCCATCTTCCAAGGTCAAAGTCGCGATCGCCCAAGTTCTAAAAGACGAGGGCTACATTGAAAACTTCCAAGTGAACAGCGCCGATGGCAAAGATCAGTTGGAAATTGCGTTGAAGTACTACGCTGGTTCGCCAGTTATCGAGCGCATCGAGCGCGTTAGCCGTCCTGGCTTGCGTGTGTACCGTGGTTCCAAGTCAATTCCTCAGGTGATGAATGGCTTGGGTGTGGCTATTGTGACGACCCCAAAAGGTGTCATGACCGATCGCAAGGCGCGCGCTGAAGGCGTGGGCGGCGAAGTGTTGTGCTACGTCGCATAACGGTTAGCACCAAGGAGTAACGGAAATGTCTCGAGTCGCAAAAATGCCAGTGTTAGTCCCCCAAGGTGTGGATTTATCACTGAGCGCGGACCTCATCTCAGTCAAGGGTAGCCTAGGTTCTTTGGTTTTGAAGCCAAATGCACTGGTGAAGATTGAGCAAAATGATGGCAAATTGACGTTTGCCCCAGCCGATGACTCGGCTGCTGCAAATGCCATGTCTGGCACCATGCGCCAGTTGGTTAACAACATGGTGGTAGGCGTCAGCAAAGGTTTTGAGAAAAAACTCACCTTGCTAGGCGTTGGTTACAAGGCGCAAGCGCAAGGTAACAAGCTGAATCTGACGGTTGGCTATTCACATCCAGTAGAGATGGTAATGCCTGAAGGTGTCAAGGTGGAAACACCTGCGCCAACGGAAGTTTTGATCAAAGGTGCTGATCGTCAGCGCGTTGGACAAATCGCCGCTGAAGTGCGCGCGGTCCGTCCGCCCGAGCCTTACAAGGGCAAGGGTATCCGCTACGCGGATGAGCGTGTGACGATCAAGGAAACCAAGAAGAAATAAGGATCATGACCATGTTGACCAAAAAGGAACAGCGTGCACGTCGTGCAAGTCAAACCCGCTTGCGCATTGCCAAGCAGGGTGTGGCTCGACTAAGTGTCCATCGCACCAATTTACATATCTACGCCAGCGTTATCTCTGGCTGCGGCACCAAGGTGTTGGCTCAAGCGTCCACTGCAGAAGCAGAAGTTCGCAGCCAAATCGGTGGCGCAGGCAAAGGTGGCAACGTCGCAGCAGCGGCCATGATCGGCAAGCGTGTTGCTGAGCGTGCTAAAGCAGCAGGCGTAGAGCAAGTCGCATTCGACCGTTCGGGCTTTGCCTACCACGGCCGTGTGAAAGCATTGGCTGAAGCCGCGCGTGAAGCCGGTTTGCAGTTCTGATCGAGACGGGAATATCAAATGGCAAAATTTACAGCAGCAGCTAAAAAAGACGCCCCAGAAGATGGACTGCGTGAAAAGATGATCGCGATCAACCGCGTGACCAAAGTGGTCAAGGGCGGTCGTATCCTCGGTTTCGCAGCGTTGTCAGTGGTTGGCGATGGCGATGGCAAAGTCGGTATGGGCAAAGGTAAGGCGCGTGAAGTGCCCGTGTCTGTGCAGAAGTCCATGGACGAAGCGCGTCGCAACCTCATTACGGCCTCTTTGCGTGACGGTACAGTGCACCACGAGGTCTACGGCCATCACGGCGCAGCCCGCGTGATGTTGCTGCCCGCATCAAAGGGTACCGGCATCATTGCAGGTGGACCCATGCGCGCTGTATTCGAGGTGGTCGGCGTGACCGATGTGGTTGCAAAGAGCCATGGCTCAAGCAACCCATACAACTTGGTTCGCGCAACGATCAACGCATTGAAAAACTTGGGAACTCCCTCATCAGTCGCCGCCAAGCGTGGCAAGACTGTTGAAGAGATCTTCAACTAAGGATTCGGCTATGAGCACCGCTAAAAAAGTGACCGTTCAGCTGGTTCGCAGCCCGATTGGCTGCAAAGCTGACCACCGCGACACGGTTCGTGGTTTGGGTCTGCGCAAAGTAAACAGTACGCGTGAGTTAGAAGACACGCCTGCTGTGCGCGGCATGATCAACAAGATCAGCTATCTGGTCAAAGTCCTTTAATTAGGGCTGGTAATTGGAGTCCGTTATGGAACTAAATGCAATGAACGCCGGTGAAGGCGCCAAGCACGCAAAGCGTCGCGTTGGTCGCGGTATCGGCTCAGGCTTGGGTAAAACAGCCGGCCGTGGTCACAAGGGCCAAAAATCTCGCTCAGGTGGTTTCCATCGCGCAGGTTTTGAAGGCGGCCAGATGCCTATGTATCGCCGCTTGCCAAAGCGAGGCTTTAAGTCACGCACAGTCGGCTTGAACGCAGAGGTCACGTTGTCAGCGCTTTCCGCGTTGGAGGCGACCGAAGTTGATTTGTTGGTGTTGAAGCAAGCTGGTTTGGTTGGTGAGTTGGTACGTAAGGTCAAGATCATCAAGTCCGGTGAGTTGACACGTGCCGTGACGCTCAAGAACGTCAAAGCAACAATCGGCGCGAAAGCGGCCATTGAAGCAGCGGGCGGAAGCGTCCAATCAGCCGAATAAGCACCCAGGAATCACGTACGTGGCTACTTCTACCGCAAGCACCAACAAGTCCGGGACCGGCGATTTAACGCGCCGACTGGTCTTTTTGCTCCTGGCACTGGTGGTGTACCGTATAGGTGCGCATATCCCCGTGCCCGGTATTGATCCGCAAGAACTACAGCAGTTGTTCAAGGGTCAAAGCGGCGGCATTTTGAGCCTGTTCAACATGTTCTCTGGCGGGGCGCTATCGCGTTTCTCTGTGTTTGCTTTGGGTATCATGCCGTACATCTCTGCATCGATCATCATGCAGCTGATGACTTATGTGATTCCCACGTTTGAGCAGCTGAAAAAAGAGGGTGAAGCGGGTCGTCGTAAGATTACGCAGTACACGCGTTATGGCACGCTTGGTTTGGCCGTTTTCCAGTCTATTGGTATTGCGTTCGCGCTAGAGGCGTCGGCTGGCTTGGTGTTGTCGCCCGGTATCGGATTCCGGGTGTCTACCGTCGTTAGCCTGACTGCGGGCACCTTGTTCCTGATGTGGTTGGGTGAGCAGATTACAGAGCGCGGTCTCGGTAACGGTATATCGATTTTGATTTTCGGCGGCATTGCTGCTGGGTTGCCCAGCGCATTAGGCGGCTTCGGTACGCTGGTGAGCAATGGCAGTATGAATCCGTTGGTGGCGATTGTGATCGTTGCGATTGTGTTGGCAGTGACTTATTTGGTTGTGTTCATCGAGCGCGGTCAACGTAAGATCTTGGTTAACTATGCACGTCGTCAAGTGGGCAACCGTGTATACGGTGGGCAGAGCTCACACTTGCCTCTGAAGCTAAACATGGCGGGTGTGATCCCCCCCATTTTTGCCTCCAGTATCATTTTGCTTCCCGCGACATTTGTGAGTTGGTTTAGTACCAGCGAGTCCATGTTGTGGTTGCGTGACTTGTCTGGCGCCTTGGCGCCGGGTCAGCCGATTTATGTCACGCTGTATGCTGCTGCGATTATCTTTTTCTGCTTCTTCTACACGGCGCTGGTATTCAACAGCCGTGAGACCGCGGACAACTTGAAGAAGAGTGGTGGGTTTGTGCCGGGTATCCGTCCTGGTGATCAGACAGCCCGTTACATTGACAAGATTTTGTTGCGTCTAACAGCTGTTGGCGCCATGTACATCACCTTTGTGTGTTTGTTACCCGAGTTTCTGATTTTGAAGTACAACGTGCCTTTCTACTTCGGCGGCACCTCATTGCTGATCATTGTGGTGGTGACCATGGATTTCATGGCCCAAGTTCAAAACTACCTGATGAGCCAGCAATATGATTCGCTGTTGAAGAAAGCAAGTTTTAAGGGATCTTAAGGGTCAAGCGATTGGGTGTTCGGTAAGTGCCGTCCATCTACAAAGATTGCTCGGCTCATGTAGCTTAGTTAGTCCAAAGAGGATTGTCCTTTTTGGGTTGCGTTTTTTAGGAGAAGAAAATGAGAGTTTCGGCTTCGGTCAAGAAATTGTGCCGCAACTGTAAAATTATCCGCCGCCACGGTGTTGTTCGCGTGATCTGTACAGAACCACGTCACAAACAGCGCCAAGGCTGATAGACATTTAGAGGACCACCATGGCACGTATTGCAGGTATAAACATTCCGCCCCATAAGCACGCTGAAATTGGCTTAAGGTCAATTTTCGGTATTGGCCGTACACGAGCACGTCAACTTTGTGAGGTTTGCGCCATCGCCTTTGATAAAAAAGTCAAAGACTTGGACGACTCAGAAGTTGAAAAGCTCCGTGAAGAAGTTGGCAAAATCACGATTGAGGGTGACCTCCGCCGTGAAGTCACCATGAACATCAAGCGTTTGATGGACATTGGTTGCTACCGTGGCTTCCGTCACCGCCGCGGCCTACCCATGCGCGGCCAGCGTACGCAAACCAATGCGCGTACACGCAAGGGTCCTCGTAAAGCAGCGCAATCGCTGAAGAAGTAATTCGGAACCGAAAGTAATTTATGGCTAAGTCATCCAATAGCGGCGCCGCCGCACGTGTTCGCAAAAAAGTCCGCAAGAATATTGCCGATGGTATTGCGCACGTTCACGCGTCGTTCAACAACACCATCATTACCATCACTGATCGTCAAGGTAACGCACTGTCTTGGGCGTCATCTGGTGGTCAAGGATTTAAAGGTTCACGCAAGTCAACCCCCTTCGCCGCGCAGGTTGCGTCTGAAGTGGCTGGTCGCGCTGCGATGGAACAAGGTATCAAGAACCTCGATGTTGAAATCAAGGGCCCAGGCCCTGGTCGCGAATCATCCGTGCGTGCCCTAGGTGCGTTAGGTATTCGTATCAACTCGATTGCTGATGTGACACCGGTGCCCCACAACGGCTGCCGACCACAAAAGCGTCGCCGCATCTAAAACGCTGCGCTGACGCCAACCCCAAGAGGTGCTTCTGTTGAAGCGCCTTTTCGTTTTGAAGCCCACCGCTGAACGCACCGCGTATCAGCTCCTACACCGTCTGTCGGTGTAGCAGTTAACCTAGGAAAAATTGTGGCACGTTACCTCGGCCCTAAGGCCAAACTATCTCGCCGCGAAGGCACCGACCTGCTGCTCAAGAGCGCACGTCGCCCCCTCGCCGACAAGGCAAAATTTGACAGCAAGCCCGGCCAACACGGCCGCACATCTGGTCAGCGCACCTCTGACTACGGCTTGCAGTTGCGTGAAAAACAAAAGGTCAAGCGTATGTATGGCGTGCTGGAGCGTCAGTTCCGTCGCTATTTCGCCGAAGCCGACCGTCGCCGCGGTAATACCGGCGCAAACTTGTTGACGCTGCTTGAGTCACGTCTTGACAATGTGGTATTCCGTATGGGTTTTGCCTCCACGCGCGCGGAAGCCCGTCAGATGGTGTCGCACAAGGCGATGACCGTTAACGGTAAAAGCGTCAATATTCCTTCTTACTTGGTAAAGCCTGCAGACGTGATTGCTGTGCGCGAAAAGTCCAAGAAGCAGAACCGCATTTTAGAAGCGCTTGAGCTGGCCTCAGCTGCTGGTTTTCCTGCGTGGGTTGAGGTTGCTAAGGACAAGACAGAGGGCGTCTTCAAGAAGACCCCTGACCGCGATGAGTTTGCAGGCGATGTCAACGAATCGTTGATCGTCGAATTGTATTCACGTTAATCGCTGGATCCCCAGTCCCCACCTATGCCGTTTGGCCTCTGGTGGGACTTTCTTCGTCGGCCTTATCGGTGTAACGAGCCGAGGGTATTGAAAGAAGTACATGCTAAATCAATTGCTAAAACCAAAGTCTATTCAAGTTGAGGCATCTGGCGCCAATCGCGCCAAGGTGACTCTTGAACCGTTTGAGCGCGGTTATGGGCACACGCTGGGCAATGCCCTGCGTCGTATCCTGTTGTCCTCAATGGTCGGTCATGCTGCGACGGAAGTCACGATCGCAGGCGTTGTGCACGAGTACTCCACCATCGACGGCGTACAAGAGGACGTCGTGAACCTGTTGTTGAACCTGAAGGGTGTGGTTTTCAAGCTTGAGAACCGCGATGAGGTGACATTGAGCTTGCGTAAAGACGGTCAAGGCGTCATCACAGCGGCGGACATCCAAACCCCGCATGACGTGACTATCATCAACCCTGAGCACGTAATTGCAACGCTGGGCCCTAACGCCAAGTTGGATATGCAGATCAAGGTTGAGAAAGGCCGTGGCTACGTTGCCGGCTCTATGCGTCGTCATGAAGAGCAACTGCGCTCCATTGGCCGCATTGTTTTGGACGCATCATTCTCCCCAGTACGTCGCGTTAGCTATGTAGTAGAAAGCGCACGCGTTGAGCAACGCACTGATTTGGATAAGCTGGTCTTGGAGATCGAGACCAATGGCTCTATCGGGCCTGAAGAGGCTGTGCGTGCATCTGCCAAGATCATGATGGAGCAACTGGCCTCATTTGCGCAATTGGATGGTGGTGTTGGCGGTGCCGATGGCGGCGTTGGTGGTAGCGACGGCAGTAGTGCGTCGTTTGACCCGATTCTTCTCCGTCCTGTTGACGAACTCGAGTTGACCGTTCGCTCTGCGAACTGCTTGAAGGCCGAGAACATTTACTACATCGGCGATCTGATTCAGCGCACCGAGAACGAGTTGTTAAAGACACCTAACCTGGGTCGCAAGTCTTTGAATGAGATCAAGGAAGTGTTGGCTTCACGTGGTTTAACGCTTGGTATGAAATTGGATAACTGGCCGCCAGCCGGCTTGGACAAGCATTAATTCAACCCTATCTGCACCGTCGCCCTCAGTGGGCGCGAGCAAGAAAACCCATCAGTACCTGATACGGCTGATGGCCTAATAAAACGCAAAGGAAAAATATTATGCGTCACGGACACGGTCTACGTAAACTTAACCGCACCAGCAGCCACCGACTGGCTATGTTGCGCAACATGATGAATTCGCTGTTAACGCACGAGACCATCAAAACAACGGTACCCAAAGCCAAGGAATTGCGCCGCGTGGTCGAGCCGATGATCACTTTGGCTAAGATCGCAACCGTTGCGAATCGCCGTTTAGCGTTTAACCGCTTGCGCGATCGCGATGTGGTCGTGAAACTGTTCAACGAATTAGGCCCCCGCTTTGCCAACCGTCCAGGTGGTTACACCCGCATTTTGAAGATGGGTTTCCGCGTCGGTGACAATGCGCCTATGGCGTTGGTTGAACTTGTTGATCGCGCACCAGAAGAAACTGCAGCCGCAGCGGATTCAGAAGCGTAAACCTGTTACACTCTCCCTCTTGACGCGCGGTGGAGCAGCCTGGTAGCTCGTTGGGCTCATAACCCAAAGGTCGCAAGTTCAAATCTTGCCCGCGCAACCAACCAGTCGAAGATAGGCAGCTAGTCTGCATAGGCTTCGGTAAGAAACCCACACCATGAGGTAGTGGGTTTTTTTTCGCTCGAACGAACGGCACCACGCCGTTAAAATAGCGCATTGTTCTTCTCATAAACGATTCACACCATGACCGAATCCAGCGCTCGCCCTGAACTACCTGATCACTTATCGATAGACCCACGTAGTCCGCACCACGTGGCTGCCGTCTTTGAGTGGGACGTCGCAGTGACATTCAACGGTCAACAGCGGTGGGATGTTTCTGAGTATTGTGTGAGTGAGGGGTGGATAAAAGTGCCATCGGGGAAAACATTGGACCGTCGCGGCAACCCGCTGCTCATCAAGTTAAAAGGCAGCGTCGCAGTGGCGTATGCATAAAAAAAGGAAGCCTAGGCTTCCTTTTTTTATGTCGCTTTCATTGCGCTTTAGTTCGCGTAGAACGGACGAGCTGCAGCGGGTGGCGGAATCAACGCCGGAACGGTTTCCCAAGCTTGGCGGATGTCATTCATCAGGCCATAGATCTCATCGATTGTCGCGACGTCGTTGTGGATGTTTGCGTGTAAGAGGCGACGCGTGACGTACATGTAAAGCTCGTTAAGGTTCTTCGCCAACTCACCACCTTTTTCAAAGTCCAATGCGTTTTGTAGACCCAAGACGATGCGACCAGCACGCGTTAGCGCTTTGCTTTTCTCGGTGATGTCTTTGTGCTGAATATGCCCCTTAGCGGTCGACAGGCTCTCAAGCAGTCCATCAAACAGCATTTGGATCAGTTGTACGCTGTTCGCGCCTGATACCCCCGTCTGGACCTTAACGGCGCCATAACTTTCCAAGGCTTTTTGATTGATTCGCATGGTTCTCGCTCCTGTAATGTCCAGCACATCCGGACATTAAATAGATCGACGCGGCGGGCAAAAACTTTAGCGTTGATTCAAGGGGAATGTCGTGAGCGCGCTCAAGCGAGGCAGCCGTGTCACCCAACCGCCCCCTGGGTTGTTTTTCCGGGCGAAACTCAGGCCTGCGGCCCTTTGGGGGCATCCGGTGTCGCCGCTGCCCCACCGGCAGGCTCAGCCGCATCCGGCGCCGGTGCTGCGAGGGCGGCTTGGGCGGTTTGGGCGCCATTATCGTCATCCGGCTCGCCTTCATCAAGCACGTCGCCGAAGACCATGACAGAGTAGGGTCGCGCAAGGTCGATTTCAACGCGCTCATAAAGCGCCGAACAGGCTTGATCCAGCGAGGCCGCGGCCTGTGGGATTTGGTCGGGGTCTTGTGCGGCTTCGAAGACGGCCATGTAAATATTCTTGAGGTACTGCGACGGCAGCCAAGACTGCACCTCCGCACGCAACGTCGTAACCGTTCGAGTCGTGGGCGGCGGACGCGCCACGCCATTGTCAGCATCCTTTGCTGCGTCCTCAATCACGCCCAGAATATGCTTGTGCAATACCGGCTGATACCGCTGCCGCAAGGAGTTCAGTTCATCGAGAGACAATGCGCCAGATGCGCTCATTCCACCCACCGCATCCCACAGGGATTGGCCACTTAGTCCATCAAAACCGTTATCGACCGCAGGCGCTGCGGAACCAAAAAGTGACGACCCGAATCCGCCGTCATTCGCGCGACTCTCCAGCGTGTTCACTTTATCCAACAGGTACAGCAGTACCAAGATAATGCCCAGCATCACGATACCGAGAACTGTAAAGAAAACACCATCCATCTCTTTTCCCTCTAGCTCTCGTCTTCGCCGGCGACATCGTCATCGGGGTCACCAGACGCCGTCTCATCCTCCATCTCCAGCTCCTCGCGGAGGAAGGTGAGAGCGGTCAGCGGCTCATCGTACTTAAACTCATAACGACAGACCTGATCAAGTAAATTTTGCGCGCCGTCCACGGCCTGCTCTGCGGTAATGTCCATACGTTGGTAGCGCGCTCCAAAGGAAAATGCCGCTTCCGCGTACTCCTCAGGGAGATAGACCCAAACCGCAGCACCAGTCGCCGTCTCGACTTCTTGGAAGCCAGACGCCACCGGCTCTGGCGGTATCGGCTTGCCTTGCGCGAGGCAAAGCATCGCAACGTCTTGATAGGCGCCCATGCGCTCTGCACCCTCAATAAAGGTCTTATCAATAAACGCACGGGCGAGCATTGCGGCGCGCGCGCGCGCCGACCGGGCACTTCGGGCGTCGGACGTCAGCTTGGTGATGTCTTCAAACGTCACTTTCGCCTTCTTCTTGAGAAGGGCGGGGCTGTTAGAGTTAAATACAGAGAGCATATGAATGATCGGCATGACGCCGGGCCACTGAAGAAGCTGTGTCGGTTATAAGTCTCATAACTTAACTGATTTTAAGAGTGACGCGCAGTTTTTTTACCGTCGCCGTGAGCAACTGGCTTACGCGTGACTCGCTGACATCCAATACCGCGCCGATCTCTTTGAGATTAAGTTCCTCTACATAGTAGAGCTGCATGATGAGCTGCTCGCGCTCTGGCAAGGAGCCAATAGAGGCGGTAACCGCCTCCATAAACTCCGCATGCTCGACAATGGCATCGGGCTGCAGCTGGCTGTCGCCGGCCATATTCATCACTTCGTCGCTAACTACTTCCATGGAGTAGGTTTCAAACCGCTTAGCATGCCCACGGTCTTTTTGGTACGCGTCGTCATCCATCCCCATATGAGCCGCCATCTCAGCCTGTGTAGGCGTTCGCCCAAGGGCGGCGCCCAGACTCTGTGTCGCGGCACTGTGGCTCTTATTAAAACTAACGGCCGAGCGGGGCAGGGCTGAGAGACGCCTGACTTCATCAATGATGGCGCCACGCACGCGGCTGTGTGCGTAGTTCTCAAACGCAATCCCCTTCTCGCTGTCAAAACCACGGGCGGCCTCGATGAGGCCGAGCATGCCGACTTGCACCAACTCGTCCACCTCCATAAAAGGGGGCAGTCTGGCCTTGAGGTGAAGCGCCACGCGCTTGACCATGCCCATGTGCGCAACGATCAAGTCGTCGCGGCTATCCTGTTGGATACCTTCGTAAAGATTTAGTGCGGCGTTCATGCGTTACCCCTTCCCGCTGATATCAAGCAAGCGTCGGAAGAAAAATTGTCTGTGCCCTTGCACGTCTTCAATTAACGACAAGTCCATGGATAATTCGGCCATCCGTCTAAAGTCACGGGCACCGCTCGAGCCCGCAGCAAAGGTGACGACAGACTGGTGTTTCTTTAACGCAGCCAAAATAAGCTCATCTTCCTCTATCGATGTGAGGTAGTTCACCGACTCACCCAAGAAGCGCGTACACACGTCATTCATACGTTTAAATAGCCGCCACCCATGGGCTTGAGACTCCACCATGTTGGGGACCAAATAGATTTCCCCCAACCCCATCTCTGCCGTCATGACTTTGATGGTGCCGTAGGCGTCCGCTATGCTTGACGGTTCGTCCCTCAGCACGATAAAACGCCGATGGCAGGCCGCTAGGATGGACATCACAGAGGGCGAGATGCCCGCCGCAACGTCGACAACCAAGACATCAATATCGTCCACGATGTCATCTAGCGCTTGAATGATGGCGGAGATCTCCGCTTCGCCAATCGCCGCTAAGTCGCGGCGGCCAGAAGCGCCCGGAATCAGCAAGACGCCAGAAGCTGTCTTCACGATGACGTCCCTTAACGCCTTCTCGCCGGTCAGTAAGTGGCTAATATTGAAGGCACTGCGCGCACCTAATGCAATTTGGGCATTGGCCAACCCCATATCCGCATCCAGCAGAGCCACCCGTTTACCTGACGCGGCAAGCGATGCCGCTAGGTTCACGGAGACGGTTGTCTTTCCGACGCCGCCCTTGCCGCTGGCAACCCCAATGACTTGGGGACAGTGTTGATTAGCCATTGAGTGTTCTTTCTTGTGCCGCACGCAGTTGTAAAATTTTGGCGGTCATACTCTCGCCGCTGACTGGCTCATGTCCGGCATCAGGCCCGTTACCGTGCCCGTCTCCTTCTAATATCCTACCGCTATTTGTGGCCTCTTTGCCACCGCTTAGCAGCGGCAAATGCGTCAGCGCTTGCGCAATGATTCGGGGTGCCGCATAAGGGAACGGGTTGTCACTCAGGCGCTCACTGGGGCTCATAACCGAAATCGGTAACGGGCTATCGCACAGTGCCTGAATCAGCGGCCATGGCTGTGTGGCTTCGTCCAATTTACTGACCATCAGACTGTCCCAATTGGCCGCCGCACGGATACGCTTGATACCCACGCTGGAGACATCCGCAGCCAATACCGCGTGTACGCTTGCCTGAGGCAATACCTGTTTAGCTTGTGCCACGGCGCGCTCAAATTGAACACCTGCGGTATCCACGACGACCAGGGCCCGCTGCGACAACTCATCTGCAAGTAGCGCCAAGGCGCTGGTATCTGCTGCGCGGTAGCAGTCAACGCCCGTTTGCGCGGCCAACATCTGGGTCTGGCTCCATGCACCTGGTCGCGTATCGGCAAAGCTGATGATCGCCACCCGGTGCGCACCATGGGTCAAGGCGCCAGACTGTGCCAAGCGTGCCACCATCAGGGACTTGCCGACGCCGGTCTGACCCGCCAAAATATGTACGCCGCGGTCAGGCATAGGGGCGCCGGTTGTTGGCATGGCATCAGTCAAATGTGCGCTTAAACTGCGAATCGCCTCCTCGACATCTTGCGCCTCGCGAATACGGTCAATGAGCAACCCGCGCAGCCCTGTCGGAATGCCGGCCTCGCTGAGTGCGGCAATGAGTGGCTTCACTGCGGGCGCGATTGGCAAGGTGTCTTGCCAGGGGTTTAACCGTTGACTCAAGCTAAATTCCCGCCGCAAGGCGGCGATTTCGTCACGAACCAAGTCCACGATTTCACGACTTCTCGCGGCATCACGTTGCGCCTGCAGGGCTGCCACGTCCACTTCTGGCTCTTTACGTACCTGCGCGGCAGGTGCTGGTGCTGCGGCAGGGGTCACCGGTTGTTGCACGGGCGCGGCGGCACTCTTTCTGGGCGCATCGTTAAGGTCTGCGGCAATCGTTGCCATGGTCTGGGTGGGCTTGCGTCCAGCCAGCCTATCCTTTTGTCGCTGCAGCATGGTCTCTTCAAATGCCGCTTCGAATGAGTTCATCCCCTGTGCCGTTTGTGCTTGGATGCTGTCGGCGCGGTGGAGTTGGGCTCCGCGCGCCGCTGGTTTGCTGGCCGCTAGGGGCTCCGCGGCTCTTTCGTCTTCCAACGTGATATCGGCCGCCACCAATAATTCGGTTTGACCATTGACGCGGTTGTTAGAAATAATCAGCACGTCCGGACCAAATTGGGCAATAGCCTTATCGGTGGCGGTTTTCGTGTCGGCGGCGAGTATGCGTTGAATTTCCATGATCGTCTCGTTTGCTTACGCGTTTACTAATGGATTCTTTTAAGAGGCCTTGGCCTGTGCTTGGACGGTGTGAATCACGTTCACCCCCTGATCGTCTGGTATCTCGCTGTAGGACAGCACCGTCAAATCCGCAACGCGGTGACGGGCGGCCTTGGACAGCCAAGAGCGAATACTGGGGGAGACGACCAATACCGCGGCATGGCCTTTCTCTTCGACCTCTCGCGTACCGTCGCGCAACGCGTTAAATAAACTCTCGGCCAAACCGGGTTCCAACACCATGCCGGTTCCTTGGTTTTGCTGAAGGACGTTATGCAGCAACTGCTCTAAAGAGGGATCCAAGGTCATGACCGACAGGCTGTCGGCATCATCGACCAATGACTGCACAATCATGCGTCCGAGCTTGGGCCGCACCATGGTGGTCAACTGATCAGGATCTTGTGTGCGGGTTGCGGCCTCAGTCAGCGACTCGACAATGGTGCGCATGTCCCGTATCGAGACCCCCTCGGCCAGTAAATTCTGCATGGTGCGGGTCAAAACGCCCAGCGACAATTTCCCGGGGACCAAGTCCTCTACAAGCTTGGGGTATTTGGCTGCGAGCTTATCGAGCAGCTGCTGGGTCTCGTCGTGGCTCAGCAATTCGGAGGAGCTGTCGCGCAATACCTTGTTTAAGTGAGTGGCAATGGCGGTGCTGGCATCGACCACCGTATAGCCCAACGTGCGGGCCGTGTCTCTTTGTGCGGGGTCAATCCAGACGGCTTCCAAACCAAATGCCGGCTCTTTGGTCGCAATACCTTCGAGTTTGCCGTACACCTGTCCCGGATTGATCGCGAGCTCTTTGCCCACTTTTACCTCACCTTTGCCACGCATCACGCCGTTTAGCGTGATGTGGTAGGTGTCAGGTGCCAGATTGAGTGCATCGCGAATACGCACCGGCTGTACCAAAAAGCCCAACTCTGCTGATAACTTTTTACGCACGCCCTTGACGCGTGGCATCAACTGGCCGCCCGTCTCGGGGTTCACTAAGGGGATCAAACCGTAGCCAATTTCCAGACCAATCAGATCGACTTGGTCAACATCATCCCAGTCCAATTCCTTTGGCGTGCCATCGTCTGCAGCGGCTTGTTCGGGGGCCGCTTCGGCGGTTTCGTCAATCGTACGCCGACGCACCACCATGTACCCGATACCTGCGGTGACGCCGGCCAAGCTCAAGAACACCATGTGCGGCATGCCTGGCACCAGGCCGAGCAAGGTCATGATGGACGCGGCAATAAATAAGGCCGTTGGATTAGACAACTGTGTCTTGGTCTGTTCGGTCATTGACTGCGAGGTGGTCACACGTGTCACGATAATGGCGGTTGCCAGTGACAGGAACAGAGAGGGAATCTGTGCCACCAGGCCATCACCAATCGTGAGCAGCACGTAGATGCGCCCCGCCTCTGTAAAGGACAGGTCGTGTTGCGACAAGCCAATGGCCAGTCCACCCACAATGTTGATGATCAAAATCAGCAGGCCCGCCATGGCGTCGCCGCTCACAAATTTAGAGGCACCATCCATGGAGCCAAAGAAGTCGGCCTCTTGTGACAGCTCTTCGCGCTTCTTTTTCGCTTCTTCTTGGTCGATGACGCCCGCATTTAAGTCGGCGTCGATGGCCATCTGCTTACCGGGCATGGCATCTAGCGTGAAGCGAGCGTTCACTTCGGATACGCGACCGGCACCCTTAGTCACCACAATGAAGTTGATGATCATCAAGATGCCAAAAATAATGAAACCAACTAAATAGTTACCGCCGATCACGAACTCGCCAAATGCGGCGATCACCTCACCGGCAGAACTACTACCCTCGTGACCCTTTACCAAAATCACGCGGGTGGAGGCCACGTTCAGCGCCAGGCGCAACATGGTGGCGAACAGCAGAACAGTGGGAAAGGATGAGAACTCGAGTGGCTTGCGCGTACCAATGGAGATCATCACAATCACCAGCGCCACGACGATATTGAAGGTAAACAAGATGTCCAGCAGCAAGGGGTGCAGCGGCAACACCAACATGGCCATGATCATCAACACGAGCGCAGGAATCCCCAGACCGGCTAAGTCAAAAGCCGACAAATTTTGTCGGATCGTTGACAGGCTAAGAGTGCTCATGCGTGAAACCATTCAAAAAGTAAGTGATAAGTGACAAAAAATACCGATTTAAGGCGGATTTTGTCCTGTGTCCTAGGGGTTTAAGCAAGGGACGTGCCACTGGCAAGTGGTCTGGGTGGGCCTGCCCAAGACGGGCCTCCTCTGGCGACGGCCGGTAGCGGCAAGAGTTGTCCGGTCACGGTTCTTGCTAAGACCAGCCTGAGGGCAAGACGCCGGCGTCCTGCTCTGACTACATTGATTTATCGAGACCATCGAAAAATGCCTTTATCTACGTCATCACATCCCTCTTCAAATACCCTGTTCACGACCCCCTCCCAGACGGGAGCCGCTGCAGCGCGGGACGCCGTCCGAGCAGATTTGCGCCCGCTCGCGGGTGCTGAGCGTGAGGCCACGGTTGGCGGCAGCCGTGCATTTGGGCAGCTTTTTGACCGGGTTTTTGCCGTGAACCAGGGGCAAAGGCTTGCCGCCCATGACGAGCGCGACGCTCCAGTGCCACGCGCGTCGGGTTCGCGCGCCAACCCGTTACCTGAGAGGCGGGGGGACTGGCGTGACGCGGCAGCCGCGTCAACCACCCCACCGCGCTCGACAACACCGGCGGTGCGCGATGACGCCGCAGAAACGAGGCCGCCACCGCCACCGCCACCGCCACCTTCTACGCACGCACGGCACTCACAAACGAGCGAGCCGCCACCACCAACCGAATCGAATGGCGCTAAAGACAACGCGCCCACCGCGAAGGCGCCGACGCAGAAAGACCCGATGGAAGCGAGCCCCACCGAAGACCAAGCGGGCGCAGGGGACACCATAGAAGACACCGCGAACATCGCGGCGACTGCCGTCGAGGTGCTGGGCGCGACGTGGCTAATGGGCGCCGCAACCGCAAGGACGGCGGGTGACTTACAGGCTGTTCCGTTAGCGGGCGGCATGCAGGTCATCGCCCCCACGCAGGGGCCCGATGCGGCAAGCCTCATGGCATTTGCCACCGCTCAGGGCATGAGCCCAGAGGCGGTCAAGCTCTTAATGGGTCAACAAACCGCACCCAAGCCGGGTTTTGCCACCGGAGCCAGTGACCCATCGGGGTTGACTGGCGGTGGCGTTGCGACCCACGCTGGCCCACAGTCCAGTGCCCAGCTACTCGCCAATATTCTCGATGCACGGGCGTTGTCAGGGGCCGGACCGGGCAGCCCGCCAACAGACACACCCAACACCACGCCGACCTTGCTCGGCGTTGCGGCACCCCCCACCCAAGCCTTGCCCACGGCGACGGCAATGCCCATGCTCACGGAGCTGGCAATGACAGGCAGTTTGGCGCAGGCCCACACCTTGGCGTTGAGCGGTGTCACCGACGACGATATAGATACCTTGCTGACTTCAAACAAGTTAGGCGGCTTTGAGGGGTTAGGCGCTGAGCGCACAGGCCTTGCGGTTCCCAGAGCGTCCCTACCAAACGGTGTGGCGCTACCGGGCGATACACTATCGGCGACCATTACCCAACGAAATGCACTGTACGAATCCATTGCGCAGCGCTTAGGCGAGGCGCTGGGCGCCCGCATTCAAGGACAGATTGCCAAAGGCCAGTGGACAATGCAACTGACACTCAAGCCGGCGAGTCTGGGGACCATTGATGTGGACCTGCAGATGCGTAACGGCGAGTTAGAAGCACGCTTTGTGAGTGCCAACCCGCTAACGCGCGATCTGCTACAAGATAGTATGCAGCGTCTAAAAGACCAAATGGCACAAGCAGGCACAGATGTTGCTAAAGTTGTTGTGGACAGTGGTTCTGGGCAACCTAACCACGGAAAGCCGACACCGCATGCGCCAGACGCGGGGCGTGCAGCGATGTCCTCAGGGACAGCTGAAGCTGGCGATTTGTCGATACCTGATCGGGTCGGCGAAAATAGTGGTGAAGATGGCTCGTTGAACATATTGGTTTGAGCGCCGAGAGGCGGTAGTCAAAGAAAGTAGGAAAAAATGGCTGACGAAATCGAAGACGAAGAAGAAGGACGAAAAGGCGGTGGGGTGCTCAAGATCATCTTGATTGCGCTACTCGTCTTGCTTCTCTTAGGGGGCGCCGTGGTCGCCACGTTGTTCTTCACGGGCTTTTTTGACAAAGCCGACGAAAAAGCGGCTGAAAACAAGGTGGCTGAGTTGGAGGCTGCGGCGGAGGCACGCAATGATCCGGGTAGCGCCGCGCCTCAGCGTGTAACTAAAGAGAGCCCTGAACTGAAGCGGTTCGAATACCATTACCTAGAACTCCAGCGTGAATTCTTGGCGAACGTCAGCAATTCCCGCAAAGTGATCCAGGTTCAGGTGGCGGTTATGACCAATTTTGACGAGCGCGTTTTTGCAAACGTGACCAAGCATGAATTCGCGTTGCGATCTGCGGTACTCGATTTGATGCGTCAAGTAACGGAGGCCGACTTAACAAAGACGAACTTCCGACGTGAGCTGGCAACCAACATTAAGGCTGAGATGAATTCGGTTTTGGAAAAATACGAAGATTTTGGCGGCATCGAGGAGGTCTACTTTACGACCTTTGTGGTGCAATAAGTAGCAACGTGAAAGAGTCTCATGTCAGATAAACCCCTCCTGTCACCCGAAGAGCTGGAAGCGTTGGCCGACGGTCTTGATACCGGTGCCATCGCAGTGGATACGGGGTTCAACACCGGTGCGAAAGTGCGCAAACACGATCTTGCCAGCGAGGACAGCAGCCTAGGCGTTAACCTGCAGTCGATCGACATGATCAACGAACGGTTTATTAGGCAGTTTCGTTTGGGTCTTCTGGAGGTGTTGCGGACCAGTCCGCGACTCAACCCTTCGCGGGTACAAATTCTGCGCTTTGGAGATTATCTAAAAAAGCTGAAAGCGCCCCTATCGGTCAATATCATGCGTGCTAATCCGTTGAGGGGCTACGCTATGGTGGTGATCGAGCCGACGGTGGTATTTAGCTCTCTAGATAGTTTTTTTGGAGGCTTTGGCCGCGGGGTGTCAGATTTGCCACCTGGGCGTATGTTTACACCAACGGAATCTCGCATTATCAAGTTAATTCTGAATGTGTTCATGCGGTCTATTAAAGAGGCGTGGGCACCTATCTATGAACTTGACTTTGAACATGTCAGCTCTGAGATAAACCCCCAGTTTGCGCAGATCGCTGACGAATCAGATTTGGTTATCTTGAGTCGGTTTGAGGCCGATCCGAACTTACAGAATCGCGGTTTTATTGACCTCGTTTATCCCTATGCTGCCTTAAAGCCAATTCGAGATCTTTTGCGCAGCCGCGTGCAGTCCGGTGATGGAAACGAGGAGTCTGACAAGCAATGGCGTACCGATCTTGAGCTGGCGGTGCATGACTCAGGAGTCGAAATACAGGTTTTGTTGGGACATCTGAATATCGCACTAAGTCAACTGGAAACGATGAAAGACGGCGATGTGTTGTACTTCAAAAAGCCTGAGCTTGCCCGCGGATATATCAGCGATCTACCATCGTTCGACATGGAAATTGGCAGTATTGGTAGCCATATCGCAGCCAAGATCGTGAGCCCAGTCGATCCAAGGATGCTGTGAACGTCAGCAAACCACCATATAAGGGAAATAGTCATGAGTGACGAGAACACAGTGGCCGAGAAAGACACCATTAACGGAGAAGTGCTGGAGAATATTCCAGTAACACTTTCTATCGAAGTGGGCCGCGCGGTCATTAAAATAAGAGACTTAATGCGTTTAACGCAAGGTAGTGTGGTTGAGCTAGACCGGATTGCCGGTGAGCCCTTGGACCTATTGGTCAACAACACCGTGGTTGCGCAAGGGGAAGTGGTACTTGTGAACGACCGCTACGGTATTCGATTGACCCGCGTGGTGCCCGCTTCTGAGCGCATGAAAAATTTGTAAATCCCTATGACCCCTGATTGGGTGCTTTAAAGATGAATGCAAACACCGCACTCGCGCCCCTCTCAATGACAGTAAGTACGGGAGACTGGCTGCAATTTGTAGCCAGTTTTGCGTTGGTTTTGGGGCTTTTGTTCGCCCTGCTGTGGTGGTTAAAGCGTATTCAAAACAGTCGCGGCTTTGGCCGCAAGGACGCCCACATTGAGGTCATTGACTCCATGGGTGTCGGACCGCGGCAAAAACTGATGCTCGTGCGTGTGCGCGATCGCGAGGTATTGATTGGCATAGGCCCTAACCACATGCAAGCGCTAACGGGTTGGGTAGACGGTGATGGCTCAGAGGAGCCTCCCGGCTTGACGCCCGGCAGCCCCTCGAAACAAGCAATGAGCCCCTCGGTGCAATCCGCGCCACCCTTTGCGCAAACCATGGCGCAGTTGAAAGACACCCAAGCATGATGCCCGCAATGCCTGCTACTCAAACCACGGTGTTCAATCGCCTGACGCCCCTGTTACGCAAGCCCTTGTTCTGGTTACTTGCGCTGGGTGCGCTGTTGGGCGCATCGGTTGTTCAGGCCCAAGGCATTCCGTTGATTAACGCCACCAGTGCGGGGGGCGGCACGCAATACAGCTTGACCTTGCAACTGCTGGCGCTGATGACGGCGCTCACCTTGCTGCCGTCGTTGTTGCTGATGATGACCTCGTTTGTACGCGTCATTATTGTCATGTCTTTGCTGCGCCAGGCCCTAGGCACCGGTCAAACGCCACCAAACATGGTGTTGGTTGGACTGGCGCTGTTTCTCACGTTATTTATCATGCAACCCGTCTTCTCGGACGTCTATACCAACGCCTTGCTACCTTACTTCGAGGGCACCTTGCCTTTTGATCAGGCGCTTGCGCTGGCAGAAACACCGTTTCGCAACTTCATGCTGAATCAAACCCGAGAGGACGACATTGCGATGTTTATGGAGGTGGCGAGAAACACCGAGTTCACGTCGCCCGACGATATCCCGTTCTCTACCTTGGTGCCTGCGTTCATTACCTCCGAGCTAAAGAGCGCATTCACCATCGGCTTTCTCATCTATATCCCGTTCGTTGTGATCGACCTGATCGTCGCCAGCGTGTTGATGTCTATGGGCATGATGATGCTGTCGCCGATGATGATCTCCATGCCTTTCAAGCTCATGTTGTTTGTGCTGGTTGATGGCTGGTCATTGATCATGGGTTCGGTGGCATCAAGTTTTGCAATGCCTTAAGGAGGCCCAAGCATGGATACCGCAACGGTTGTCGATTTGGGGCGTTATGCCCTTTGGATGACAGCGCTTATTTCAGCGCCTTTGTTATTGGTCGCTTTGGGTGTCGGCTTGGTGATTGGTATTTTGCAAGCCGCCACATCGATCAACGAGATGACGCTGAGCTTCATCCCCAAGTTGTTCGCCTTGGGTTTGGCCATGGCCTTATTCGGGGGCTGGCAGATTGCCACCTTGGTTGAATTCACGCGTAACATTTTTCAGCGCATCCCCTCGCTGTTTACCTAACGCAGGCGACCACGCAATGTACGTTGGACGGGCGCTATGAACTTGCTGGTTGCGGACATCGTTGAGCGCTTCTACGCCTTCCTTTGGCCGATGCTGCGCATCTCGGCGCTGCTCATGACAGCGCCCCTGTTTTCTCAAAACGCGGTGAGTGTGCGCTTACGGGTGTTGTTAGCCGTTGCGCTGACGTGGCTGATTTACCCGCTGCACGACTGGCCACTGATCGACCCGGTCTCTGCACCTGGCCTACTGGAGATCTTGAATCAAATTTTTATTGGCGCCACGATGGGACTACTGCTGCAGGTGGTGGTCGCTGCCATTACGGTGGCGGGTCAAAGTATCTCGGCCGCGATGGGTCTGTCCATGGCGAACATGATTGATCCCAATGTGGGTAATGTCCCCGTTTTGGCGCAGTTGTTGCTAGTCATGTCGACCTTGATTTTCATTGGTACGGGCGGACACGCGATGTTGATGGGCCTCGTTCTTGATAGCTTCAACGCCTTGCCCATTGGCGCTACGGTGTTGGATCAAAACCATTGGGGCCGTTTGGTAACCTGGAGCGCCATGATGTTTACGGGGGCGGTGCTGATCGCGCTACCCGTGATGGTGACCATGCTTTTTATTAACGTGGGCTTAGGCGTCGTGACCAAGGCAGCCCCGAGCTTGAATATTTTCGCTGTCGGCTTTCCGGCCATGCTGTTGGCGGGTCTGTTGATTATGATTTTGGCGATGGACAGCATCGGCGGGCGTCTCCAATGGCTATGGCTGGAGGCGTTTACCATGCTGCGTGATTGGACGGAGGTGCGCTAATGGCAGAAGACACAGCCCAAGAAAAAACCGAAGAACCCACCGCGCAAAAATTAAAAAAGGCGCGGGATGATGGACAAGTTGCCCGCTCGCAGGAGCTCCCTGGTGCGACTGTCATGATTGGTGCGGTCAGTGCGATGGTCTTAATGGGTGGCTGGCTGTTGGAGAACTTGATTACGGTTTTCAAGTCAGGGTTTATCTTCGACAACAAGACCCTGGCATCACCTCAGCTGCTACCCCTGACGTTTGGGACGCAGGCGGCCGAGGCCTACTTGGTCATTGTTCCCATATTCATCGTCACCGTGGTTTTGGCAATCGGTGCGTCTGGTGCGACCGGCGGCTACCTGTTTTCACTCAAGTCTATCGCGCCCAAGGCCAGCAAAATTAATCCCATGGAGGGGTTTAAGCGGATGTTTGGGACCAAGGCCTTGGTGGAGCTCACCAAAGCAATATTGAAATTCACTTTGGTCACAGGCGTGCTGGTGCTCATGATCAACATCAATTTGGATCAGTTGGTGCAAATTGGCCGTATGCCACTGGAACCGGCGATGCAGGCAGCAGGCAACTTGGTGGTTCAGTCTGCACTGTATGTGACGCTGTCTTTGGTCGCGATCGCCGCGATTGATGTGCCCTGGCAGAAGCATGAGTTCACGAAACGCATGCGCATGACCAAGCAAGAAATCAAGGATGAATACAAGGACATCGAAGGACGTCCCGAGGTCAAGGCGCAAATTCGCCGTCGGCAACGTGAGATGTCTGACCAACGCATGATGGGCAACGTGAAAGATGCCGATGTCGTCATCACCAACCCTGAGCACTACGCGGTTGCCTTGGCCTACGACCCCAGTGGCGACGGTGCGCCAATCTTGGTGGCCAAAGGCGCGGACCTCATCGCTGCCCGTATCCGCGAGGAGGCGACGACGCACGGTGTCCATATTTTCCAAGCGCCGCCCTTGGCGCGCGCCTTGTATTACACGACTGAAGTTGATCGTACGATCCCTGAGAGCCTGTATGTCGCAGTGGCTCAAGTCATCGCCTACGTCTTTAGCTTGAGCAGCGTTCAGCCAGGTAAACCCAGCATGCAGCGACCGCGCCCAGAGGTCCCGCCTGACATGCAATTTGACGAAAGAGGGCGTCTGATCGTGCAGTAAGCTTGACGCTTCACGACACCGCCCATAAGTACCTATGCCTTCGACAGAAATGATGCCTATGTTCTCCCCTGAGGATCTGTTCCTTCGCGACAGCGATCGGGAGCGGTTGGCCATGTCTTACAACGCGCTGGTGACCAAACGCCAGAGCTTGCTGATGCTCAGTGAGAATGATGTCCTGTTGGAGCATTACGGTCGCATGCTTATTCGCATGCTGCGTGAAACCAGCGACGTTGAGGTGGAGGTCTACTTCCCCAGCAGTACGGACGCCCTCGTGCAGCGTTTTAACGATATTTTGGCGCCGTTGTCCGTCGAGGACGCGATGTCCATACTGGGCCCTGCCTTACCTGCGCGGGTTCTGGTCATGCACGATGCCAAATCCGTCAAGCGCCAGCAAGTCGAGTTATTAGCCCGTCTGGTGAACGACTTCCCCGGTGCAAATGTCCGGTTGGTGATGTTGCTAAATGAATCCACGGAGCGGCGCGAGGACTTAGCGTCCTTCGGAAAACGCACGGCCCGTTGGACCATTGAGACGCCTACGCCAGTCGTTGCCGATGTGTTTCTACAAAAAGCCGCTAGCGTGGGTATGGCGGGGGCGGCCACGCACCTCATTGATCGTCTCGGGCTCCGACAGGTCGATGCCGATACCCTGGCGCAAGACGACGAGCCCGCCGATGGACTGCCTTACGAAGCGGAGGTGTTCGGCGCAGACGATCAAGCAAGCACGGCGTGGGGGTGGCGTCGCTGGCTGATGACGTTATTTGTCGCCGTCTCTCTACTCATTTTGTCTGCTGTCTTGGTGCTGAGCCTTTATCCAAAACACCGCGATGCGGTGCTTGATTTGATCTGGCCCGAGCTCGCTGTAAACGCAGGCGAGGCGACGGCCGACATCCCTGCAGACGATGGTGGGGCCCTGTTGAAAAAAGACGCTACACAGCCGCCCGCGGAGGTCGTTCAGACTGAGCCGAGCAGCCCTGCGGCTGAGGCAGCCCTGTCCGAACCACCACCATCACCATCACCACCCGAGCGCCCAGAGCAAATCGCTCCCGTTGCGATGCGCGCTGTCCCCGTGGCACCGTTGCCCGGTATTTTGCCGCCTTGGGCGGATGTGCGGACCGACCTGCAAATATCCAGAGAGTTACGCAATGAGTTTAATCGGGAGGCGGAAGAGAAATTCTTGCCAGACTCCCGCAAGCAGTGGTCTGACGATCGATTTGCAGTGGTGGCCATGCCGCCCGCGCCGGCTGTGGCGCTAGCGCCTGCTCCCAGTCCTGCCCCTAGCTCTGCGCCCGCGAATACGTCCACACCGACGCCCGCGCCTGCGGCTACACCGAAGCAAGCGGATGCGCCGACGGTGACGGCCAAGCCAGCGAAAGCGGCGGTGAAGTCGGGTACCGGCCTGGGCCATGACTGGGTCACCACGTTGCCTGACCGCTATTGGGTCCTGCAATATGCGTCAGTGGTCTCGGCGGAGCAGGCTCAGGCGTGGATCATCGCGCACCCGAAGTTGGACCGTTTGCATGTCGTCGCGGCAGTCAAGTCCAACGGTCTACCGCACCATGTCGTTGTCAGAGGGCCGTTTAAAAATCGGGGAGAGGCACAAGCTTTTGCAACTTCTGCCGATTCCCCTAAAGAGTATTGGGCTCGCAGCGTCAAATCCTTACGGGGTGTGTTGCGGGCCCCTTGACCGATTGACCGATTGATCTTTGATGTCTCTTTTGCATGTCTGACGATAACGCCATTTTAATTTCTCAAAACTCGCGCGAGGTTCGCGTGACAGGCGAGGGCCGTGATGCCAGCCGCCCGGCTGGCCGCACGGGCGCGGGTGACAGTCGGCGCGCAGGTCGGCGAAATGCCACACCGGCGAAGGCGGATACGGCCGCGGTTGCCGGTCACGTTCAAGTCGTTGTCCGCCCTGTACCGGCTATTCGCCGGAAAAAAATACCGGCCGCGTTAAGCAAAGCCATGCTTGCGAACAAGCATTCAGCCGATGTGGCGGTCAATCAGGTATTGCAGAACAGCGGTCTTGATACGAGAGAGCGGATAGCTGCATTAGTGAAAACCAATGCACGATTAACGCAATCGATAGCCGAACTCAATTCGGCACGGACACCACAGCCGGGTAGTCGGCGCCCAGATAACGAGTCTCACAACCTCAATACCTTAGAGCTGCGTGAGAGCATGAAGACCATGAAGGCGGGGAGAAAGCCATGAGCGAACAAGATGAAAAAAAAGATGACGATTTAGACATCGCCGCAATAGCGGCGCAGTTTAAGGAGGGCGATCCTGCACCCAAGGTGGACCTCGTCGACGTCAATGTGATTGAGACTGAGTCTGA
>JABBAS010000058.1:0-18714 GCA_018607835.1 Methylobacillus sp. | reverse complement strand
ATCCTGCACCCAAGGTGGACCTCGTCGACGTCAATGTGATTGAGACTGAGTCTGAAGCTGAGGCTGACCTTGCGGAAGAGGCCCCGCCGGAGCCAGCACCTGTACAGGCGCCTGTAAAAAAAGTTGTTAAGCGAGCCCCTACGCCCGTGGTGGAAGAGGCGGAGGAACATGAGATGACCACTGATTCGAACGAAGCTGCCGCGCAAAGCAGTATTTTGCCAAAAGATATTCGCGACCATCTGGATGCCTTGAGCTCCGTTGTGTTGGATTCCGCCGATGTCGCGTCCAACGCGGCAACCTCTGCGACCGGACTGGCGGGCGAGTTGCAAAACTCCGTTAAGTCGGTTCAAGCAGCGATTGACGCAGCGTCCAAGCAAGGGAAGATCGTTCTGATTGGGGCGGGCGGTATCCTGATGGTTTCTGTTGCCGTATTCGTCGCGATGTCTGCCACACTTCAAAGTCGCATCAATCAAACCGACGCGATGTTGTTGGCTGTGGGTAAGCGGGTGGTGGAGTTGAATGCGGGCATAGAGGGAATCGATGCGATGAACCGATCGCTCTCCAGCTTCTCTGAGCGCACCGATGCCATCATGGCGGCGCAAGCCAAATTAGAGGAGCAAATAAAAGTCAGCTTGGGAGAGTCGAAAGACCTGGTCAATAGCTTGCCGGCGCAAACCGCAAAATCGGTAGAGGGCATTAGTAAAAACATAGCCGCCCAAGTCGTCGCGATGGATGCGCAAATGAAGAAGCAGGCAAGCGCCATGGCGTCGTTGGGTGGACAAGTGAAGTCGTTGGCAGGGTCGGTTGGCGATGTGGCTCCGCTCAAGCGAGACGTGCAGGCCTTGGTTACGTTACAGCGTCAACGCTATCTCGAGGCCTTGCAACAGCAACAGCAGCGTGCAAGCACGGGCTCAGCGGCTGAAGTGATTGTGCAGTTCCCAAATCCTAAGGCAGTGAAGACACCGGAGAAGGCGACGCAGTAGGAAGGCTAACGCCTCCCTAGCGTGGGAGGTGTTTAATTCGCCCCGTCAATAATGACTTCGATGCGGCGATTTTTTGCGCGACCGGCTGGCGTGTCATTGGTATCAATCGGCCGCGTATCGGCATAGCCGCTCACACTGACGCGCCCTTGGCTGAGACCCGCATTGGCGGTGAGATAGTCGGCGACTGCGCCTGAGCGTGCACCGGACAAGTCCCAGTTTGACTTGAACCGGTCGTTGAACACAACAGGCACGTTGTCGGTGTGACCCTCTATGTAGACGCGACCGGTGGTTTGCGCGATTGAGCTGCCCACCGTTTGCAATGTTTGAGCAAATGCATTTTGCAAAGTGGCTGATCCAGATCCGAAAGAGCCTTGCTCCGCTAAGCGAATGATGATTCGTGGACCATCGCGCTCGACCTCCGCTTTGCCTGCTTCAATCTCCTTGGCCAAATCCTTGCGAATCCTAGCGTACTGTGCGTCGGTTTGCGCTTTAGTCGCGGCACCGATACCGCCCCCGGCGGCGGCGTCTTTTGCATTCGCACTTTGGGTGTCGCGCACCTCGACAGGGCTCTCTGTCGATGCTTGTGCTTCAGCAATCTTGGCGTATAGGTCGATCGTCTCTTGCGGCACAGCGCCGCCTTGTTGATCGCCTTTTGCGGCACTGCCGCCTGCCACAGCACCCATTGCCGCACCACCCGTTTTGTCGCTATCGGCTGCCCCACCGGGCTTGGCGCCTTGGGCCGCACCGCCGGACTGCTCACCGCTACCCGCTGCTCCTGATGCCGATGCGTTGCCGTTACCGCCCTGTGCCTCGCTGCCCTCTGTTGGCCCGCCTTGCTGGGCGCCAGACTCGCCTTGGCCTGCGCCGCCGGGTGGCTTATTGACGTATACGACTACCTTGCCCTCTTCGGCGGTGACCTCGACCTGGCCAGAAGCGATCTCGTTTGCAAGTGATCGACGAATCTCTCTGGCATCCCGCTCAGGCCCCTGGGTTCCCGGACCGTCATCGGTTTTCAAGACGGGCTCTGGCTTTCGCTCGTCCGTTGTCTGCTGGAGAACGGATTCGATGGGGGTTGGTTGTGTGATCGCCGGTGAAAAGCTGCGAGCGACGATACTCGTGCCCTTGGGAGATTCCACCACAGGCACTATGCGTTGAACGCCAAATGAGTTCTTCAAGGAGCCATTAATCTGCTTGAACTTCGGCACGTTCATTTCCGCAAATGACAAAATCAATACGAAGAACGCCATCAGCAGGGTGGCCATATCAGCAAATGTAGCCATCCAGGCAGGCGCGCCTACCGGGGGACAGGTCGGACAATCATCACACTCCGGGCCATCATCAACAGGAGGCGCAATGACAACCTCGGGGAGCGCCGCGTCCTCGTCAGTGCCCTGCGCTCCATTGTCCTCTTCGGTGTTATTTGCTTCAGTCGCCACAGTTCGGTCCTCGTGTTAGTTAGGCCGCCGCGGCTTCAAGCTTTGAGCGTTCCTTAGGATCAACGAAGGAAATCAACAGGTCGGTGAGCATGCGGGGGTTCCCGCCGCCTTGAATGAACATCACGCCCTGCAAAATCAGATCGTGGTTCAGTGACTCGGCCGCTTCCAATTTCTGCAGTTTCTGGATGATTGGAATACAAATAATGTTGGCGATGATGGCGCCGTACATGGTCGTCAGTAGGGCGACGGCGAATGCCGGCCCAATGGACTTCGGGTCACTCATGTTGCCCAACATAATCACCAAGCCCACGAGGGTTCCAATCATGCCCATGGCCGGCGCGATTTCTTTCACGGAGTCAAAGAACGCAATGCCGGAGCTATTGCGATTTGAGAGCATCTCTTGCTCACGCTCTAGCGCACTCTTAATCAAACTACCTTCGGTGCCATCCACGAGCATGCGAATGCCTTTCGCCATGAACTCGTTCGGAATGTCTTGGCCCTCTAGGGCGATCATGCCGTCTTTGCGAGCGATGGTCCCCAAATTAACGAGCTGCTCAATAAGATCTTCTGGCTTATCTACTTTGTACTTAACTGTTTTCATCGCCACTTTTATGGCACCGATGTATTCTGGAAATGTGCTTCGTGCGAGTACGGTCGCCGCCGTTCCGCCGACCACAATGAGGATTGAGGGAGGATCGATAAATGGTGCGGGGTCACCAAGCGCAGAAATGATCAGGCCGAAAACGGCGACAAACCCTATGATGGTTGCAATATCCATGGTTTTTATCTATTTGGTCTACGGTTACGGGACGGCAATAAGCCGACGTTTGAAAGAAACAAGCGAAAAACGTGCCAGAACACGAGACTAGATTAGTGTTTCCATTATGTTGGGCTGTCTAAATTTTGGCAGTTACTAGGAAAGAGAATCGACTTTCTATAGACTTTCTTGACTTGCACGCAATGACTTTGCATTTATTTAGTACTAAATAACTATTTAATGTCGTGTGGTGTCTTTTTTTGACGGCGTAAAAATTGCTTTCATCAAATTGCCACATGCAATCTTGAGGGGTTTGGCTTATGTCTGAGATACGTTATGGTTCTAATTCTCGCAACTCTCGCAATGACGCGCCGCAGCTGCTTCGGTGCGTCGTGGTCGCCATGATGTCATTGCTGCTGCTCTCGGGTTGTCAGCGTTATCAAGATGTACCGCAATGCAGCGAGGCTATTTCCGAGGGTTTCACGGGCTACTTCAAATTGGACGACAACGGCTTGGCGGTTGACCAAGTTACGGGAACCACCTGGTACCGTTGCAGTGCGGGTCAGCGTTATCAAGGCGGGCAGTGCGTCGGACGGCCTTTGCTATTGGGGCTGGCAGATGCTCACGCGTATGCAGAGGAGTTCTCTCGCGCCTCTGGCCGGAAATGGCGTCTACCCACACAGGGTGAGATGGCCACGATTGTGGTGGATAGCTGTGTGAACCCCTCAGTCAATTACAACGTGTTTCCCAACATCATGGTTAGCAACTATTGGTCTGCAGAAACCAGCCGCACCAATCGCCTCATGGGATGTGCAACCTACACCTACAGTGGCAATCAGTTTTGCCGCGAGCTCAAGGAGAGCCCCTTGCCCTTCTTGTTGGTCGTGAATTAGGGTGCGCGAGTTAGCCTAGGCCACCCGAAGCTCGTACTTGTTTATCTTTTCGATGAGGGTCGTTCGTTGCAACGAGAGCAACTTCGCGGTTTTTGAGACATTGCCCTCTGATAATTCCAACGCTTGGGAAATGTAGTTGCGCTCAATTTCGGCTAAACGCTGCTTCAATGGCATCCCCTGCGTAGGTAACTCATCCATGCCTTGGGCCAACATGATGATGTCTTGCACTGAGCTGTCATCGTCAAACCGGCCGTCGTCGGCGTTATTGCCAGCATCCATGGCGGCCTGAACGGCCTCGGGCGGCTCCGGGAAAAGCTCCATCACATTGCTGGCAGCCAATTGCCCAAAGAGCTCATCGCGTAAGACGGCCAGGCCTTTGGGTAGCATGGCTGCGGGAACGGTACGCAGACCGATGTCCTGCGCAGGAAACAGGGCGGTAAAGCGGTCAACGATATTGATGAGTTCACGCACATTGCCTGGCCAGTTGTAGCTTTTGAGCGCCAGCATCATGTCGGGGCTAAAGCGAATGGGCGAGCGCCCTTTGGGCGCCAAGCGTTTGGCATGAAAGTCAACGAGGTCGGGAATATCATCGGCGCGCCGACGCAAGGGAGGGGACTGCAAAGGCAGCACATTTAAGCGGTAAAACAAGTCTTCTCGAAAACGCCCTGCCTTGACCTCCGCCTCTAAATCTTTATGCGAGGCGGCCACCACACGCACGTCCACATCGACGGACTTGGTGGCACCCACTGGGTCGATGCTGCGCTCTTGTAAGACGCGCAACAGTTTTACCTGTATGTCCAGCGGCAAATCGCCAATTTCGTCCAAAAACAAGGTGCCGCCATGAGCCAGCTCAAAGCGGCCGACGCGGTCGCTAACGGCCCCAGTAAAAGCCCCTTTTCGGTGTCCAAACAGCTCGGCCTCGACCAAGTCTCTTGGAATCGCCGCGCAATTGACCGGCACAAAACGGCCGCCCCCACGGTCGGACTCATCGTGTAGCGCACGCGCAATGAGCTCTTTACCTGTGCCGCTTTCACCCGATATCAATACCGTGGCTTGGCTATCGGCCACGGTGGAGATCAATGCGCGCAGGGCACGCATTTCCTCTCCCCGCCCAATAATGGGCGTTATTAACTTCTCACGTGATTGCATACACGCGATTGTGGGGGAGTGCCGGTCACGGGCAAAGATAGCAAAAGTAAGTATTCATAAAAATGAGCCTTTATAAGTGAGCGTTTTAGTACTACATAGCGAGTCAAATCGCAGCCGTTGGCGAACGGGATTAAATGCCGTAAAGTGCTAAAGACCGTTGCAGCCGTGCCGATACCAGTACTAACCGATCACACGTCGTACAGACGTGACACGACTTGTTTTCAGGAGTTTTTCATGCCTATCTCGACCTTATCCTCGTTATCACCTAGCCAGCGTCGCGTGTTGCGCGCTTGCGGCCTGCTGGTTGCTGTGAGCGCGTTGAGCGCCTGTCAGACGATGCAAGCGATGCTAGACGGCGGCGAGAAAAAGCCCGACGGCGAGCAGATGGAGGCGGTTACGCCGATTCCTGTGCGTTCTGCGCGTGCGTCCATGATTGCGCCCATCGTTGAGACGCGTGAGACCATCACTGCAACCGGCTATGCCGTTGTGAGCATTCAAAACCACAAGACGGCTGCACAAAAACGTTTGCTCGCCATTCGGGCCTCCAAATTGGACGCCTACCGCTCCTTAACGGAGCAGGTTTATGGGCAGCACTTGGATGCCACCACGACCATAGCGGACATGACGGTCATGAGTGATACCTTCCGCACCCGTGTCGAGGGCGTGATTTACGGCGCGGTGTTGGTGAGCATTACCCCAGCGGGCGAGGACACCTACGAGACGACTATGTCGCTGGATGCCCGTGTTGTTGACGATTTACGCGCGCTATACCTGGGACAACTCGCCTCCAACATCCGTTAACAGGCGGTTCAGCGGCTGGCACGTCGCTTGCATGTGTAAGGGGGTGAAAAGACTTTGGTGACATCATGATTCTTCTGACCTATCAACCTGCCATGCCGACAATGACCCAGATGCCGCGTATAAAGCGCGTACCGACTGGCTTATGGCCAGGCCTCATTGCGGCGACGCTCATCGGCCTTCATACGCCGGTATCCGCGCAGTTTTCGGCCACCCCGCTTCGCGTCTTGGAGGCACAAGCGGGCATCCCCTACGGCGACGTGGCGACGGCCCAAGCCCCTGAGGCCGCCCCCGCCGCCGCAGCCGATAACTCAGCGCCGCCGCCGGCCATGGCCAACAACGCACCGCCGGCCCCCACTACCCCCGCGCCTGCCCCCACTACCCCCGCGCCGGCGCCCACGTCAACCGCAACCGCAACTTCCGCTACGCCGGCCATGGCAACGGCCACTCCGCCAGCGGCCGATGCAGCGCCAATGTCCCCAGAAGACAAAAAAATCGCCGCGATGCGCGCGCTCTTGGGTGCGGACGCCCGACCTCCGGCTGCTCAGCAGGCCATGCCGACCGCCACCGCGAAACCCGCAACCAACACCGACGAAGCCCAACTCACCGCCATACGGGAGGCGTTGATCGAGCGTGCACTCCAGGGCCCGACGCGCGTGGTGTCCACCGCGTGGATCGATGACCAAGGGCGTCTGCATGAAGATGCGCAACTCACCAATGACATGCGCGTGCGCGGGGTGCGTGTGTTGTCCTATACCGCTGACGGAAAAGCATCCCTCAAGGCGGAGGTGGACCTGCAGTCCGGTGAAAAGCCCGTTTGCGCCGCGCCCGATGCCTCGCGGTGGACGCAGCACGTTCGCCTGTTGACACGCATCGCCGCGGACACGCGTCCGGAGGATCGGTATTTCGCCAACGAAATCATGGGGGCATGGCAAGTTGCTTGGCGTCAGGCCACAGCCAATTACGCCAAGCGTTGGCAGCAATCTGACCTCGACCTGACCCAACGCAGCGCGTATCAGGCCGCGCTCATGGGGGATACCGGTTTGGCACCGGCCGACCAAGGCCAGTGGCGCTTAACGATGACTTTAGGGAAATTCTTGCCCTTGAATGACACCGCAGATGGCGAGGCGCCGGCTGAAGCTGGCAATGGGGCTTTGGCAAAGCAGTGGCAATTGTCGCTGCGCTTAGAGCCCATTTTTGGGAGCGCGGAACCATCGGCCAAAACCATATCTCTGATTTGGGCGAGGGCAGAGGCCACGTTGGCACCGCCGCAACTGCCCGACGCCGTCGCGACTAAATTAGTATGGGAGGCAGAAAAATGGGTTCAGACCTTAAATGAACGCATGGCGTGTGAGCCGCTGCAGTTTGCAATGCGTGACAAAGAGGGCGAGCGCCTGCACATTAGCGGTGGGCGCTTTAATGGTTTAAAAGTCGGCGATAAACTGGTGTTGGTCGACAGCCGCGAGTTACCTGCGCGTGTGTTACACGCCGGTGTTGCTGCCCGTTTGGCATTGGCTGAGGTGTCAGAGGTCGCCGACACGGCGTCCGTTCTTCGCCAAGTCGCTGGCCCACCCCTCGGCGACGCCTTAGCGAGTGCGTGGGTGGCCATGCCCTATCAATGAGACATTCTTATGCAACTACATTCCAAACAACCGATCTGTATCTCCACCGCCACCACCACCATGTCCACCATGGGACGTGAGCAAGCTGTGCCGACGCCAACCATAGCCAAGCGCCTCACGGCTGTTGCTGTCCTCATCGCCGCCGCTGCCAGCCTGGTTATGGGCGACGCCCATGCCCAAGGTGCCAACATGCTGGCTAACGACGCGTTGAAGGCGCTGCTGGGTAAAGACCTCCCGATGACAACCTCAGCGGCCAATGCCGTCGGGTCGCAAGTCATGGTCGACGGGAGCGCACAACTGTCAGGTGATGGGACGCGCCAAACGTATAAGGTCAATAAGGGCGAAACCCTTGACCGCATCATTGCGCGAACCATGCGAGGCACGGTGGCCGATGTCAAACTAATTCGACGTGCATTCGTTGCCTTGAACGGCGCGGCCTTCCCAAGGGGTAGCCCGCACATCATCTTGGCGGGCGCCATGTTGCAAGTGCCCACTGTCGCCGACCTAATGGCCATGTCCAATGGGCAACCCGTCACGCGTGACGGCGTGGGACAGGCGGGCAGTCGCGGAACCACGGACCAACGGAAGTGGGTTCGCTTCCCCTAGCGTAAAGCGCCATGTTGTTCACCTCTGAAACCGTGGCGGTTGCTGCGCGCATGAGTGCCTTGGTTCTGGAGGCGCGTGCCCCGATCGTGCAAGCGCCAGAGGCGCGCGTGTTGGGCCTAACTGAAGGCCAAATTATCACGGCGTTGGCGGGTATTCGTGGTGAGCGATTAAAGCTTATCTTGCAAGGCCGAGGCATAGACTTGCCGCGTGGACTTCGCTTGAAAGAGGGCGACACCGTTGTACTGAAAGCACACGCTCAAACCAACGGCCAATGGCAGTTACAACCCGTTTCGGTTAACGGCCAGGCTGTTAAGTCAGCAGCGACCTTGGGTGGGCAAAGCGGTGCTGCGATCAACAGTGTGCCGAGTAACCAAGAGGGGGAGGCTATCGACCCCATTCGCGCGCAGACCCCGCGCCAAGACCCTAGCGGCTTACCGCCTCGAGCACCCGCCGCCGGCGCTGCCGATACGCCGGCCAAACACGCGCATGCGGCGGTGCGTGGTGCAGCCGACCCCGCGCGGCCCGAAAAAGCGCCAGCCGAACGCGCGCTGCCACGCGAGAAGTTGTTGCCAACCAGGCAATTTTTGGCGCAGAACGCGCGTAGTCTGCCCCCTGTTCAGCAGGACGGCGTCGCGCCTTCAAAAGCCGATGCTAATGCGCCCAAGCCCTTGGCGCAAGCAGACACCACCGTGCCCGCTCGTCTAAACGCCCTCATTGCCAGCACGCCCGAGCCCTTGGCATGGGCCCGCCTCTTTAAAAGCGATGCCTTTAGCCAGTTACTGGCCATGGTGAGCGGGCTACCCAACCGCCGCGCTGACGCAAGCGCTACGGCCCCGCGCAGACCGATCGTGTCGCAGACCTTCGATCAATGGCCTATGAGTGGCCTACGGATGCGTAGCCTAACGCCTGAGGGGCTGCGTAACGCGCTGCTTGCAAGCGGTTTGTCGGCGGAAGCCATGTTGGTGCGGGGTGAGAAAAAAGCCGGTACCGACGGCAAGAGCCTGCTGCGCCAGCTCTTATCGGTTGCCAAGTTGGGTAGCGAGGCGCATACGGTCGTCAAGGATGCGTTAGATGAGATTCAGCGCGTGCAGGTGGATGCCGCCCAAGCATTGGACAGGCGGGAGCTGGCGTTTTCCTTGGTTTTGCCATTTGCTGATGCAGACCCCGTATCGTTTAAGTTTCACCGCAAGGGCAAGCGTGATGACCTCGCCGGCAACGTTTACACCGTTGACGTGCATACGCAAAGCAGACGGCTTGGTGACTTGTGGATGCGAAGCAAGATCGACATACAGCGCGAACGCACGGATGTGGCGCTGACCATGTGGATCCCCCGGGCGGATGTCGCCAAACAGGCACAGGCCCAATTGGGCGCCCTGCGCGCCGAGCTTGAGGCCGCGGGCTTGGGGCTTGTTGACGCGCACGTGTTGCAGTCCGCGCGTCCGCAGGGCGCAGCGAGCGATGCCGAGACCCGATTGACACCGGGCAACGGCGACCGCAGCGTTTGGGATGTTTCGGCATGAAACGCCGACAATTAGAGGCGATCGCGCTGGCGTACGGCCAAAACGATGCCCCGGTTGTGACCGTAAAAGCCTATGACGAATTGGCTGAGCGCGTCATTGAATTAGCCAGAGAAAAAGGGATCTACATCGCCAAAGACCCGCATCTACTGGCGATGCTTAGCCGCCTTGATCTAGACCAAGAAATCCCGCCGCAGCTCTACGCAGCGGTGGCAGTCATTCTGTCGTGGGCTTACTGGTTGAAGGGGATGGAGCCAGGGGACGAGAAAATACCTGTCCCTAGGCCAAAGAACTGATCACTGTGTGATCTTGCGGAACGCTCAGGCCTCGTTGTATCCGCGTGCGCGTTTGACGCGATTGAGCTTGCCCAAGCGGTCATAGACCTCCACAGTCGCTTGCCCTGTAGCGCCTTGCAAAGCCGAAATGGTGCCGCGTATGGCATCCAGTTGGCGTGAAATCAAAATCTCGTTTCGGTGGTGGGCATCGCGGCAAAGCCCCATCAACTGCTTAAATTCATCCCATTCAGCGCCATCCAAGGGCGAGGCGCCCGGTACCGGTTGCGCTGATTTTTCGCTGATTCCCGTTAAAACAGACAGTTCAGTGAGTAAGTCGGCCTTACCTGGCTGCAGCGCCTCGAACTGGTCGATATTCTGTGCCTTCAGCGCTTCAAACTCGTCGCTCAGCAGACGCGACAAGCGCTCCGCGCGCACGTAGGCCTGCATGGGCCTGTCCGTCACGGTGCTTTCAAGCGAATCGTCTGTGTTCATGTCGGGATTACTCGCGAATCATTTGCTCAATGGCTACAAAATTCTCTGCAATGCGCTTGGCATTGAGTGGGTAATTGCCATCGCGTATCGCCGCCTTGATCGCGTCGACCTTGGCAGAGTCAAAGCCAGGCTCCTTCATGGCGCTTTGCGCTGTCGCGCTCAATGACAGCACGTCATCGTTGCTGCGCTTAGGTGCCTCTGCGGGCGCGCGCGCTTCTGCGGTGCTGTCCTTGTTCTCATTGTTGATACGCGCCTTGTCGCGGGCGTCCGCCTGCTTGGCTTGCATATCAGCCGCCGCCATGCTGGCTTGCTGTGTAATTGGATTAGTCATAACGTACTCTCTTTCAAGGCGACAACCGCCTTTCTTTGGTTACCATCAGTTTATCGACTGCAAATCTAAAATCTTTAGAAAAATTATCATAAAAAGCAAAATGAATCTGTCAAACCCACTAAAGGGCGACCACCGTATTCAAACCGACTACTTTCCCCGTAATAATTCGACCGGATTCTGGGTGCTTTAGTTTTACCTGCTCGCCCATATGGGCATTTTCTTGGGCTAGCACCCGCACTGAAATCTCGAAGCCTTTATTGCCGCCTATGGACAACTTCACCATGGCGCCGCGTTTGACCAAGACCGCTGCGCGCAGGTCGTGTCGGCGTAGCGGTTTGCCCGCCGGGGCGTCTCTTACTAATTCGGCACCAACCGTCCGTTCTAAAGAGGTAATCAGCGAACCGCTGGGAACGCGGGCATTGCCTGGCACCAGTTGGAGCATTCCGGGGACAATGCGTGTCCCCCGGGTGAGGTGTTGGCTGGGCACCACCCAGAGGGGCGCTGGCTTTTCTTGTTTGACGTCTCCGTTCGCAGCGGCGGGCTGCGGGGTCGTCGTTGCTTGGAAGTTTGTGGTGACAAAGAGTTGCCATGCGGGCGATGCACAGCGCACGCGGACGTTACTGGATTGTCCAAACGGGGTGTCCACCACCAAGTCGCTCGTACAGGCATTCGGCTGTACACGGTTGTTGATATCGCTGAGTAAGATTGCGGGCGCATCGGGGTAGGCTTGGGCGCCCCATTGGGTCACGGCCTGAGCGACTGCCTGCCATTCGGGCGTCAACGTCGTCTTCTCCTCTGCAGGGGGCGTGGTAGCGGCATGTGCCTGCGTCACAACGACTGTCGCTGCACACGTGAGCACGGTTACCCATACGCCTAACCCCCAACGCAGCGGGCGTAAATAAGAGGCAGTTGACTGATTTATTCGGCACGGCATTTGCTTTGTTCCTATTCAGTTGGTCGGGGTGACGAAACCTCGACACACAGAGACTTAAGCAAAAACAGTACCAACCCGCCATGGTGCACCGAAGGGCGGTGGTGCTGAACAACATAAAGGCAAGCACGACGTTATGACTATCTCTCCCCTCGCTTTGGACACACCGTTGGCGACATCGTCGCTCGCCCGTTCATCGGGAACGCAGGGGAGTGGTGCGTCTTTCTCGCGCTATTTGCAGCAAGCACAACCGGGTGCCAATGCCAATGCCAGCGCCAGTGGTCGTAACAGCGCAGGCACGGTCGTTGTGAAGCGTGGCGACACCCTCATTGGGCTCATACGGTCTGCGGCCACGGCCCAGGGCAAGGATCTGAGCGGTCATGATGCGTGGCGCTTAGCGCAACAAGTTGCCAGCTCCAATGGACTAAAAGACGTCAATTTAATACACCCTGGCCAAACACTGCGCCTGCAAGCGATTCAAGGCGGTATCGCGCAACTACCCAGCCGACCGGTCTCTTTAGCGCGCGTGCCGCTGCCCATGGCGCCCCAAGCTCCCGTGCCGCCTAACGCGGTCCGTGCTGCGCCGCAGGGCCCACTAGCGACCGGCTCGACACAGGCGGCGTTGGCACTGCGTATGGCGCAGGGGCTTTCGGAAAAGTCGGCAACCCGTGTCGCTGGGCAACCCGCTTTCGGGCAGGTTGCTGCCCTGAAGGGTGCCCCGTCTGCACTGCGGATTGCCACGCCTGTACTCGACAAGACCTTGCAACGCGCCGTAGACAAAGGCTTCATTGCGCCACACGAGGTAGAGAACGTGAAGACACGCATCGCGGCCTTATCTCAAAAATACAATTTTCTACCGGATGATTTCGCGCGCCTCACGCTGATGGAGAGCGACGGCATGAATCCGCAAGCCAGTAACGGCAGCTGTCACGGCATTATTCAATTTTGTGACGGCGATGACCGCGGGGCAGCCTCCGTTGGCTTTGCCCGAGACCCGCGCGCCATACTTGGCTTGAGCACGGTCGCGCAGCTGGATTTGGTTGACAAGTACTTTAGCGATGTCGGGGTTGGCAAAAACGGCCGAGAGCGTTTGGACGACCTCTACCTCAGCGTACTCACGCCCAACGCACGCTCCGAGGTGCGTCGCCACGTGCCACTCAACATCCCTGGTCAACAAGCGGCTTACCTCCACGTCGGTAAAGACACCTCTCGCCCCATTACCCGTCAGTCCATTTGGGCCGGCCTCTACCAAAACGCCAATGACCGCCTACGCGATGTACCGGCGCCTGAGCCTACCGCCGCGGCTCAAAGCTGGAAAGTTAGCGCCTACAAGGCCCAGCCGTAAACCGTTACGCTGCGCATCCTCGTCAGCGCGTAAGCACCACAAGCGGCAACACATTGCCGCTTTTTTTTATTTTCTATACCGTATGACGGCGCCACGCCTGTCGGAAGCGGGTGGCACGGCATTTGCATAAGTCAAACCAAAGACGAACTTCTCAAGAGTAAGTCCCTAACGACATCGACCGGTGAAAGAAAAGCTTTAGAGCCTGTGGTCACGGTGATGCATTTAAAACGGAGTCTAGCGATGGATTTGTTGAGCAACCCCCTAGGGATTCACGAGCGCGCCCTGCAGGCCAGGGCGCAGCGTATGGAGCTGATCGCCCAAAACATCGCCAACGCCGATACACCGCAATACAAGGCGAGAGACCTCGATTTCAAGCAGGTGATGAATCAAGAGTTGGGTCAACCCATCCGCGCCACCAACGCCAAGCACTACGCCATAGCGGAAACAACCGACAGCAACGCCGTGAAATTCCGCGTGCCATTTAACACGTCATTTGATGCCAACACCGTAGAGATGAGCATTGAGCAGGGCAACTACGGTAAAGCGGCGGCGAACTACCAAGCAACCTTGAGTTTTTTGGAGAGCCGTGTGAGCGGCATCCGTAAAGCGCTGAAGGGTGAGTAAGTGTTGCGGACAACACATTGCCGCAGCAGCCACTCAAGTAACTAACGACCAGAGGAGCACACCATGTCCATAGGAAACATTTTCGGCATCGCCGGTACCGCGCTAAATGCGCAACTGGTACGCATGAACGCCACCGCCTCTAACCTCGCCAACGCGGGTACCGCAGCAGGGACCGAGGCGGAAGCGTTTAAGGCGAAGCGAACCGTGTTCAAGGCCTTGGTTGATGACAACCTCACCAACGCCGGCGCCCCCTACGTGGGCGGCGTGAAGATCGACCGCATGCAGGACGATGCCTCGCCCATAAAGCCTATCTTTGACCCCAGCCACCCGCTGGCCAACGCAGAGGGCTACATCTTTCCCTCTAACGTAAATGAGGTCACGGAAATGGTGGAGATGATGGCGTCGTCTCGCTCGTATCAAAACAACGTCGAGGTGGTTAACACGGCCAAGCAGTTAATGATGCGCACCCTAGAGTTGACGCGCTCTTGATTCACTTGTTTCGAGATAAGCCCTTAGAAGATACCTAGAAAGAAATTATGGCACTAGACCTGAATCCCAGCGCCCTACCGCAGGGCATCCTGCGCTACGAGGATGTCGTAAATGCGCCCAAGCCAACCAAGGAAGAAATGGGGCAACAAGAGTTCCTTACGCTGTTCACTACACAGCTAAAGATGCAAAACCCACTGGACCCCGTTAAAAACGAGGCCTTTGTTGCGCAGCTGGCGCAGTTCTCCTCGCTGGAAGCCAACATCTCCATGAAGCAGTCTTTAGACACCATGGTCACTGCAATGGGCTCTGACCGTGTTATGGCCAGTGCCTCGCTGATTGGTAAAAGCGTTGCCGTCCCCGATGCCGCCGTTCAAGTGACCAACGGCGTCGGTGGCCAAGGCGTCATCCCGCTGCCAACGGGCGCAGCAGGACTGCAAGTTAATGTGCTGGACGCATCCGGGAACGTTGTGCGCGAGCTTATCTACCCCGCGCAACCGGTGGGCGACTTCAGGCTTGGCTGGGACGGCATGGATGCCGATGGCGAGGTAGTCGCGGACGGCAGTTACCGCTTTGCCGCAGCTGGTGTTATTGGTGGAGAGACCACCAACGTAGCCGTAAAAGCCGTGGCAAAAGTTACCGCTGTGAGAACCAACTCAGCGGACAACAGTTTATTGCTCGAGTTCGAGGGCGGCAAAACTTTGCCGCTGTCCGAGGTCACCCGAATTGGCATGTAAGCCAAGTTCGAAAAACAAAATATCAAAGCACAAATCACCCGTTTCCCTAACAGGAGTCAATATAAATGTCTTTCTACACATCCCTTACCGGTCTGAACTCTGCTACCGCGCAATTGGGCGTCACCAGCAACAACATCGCCAACGTGGGCACCACCGGTTTCAAGCGTTCACGCGCTGACTTTGGTGACATTTTTGCGACATCACCGCTGCAAAAAGCGTCCAGTACCATTGGTCAGGGCGTCGCCTTGAAGCAGGTCACACAGGAGTTTGGACAGGGTAACGTCGCGTTCTCCGCCAACGCGCTTGACCTAGCGATTACAGGTGACGGCTTCTTCCCGTTGAAGTCAGCGGACGGTTTGCAAGACATCTACACCCGTAACGGCTCGTTCATGATGAACGATCAATACAACGTGGTGAACTCGGCTGGTCAGCGACTCATGGCGGCATCGGTCGATAGTTCTGGTAAGGCGGACTTGGGCGCACTGAACGTTTTGACTATTCCTCAAAAGACGACCGGTGAGGCGGGTGAAACCTCACTGATTAACTTGGGTCTGAATTTTCCTGCGGATGCGACGGTGATAACCGAGCCTTTCAACAGGGCCAACCCCGAGACGTACAACAAGAGCACTGCGCTGACAGTTTATGACTCGGGTGGTAATGGCTACCTCGCAACCGTTTATTACGCGAAGACACAAAACGCGAGTCAGACCAGCCCGTTTAACAAGTGGCAAACCTACGTGTTTGTTGGGGATACGCAAGTCAACCCGTCATTGATTCAGGCCACGGATGACAACTCAAGCCGCTTGTTTGTGAACAAGTACGGGGAAATCAAGCCTGAGAGCGAGGTCAGTGACTTTTTGGTCAACGGCAAGACGCAAATGTTCGCCCTGGATGACCTGACAGACAAGCGATCTTCCACGCCTGCATCCATCGCAGGCCAAAAAACAGTTGCTGACTTAACCGCTGATACCCCTTTTGATTTCTCGGCGATCCCTAAGGCTGACTTAAAGAATCTATTTAGTATTGACGTGGACAGCAGCGGCAAGCCAGTCGTGATGGATCTGAGCTCGTTGGCGGGAACCAAAAAACTTACCGGGGTGCAGTTAGCCACGGCGATGACCAATAAGTTGAATGAAGCGTTTGGCGACGAGCGCTACTTCGACTTTACAGGCAACACCCAGATGCAACTCAACACCACCATTGGTGGCGTCAATTCCATCGCACAGTTGGACTTAAGCACTGCGGGGGCAACCAAGCAAGAGAAACTCACGTTCACTGCGGCTGATGCCGATGGTGGGGATCTCCGGGTGGGAGGGGTGTCGGTCACCACAACCGCCAATGAGACCGCTATCAGTATTGCCGCTAAAGTTAAGACTGCGTTGGAAGCGGCAGGTGCGTTGTTCGACACCGCTGCAGCAGGTCAAACCCGCACAGTTACAGATCCAGGAAACGGGACGCTTACCTTGACGTGGGCTGCAACTGATGGCGATGCCTCCGCGGTCACGGCGGTTGCAGGTACTTCGGGTGTCACAGTCACGAGTTCAACACCGCGCGAGTATGTCCCGACGATCGTGACGCCTTTGATTCCCAAAAAAGATCTCGTCACATTTAGTGCACCAACGACGCCCGCAGCACGCACTATTACCGTAGGCGGGGTCGCTGTGCTCTTGGCGGCCACAGACATCACAGCCGCTGATGTGGCCGCCAAGGTGGTGATTCAGCTTAACGATGCTGCTAAAGCATTTCAACTTGGTAACGCGGGCCGGTCAGCTGTTGACAATGGTGACGGCACGGTTCTGATAACGTGGGGCGCGGCGGATGAGGATGCGGCGGAGCTGACTTTTGCCGATACTGACCCGCTTGGCGCTACGGGCGTCACGCGCCGTACGACCGTTGACACGGCCTACGCGGCAATCGCCGGGTCCTTGACCAAGGTCACGAAAGACCAGGCGGCCATTGCGTTAAAAACGCAGCTAGTCGAACAAGGCCTCACAACAGTCGCTGTCGCCTACGACTCTGTCACTGGTGGTTTTAAGTTCACCGAGTCCGGTGGTGGAGCCATTAGCCTGCAAGTGCCGCAAACAATGCAGATGTATAACTACGTTGGCACGAACGTATTGCAAGACGAGGTCCTTGGGTTTGAGCTTAAATCAGGTTCGACGACAGTGAACCTGTCTAGCGCTAAGTTAAAAGCTGGTGCCACGCTGAACGACCTGGTGACAGCGTTGACAGGTTCCAGTAACCCAACCTATGCATCGTCGGGTTACACCATCAGCAACGCGGGCGGGAAACTAGTTTTCGCAAGAGATGATGGGGCATCATTCACGATCAAGCCAACGATGACTTCAGCCAGTTTCGGTGGCACTCTGAAAGAGGTTGATACGGCTACAGGCCTCGAAGTAGTCTATGACGAAGTCGACAACTCCGATTTTGCGCTTGAGGACACGACGACGCCAATGACGGCAAAAACATTCACAGAAAACAAGGTGCTAGGCGTTGGTCAAACACCGGTGAATGTTGGTGCGACAACAGGGCTGTATGTGCCCGTTGGCGCGGCCCTCAATGGCCAAGTGACACCCAATGGTGATTTAATCCGTGCTGCTGCAGACCAGCGTTATGGCATCCAAGTTAAGTTCGACAACGTGAACGAAAAGTTCACAGTCTCGTCCGGCACCACTGGCGACACGTCGAGTATCGCCATTACCAACACCAATGCACGGGCAAAATCGCTTTTGGGCCTAGAAGACACGGCAGCAAACCCCTTAGCTGTGGCCGTTTCTGACACCGCATTGCGCGGCACGATATCGTTACCCGCTCAGACCACGGGTACGCAAGTGGCCGTCAACGTAAACAACAACTTTTCTGTTGATACGACGAATAATAAGTTTGTTGTCTCGGTAGATGACGTCAAGGGAACGGTCTCGATTCCGCCAAGCACCAGCTACACGCTGGACGGCTTTATGGCTGAACTTCAGAAGGGCATTAACAACTTGGCCAGCACGACTGGTAGCACCGCGTCGGGCGTGAAAGTAACCTATGACCGTGCAAAAAATGCCTTCCAATTTACAACGGGTACCACGGGAACGGATTCTTTTATCAAGGTCTCGGGTAGCTCCAACTGGGGCTTGGCTAATGTAGAGGCCGGTCGTGGCGCAAGCTCGACCTGGATTAAGCCCACGCAGTTCACTGACTACTCTAGCGGCGTAGGCGTATCGAAGTACATCGACGAATTTGGTGTTGAAACCGCTAGCGCGGATGGCTACGAGGTCCTGCCTGAGTGGTCACCCATTTTCTTGGACAAGGGTGAGCTTACGTTTAACACCAGCGGTAACCTGATTTCGCCAAAAACCGGCTCTCAGCTCGACACCGTTTACCTAGACGATGGTAAGGGTGCGTTGACCATCAACATTGATTACTCAGCTTCTACCCAGTACTCCTCAGCGTTTGCGGTGTTGTCGCAGTCGCAGGACGGAAAGCCTGAGGGTGACTTGGTGGGCTTAGACATCGGTGACGATGGCCTGGTGAGCGCCTCCTATTCCAACGGCTCTCAGCTCACGTTGGCCAAGGTGATCTTGTCTAACTTCTCAAGTCCGGCCGGGTTGCGTCAAATCGGTGACTCCAGCTTCTATGCGACGGCCAAATCGGGCGCCCCGAAGATTGGTGAAGCGGGCTCCGCAGGCTTTGGCACGATTCGTGCTGGTGCTACTGAGAGGGCTAACGTAGATTTGACAC